>JBOFGV010000111.1:0-46241 GCA_051649305.1 Beijerinckiaceae bacterium
CCCTCCCCCTTTCTGGGGGAGTGAAGTGTTTAACCCGCTAAGTTTAAAACAATACCAAACATCGTGATGAGCGTTCCCTCCCCCAGAAAGGGGGAGGGTCAGGGTGGGGGTTGACAGCACAGAGGCCAGTTGGTTTTCACCAGACCAATCCAACCTAACCCATCATCTCAAGCGCTTTCCTGACAGACCCTTCCCTAATCACATCACGCGATAGAGACCCAAAGTGCATCTCCACCACACTGCATTTCGTTGCTGTCGCCACTGCGAGATAAACCAGACCCACGGGCTTTGCATCAGAGCCGCCACCGGGGCCTGCAATGCCAGTGATTGACACCGCAATATCAGCCCGGCTGTTGGCCAGCGCGCCCTTGGCCATGGCTTCCGCACATTCAGCACTCACGGCACCGTGGGTGGCGATGATTGCGGCTGGCACACCCAGCATTTCGGTTTTGGAGTCGTTGGAATATGTAACGAAACCGCGCTCCACGACATCAGATGATCCGGCGATGGATGTCAGCAAAGCCGCCACAAGTCCGCCGGTGCAGCTCTCGGCGGTCACACAGCGCATGTTCCGCAGGCGCAGCTGCGCGAGCGTTTGAGCAGCGAGGGATGTGAGGTCTGGCGAAAACATAGCTCATCCTATCTTGCTTGGCGCTGGTATGCCAGAGCAGTGCTCGTTTTGGTTCTTGCCGCAGTGCAGCAATTGGGCTAAATTTAGGCAGCTAAAATTTATGCACAAAAAATAGGCAAATGACGGAATTTAAGGCAGAGCCAAATCCATTGCCGTTTCTCGATCGGGTTCAGGGAGCCATTCTTGCGCCGATGTCTGGCGTGACGGATGCAGGCCTGCGCCGTGCCGCGGAACGCTTTGGAGCATCTCTTGTTGTCTCCGAAATGGTGGCTTCGGATGACCTTGCACAGGGCAAGGCTGAAGCCGTGCTGCGGATGGAAGGTGACGGTATCGCCACCCACGTGGTGCAGCTTGCAGGCTGCGAGGCACACTGGATGGCCGAGGGCGCCAAGGTGGCAGAAGCCGGTGGTGCTGATGTGATTGACATCAACATGGGTTGCCCCGCCAAGCGGGTGACCAACGGCTGGTCCGGATCAGCCCTGATGCGTGATCTGGATCAAGCCCAGCGGTTGATTGCGGCGACGGTGGCTGCCACATCCCGACCCGTGACGCTGAAGATGCGGTTGGGATGGGATGATAACAGCCTGAACGCACCAGAACTTGCACGCCGCGCCGAGGCATTGGGCGTGCGCATGATCACGGTTCATGGCCGCACACGCTGCCAGTTTTACAAGGGCACTGCCCGCTGGGAATTGGTGCGACGCACGGTGGAGGCGACATCTCTGCCGGTTGTGGTCAATGGCGACATCAAAGGGCATGCTGATGCGGATGAGGCCTTGCAGCAGTCGGGCGCAGCCGCAGTGATGATTGGCCGTGCCGCTCTTGGGCGACCATGGCTTGTGGGAGAAGTGGCAGCCCGCCTCAAAGGGCAGTCATGGCAGGCCCCATCAGCGGCTGAGATGGCGGATGCAGCCACTGCGCATTACCAGTTTCTGGTGTCCAGCATGGGTGCCGCTGTTGGTGTGCGCCACGCGCGCAAGCATGTTGTGGCCTATCTTGAGGAGGCGGCTGAACGGGGATCGCCCGATGCCATCGCCTTGCGGGCCGAGCTTTGCTCCAGTGACGATCCTGCTGCTGTGCTCAAGGGTCTTGAGCAGGCTTTTATGGCCATTCCGACGAGAAATGCTGCCTGATGAGCAAGAATACCAACAAAAGAGATGATAATCCATCGCTGGACAAGGTGGCGCAGGCGTTGCCGCATCCCATCCTGCTCGTGAACAGGAATGGCGCGCTTCTCGATGCCAATCCGGCTGCGGAAGCGTTTTTTGACATGGGCCTCAGCTTCTTGCAGCGCAGCAACATCAGCCGATTATGCGGCCCCAACTCCTCGCTGGCTTCGCTGGTTTCGCAATCTCAGGCGGAAAATTCATCGTTCAACATCTACAGGGTTGATCTGGGTGCAGCCCGTCAGATGACCGAACGTCTTGTCGATATCCATGCAGGCCCACTGCCGGATGAGCCGGATGTTACGATTGTGATGATCCACGAGCGCACGATTGCTGACAAGTTCAGCAGGCAGCTCAACCATCGCGGTGCAGTGCGTTCTGTCTCGGCATTGGCTGCCATGCTGGCGCATGAGATCAAAAATCCGCTGTCCGGCATCCGGGGCGCGGCGCAGTTGCTTGACAGCGCTGTGACCGATGAGGACCGTATTCTCACCCAGCTCATCCGGGATGAAACCGACCGCATCGTCAAGCTGGTTGACCGTTTTGAGATGTTCTCGGATGGCCGCGCACCCCACATGGAGCCTGTGAACATCCATGCTTTGCTGGATCATGTGCGCCATCTCGCATCGGCTGGTTTTGCCCGCAACCTGCGGCTCGTGGTGGACTATGACCCTTCATTGCCGCCGGTTCTCTGCAACCGGGATCAGCTGATACAGGTGCTCCTGAACCTTGTGAAAAACGCGGCCGAGGCTATCGGTTCTGATCCGGATGGGGAGATCCAGCTGACGACCGCTTATCGTCCCGGGGTGCGCATGGTGGTGCCAGGATCGGATGAGCGCGTGCGTCTGCCGCTGGAAGTCTGCGTACGCGACAATGGCCCAGGTGTACCTGATGATATCAGGCAAAATCTGTTCGATCCCTTTGTCACAACAAAGACAACTGGAAATGGCCTTGGTCTTGCATTGGTAGCCAAAGTGATCGGTGACCATGGCGGTATCGTGGAATGTGACAGTGTGGCCAGACGAACAGTTTTTCGTTTGCTGCTGCCCCTCCAGACAGACCGCCTGGCAACTGACGCTGTGGCAGGAGCAGGCGAATAGTGATGCAAAAGTCAGGTGTGGTGATTGTAGCGGACGACGATTCAGCCATTCGCACTGTCGTGGGGCAGGCGCTGACACGCGCGGGCTTTGAAGTGCGCTCTGCGAGCAACGCCGCCTCGCTTTGGAAGTTTGTTCAAAGCGGCGAGGGCGACATCGTTGTAACCGACGTTATGATGCCGGATGAAAACGCCTTCGATCTCATCCCCCGCATCCGCAAACTGCGCCCGCAATTGCCAATTGTGGTGATGAGTGCGCAGAACACTTTCATGACAGCTATCAAGGCGTCTGAACTCGGCGCCTATGAATATCTGCCAAAACCATTTGATCTGGCTGAACTTTCAGGGATTGTTGGCCGCGCTCTGGCCGAGCCGCGATCCGTCCCTGTTGCTTCGCCAGAAGCTAACGAGGAATTGCCGCTGGTGGGGCGCTCGCCCGCCATGCAGGAGATTTACCGCACACTGGCGCGGTTGATGCACATCGATCTCACTGTGCTAATCAACGGCGAGTCAGGTACAGGCAAGGAACTTGTGGCGCGCGCCCTGCATGACTTCGGCAAGCGCAAGAACGGTCCTTTTGTTGCCATCAACATGGCGGCTATCCCGAAAGAACTGATCGAGTCAGAACTCTTCGGCCATGAGAAGGGCGCTTTCACAGGTGCTAACCAGCGCAGTGTCGGCCGCTTCGAGCAGGCTGAAGGTGGCACGCTGTTCATGGATGAAATAGGCGATATGCCCATGGAAGCGCAAACCCGGTTGCTGCGCGTGTTGCAGCAGGGGGAATACACCACCGTTGGCGGCCGCACGCCGATCAAGACGAATGTGCGTATTGTCGCTGCGACGAACAAGGATTTGCGCGGCCTGATCCAGACAGGCTTGTTCCGCGAAGACCTCTATTTCCGCCTGAATGTTGTGCCGCTGCGCCTGCCTCCGTTGCGCGAGCGCTCCGGCGATATTCCTGATCTCGTCCGGCATTTCTTCAATCAGGCTGAAAAGGAAGGCATGCCGCGCAAGCAGATTGATGCCGGAGCGCTGGATCGCCTCAAGGCCTATCATTGGCCCGGCAATATCCGTGAACTGGAGAATGTCGTTCGTCGTCTCGCGGCTCTTTGCCCGCAGGATATTGTTACTGCGCCGATCATTGAGGCTGAGCTTGATATTCCTGTCAAAGCCCATTCGACAAAAAGCGTTCATGCCAGTGGTGAGCAACCTGAGGACATTACAAGCTTCATGGAAAATCATTTCGCGCGCTACTTCGCTGCTTTTGGCAACGATCTTCCCCCGCCGGGTCTATATGACCGTGTTCTGCAGGATGTCGAAGGCCCGCTGATCGGTGCTGTGCTGGCAGCAACGCGCGGCAACCAGATCAAGGCGGCGGATCTGCTTGGGGTCAACCGCAACACCCTGCGCAAGAAAATCCGCGAGCTTGATATCCGGGTTATCCGTTCCATACGCTGAGCAATCTGAATCTCTCTCTTGTGAATGCCCCACGATTGTCTAATTCATGCAACAGTGTTGTAATGAAGTCGCACTGAATCGTGCGTCCAGACAAACGCCCTTGGCTACAGGGGATCATTCGCAAGAGTTTTGATGACGGAAATGCCACTACCGGCGGCTGTTGAACAGGCATCGACCTTCCGGTCGAGGCTGTTGGGCATCGTGCGTGTCGGGGCCTTTGTACTCGCGGTTGCAAGTCTCATTGCAACCTTTGCCCTGATGAGCGGGTCAATTGACGTGCAGTTGACGCAGGCGCGGCTCTTCCGTCTGGTGGTTGGCACATCGCTCGTTGCTGTTCTTTTGTTTGGTGTCGTGCTGATTGATGTGTTCCGCCTGTTCCGCGAGCGCAAACGCGGACAGGCTGGTGCACGGTTGCACACCAGAATTGTGGGCCTGTTCACCCTTGTTGCCGCCGTTCCCACTATCCTGATCGCGATCATCGCCAGCATCACGCTTGAGCGCGGTCTCAACCCATGGTTTTCGGGTGCCTTGAAAGAGCTGGTCACCAACTCAGGCACCATTGCCCAAGGCTATCAGCAGCAGCTTTGCCAGAATGTCGGGCGCGAAATGCGCCTGATGGCTGAGGACATTGACCGTGCAAAGCGGGTCGGCGTCTATGATCAGAACAGGACAGTGTTCAAAAACTTCCTGACAACCCGTGCCATTACGCTTGGCTTTCCGTTTGCGGTTGTCATGACAGCTGAAGGCACGATCATCGAAAGGGCTGATACGCGTTCGCCCGAAGAGCCACTTCCGCCCCGCGAACAGGATTTCAAGGAGGCCGCAACGCCCGAGCCGCCTTGCCTGATTTCTTCCCGGCACGTCGGTGCCCTGATCAGCCTGCCGGCGTTTGAAGGTGGTTTTCTGTTTGTGGCCCGACAGGTGGACCAGCGCGCTGTTGCTTTCGGTCGTGTCGCCGAGCAGGCTGAGGAGCAATACACCTTGCTCGACACGCAACGCGGCAATGTGCAGCGTGCCTTTGCCATTATGTTTGCGATCATCACGCTGATGCTGCTTTTGAGTGCCATCTGGATCGGCCTTGCCTTTGCCGACAGATTGGTAGCGCCCATCCGCCGCCTGATCACGGCTACAGACGCTGTGGCTGCGGGTAACCTTTATGTGCAGGTTCCCATCCAGAAATCAGAGGGTGATATCGGTCGTCTGGGCAGCACCTTCAACAACATGATTGCGGAAATCCGCGGCCAGCAAAACCGCCTGATGACAGCCAGTGATGCGCTCGACAGGCGGCGGCAGTTTACGGAGGCCGTCCTGTCAGGCGTCTCCGTTGGTGTGCTGGGTCTGGGGGATGATGGCATCATTGCCATCTCAAACCCCGTGGCTGAAAAAATCCTTGGTCAGTCTTTGACAGACAAGCGCCTTGCGGACATTGCCCCCGAGATTGACACGCTGTTTCAGGAGGCCCGTGCTGGCCGTGCCCGCACGCTGCAGCGGCAGATCGAGGTGTTGCGCAACGGGCATGAGACAACGCTTTTTGTCCGCGTGACCTCCGAGCAGTCAGCGGCTGACATGCGCGGTTTTGTCATCACACTGGATGATATTTCCGAGCTTGTCACAGCACAGCGCACCTCCGCCTGGGCTGATGTGGCACGCCGCATCGCCCACGAGATCAAGAACCCGCTGACACCCATTCAGCTGTCGGCAGAGCGCATCCGCCGCAAGTATGGCCGCCATATTGTCGAGGATCGTGAGATTTTTGATCAGTGCACGGATACGATTATCCGGCAGGTGGATGATATCCGCCGCATGGTGGACGAGTTCTCGTCCTTTGCCCGCATGCCCAAGCCAACGGTTGAGCGTGAGGATATTGTCGATGTGCTGCGCCAGTCTCTCTTTATGATGAGGGTAGCGCATCCAGCCATTGATTTCAGCGACAATCTCCCGCAGCAGCCGATGCCGGTACAGTTTGACCGCCGTCTTGTGGGGCAGGCTGTGCAGAATATCCTGAAAAATGCCTCCGAGGGCATTGAAGCCAAGGGCGATGTAGGTGGCACTGACAAGCGCATTCGCCTTGAGCTGTCCAAAGCTGCCAATGATCACCTTGTCATTGATGTCAGCGACAATGGCGTGGGCTTTCCGTCTGAGAACCGCCAGCGCCTGCTCGAGCCCTACATGACCACCCGCGAGGGTGGCACAGGCCTTGGTCTGGCCATTGTTGCCAAGATATTTGAAGAACATGGCGGCGGTATCCAGCTTCTCGACAACCCTGATGGCTCAGGTGGGGCGATGGTGCGCATGACACTGGACCCTGATCACGATGCTTCGGCAAACGGACTGGACGATGTGGAAAAACGGCCTTCCCGCGCCAATGGTAAAACAGACTTTCAAATCACCGAAGAACGAAAGATCACGACATGAGTGCTGATATTCTCGTTGTTGATGACGAAGCGGACATCCGCGAGCTCGTCGCAGGTATTCTGGATGACGAAGGGTTTCGCACCCGGACTGCACGCAACGCCGATGAGGCGCTTGCAGCCATCCAGAGCCGCAGGCCGGGCTTGGTGTTCCTCGATATCTGGATGCAGGGCAGCCGTCTTGATGGCTTGCAGGTGCTCGAAGTCATCAAGGAAACACACCCTGATCTGCCTGTCGTCATGATCTCGGGTCATGGCAACATCGAAACAGCGGTATCCGCCATTCGCAAGGGCGCCTACGATTTCATCGAGAAGCCTTTCAAGGCTGACAGGCTCATTCTCGTTGCCAACCGTGCGCTTGAAACATCTCAGCTGAAGCGCGAGGTGCGTGAACTCAAGGTGCGGGCAGGGGACACCCACAGGATCGTCGGCAAGTCGACCGTGGTTGGCCAGTTGCGGCAGCAGCTTGAGCGCGTGGCCCCGACGAATGCGCGGGTCTTGATTGGCGGTGCAGCGGGCACCGGCAAGGAACTGATGGCCAGAACCATCCATGGGCTTTCATCAAGAGCCAGTGGTCCGTTTATCGTGCTGAGCGCTGCAACCATTGCGCCTGAAACCATGGAAGAACATCTCTTCGGCGTTGAGGCCAGCGACGGCAAATTGATGCGTATCGGCGCACTGGAAGAAGCACATGGCGGCACACTTTATCTTGATGAAGTGGGCGACATGCCAAAAGAAACCCAGAGCAAAATTCTGCGTGTTCTTGTAGACCAGAATTTTCAGCGTGTGGGAGGAGCAGCACGCGTCTCGGTTGATGTGCGCATCATTTCCTCAACCAGCCGTGATTTGCAGGCTGACATTGCATCTGGCCATTTCCGTGAGGACCTGTTTCACCGGTTGAATGTTGTGCCGGTGCGCGCTCCCGGATTGGCCGAGCGGCGCGATGACGTGCCGGAATTGATAGGCTTCTTCATGGAGCAGATATCGACCTCAACCGGAATTCCCAAAAGACGAATCACTGATGATGCTATGGCAGTTTTGCAGTCGCATGACTGGCCTGGAAATATTCGTCAGTTACGTAACAATGTAGAGCGATTGATGATCCTCAATGCTGGTGAGGGTGATACTGACATCACTGTGGACTTATTGCCGCAGGAGCTGGGAGCCATGGCACCACCAACGCCCGGTGGTACGGGGGGCGAAAAATTGCTCTCATTGCCGCTGCGTGAAGCCCGGGAAGTTTTCGAAAGGGAGTACCTTATCACCCAGATAAACCGATTTGGGGGCAACATTTCCCGCACATCCGAATTTATCGGTATGGAGCGGTCCGCACTCCACCGCAAGTTGAAAACACTGGGTGTCGGAGGAGAATAAACGTGACCGTGATGCTCGAGCCTGCTGGTTTGAGCATTACTCTGCTTGAAAAAAGTTGCAGAAAATCTGTCACTTGGATAGTATATTACCTAGGTGCATTACATGCGGATCATCGTGAACGATGATTATAAGCAAGACCGAAGGCTGGCGGGGAATGGCAAACGAAAAAACACAAAATTTGCAAGACACATTTTTAAACTATGTTCGGAAGAACAAGATCCCACTGACCATTTTTCTCGTCAACGGTGTGAAGCTACAGGGCGTGGTTACATGGTTCGATAATTTCTGCGTGCTGTTGCGCCGCGATGGTCATTCGCAGCTCGTTTACAAGCATGCTATTTCAACAATCATGCCGGGCGCGCCACTTCAGCTTTTCGAACCAGCTGAAGAAGCCTGATAGGATGACACGGGTTGTCTAAAGCCACGGAAGGCAGTTCTGCTGGCAGCATCAAGATGCTCCAGCGGAAGGCCGAGGTCGAGCAGACCATTGCCGTCAATACCCGCACCTGTGTCGTTGGTCCTTACAGGCTGAAGTTCCGCAAGGGCATTGGCGAGACAGCACCCACCCGGCAGTCAGAGGCAAGGCTTGAAGAAGCCGTTGGCCTTGCGCTAGCCATTGATCTCTTTGTGGTCAAATCGTTGATTGCCGGAACGGATCTTCCGCGCCCCGCCACCTATCTCGGCAAGGGAAAGGTGGAAGAGGTTGCAGCCTTTGTGGCTGAAAACGAGATAGCCCTCGTCATAGTCGATGCGGCTCTCACCCCTGTTCAGCAGCGCAACCTTGAGAAAGCTTTTGCGGCCAAGGTGATTGATCGAACTGGGCTCATTCTGGAAATTTTTGGCAGGCGCGCCCGCACGCGCGAAGGCACCTTGCAGGTTGAGCTCGCCCATCTTTCCTACCAGAAAAGCCGCCTTGTCCGTTCCTGGACCCACCTTGAGCGGCAGCGCGGTGGTTTCGGCTTCATGGGCGGCCCCGGTGAAACGCAGATCGAAACCGACAGACGCCTGATTCAGGAGCGCATGACGAAACTGACGCGCGAGCTGGATCAGGTGAAGCGCACCCGTGGCCTGCACAGGGCAGGGCGAGAGCGCGTGCCGTATCCGACTGTTGCGCTGGTGGGTTACACCAACGCCGGCAAATCCACGCTCTTCAATACGCTCACGAAATCCGAAGTTCTGGCGAAAGACATGCTGTTTGCGACGCTTGATCCCACAGCCCGTGTGGTCAAGCTGAAGGCAGGGCTCGATGTGATTCTGTCTGATACCGTCGGTTTCATTTCTGATCTTCCAACAACCCTGATTGCCGCCTTCAGAGCGACATTGGAAGATGTGCTGCTGGCCGATATCATCCTGCATGTCCGCGATATGGCGCATGAAGATGCGGAGGCGCAGGGCGAGGATGTCACGGCCATTCTGGGCGAGCTGGGCATCAATGCAGCCAATCAGGAGCGTGTCGTAGAAGTATGGAACAAGGTGGACCTGTTGTCTCCCTCTGCGCGTTTTCAGCTTGAAAACCAGAGTCTTGCCAAATCAGGCACGGCTCGTCCCATCCTTATTTCAGCGCTGACCGGTGAAGGCTTTGACGGACTGAAAGACGCTATCGAAAGCCGCATGGCGGTGGGCCGTGATTTGTACCAGCTCACTGTTCCGGCCGCTGATGGCGAAGGCTTGAGCTGGCTTTATACGCTGGGCGAGGTGCTTGTGCGCAAGCTGCGCAAGAATGGCGACAGCCAGATTTCCCTGCGCATTGGCCGTGAAAAAGCCGGACAATTGTTGCGCCGATATCCCGCTGCCAAACAGCTTTGATCTTCATTTGAGGTGAAGCCAGCAAGGTTTCATTAAGGAAAAATGCTCAATAGACAGGCTATGAAAAAGTCATTGAAAACCAGTCTGGGTCTTTGCGGCGCAGCCCTTGCTGCCGTGCTTCTGCTTGTTGGTTGCGCGACAGAGGATCATTCCTGGCGCTACTCGCAAAAGAGCGATGCCAAGCCCCATCCCGGCGTTGCTTCCGCCAGCCGTTATCCTATCCACGGCATTGATATCTCTCGTTGGCAAAGCAACATCGACTGGCGCACCGTGCGCGCTGCAGGCACGCGCTTTGCCTTCATCAAGGCCACCGAGGGCGGTGATCATATCGATCCGCGCTTTCGCGAGAACTGGGCGGGAGCTCGCGCGGCTGGTGTGCCTGTCGGGGCCTATCACTTTGTTTACTGGTGTCGCCCGGCGCATGAGCAGGCGCAGTGGTTCATCCAGCATATCCCCAGCACACGCGACAATCTGACATTGCCACCGGTTCTGGATGTCGAGTGGAACGGCCACTCCCGCACCTGCCCGCGCAAGGTTTCGCGGCAGGTGGCCATCGAGAAAATGCGCCTGATGCTGCGTGAGCTGGAGCAGCATACGGGTCGCCGCCCAATCATCTACACCGACATCAGCTTCCACAAGGATGTGCTGGAAGGTGTGCGCGAGTTTGACGGCTACCCGTTCTGGATCAGGTCTACTGCAGCGCGCCCTGAAGAGCGCTATCAGGACCGGCGCTGGGAGTTCTGGCAATACACCACCACTGGCCGCATTCCCGGCATCAACGGCAATGTGGACCGCAACGCGTTTTATGGCTCCGAGCAGGAATTCCAGGCCTGGCTTGCCGGACAGTATGACATTGCCCTGCGCACCCCGGCTTCACGGTTTGCGGCGGCTCCTGCCCCTGTTCCGGCGCCAGTTGCTCCACAGCAGGCGCCCGCACCAACTGCCGTGATACAGACGAGCGAGCGGCCTTCGCCGGTTGAAGAACCGCTTCAGGACAATGAAAACGAGCCGCCTGAATTACGCCGGTGAGGGTGAGGCAGCTTGACCCAGCCACTTTGGCAGAGTCACCCTTAACCCTTCCTTCATCATCACCGGAAGTTAACCGGCACAAGTAAACCGGCCTTAACCACTTTCGCGCGAAACATGGCAGCAACAACAAGGGTTGCGTCATGTTGGAGAAGATCCGCCTCAGGTGGAAAGTGGCCTTTGCGGCCCTTTCAGCGATGGCTGTGGCTGTGGCCATGGTTCCATCATCAGCGCTTGCCAAAAATCCCTATCCCCGCAAGGGCGACTCTGCCCCCCATGATGGTGTGGCTGCCGCACGCCAGCATTCCGTGCAGGGCATCGATGTATCGAAGTACCAGCGCGACATTGACTGGGCGCAGGTGAAAAAAGCCGGCACACGCTTTGCCTTCATCAAGGCGACCGAGGGTGGTGATCATCTTGACTCGCATTTCCGCGATAACTGGGACGGTGCGAAAGAGCATGGTGTGCCACGTGGTGCCTATCATTTCGTGTTCTGGTGCCGCCCTGCCAAGGATCAAATCCGCTGGTTCATCCGCAATGTTCCCAAGGACCCTGAAGCGTTGCCGCCGGTTCTGGATGTCGAGTGGAACCACATGTCGCGTTGCCCAAGCACCAACGTGACGACGGCGCGCGCCAAGATGCGCGAGATGCTGCGCGCTTTCGAGGCGCATTACGGCAAGAAGCCAATCATCTACACAGACATCACCTTCCATGAAGATGTGCTGGAAGGCACAACCGAGTTCAACGATTATCCCTTCTGGATTCGCTCTGTCGCCGCCAAGCCGCATGTGCGTTATGAGAACCGCCCGTGGGAGTTCTGGCAATTCACGGCCACAGGCCGCGTGCCCGGCATAACAGGTGATGTGGATCGCAACGCCTTCTTTGGCACAGAAAAACAGTTTCAGGACTGGAAAGACGGGCGCTTTGATATCGGCGCGCGGCGCATGCTGAAGCCTGAGCCAAAGCCCGACACGCGCATTGTCAATGTGCCTGCGCAGCCGCTGCCATCCATGCCTGCGTTTCCGACACGCTCAAGCGCTCAAAGAGACGCTGATGTTCTGCGCCCCGAACCGGCCCGCCGTGCGCCCATGCGCCTGCTGCCACCGGGAATAGTGCCTGACACCACAAGCTCGATCAAAAAAGCGGATTGATCCGAGGTCGCGTCAGGCGAGCTTGATTGCCAATCCGTCATGCGAGACGGTCAATTGTCCATCGAACGTGGTTCTGGCGGCGGCCTCCCAATGCGCTGGTGTTGTCTCGGGATCATCCGCAGGAACCAGATGGTTGAGCACGAGATGCTGAACCCCGGCGGCTTTGGCGATGCTGCCGACATCTTCCACAAGTGTGTGACTGGCCATCAGATGCTGCTTCAGGCGGGTGGCATTGCCGGTTCTGGCAACAAGCCGGTCAACGCCGGGAAGATACATCGCTTCATGCACAAGCATGTCAGCACCTTTGGCGAAATCTACCATGGCGGGCAGATAGGCCGTATCGCCTGAAAAGACGATTGTGCGTGTTTGCGTGCCCTGACGGATCGTGAAACGCAGGGCGAAGCTGTCAGTGACTGGCGGGTGGATGTTGCGCAGCGCTTCCACGCGCACAATCCCGTCGTCAAACACCGGCCCATCTGCATAGTCCTGCACGGACACCATGTCTGCCAGCGGCGGGCGGCCCTCATCCGCAATGCGGGTTGCAATGTCAAAGGCATTGAGCTGGCAGAAGAGCGGCCACATGGCCGCCAACCCGGCGGGGCCATATGCTTTGACAGAGTTGTTGAGGCCACTTGTCCAGGCGGTGTGGACAAGGTTGCCAAACTCCAGATTATGGTCCGAATGGTGATGGGTAATGATGATCATCTCAAGGCTTTTGAGCGAATGGCCGGTTTCAACAAACCCGCGTGTCACGCCAAGACCACAATCGATCACATAGAGCTTGCCATCGACATCAAGCAGATGGGACGTGGGTGACGGCCCGCCGGGGCGAATGGCAGGCCCGCCCTTGGTGCCCAGAAAATGCAACGTAATGGCCATGCGCACCGCTTGCCTTCCACGGATGTCAGAGGTTGTCTGCCTGCGCTTGCGGCCTCTCGGTCCGGTAGGCACCATTGACAACAGCGCCGAAGGCAATGGCTGTGGTTGCAAGCGCTGTCAGCCACCATGTCTGGGATGTGCCAAGGCCCATGACGGACAAGGCAAAGGCAAAGCCCATGCAGCCCAGCGCAAAGGGGCTGATCACACGCAACTGCCCTGCAATTGCCCTGATGCCAAAGACAAGCGCGGCAGTTGTCGCAAGCGCACCCAGCAGGCCAAATTCATACCAGATTTCAAACAGCAGGCTCTTGGGAGCTGACGTATCCAGCGCGAGAGATACACGGTTGCGCAATGCCGTTTCGACGCCGTGTCCTGTCAGCAAGCGGGAGGGTTCCGCCACAATAACCTCGGCCCAGACCTGCATTGTTCGGCCAAAGCCACTTTCCTGAGGTGCCAGGAAAGACAGCATAAGAGCAATGACCGGCGCTGCCATAATGAGCAAGGCAACTGCCGTCATGAAAGCTGTGGAGGTTGCCCGCAGGTTGCTCATGGCACCCCCGAGCAGGACAGCGCCAACCAGTAATGCAGGCAAAACCTGCGGTCCCTGCAGAACGATGGCAAGCACACCAATGCTGCCGGCAATGGCCATGGCAGGCAAGCTGCGCTTTTTCATCGAGAGCCATGTGACGGCAGGCCAGGCGAGAAGGGTGATGAGGATCGTTGCCCGCTCCAGCATGATGTCATCGGAGAAGGGGGCGCGCACAAGGCCTGCAGTCAGCGCAATGACAGACGCGAGGCCCACACCAACCGACAGCAGATAGAGGTTGGAGGCACGCATGCGCTCCGGCATGGCAAGGATAGCACCAACGGCCAAAGCACCTGTGCCCGACACACGGACAAGACGCTCAGCGCCCGCACCAGGAAAGGGTGTCCACAGCAGGGATATGGTGGCCCAACCAATCAGAAACATGATGGCGAGGCCGCATGGGTGCTGCAGGCTTTGCCAGAAGCGCGCCGGCGCATCCGCCTTGCTCTTCATCAGCAGGGCAGCTGAAATCATTATGATTGCGCCGATTGGCGCGATGATTACCATGGCGCGCCGTGAGAAAATGGAAACGACAGGCAGCAGGATGCAAAGCATGCCAAAGCCAAGCCTGAACAGCAGCAGGGCTGCCTGTTCCGCCGGATCAACCGTGCGCTGGCTTGATAGACTTGTCACCCGTGCCCCATCCTTGTTCTGCAACAGTAGAACAATATCCTGTGATGCGTTATCTGGCTGTTGAACTGATGCAACAGATTGTTGATAACTGCATTCAAATGGCATCTGTGGACAAAAAAAGCACAAAAAGATCAGCTCCGCCTGCTCGGAGTCCGTTCCCTTCGGTCGATTTTGTCTTGCTGTCGCCATCAGGACAGCTTGTGATTGCGCGCTTTGGGCGCGAAGCGGCCACAAATTCTATCCGCAGCTGTTTGCAGGAGCTGCGGAATAATCGATCAAGCGAGGGCGGATTGCATGATGCGGCGGACATTGCACGCACTGCGCTGGACCGCCTGATTGCAGCTGATGCATCGACCCTGCGACCTCTGTTCAACCTGACTGGCACAGTTCTGCACACTAATCTGGGGCGAGCCATCCTGCCTGAAGAGGCGGTGGAAGCGGTTGCAGCGGTGATGCGCGATGCCACCAATCTGGAATACGACATCGAGACAGGCAGGCGCGGCGAGCGGGATGATCACGTCCGCGGTCTTGTGTGTGAGCTTACCGGTGCTGAGGATTGCGTGATAGTCAACAACGCGGCAGCGGCAGTGCTGCTGGTCTTGTCGTCGCTTTCTGCAGGCAGGGAAACCATTGTTTCGCGCGGCGAATTGATCGAAATTGGTGGCTCATTCCGCATCCCCGATATCATGCGACGCGCCGGTGCGAAGCTGCGCGAGGTCGGCACTACCAACCGCACACACCCCGCTGATTACCGGGAGGCTATCACCGCTCGCACGGCCAGCATCATGAAGGTGCACACCTCGAATTATAGGATCGAAGGCTTCACGGCAGAGGTTGAGCCGGAGGCGCTGGCAGAACTGGCGCATGCCCATGGCCTGCCTCTGATTGATGATCTTGGCTCAGGCACTTTGATTGATCTCTCGCGTTACGGCATAAAGCGTGAGCGCACGGTGCAGGATGCCTTGAAGGACGGGGCTGATCTCGTGCTGTTCTCTGGCGACAAGTTGCTGGGCGGTCCGCAGGTTGGCATCATCGCCGGGCGAAAAGATCTGGTGCAGCGATGCGCTCGCAATCACCTCAAACGGGCGTTGCGAGTGGACAAGCTGCGTCTTGCGGCCCTTGCTGCCACGTTGAAGCTTTATCGCAATCCGGAAACCTTGCCAGAAAAGCTGCCCACACTGCGCTATTTCACCCGCCAGCGTGCAGAGCTTGCAGCAATTGCAACACGCCTGAAAGAGCCATTGCAAACCATGCTCGGGTCCGGCTGGATTGTCGATGTCGTGGATCTGAAAAGCCAGATCGGTTCAGGCGCCTTGCCGCTGGAAACAATGGACAGCGCGGGCCTTTCTGTGACCCCCGGCAAGGGTGTCTCTGGCCGCGCGCTGGATGCTCTGGCGAAGCGCCTGCGTGGCCTTCCCATGCCAGTCATTGGCCGTATTCACGATAGCGGGTTGCTCCTTGATCTGCGCTGCCTTGATGACATCCAGCGGTTTGAAGATCAGCTGCATCATTTGAAAGCCCGCCAGTGATCATAGGCACGGCTGGCCACATCGATCATGGCAAGACAAGTCTGGTCAAGGCGATCACGGGCATCAATGCAGACCGCCTGAAGGAAGAACAACAGCGCGGCATTACCATTGATCTTGGCTTTGCGTACTGGCCCCAGGCAGATGGCAGCAACATCAGCTTTGTCGATGTTCCCGGCCATGAAGGCTATATCCGCAACATGCTGGCGGGCATCACTGGTGTCAGTGCGCTTATGCTTGTTGTCGCGGCCAACGAAGGCATCAAACCACAGACGCGAGAGCATCTGCTGATTGCTGAGCTGGTAGGGCTGAAGAACTGTGTTGTGGCGCTGACGAAAGCAGATCTGGCCGACGATGCTATGATTGCTAGCCGTGTGACCGAGCTTCGCAGTTTGTTGTACAGCACCTCTTTTTCAGGCGCTGAAATCATTCCAGTGTCTGCCAATCGTGGCGATGGGATTGATGAGTTGAAGCAGCGGCTTCTTACGTTTCAATCAGCTGAAACCAACACAACTGATGCGCCCTTCCGCATGCCTGTCGATCGTGTTTTTACAATCAAGGGATCAGGCTCCGTTATCACCGGCAGTGTGCAGGCAGGGTCAGTGGCGCTGGATGATCGCATGGTTCTGTCGCCATCGGGGCAAGTGGTCCGCGTGCGTGGCTTGCAAGTGCAGAACCATACGGTGCTGAATGCAACAGCCGGAGATCGCGCGGCTGTGAATCTGGCCAGTGTTAGCACAGAGGACATCCACCGTGGCGATGTGCTGGTGGCTTCTGCTTTGCATAGCCCGACACAACGGATGGATGTTTCTGTGGTCTTTGCTTCGGGTGAAAAACTACCGAAGTCTGGTGTTCTGAACATCCATATGCACAGCGGCACCGGAGCATGGACAGGGCGTTTGAACATCCTGTCGCAAGACAAGGGCAGAGTGCTGGGTCGCATCGTGCTCGACAGACCCGCTGCTATATGGGAGCAGGATCACTTCGTCTTGCGGGATGCATCAGCCAGTCGGACAATTGGCGGTGGTGTTGTGCTGGATATCCAGCCTCCACTGCGCCAGAGCCGCCTACCCATGCGCTTGCTGGGGCTGCACGCCTTGGCTGGAAAAGGCCCTGCGCAGGCTTTGCCTGAGCTGCTGTTGCACGCATCCCATTGCCTTTGCCTTGAGGCATTTGCCGCACAGAACGCGCTTGATCCGGCAGCTTTTGCAGCCGTCATCACACAGCATAACCTGCTGCATCTCAGGCATGATGGTCAGGGTTGGTTGTTTGATCCCGGTGTTTTACTCACCCTTGTGCGCCAGTTGAAGCAAGTTCTTGCCGAACATCACACGCGCCATTCCGATCAGGCGGGCCTGAGCGCGCAACGTCTGCGCCTGGCGCTTGAGGATCGTCTTTCGCCAGCCGCTTTTGCGGCTGTTGCGGCACACATGATCAAGCGGAACGAGATAGCCGCAACCGGTGATCTGCTGCGCTTGCCGGATCATGTGCCGCGACTGACGCCTGAACACGAAGCACTCTGGAAAGCGCTGCAGCCCATGCTGTCCGGCGATGAACGTTTCAAGCCACCCCGTGTCAATGAACTCTCTTTGATGCTCCGCCGCAGGGAAGATACGGTGCGCGGGGTTTTGAAGCGCCTTGCCAGACGGGGCGATGTTGACGAGGTGGCAACGGATCATTTTCTGTTGCGCAGTTCTGTGGCAGAACTGGCTGAGGTGGCAGTGTCAACCGCTGCTGCAAGCACTGACGGCTGGTTCAATGCAGCCGCTTTCCGCGATCAAATCGGCATTGGCCGCAAGATGGCCATTCTGGTCCTTGAGTATTTTGACCGTCAGGGCTTCACCATCCGCAAGGATGATTTGCGCCGCATAGACCAGCGCAATGCTGCGCTGTTTGCTTCAGGCAAATGACCTGATCACCACCAGCGTGGCACGCGTGCCTGATAGGTCTTCCAGCTGTCGCCGAAACGTGCAGCCAGGTGCTGCTCCTCTCGCTTCACCGCCAGTTCTTGCAAGCCAAAGAACAGGGGAACAAGCACAAACCAGCGCCAGGGATTGCCGGTTGCGAGCGCCAGCCCGAAAAACGCTATCAAGGCTGCAAGATACATCGGGTTTCGTGTGCGGTTGTAGAGTCCAAAAGTAACCAGCTTCTCGGCCTTGGCCGTTGGGTTCACAGGCGTGCCTACACCTGAAAAGCTGCGGATGGCGAGATAGGCCACTGTGATGCCTGTTGCGATCAGTGCCCAGCCGAGCCCGACTTCGATATCTCCAGAGATACGGTCAGCGGTCGTTGCACCGGCAGCTCTTGTGAGCGGAATGGCTTTTTCCATCAGCCATGGGCAAACCAGGGCCAGCACATAGAGCACGGGTGGCCAGGGAAAACTGTTGGCTTTGTCTGCGCTGTTCATATCCATTGCCATGTCATGCTCTCACATTCTATTCCTTGTCCATAGATACGCTGTTCAGGGATATTCGGCTCAATTGAAATAGGTCAGCATTGCTGCTATATCTTGATCCGAAAACAGGGAGAAGACCATGATCGCCAATGCACCTCGTGGGTTCAATTTTGATCTCGGCGAAACTGCGGACGCCATCCGCGACACGGTTTCAGGCTTTGCCCAGGACAAGATCGCGCCTCTTGCCGAAAAAATCGACAAGGAAGACTGGTTTCCGCGGCATCTTTGGCCGGAGATGGGCGCACTTGGCCTGCATGGCATCACGGTTGAGGAAGAGTGGGGTGGGGCAGGCCTTGGCTATCTCGAGCACTGCGTGGCGATGGAAGAAATCTCCCGCGCATCGGCGTCCGTAGGTCTTTCCTATGGTGCTCACTCCAATCTTTGCGTCAACCAGCTGCGCCGCTGGGGCACGCCAGAGCAGAAGAAGCGCTATCTCGGCAAGCTGGTTTCTGGCGAGCATCTGGGCGCGCTGGCCATGTCTGAAACTGGCGCCGGTTCCGATGTCGTGTCAATGAAACTGCGGGCCGAGAAGAAGGGCGACCGCTACATTCTCAACGGCTCCAAGATGTGGATCACCAATGGGCCATCAGCTGAAACACTGATTGTCTACGCCAAGACAGACATCAATGCTGGTCCGCGCGGCATCACTGCCTTCATTATCGAGAAGGGCTTCAAGGGTTTTTCCATTGCCCAGAAGCTCGACAAGATGGGCATGCGCGGCTCCGAAACCGGCGAACTGGTGTTTCAGGATTGCGAAGTGCCGGAAGAAAACGTCATGGCTGATCTTGGCAAGGGCGTGAATGTGCTGATGTCAGGTCTCGACTATGAGCGCGCCGTGCTGGCTGCCGGTTCACTCGGCATCATGCAGGCCTGCATGGACATTGTGCTGCCCTACATCCACGATCGCAAGCAGTTCGGAAAGGCCATCGGCGAGTTCCAGCTGGTACAGGGCAAGGTGGCGGACATGTATGTGAACATGAATTCCTGCAAGGCCTATGTCTATGCTGTGGCCAAGGCCTGTGACCGGGGTGAGACAACGCGCGAGGACGCGGCTGGAGCCATTCTGATTGCGGCCGAGAAGGCTACGCAAATGGCGCTCGATGCCATCCAGCTGCTGGGCGGCAATGGCTACATCAATGAATACCCTACCGGGCGTTTGCTGCGCGATGCCAAGCTTTACGAGATTGGCGCAGGCACAAGCGAAATCCGCCGCATGCTGATTGGTCGCGAGCTTTTCGCCAAATCGGCGTGATCAAGAGAGGGCGACCGGGATATCAAAGCCCAGTCGCCTCAAATCCGCGCCAAACTGTGCTGGTGATGTAAAGACAAGGGCGTGAAAGCCAAGCGCTGCTGCGGCCGCAACATTGGCCTTGCTATCGTCGATGAAAACGCAGTCTGAAGCTTCAAGTTGCTGGCGCTTCAGCAAAACCTGATAGATCGTTGGATCAGGCTTGAGCAGCTTTTCATCGCCGGAAATCACGATATCGATGAAGCTGTCGCCGAGATAGGGAAACCGCTTTTGCGCTTCCCTAAACGTATCACTTGCAAAATTCGTGATCGCATAGAGAGGGACACCGGCTGCTTTCAAGGCCTTCAGGATAGAGACTGTTTCAGGAATATCACCAGGAATCGTCTCGTGCCAACGTGCACGGAAAGCGCGGATGGCATCTGCATATTCAGGAAACAAGGCTATCTTCTCAGCTTCCGCCTCAGCCCAGCTTCGCCCTCTATCCTGTTCAAGGTTCCACTCCGGTGGCAGGACTCTTCTCAAAAAGTCTTCGACCTGCTCTTCGGTGGGGAAAATCTTACGATAGAGCAGGCGAGGGTCCCAACAGAGCAGAACATTGCCGATATCAAAAACCACTCGCGTGGGTTCGGCTTTGATCGTCATCAGCTGTTCTCCCAAAATGAGCGTGTCGCCCTTATGCTTGGGCACACACGGTCATGACAAGAGAAAGCTGAATCATCCGGTGCACATCGGCGGGTTCAGGCCGTTGCGCGTGACGAAGTCACTCGAGCGGGGACGCATGTAGAGCAGATCGTTCAGATCGATTGTTCCGGTGATGGTGACACCGAGGATAGGTTTGTATTTGAACTTCACCTCAGCCAGGATCACCGATGTGTTGGCGACTTTCAGGCCTGCAGGAACGGAAATCGGCGTTTTGGGCGGTGTAGAAGGCTGCGCTGGTGTGCAGCGAACGTGCGCAGAAAATCCAGTGCCGCTGACTTCGCTCCAGTCCACATAACCCTTTCCGGCACCATCAAAGCGGATGCTTGAGATGCGATAGCCGGCGAGCGAAGGCTCGTATGGTGACAGGATTGGCTTTGCTGAATTGAAGATATCATTTCTGAGTGCGTCTGTAATATCAGGCGGACGCGAGGAAAGGTCGGCCATAACGCGGGCAACCATGGTTACTTTGCGCGCCGCGCGCATTCCATTGGTTGTCTCATTCAGCATGAAGTAAAGCCCGATCATGATTGGCAAGATCAGAGCAAACTCGATCATGGCAACGCCGGACTGCGCCTCACGGAACTTCCTGACAGCGCCAAATGCATTGCAGATTGATTTGATTGAAAGAGTTTTCATCAGCATCACTCCTGATTACTGTTCAACGCGGAATGCGGTGCTGGCATACAATGGCATATTCCGCCCAATAGCGGCTGAACCCGATGAGAAGCGGAAACCATTAAACGGATAGGGATACGTTACGCTAAGCACAACGACAGAGCCCGGAGCACCAAACGAGCAACTACCTGAACCAAAGTCGGCGGCTGCTTCAGTTCCGCTGAACGAGCTTAGTGGCTTGGCAGTGATGACAATTTTGGTTGGGTCAAGCCACTGGGTAAAATTGGTAGCCAGTTCTTTCTTGAATTCAGTGCAGACGTTTCCTGCAGGCAAACGCTGCGTAAGAACCTTACGGCTGGCATTAAATAGGCCATCTTCAATGTAACGGCTGGCAAAAAAGAAAATAGCCAGCTCAAAGATGGCGAAGATCAGCGCGAAAAACGGCAGCGCAATCATCGCAAACTCAACGGCTGCTGCACCGTCTTCCTGTTTGCGGAAACGCTTGATGAGTCTGGACCGGAAAAGGCCATCACTCTTGCTGCAGTTACCCATTATCATCCTGATGCTCCATTCAGAGTGCTCAGGATAACCGCAAAACCTTACACTATCCCTTTCAGGATATGTTGGTTCATTGGCTAATGTGTAAAAGAGTATTGATGATTAACAGAGGCTTGCTGTGCGCGTGACTCTGGTGATCGATTGGAAACCAAAGAGTATCAGCGGCCTGCGTTTGGCTGGTTGCCAGCAGCAAGCCCATTGCGCGAGCCAAGCTGTGCTCCCGCCTTGCCGAAATGCTTGTCAGAGTCACCCAGCGCAACGGTAGGCTGACATTGTGGCGTGCATGAGTAGGTTTCCGCCTCACCTGCCCGGTAGACAACCACACTGTTGCGGTTGAGCGCCTGAACGCGCAACCAGCTTTCAGAAACCAGCTTGCCCTGGTCATCCAATGCCAGAAGGTTGGTTTCGCCGTAGCTCTTGCCTGTGAGCACCATCACGCCGTTCTTTTGAACCGCTACGTCAGCAATGGCCGGGTTGCCAATGACTACCATGCTGGTTTTCTCAGGTGCGCGGATAACGGTGGCGCGATCCAGCATCAGGGTTATGGTTTCACTGGCAGAAGCGCCGGTCGCCATTCCAGTCAGGACGGCGAAGGCCAGTCCAGCAGCGGCAGACAGTGCAGGGATAAAGCGGCGGGCCATCGGAAACTCCACAATCACAATCACTTCTCAAACCTAAACGAGATTGGTGAATGAACCGCTAAGAGACCGGATATAGTTTTGATTGCGTCAGGTTTTGGAATTCCTGTTGGCCGAAGCCTTTTTGCCAGCGGTCTGGCGCGCTGACGCAGCAGCCTTGGCAGTCGGCTTCACCTGTTTGGCCGCAGATTTCTTGATGGCCTTGGCATCCTCTGCGCCTGCCATGAACTGCGCGCGCGCCAGAGCGGCAAACTTGCCCCCCTCTTTTACGAGGCTGTCGAAGTCGCCGTATTCCATGATTTTGCCTTGATCGAACACAAGAATGCGATCTGCATTCCGGATCGTGGCAAGCCTGTGCGCGATGATGAATGTGGTGCGGCCAATGCGCACTTCATCAAGGGCTTTTTGCAGCTTCTGCTCGGTAGTGGCATCCAGAGCAGAGGTTGCCTCGTCCAGAATCATGATGGGTGGATCTTTGAGAATAGCGCGTGCAATCGAAAGACGCTGGCGTTCGCCACCAGAGAGAGAGCGGCCTCTTTCGCCAACAATCGTCATCAGACCATCGGACTGTCTTGAAATGAAGTCGGTGGCCTGCGCACGCTCAATCGCGGTTGCGATTTCTTCGTCCGTAGCATCTGGCTTGCCGATCTTGAGGTTTTCCTCAATCGAACGCGCAAACAGCATGGGCTCCTGAAAAACGACGCCAATGTTATGGCGCAGCGATCCAACTGTGTAGTCACGGATATCAACACCGTCGATCAGGATAGCGCCGGATTGCGGATCAAATGCCCTGTGCAGCAGGCCAAGCGTCGTGGACTTGCCAGAACCTGTGGCACCCACCAGTGCAACCGTCTCACCCGGCTCAACCGTGATATAGACGTCCTTCACGGCGGTCTTTTTGCCGTCGTAGGAAAACGACACATTGTCAAACTGGATGCGGCCCTGGAAGCGTGGTGCCTCGATAGCGTTTGGCTTGTCGCGCACGGCGGGCAGGGTGTCCGTGATATCAAAGAACTCTTTCATCTTCGGCGCCTGCATCAACAGCGAGTTGACGAAGCCCACGGCCTCTTCAAGCTTGCCGATCAGCATGGTTGCAAAGCCCATGAAGGTCACGATTTCACCGATGGTGGCCAGACCGTTGATATGCAGATAGGTGCCGTAAAGCAGGATCAGCGTGACTGTCAGTGTGGCTGACGTGCGTGTGGCGACTGACGCCAGCGCCCACCATGACAGCACGGGAATCTGTGCTGCCAGCAATTGGTGGATCACGCCCTTGAGCGCCTCAGTTTCGGCCTTGATGCGGGTGAAGGACTGGATGACAGGTATGTTGCCAAGCGCATCTGAGGTGTGTTCCGCAAGGTTGGAATGATAGCCCTCCACAGACCCTTGCAGATGCTCGGTCTTGTGCATGATATACCAGAGCAAAACAGCAAAGATGACGACGAGCACGATCAGCAGCATGGCCAACCGCCAGTTCAGGAAGACCGTGAACGGCAACAGCAGAATAAGCGCTACAAGGGCCGCGCAATGCGTGCGGAAAAAGCCGAGCCAAAGCCAGGCCATGCCGTTGGAACCTTCAAGCATGACTTTCAGCACACGACCGGAGTGCGTCTGCGTGTGGAAGGCGACCGGCAATGTCAGCACATGTTCGAAGTAATTGGCCATAACGGCAAGACGCCGCCGGTGTGAAAGCCGGTCAGAATGCAGCGCAACCAGCACGCCGGCAGCAATCGTGAAAATACCAAACACGATCCAGAAGAAGATTAGTGTCGAGACTTCACTGAAGGAAACAGTCTGTCCTGGCGTGCGCTGTGCCGACAGCACATTGATGATGTTGCCGAAGAGAACAGGCTCTGCAAAGGCCGCAACAGCCAGAAGAACGTTGGCGCATGTAAGGAGAATGCCGAGCTTCAGTTCCGGACCGAGCTGTTTGAGGACGCGGCCATAGAGATGGATAAAAGACATGCGTGTTTGTACCGTTGCAAATTGCGCCGTTGCCAGCTTAGCTGCTTTTACGCGAGATTATTGTGCCAAGCCATAGCTGTTATCGCAAAATACGGATCAGCCGCGTGATATCAATCAATGAGACCAAAGCGGCCGCCACATAGGTGAGGGCTGCTGCCCGCAGCACCTTGCGCGCAGCAGGCATGTCGTCGTCTGGGATAAACCGCCCGGCCTGCAGGATTGGCAGCGCCCGACCAAAGGAGGCATCGAGTTCCACAGGCAAAGTCACGATATGCATGACAAGTCGGCACCCGAGCAGGGCAACAACCATGACCACCTGTATTGCCGCAATCACCGGCGAGCGCGCGACAGCGCCCAGCAGGGGAATGAGGAAAAACATGATCTGTGCAGCACGCTCAAACCAGATCACCGAAGGCGCGATGCGCTGGCGCAGCGCAAACATCCGGTCTCCGTGGGCATGTTGCAGCGCATGGCTCACCTCATGCGTAGCAACGGCAAGCGCTGCAATGGAGCGCCCGTCGTGGTGCTCCTTCGACAGGCGGATAACGCCCTCGGAGGGATCGTAGTGATCACCCTGATCCGTCTCTTCAACCTTGATGTGGGCCAGGTCCGCCTGATCCAGCAAGTGTCTGGCGATGTCTGCGCCTGATCCCTGCAAATCATCGCGCTCCACCTGATGCTGTTTCAGCACATGCCTGATCCACCAGGACGGCACAAAAATCAGGACCAGCAGGAGAACAACACCGATAACAATCAAAGGCATGATGAAACGCTAAAACGAAACGACAGCGCTATGCAACACAATCAGTGAGCCTGCGCAGTTTGCGGGCACTTACTGAAGCGCTCTTTTGGCTGGAGTCAGTTCCTCAATGACTTCGCGCAATTCATCCATGTGCGGATTGAGACGCAGCGCCATTTCAAAAGCGGCCTTGGCTTCAAGATTGCGTCCATGCCTGAGGCAAATCTGCGCAAACCCCAGAATAGCCCCGAAGTGCCGTGGTTCCAGTTCCAGCGTACGTGCGATATCAGTGATGCTTTCATCGTCCCGTTTATCAATAAAAGCGACTGTGGCTCTTTTGTTCCAGGCCTCTGCCCAGTCAGGATAACTCTCGACCAGTTCATCAAGAATGGGCTTTGCCAGATCTGTTGCACCTGCAGCAATGGCCTCAAGCGCCACATTCATGCGGTTGGCCGCCGATGTATCCTTGTGGTCAATCCAGATGGCCCATATCAGATCCATCGTTTCTGCAGGATTACGCAGGGGATTATCGCGTCCCAGATCATCAAAAAGGGCATTGAGACGCGAAGGACGCGGCATCACAGCGCAGCCACTGGCACCGTTCACAACCAGTGTGAGCGTGCGATCAAGTGACTGTGAATCAATCCGGCGCATACTGAAAGAACACTCCACAGGCGTGTAACAGCTCTATTACGGTGAAAACCGCAAAGAGGATTTGCCAACTCCTAAATTGATTGAATTTTTTTGCAATGCCTTGCAGCAAAGCCTATGTCTCGCGCCAACCTTCCTCCGACTATGAGTGCATGCCCCGGTGTCGTTGCCTGACAAAATAACCAACAGAACAGTCTATGCAGCGATCGCCGCCGCAACTGCGGCTGGTGCAGCCTGTTTTGTTTTTGGGTCAAAAGTGCTTGTCCCCTTGTTGCTTTCGGTGCTCTTGCTGGTTTTGGGGCAGCCGCTTTTTCGCGCCTATGCCATGGCGCGGCCCAACGCGCGCTCCAGCCACAAGACACCCGTGCCGCAGGGGGGCGGCGCTCCTGTTGTTGCTGCCACATTGATCTGTGCGATGCTTTTTTCGGTTGGTCCTATGCCAGACCATCTTCTCGCTTTGGTGGTATCAGCCTGTCTGCTGGCTATCGTAGGCGCAGTGGATGATGTGAAAGGCCTGCCAGTTGTTCCAAGACTGGGAGCGCAATTTGCGGCAGTGGCACTGTTCATCATGCTTGCGCCTCTCAGCTGGCGGCTGTTTCCGGAGTGGATGCCGCTTCTCGTGGAGCGAACCCTGCTCGTTGTTGCGGGCGTTTGGTTTGTAAATCTGACCAACTTCATGGATGGAATCGATGGCATCACGATTGCCGCTTTTCTGCCGATGTCAGCTGCAGTCTTTCTGTTCTCGCAGCAAAGCTATGCCAGTGCTGGCGGTGCAACAGTGGCGATGTGCTTTGCTGGCGCCTTGATAGGGTTTATTGTTTTCAACTGGCATCCCGCGCGCCTGTTTCTGGGGGATGTTGGCAGCCTGCCCATCGGCCTTATTGGTGGCGCACTGGTATTTGATGTCGCTGCCCACGGCGGCATGGCGGCGGCGATCATTCTCCCGCTTTATCATTTCACCGATGCGACATTCACGCTTCTGCGTCGTTTGCTGCGGCGTGAACCTGTCTGGGAAGCGCACCGTCAGCATGCCTATCAAAACGCAGTTGATGCGGGTCATTCGCACAACACGGTGAGTGGTGTGGTTCTGGCGCTCAATACCGTGCTCGCCATTGTTGCATGGTTCTCGCTGGGCAAGTCTCTGGCTGTTCAGGCGTCTTGTGTGTTGTTTGCAGCAGCATTGGTTGCCGCTGTCATCATGGCCTTTCACAAGGCAGGGGTGCGCCAGTGAAGGTGCTTGTCACAGGCGGCTCAGGCTTTGTTGGCAGTGCTGTTGCCAAAGCGCTCGCGAGCAGAGGGCATGCCGTTGTTTTGCCGGTGCGCAACCCTGCACGCGTCCACGCGGCTCTGACCGGTTGCGAAACAGTAGCCACATTCCCTTTGGAAGAGATGTCAACGGAGGATTGGCAGCCACTTCTTGTCGGTGTCGATGCTGTTGTTCATTGCGCGGCCATTGCGCATATCGGTCCGTCTGTTTCCGAAACAATGTATGCTGCCATCAACCGGGACGCGGCACACACTTTGGCTGTTGCGGCTAAAAAGGTGGGTGTTGAGCGGTTTGTCTTTCTGTCGTCCATCCGTGCTCAGGTCGGCCCAATGAGTGCCGATGTGCAGAACGAGCAATCGCCTGAAAAGCCGACGGAAGCCTATGGGCAGAGCAAGCTCGAGGCGGAAAAGCTGATCAGGCAGGTGTTTGCATCAGCCGTCATTCTGCGGCCTGCGCTCGTCGTCGGGCCCGCAGCCAAAGGCAATCTCGCGACGATGCTGCGTGTAGCCAACACGCCGTTTCCCTTGCCGTTTGGTGCTTTCACACAGCCACAAGCCATGGTGAGCCTCGATGGTGTTGTGGCCGCCATTCTTCTTGCGCTGGAGAGTGATGCGCTCAAGGGCCAGACCTTCGTGCTGGCGGATGAGCCGCATCCAGACCTATCGTCGATGCTGATGTGGATGCGCGAGGGTCTGGGGCGCTCTGCCACCGTGATCTCTGTTCCGGAGACATTGCTGGCTTTGCCCTGCAAGCTGCTTGGCAAAGGCGATGCTTTCAGGCGGATGACCGGTGGGTTGAAAGTGGATGCGTCAAAGCTTCGTGCTGCGGGATGGCAATCGCCTTCGACTCCGCAAGAAACCTTTGTTGCTCTGGGGAGAGCGGCAAAAGCAAAACAGAATTAAGCTGCTTTCAGACCAAACTGCGCAAGGCTCTGGAAAAGGCCAAGACCGTCTGTTCCGCCTGTTGCCGCATCAATCAGATTTTCCGGATGCGGCATCAAGCCCAGCACCCTGCGGTTGGCAGAATAGATTCCCGCCATATCACCTGTTGCCCCGTTGGGGTTGGCCTTGCCACCCACAACGCCATTGGCATCGCAGTAGCGGAAAGCCACAAGACCCTCGCCTTCGATGCGCTTTTGCGTTTCGGCATCGCAGACATAGTTGCCTTCGCCATGCGCAATGCACACCTCGATAACCTGCGAAGCTTTGTAGGCCCGCGTGAACGCCGTATCGTTGCGCTCAACCCTGAGGTGCTGCATGCGGCAGACAAAGCGAAGAGCCGCGTTGCGCATCAGCACACCGGGCAGCAAGCCAGCCTCGCAGGCAATCTGGAAACCGTTGCAGACACCCAGCACATAGCCGCCATCTGCTGCGTGCTTTCTCACGGCGTCCATGATGGGTGCACGCGAGGCAATGGCACCACAGCGTAGGTAGTCGCCATAGCTGAAACCACCGGGCAGAACCGCAAGATCAGTGCCAGCTGGCAAAGCCTGATCCTGATGCCAGGCCATGGTCACCTTGACGCCCGCCTGGCGGAGGGCACGCGCAATGTCCGTATCGCGGTTTGATCCGGGGAATGTGATGACAGCTGCATGCATTGTGCGATGACCCGGCGCTTAAAGCGCGGGCCCCTCCTCAACCTTGAACGAGCGGGAAAATTCCTCGACAGCCTGTTTCGCCGTGGCTCTGTTGCCGGCATTTGCACTGATGTTGACCAGGACACGGCCTGCGAACACTGTTGCCGCAGCCGTGTAGCGCGAGCTGTTATTGATCGTCACTTTGGTCTCGGTCAGAATGGCTGGATAGTCATTGACCTTCACCACGTTGCTGGAGAGTGTTTCAGCTTTGCCTTTGTTGTCTGTGCGAACTTGCAGTTCCAGATTGCGCGCCTGTGTCAGCTTTGGAATGCTTTCCTTGGCCAGCTTTTCCAATGCCTTTGGGTCGGGCCTTGCTGTTGGCGAACGCCGGTTCGTGACAATCACTTCGGCTGGCTCCGGGCAGGCGAGCACTGCACAGGTGAAACCATAGCGCACAGAACCATCAGGTGCGCCCTGCCGGATACGGGCAGTCCATTTTTCCTTGTCAGGGTTGGTCAGCGTGAACTTGATTGTGCCTGGCGCAACTGGCTGATCTGGATTGGTAACAGCAACAACGCCAGGCGCGATCTGTGTTCCACCACTACAAGCGGCAAGCGTGACGGCCACAAAACAGACCGCGAGATGAGCAAAAGAAAACCGCATGATCAGGCAATCTCGACGCGGTAATTTTCAACCACGGTGTTGGCCAGCAACTTCTCGCAGGCCTGCTTGAGAGCGGCTTCCGCCTTGGCGGTGTCCACGCCCGCAGCCAGCTCGATGTCAAACACCTTGCCCTGTCGCACAGCCGCAACGCCCTCGACACCCAGAGACCGCAACGCACCTTCGATGGCTTTTCCCTGAGGATCAAGCACGCCGTTTTTAAGGGTGACGGTAACACGGGCTTTCATGGCGATTCCTTGCAAGGCTTTTGTGGAAGCAAGCTTCGACGATGCAAGAGCCATTAGAGACATAACACTGGCTTCGCAATTGCGGAGTCAGCATGGCTCACAGGCAATTCGGGCAAACCGGAGGTTTTGGAGAGGACTGATCAGTTCTCGCGCTTGAAGCTGCCGCCCATTGGCCGGATGACAGAGCCGGAAAAGCCCTTGGCTTCTGTTTTCTCAGGCGTTGCGGTTTCAAACTTGCCGCTGACAGTTTTCAAGCCTGTCAGTGCTGTCACGCTGGTTGGCGCAACACGGTTGCC
Source organism: Beijerinckiaceae bacterium (assembly GCA_051649305.1). Classification (GTDB taxonomy): domain Bacteria; phylum Pseudomonadota; class Alphaproteobacteria; order Rhizobiales; family Beijerinckiaceae; genus JADCCX01. The sequence goes on from JBOFGV010000111.1 coordinate 29,363, forward strand.
ACGCTCTGTGCTGCTGGCTGCAGAAATCTGGGATACGAGGCTGTTCATACCCTTGCGATCGACGGCAGCTGGAGCGACGGAGGCTGTCTGTGCAGGAGAGCTGTGTGCAGGAGAGCTTTGTGCAGGTGCAGCCTGAACGGGAGCAGCAGGAACAATGCGTGCTGCAGCGGCAGCCGCCGGAGCAGCAGGTGCTGGCGCATAAGCTGTTACTGTTGCAGCAGGAGCAGCACCCTGCGTGCGAAGGCCAACAGCCGCCAGGCTCGCAAGCTGGGCAGGGCGCTGTGGTGGAAGCGGGATATTGACAGCCTTGCCAAGTGCCGCAACCTGAACAGGTTTTGCCGGTTGTGTTTCCACGGTAGCTTCAGGCTTCTCTGTCTCCTCAGCCGCAGCCAGCATGACAGCGGGACGCCGTGGCGGCAGTGGAATGCTGACAAGCACAGGGCCTGCCGGAACAAGGTTGGCCGGGCGACGCGGAGGCAGCGGAATATTCACGCGCTTGCCGTCTTCCTCGTCATCGGCTTTGGTAGCCTCAGCTTTGGGGAAAGCCGGTGCAGGTATGGCCTTTGGCGCAAGCGCCGCAACTTCAACCTGCTTCGCTTCTTCCTCGCGTTTTGGTTCTTCACGCTTCGTTTCGGGTGGTGCCGCCTTGACTTCCGGCTCCTGCACAGGTGTTGGCCGTGTTGGTCTGGATCGGATGGCTGCTGGAACGTCTGTTCGTGCTGCAGTGGAGGTTGTGGCATTGTTCTGTGTGAAGAAGGCGAGGGTGGAGCCTTCCGAGCTTTCGGACGGTGCGACTGCTGCTACCTGCTGGTTGCGCTGACGGGAGGCTACAGCAGTGCCGCGCTTGCCGCCACGTTTGGCGCCCACATCCTCATCGTCACCTTCGCCGCCACCAAACAGAATCTGGAACAGTGTTTTGCCTGTCGCGCGTCCCTCGGCAATGTCGATGTAGCCGGATGAGACGGAACCACCACGCGATTCGATGGTAGCGCGTGCTGTTTCGAAGCCTGCAAGCGGCCTGCCGTCACTAGGGATGTGAACGGTCTGCTCATTGGGGAACAGGCGAACGAGATGATCACGCGTTACTTTTGGCCAGTGACGAACGCCGCCGGTATCAAGGTGGACCCATGGGTTGTTGGCCCTTGGATAGTATCCAACGCCGCCGTTTTGAAGGCGCAGTCCGATATCACGAACCCTCGACATGTTCACATCAGGGAAGTTGAAATCAACGGCCTTGCCGGTCATGTGCTGGCTGTTCTTGGCGACACCGCGCGAGCGGCGACGCAGCATGGCGTTTGTGCCCGGTGAGCGGTAGGCCGAAACCACATGGATCGGCGCGCTGGAGCCGGAGGCACGGTAAACTTCCCACAGGATATCAAACAGATGCGGGTCCATCCGCGTCGCTTCATCCTGACGCCAGTCCCGCAGCATCCAGTTCAGCTTCTGCAAACCAGCGCTGCTGAACGAGCCATAGCTCTTGTAGGTGATGGTTTCCTGCTCTTTGGTGTGAGCGTGGTAGATGGTCAGCGAGCGCGTACCACCATTGGCCACAGCATCCTGTGTAGGGGTAACGCCGGTGATGACAACTGCTGCACCCGTCAAGCCAAGCAAAAGCGCCCGAAGCATCGCCGGGAGCCGCTTGTTGCGGAGACTTGGTACACGATCCTGCAAAATCTGGTCCTAGTAGTCAGCTTCTTGCTTCGACGCCGGTGCTTGTTTGGAGTGCAATATCACGTATCTGCCTTAACCGTCGCTTAACCGTAAGCATTTTGCTAAACTTTTTAAAGTTTTTCGTTCGCTTCCGGCCGTTCTGATCTGGCAGTTCTTACTTGGCTTGGCCCCAGTCTGCCCGAAACATGGCGTTTTCACGACAAGCCGGCTCACAAAAGCCCAAGCAGTTGGCGCAACCTGCTGCTGTGGCCGTAAAAATCGGTATGCCGCACAAGCTCTCCGCCGCTGTCCACCGTCATCGTGAAGTAGGCGATGTGGATCGGCAGTTTTTTGGCGAGCTTCATCATGCGCTCGTCGCCGCCAATCTGTTTCTTGAAGCGCTCCTCGGTCCAGCCCTCGTTTTCAAAAATGGCGGCAGCCAGCTTGAACGGATGCTCCACACGCACGCAGCCGTTGGACAGCATCCTGTTGCGGGCATTGAAGAGGTGGCGTGTTGGTGTGTCGTGCAGGTAAACTGCGTGCTCGTTTGGGAACATGAATTTCACATTGCCCAGAGCGTTTGATGCGCCCGGCGGCACACGCACAGTGACAACATCGCCGCGCTTGCGCAGGGTATAGCCGCGCGCCTCGGTCCATGCCGGATCAAGATAACGCGGATCTTTCTTCAGTACGGAAGGTGGCACGAACCAGGATGGGTTTACGACGATATGGTCCATCATGTCTGAAAAAACTGGCGTCTGCGTATCATCCTTGCCGATGATAATGCGCGCGGTGTGCACCACTTTATCCGCCTTCTTCATCTCAAGCGCCAATGCAGGCACATTGACGAAGATATGGTCGGTGCCAAGTTCGCGCGGCAGCCAGCGCCAGCGTTCCATATTGGCGATGATTTCTGCCTCGTCTGCTGATGGCAATTCTCCGATCAGCGCGCGGCGTGTCTGCGATGTGAATGCGCCCGTAACTGGCAGTCCAGCAGTCTTTTGCAGGCCTGCGACCCTTATGGAAACCGAGCGATCGTAAATCGGTCCTGCTTCATAGCCAAGGCCCAGTCTGGCGCGGATCAGCGGAACGCGGGGATCGCGCATGCCCAGACGAAGTGCCGGTCCATCAGGGATATGCTCGCCAACAGGAACACTTCTGTCCACGCGCAATTCAGCGAGTTTGCGACGCAAGGCTGCATAGCCTGGATGGGGCGGATTGTAAGCATGCAGTGCTTCACCAGCATTGGCTGCGCTATGAACCTTTGCGAGAACATCCTCGGACAGCGGAAACACCAGTCTTGGTATGATAAACGCATGCACCCTTGAAGGCAGAATCTGCCCCGTGGAAGCATCGCGTGCATAGCGCAGAACCGCTTCCGAGAGTTGCAGCTCAGCTGCGGCCAGTGCGGCCCATTGGGGCTCTCCTGCCGCTACGAAAGCAGAAACGCTTCTGTATCTTGCCGGGTCAAGACCATCTTCTGCGGCCAGTGCCAGACGGGCACGGATGGCTTTGGCTTGTTCGGTCCACGCCCCGTTGCTGATCCAGACTGGTGAGAACTGACGTGCCTCATAAAAACGCTCAAGGCCGTCGCGCTCTTTTTCGGACAACCGGCCTTGCGGCTTCAGCTGGGCAATGGCCTTTTTCAGGATATCCGAAGGAATGGCTGCAATGGCTTCTTTTTGTGGGGCTGTCTTTTCCGGCGTAATGACAGCCAACGGAGGAAGCTCAGGCTCAGGCAAGCGCACATCAGGTAGAGATGGCGGTACGATGGAGGCTGTTTCCAGCTTGTCGGGTATGGCTGTTTCCGGCGCAATAACGATGACGTCTGGTGGGCCTTCCGGCAGCGGCACTTGCGGTGCAAATCCGGACAATCCGCCCGTTTCAACTGCAGGCGGCGGTGCAGGCAATTCCAGTTTAAGGACTTCTGAAACAGGCCTGTGCTCACAAACCTGACGCAGTAATCCTGAGTCTTGAATGGTGTTGCAGGAGAGAACGGTTGGTTCTTCAGAAGCGCCAGCAGGAGATGCATGAAACCCATGCAGCATCACGGCGCCCAAGAGGCTTCCAACAACAAGGCAACCACGCCGGATCACTGGATACCCCCGGTTGAATCACAGGCAAATCAACTGCCGCTGACGCCTGCATAGAATGAATGATATCGGGCGTGAAGAGGGATTATCAGGCAGCCTGATCGTCGCCAATCCAGCCAGCACCGTCGCCCTCTTCCATCAGGCCCTCATCAAGACCAAGATCTTTCAGCTTGCGGTAAAGCGTCGAGCGACCGATGGAGAGCTTGCGCGCCACCTTCGACATCTGACCGCGATAGTGGGCGATGGCAAATTTAATAGCTTCGCGCTCGATGTCATCCAGCTTGCGCATGTCGCCTGTTTCATCGACCATCTTGATGGCGTTGGGGTCAGAGACTGGCACCTGCACGATTTCGCGGACTGTGCGGGTTTGCATCGGCTGGCCCGGTGTCAACAAGGGCAGGCTGGGGATGCGGACATCAAAGCCTTCGACATGGGTGGCGATTTGCGGAAACTCTGCGACGGTCAGTTCATCACCATCGCTCAGCACAACAGCGCGGAACATGGCGTTTTCCAACTGGCGCACATTGCCCGGCCAATCGTAGCGGCAGATCAATGCCATGGCTTCTGATGAAATGGCGCGGATAGGGCGGCCTTCCTCGGCAGCAAAGCGAGCGAGAAAGCGGCGGGCGAGATCAGGGATATCGTCCCGGCGGTTGCGCAGCGGCGGAATCGAGATCGGGAATACGTTGAGGCGGTAGTAGAGGTCTTCGCGGAAGCGGCCCTGTTTCACCAGCTCAATCAGGTTCTGGTTGGTGGCTGAAACAATCCGGATATCAACCTTCACGGATTTCTTGCCACCGACAGGATCAACCTCGCCTTCCTGAATAGCACGGAGCAGTTTGACCTGCGCATCAAGCGGCAACTCGCCGATTTCATCAAGGAAGAGCGTGCCGCCGCTGGCTTCCACAAACTTACCAATGTGGCGATCCATCGCGCCGGTAAACGAGCCCTTCTCGTGGCCAAAGAGGATACTTTCCACCAGATTGGAAGGAATGGCCCCGCAATTTACGGTGACGAAAGACCGGCCGCGCCGATCACTGCTGCCCTGTATGGCGCGTGCGATGACCTCTTTACCAACGCCTGATTCACCCTCAAGCAAAACCGGTATGGCAGACTTCGCAGCCCGTTCGCCAAGGCGGATCACGCGCTCCATGTCCTCGCTGCGCGTGACAAGATCCTTGAAGGTCAGCGCATTGGCAACACGCCGGTTGACCCGCCGCAACTCGCCTTCGAGCGCATCAACCCTGAGCGCATTCTTCATAGAAATCTGCAGGCGCTCGGCGCCCACCGGCTTCACGACGAAGTCAGCTGCACCGGCCCGCATGGCCGAGATGACTGTTTCGATAGAGCCGTGGGCTGTCTGCACAATCACCGGCATGGCGATGTTCTTTTCGCGCAGGCGGCCAAGCACACCCATGCCATCAAGGTCTGGCATCACCAGATCGAGAATCAGAAGATCAATGGAAGGTTCGCCCTTCTCAATGCGCGCAATGGCGGCTTCGCCACTGTCCACAGCAACCGGATCATATCCGGCTCGCTTGACCATTTCAGTCAGGAGCCGACGCTGGATAGGATCATCGTCGGCAATGAGAATGGTTGTAGGCATGGGCAATACGATTCCGAAGCAGTTGTACCGATTTGGTTCACTCTGGGGCCGATGCGTAAACAGCGTGTAAAGATTGCGCGTAATTTTCTGTAATTCGGAGGATGGCGTTTGGAGGGCGCTCAGTGAAGCAAAGACATATCTGGCAAGCCGCAAGTGTTAATCTGCGGTTAACGCTGTTGCTCTAAAATAACCCTTCAATGAACTGACAGCGTTGGTGACAGCATTTCGCCGCAATTCGGCCAAGCGCCCGTCGCTGTTGTTGTTCATCTGGAAGTTGATCCGCATGTCGCGGAGCATCTTGAGAAGGGACCGACAGGTTTTTAGTCATGCCGATTGAGCCTAAAGCGTCAAAAGTTGAACAAACCCGTATTGCCAGCCGCCAGGAACTGACCAGTTTTTACCGTGCCATCGGTATTTCTGCCGTCGCCTCCGCCATGCAGGCCGCAAAAATGACAGCGCCCGCCAAAGACCAGCGCAATGAGCTTCCCGCTTTCCTGCGCGACGCACATGCCGTAGGCTGAGCAGAGTCACTTCTGTTCACTGCGCCTTCGGGCATCATACGGGACCGAGACCACCATGAGCGATGATTCCCTGTCCCGTTTCCTTGGCGGCAAGCCAACGACTGTTGTTCTGAAGCTTGTCATCATATCGGTGATTGTCGGAGCGCTCTTGCACTGGGCGGGGTTATCACCGCTCTCGCTCGTGCGCGGCCTTCAGGCCATGATCAAAGGCTTGATCGGTACTGGCTGGGATGCCGTCAGCAACATCGCTGAATTCGCGCTTTATGGCGCGATGGTTGTGGTGCCGATCTGGCTGATTGCAAGGGCGTTGAGCACCAGAAACAAGGGCGCTTGAGGCGGCCTATGCCCAAGCCCCGGCATCACGGCCAACAAGCGCCGTGATGCTCTCAACACGCTCCGCCTGACACGCCTCAACCAGACCGGTCTTGATCTCGTTTGCAAGGCCCGGCCCCTTGAACACCATGGCTGAGTAGAACTGAATCAGGGTTGCACCAGCTGCAATCTTGGCCAGTGCTGTTTCAGCGTTGTCGATGCCGCCAGCGCCCACAATCGGAAACTGCTTTTCAGCCCGCTGGTAGACCTGCGCCAGTACCTTTGTGGAAGCCTCGAACAGCGGCTTGCCGGACAGTCCACCGGTTTCCTTCGCCTGCTTTTGATCCTTCAGCGTGGAAGGCCGGGCGACAGTTGTGTTTGAAACAATCATGCCTTCAATTTTGCGCGTGCGTGCAACGTCTACAATATCATCAAGATCATGCTCGGTGACATCCGGCGCAATCTTCAGAAGCAGCGGCGTGGGATGGCCGCCAAGCGCATCGCGCGCATCAACAACCCGTGCCAGCAGATCATCCAATGTGGCGCGCCCCTGCAGGTTGCGCAGTCCTGGCGTATTGGGGGAGGAAACATTGATGCTGATATAATCGCAGACAGCGGCCAGCTCCCGCACAAGTATGACATAATCTGCCGTGCGATCCGTCGAATCCTTGTTGGCCCCGATATTGACGCCCACGATGCCCTGACGCTTGCGCGCTGCAAGCCTTGCCCGCACAGCCTCGCCACCGTCGCTGTTCAGGCCATAACGGTTGATCACCGCCCCATCTTCGATCAAACGAAAGACCCGAGGTTTAGGGTTGCCCGGTTGGGGCAGGGGCGTAACGCCGCCCACTTCCGCAAAGCCAAAGCCCAAACGCAGCATGGCGTCCGGCACTTCGGCGTTCTTGTCAAAGCCTGCGGCAAGCCCGACAGGATTGGGAAAATCGAGGCCGAAAGCGCTGACTTTCAGGCACGCTGCATCTGGCGTTGCGGGCGGAAGTGGCAACACCTTTAGCGCCTGCACGGTGGCATGATGTGCTGTTTCGGCATCAAGCGCGTGGATCAGTGGCCGCGCCAGATCAAAGGCACCGCTGAATAACTTTCCGATCATCGGACATCCTCCGGAAAGACGTGCGATCCATCGGGGCCAACCGGCAGATCATGCACAGCCACAACCGCATCCATGGGCAATGTGGCATAGAGATGCGGAAAGAGATCCCCACCGCGTGAAGGCTCCCATTTTAAAGCTGGGCCAAGGGAAGCTGCATCAATTGCGGCCAGCACAAGGTCCGATTGCCCCTTAAAGTGCTTTGCAGCCGTTTCCCGGGCCTGAGTCGCGGTCGAGAAATGAATGTACCCGTCAGCCAGATCAACAGGGGCTCCCGTAAAGGTGCCTTTTGTTGTTGCTTCGGTCCAGGCAGCCCGTGGGCTAATCTTGTAAATCAGGGTCATTGGTGTTTTCCGGAAGCGCTGGTGTGCGGTAACGGAAAAGCGGCTGCGCTTGCAAGGGAAGTTGCTTGAACGTGCTCGTTATCCCTGTAAATATGCGGTATTTTCCTATGCGCTTGCCAAAAGAGGATAAGTGTCCTATTGCAAGCGTATTATTCACGGGAGGGGACCGTGCCGCGATTAACGCACGATCAGGTCTGGAGCGCCATTGATGCTCTTGCCCAACGTTACGGCTATTCAGCATCGGGTTTGGCCAAAAAATCCGGCCTGGATGCGACATCATTTAACAAGTCAAAGCGGACAACAGCCGAGGGGCATTTGCGATGGCCATCGACTGAATCTGTCGCAAAAGTGCTGGATGCAACAGGTGCAACTGTTGATGAGTTCATTTCGCTGCTCTCCGCAGGAGCGGGACAGGAGCGTCCACAGCAGTCCTTGCCTTTGATCGGTTATGCACAGGCAGGTGCCGGCGGTTTTTTCGATGATGGCGGATATCCTGCCGGTACAGGCTGGGACGAAGTGAACTTTCCCGGCATTCAGGACAGTCAGGCCTATGCACTTGAGGTGACCGGAGATTCCATGTTGCCGCTCTACCGTGACGGTGACCGGTTGATCGTTGCCCCCAACGAGAGCGTGCGTGTCAATGACCGCGTGGTTGTCAAAACCATGGACGGTGAGGTGATGGCCAAGGAATTGAAGCGCCAGACAGCCAAGACGATTGAGCTGCGTTCGCTCAATCCAGAGCATTCAGACCTTGTCATACCAATGGATAAGGTCTTATGGATGGCTCGCATTGTCTGGGCCAGCCAGTAATTTGGTGGCGACGGTGCTATCAAGGACATGAAAGATGGCGGGTGCTCCCTCGAAGCTTGATCAGTTACGCAAAATGTCAAAAGTTGTTGCCGATACCGGCGACATTGATCTGATCAGGCAATTCAAACCAGAGGACTGCACAACCAATCCTTCCCTCATTTTGAAAGCCGCACAGAAACCGGAGTATGCCTATCTGGTGGATGAGGCTGTTCATTGGGCTTCCAAGAAAACCGGCACATCGGATGCAAGAATTGCAGCGGCCTGTGACCGGATTGCGGTCAATTTTGGCGAGCAATTGCTGAAGGTTGTTCCCGGCCGCGTGTCCACCGAGGTGGATGCCGACCTTTCCTTCGATCGCAAGGCCTCGCTCTCCAAGGCCCGCGCCATCGTCAAGGATTATGCCCGCCGTGGTATCGATCGCGAGCGCATCCTCATCAAGCTGGCTGCCACATGGGAAGGCATCCGCGTGGCGGAACAGCTGGAGAAAGAGGGCATCAACTGCAATCTCACCCTGCTGTTTTCCTTTGCACAGGCTGTGGCCTGTGCGGAAGCCGGAGTGTTTCTGATTTCACCTTTCGTGGGCCGCATTCTGGACTGGCACGTCAAGGCCACAGGCCAGACCTTTACAGCCGAGACAGATCCCGGTGTGCTCTCTGTGCGCAATATCTATGCCTATTACAAAACCCACGGCTACAAGACGGTGGTAATGGGAGCATCCTTCCGCAACACCGGCGAGATTGCTGCGCTCGCAGGTTGCGATCGCCTGACCATCGGCCCTGCTTTGCTGGAAGAGTTGCAAAAGGATACGGGCACATTGACCAAGGCACTGGATGCGAAGGCCTACAAGAAGCAGAAAGCGCCAGCACCACTGAACGAAGCCGCTTTCCGTTACGGTCACAATGCTGATGCCATGGCGACTGAGAAGCTGGCTGATGGTATTCGCCTGTTTGCAGCTGATCTTGGGCAATTGCGTACCATGGTGGCAGCGCGTATGGCCTGTGGCCAGGCGTCAAGCGACCGGTTTCTATTTTCCTCCCTTTATTTGAGATGAGTACCATGACGAATTCAGCCAAACACCAGTTGATGGCCAACACCCTTCGCGGCCTTGCCATTGATGGTGTCGAGCAGGCCAAATCCGGCCATCCCGGCGCGCCCATGGGCCTTGCCGATGTGGCAACCGTGCTCTGGTCAAAGCACCTGAATTTTGATGCAGCAAACCCCAGCTGGCCGGACCGCGACAGGTTCATCCTCTCAGCCGGTCATGCCTCGATGCTGATCTACAGCCTGCTGCATCTCTATGGTGTTGAGGGTGTTTCGCTCGATCAGTTGAAGCGCGACCGCCAGCGTGGTTCCCACACGGCTGGTCATCCGGAAGTGGGGCATACGCCTGGTGTTGAAACCACAACCGGCCCTCTGGGGCAGGGCATCGCCACCTCGGTTGGTTTCGCCATGGCTGAGAAAAAACTCGCGCAGGAATTCGGCAAGAAGGCGGTTGACCACTACACCTATGTCATCGCCTCTGACGGCGACCTGATGGAAGGCATCAGCCAGGAAGCGATTGCGCTGGCAGGTCACCTCAAGCTCTCGAAGCTGATTGTCTTTTGGGATGACAACGGCATCTCCATTGATGGCGCGCTGTCGATTTCGGACTCGGTAGATCAGGTGAAGCGCTTCCAGTCCGCTGGCTGGAAAACCATCGTCCTTGATGGCCACAGCGAAGCGGCCATTGATGCTGCGATCATTGCTGCACAGAAATCCTCGAAGCCCACACTTATTGCCTGCAAGACGGTGATTGGCTGGGGTGCACCCAAAAAAGCAGGATCACACAAGACCCACGGTGAGCCACTGGGAGCCGAGGAAACTGCTGGCACGAAAGCGGCGCTTGGCCTCTCAGCCACACCGTTTGATATCAACGCGGAAGCTCTCAAGCACTGGCGTGCAGCTGGCAAGCGCGCCGCCGGCGTTCATGCCGCTTGGAAAGAGCGCTTTGCCACGCTCAGCACCCGCAAGCAGAACGAGTTCACCCGCCGCATGACGGGCGTTCGGCCTACCGGTCTGGCAAAAGCCTTCGCTGCACAGCGTCAGGGACTTGTCGCCAATCCTGTCACCGTTGCCACACGTAAAGCATCGGAACTGGCATTGGATGTCGCTTTCAATGCAGTGCCGGAATTGCTGTCGGGTTCGGCTGACCTCACACCTTCCAACAACACCAAGGCCAAGGGCTTTGAATCGGTCACGCCGCAATCCTGGAAGGGGCGCTATATCCATTACGGCATCCGTGAGCACGGCATGGCAGCCGCGATGAACGGCATGGTGCTGCACGGCGGCATCGTGCCTGCCGGTGGCACGTTCTTCGTCTTCACGGATTACTGCCGTCCGGCCATCCGCCTGTCAGCCCTCATGGGCACCGGCGTTGTCTATGTCATGACCCACGATTCCATTGGCCTTGGCGAGGATGGTCCCACCCACCAGCCAGTGGAGCATCTGGCGTCGCTTCGTGCCATGCCGAACCTGCGGATTTTCCGCCCCTGTGATGCCGTGGAAACATCGGAGGCCTGGGAGCTTGCTCTGTCGCGCACATCAGGCCCCACCATCCTTGTGCTGACGCGCCAGAACCTTGCTCAATTGCGTCTTGAAAACAGTCGCGCCAACCGGCTGGAGTCAGGCGCCTACGAGATTGCCGCTGGCAGCAACGGCGCGGCGCAGGCCACGCTCTTTGCTTCTGGCTCGGAAGTGGAGCTTGCCATGGCCGCCCGCGCGCAACTGGCTGAGAAAGGCATCTCCGCCAGGGTTGTATCGGTGCCATCCATGGAGCTGTTCCTGTCGCAGCCGGAAGAGGTGCGCGCCAAGGTCATAGGCAAGGCCAAGATCAAGGTTGCGGTTGAAGCCGGCGTGCGCTTCGGCTGGGACGCGATTGTCGGCTCGGATGGTGGCTTCATTGGCATGAGCAGCTTTGGCGCATCAGCCCCTTACAAGGACCTCTACAAGCATTTCGGTATCACACCAGAGGCTGTGGTGGCCGAGGTCATGAAGCGGCACAACGGCTGAGAAAACAGCTTCGATGACAGCGCTGCACAACATCGTCATCATCGGGGCAGGGCATGCGGGCGTGCAGGCAGCGGCAAGCCTGCGCGACGAAGGTTATGATGGCACGCTGCGATTGATCGATGCGCAGTCTGCCTTGCCCTATCAACGACCACCGCTCTCCAAGGCCTTCCTGAAAGGCGATGCCAGCAGCGACAGCATCGTTTTGCGCTCGGAGCAGTTCTATGCCGAACGCAAGTTTGAGCTTGTGCTGGGGCAAAAGGTTGAGCGTATTGAGCGTCAGCAACGCCGCGTTGTGCTGGCTGATGGTGCGGCTGTTGCCTACGATCATCTGATCCTCGCCACCGGCGCAAGGGCGCGACCTCTTGCGATTCCCGGTCATGATCTTGGCAATGTCTTTGCCCTGCGTGATCTGAACGACGCCGAGATGATCCGCGCTGCTGTTGCAGTTGGCAAAAATATCGTCGTGGTGGGGGCTGGTTTTATTGGCCTTGAGTTCGCTGCTGTGGCCCGCAAGCTGGGTGCCAATGTCACGGTTGTTGAGGCGCAGAGCCGCGTGATGGCGCGGGCTGTGTCTGCACCGGTTTCTGCCACTTTTGAGGCGATGCACCGGGCATTGGGCACTGATCTTCGCTTCAACACCGGCGTCACGACCTTCCATGGCAAGGCAGGCAAAGTGACCGGTGTTGAGCTGAGCGACGGAACAATGCTGGCTGCCGATTACGCGATTGTCGGCATTGGTGTTCTCGCCAAGGATAGACTTGCCGGAGAAGCTGGACTCACTCTTTCCAACGGCATCGTTGTCGATGCGCATCTGCGTAGCAGCGATCCGCATATCTCAGCTATCGGTGACAACAACAACCATCCCAACCCGTTTTACAAAGATATGTTGCGGCTTGAATCCGTGCAGAATGCTGTTGATCAGGCGAAATGCCTGGCACGCAATCTTGTGGGCAAACCAGAGGCTTTTCGCTCCATTCCATGGTTCTGGAGCGATCAGGCTGATCTGAAACTGCAGATCGCTGGTGTGTCCAAAATCATCACACAGCAGGTGGTGCGGGGCGATGCTGACAGTGGGGCCTATTCCGTTTTTGGCTTTGATGAAGGGCGACTGGCAGTGGTTGAATCCATCAACCGCCCGGCTGACCACATGGTCGCACGCCGCTTGATCAGCGATGGGCTTGCCATCACGCCGCAGCAAGCTGGCGATCCAGATTGTGATCTGAAGGCGCTGTTGGGCAGTACCGCCCGCTGATCAGGCGTGGATCAAACGCAACCCTATCTTGGCTTTGCCAGCGCTGACGTGGTAGCGCATTTCGCATGACACCCAACAAAACCCTCTCTGCGCATGCTTCGGCGGCGCGCACCATCGGCACCGAGCTCGCAGGCATCAAGGCGCTGCATCAGGCCTTTTCCGGCGCTGAGGCGGAAAGCGAACTGGCACTCCAGTTTGCCAAAGCTGTTGCTGTCATTGCCGCAACCAAAGGCCGCGTCATTGTCAGCGGCATGGGTAAGTCAGGCCATGTCGGACGCAAGATCGCGGCGACATTCGCCTCCACCGGGACACCGGCCTATTTCGTACACCCTGCCGAAGCCAGCCATGGTGATCTTGGTATGGTCACGCAGGATGATGTCATTCTGGCGCTTTCATGGTCTGGTGAGGCGAAGGAACTGGCGGACATCATCGCCTATTCCCGCCGCTTCAAGGTTTGCCTCATTGCCATCACGGCCAATGCAGGCAGCGCGCTGGGCCGGCAGGCGGATATCCCGCTCGTCATGCCAAAAGCCGAAGAGGCTTGCCCCAACGGTCAGGCACCCACCACATCAACCACCATGCAGATGGTGATGGGTGATGCGTTGGCCGTTGCATTGCTGGAGGCGCATGGCTTTTCTGCCGATGATTTCCGCACCTATCATCCCGGCGGCAAGCTTGGGGCGCAGCTTATGTTCGTGGGCAGTGTCATGCACAGCGGCGATGCGCTGCCGGTTGTGACTAGCGGCATGGCTCTCGCTGCCTGCATCCCAACCATGAGCAGCAAGGGCTTTGGCACGCTGATTGTTACGAACCCGGATGGCACTCTGGCTGGCATCGTCACTGATGGCGATCTGCGCCGTCACATGGGGCCAGATCTGGCGGCCCAAAGCGTTGATGCAATCATGACCCGCAATCCACGTACCATTGGTGAGACCGCGCTTGCTGCCGAGGCGCTGGAGGTGATCAACAGCCGCAAGATCACGTCGCTGGTGGTGCTTGATGAGGCGAAGAAGCCGACTGGTCTGGTGCATATCCAGGACCTCTTGCGGCTCGGAATCATGTAGCCGCTTCGCCAATCTTCAGCACCTGCGGCGCATGCCCCGTGCTTTCCAGAAACCGGATGAGATCAGGGTAGCTGATGCCCGTGGTCATCGTGTTGATGAGCGGATGTCCATTGAAGCGATCATAGCTCTTCAGACGATCATCAAGGATCATCGTCACTTGCTGTGCTGTGTCATTGATGACGGCAAAAGCCGTGACAGAGCCGGGCGTGACGCCGAGATGCTCCATCATCTGCTCTGCACTGCCAAAGGAAAGTCGTCCACTTCCACCGATGATCTCATGCAAGCGCTTCAGATCAAGCATCGTGCTTTCAACAGCAGTCACCAGAAACAGCTTGCCCTTCTTGTCTTTGAGGAAAAGGTTTTTGGTGTGTGCGCCGGGCAGCTCACCACGCAGAAGCTTTGACTGTTCAACCGTGAAAAGCGGCTCGTGCGAAACAGTGGTGTGGGCAATGCCCATGGCTTCAAAGGCATTGAGCAGCGTGTCAGGAGTGTGGGGCATAGATACGGACTTCAGGTTCAGGAGTTGGCCTTGCGCTGGCGCATCAGGGCGGTCAGGGCAGCATCAGACTCAGCGGGCAGGATGATATCGACCGTGGCATACAGATCACCGTTCCCGTCTTTTCCGGGCATGCCCTTGCCCCTGAGGCGGAAGGTCTTGCCGCCAGAGGTCATGGCTGGAATGGCCATTTCAACGCCCCCACCAAGAGTAGGCACAACGACCGGACCACCGAGCACGGCATCCTCCAGCGCAACGGCGATGCGCGTGCGCAGGTTGTTGCCTTCCACAGTGAATTGATCGTGCGGCAGAATGCGGATTGTCAGCATCGCATCACCAGGCTCTCCTCCTGTGGGAGAGGAATAGCCTTGGCTGCGCAGGCGCACGGTCATGCCATCAGTTACCTGTTTGGGAATGGCCACCTCAAGGTCGCGTCCGGTAGGCAAACGCACGCGCTTTGGCTCGCCACTGGCGATATCCTCCAGTGTCAGAGACAGATTGACCTGCGCATCAACACCGGGCTGTGGCTGCGGGCGCTGCTGTTGGCCACGCGAGCGCTGCGCTGTTTCATTGAACATGCGGCCAAAGATATCAGAGCCATCAAAGCCGCCTTGCCCGCCAGCGGGGCCACCACCCATGTTGCGGAATTGGCGGAACAGATCCTCGGCTGATCCTGGATGACCGCCACCGGGTCCACCGCCCCCGAAGCCACCGCCAAATCCTTGGAAGCGTGGCTTGCCGGCAGCGTCAATTTCACCACGGTCAAACTGCGCGCGCTTTGATGTATCTCCCAGAATTTCATAGGCGGAGTTGACCTCGGCAAAGCGCTCGGTCGCGCGCGGGTCATTCTGGTTCTGGTCAGGATGATGCTGTTTGGCAGCGCGGCGAAACGCCTTTTTCACCTCTGCCTCGTTCGCACCTTTCTGCAAGCCGAGCACATCATAGGGGTTGCGCATGGGTGGGGAGACTCCGGAACCGGTTCTGTTTTGCCTGTATGTGGGAAATTAAATCGTCCGGCGCAACGGGCAAAACAAAAAGGGCTGGAAAAGTGCCTGCTTTTCCAGCCCAATCCTTTGTTCAAACGCTAATCAGATAATGAAAACCTGATTTTGCACCTGCGCCAGTGTCGTGTTTTCCAAAAGAGCAGACCAGTTGGTACCAAGCCCGGTTGTGGTGATTGTCACGCCACCAGCTACCGCCGTGAACACGAGGTTGCTCATTGCAACGCCACCGCCAAACTCGATGCGGTCAAGGGCATTGATGAACCTGAGAACATCGACTGATCCTGCGTCAAGATCGCTCAGAACAAAATTGAAGATGTCGCGACCCTCTCCACCTCCAATGGTGTCGTTGCCGCGGCCCCCATTGAAGAAGTTGTTTCCGATTTCATCGCCCAGCAGATCGTTTCCGTCGCCACCAAAGAGGAAATCATCCCCTACGCTTCCTGACATGATATCATTGCCCAGCTCACCCGAGAGGACATCATTTCCATCGCCGCCAAAGATCTTGTCGCTATCACTTTGGCCATTGAGGAAGTCATCCCCGGCATTTCCGAACAAGATATCACTGCCACCACCACCAATCACAGTGTCGTTGCCATCCATACCATCAAGGAAATCGCCGTCATCACCACCGTCCAGTGAGTCGTTTCCGTTCTCACCAAGAAGCCGGTCAAAGCCATCACCACCGAAGAGGATATCATTGCCTTCCCCGCCATTCAGCGCGTCGTCACCCAGTTCACCGGAAAGCGTGTCGTTGCCGTCTTCACCAAAGATTTTATCATTTCCGGTCTGACCATTGACGAAGTCATTGCCGTCGCCACCGAGCATGCTGTCAAAGCCGCCGCCACCAATCATGGTGTCGTTGCCATGTTCGCCAAGCATGCTGTCATCGCCATCAGCACCATCCATCGAGTCGTCACCGGACTGGCCGTTGAGCAGATCCTGATCGTTGCCGCCAAACATATAGTCCTTGCCGCTGCCGCCCATGAGCGTGTCGTTGCCCATTTCGCCCGAAAGCACATCATCGCCGCTGGCTCCTTCGATGGAGTCATCGCCGGTTTGACCAATCAGCAGGTCGTTGCCGGTGCCGCCGTAAATCGTGTCGTGTCCACCGCCGCCATAGATTGTGTCGCGATCACGTTCGCCAGACAGCAGGTCGTTTCCGTCACCACCATCAATGGAATCGTTGCCGCCCTGACCAATGATCGTGTCGCTGCCATCGCCACCAAACATGTAGTCGCGGCCACCACCGCCAATCAGTGTGTCGTTGCCCAGCTCGCCTGAGAGCACGTCGTCACCGTCAGCGCCTTCGAGTGAATCATTGCCTGTCTGGCCATTGAGGAAATCGTTGTCATCACCGCCAAAGATGAAATCGTTGCCACCGCCACCAATCAGCGTGTCTTTGCCAAGTTCGCCAGAGAGCACATCATCGCCGTCGCCTGCGTCGATGGAATCATCTCCTGTCTGGCCGTTAAGGGAGTCGTTGCCGTTACCACCAAAGATGAAATCCTTGCCGCCGCTGCCGATCAGTGTGTCGTTGCCCAGTTCGCCGGAGAGCACGTCGTCGCCGTCTCCTG
>JBOFGV010000112.1:0-10759 GCA_051649305.1 Beijerinckiaceae bacterium
CAGCAATTCCCCCTTGCTGATGGTGTAGCGGAAGTTGCCGAAGGACACCGTTTCCGGCGCTGGCTTGTCTGGCACCGGTGGGGGAGCGCTCACACGGCGCAAGATCGAGGCGATGCGCAGTAGCAGTTCGCGCGGGTCAAACGGCTTTGACAGGTAGTCATCAACGCCGATCTCGAACCCACGGATGCGGTCATTGATGTCAGCCAGCGCCGTCAGCATCAGGATCGGTACGGTGGAATGGGTGCGCAGGGTTTCGGCAAACTGAAAGCCGTTTTCGCCTGGCATCATCACATCGAGCACGATCAGATCAAACGACAGGCCTTCCATGTTGCGGCGTGCATCGGCGGCACTTTCCGCGGTGGTCACGCGGTAGCCGTTGGAGCGCAGGAACTGCGACAGCAACGAGCGGATGCGCTTGTCATCGTCGACAATCAGCACATGGTGCGCATCGTCAGCGGGAGTCGCGGGTGTTGTTTCTGCTGTCATGGCTCAGGCCTGCGTTTCTTTGCCAAGGTGTTTCTGGCCAATGGTTTCGCTGACAGTTCGTCTCGCGGCGGGGTCAATCAGGCCCATCAGGAAAGCGCGGATGGTTTGGCGGGCATCGGGTGGAGCGTTGGCCAGTGCTGTCTGGATGCGGCGGCCCTGCTTCTCCGCCAGCTCACCGGCCAGAGCTGCCCCTGCAGGCGTGAGATAGAGACAACGCTGGCGTCTGTCCTCAACACCCGCGCGCTGTTCCACATGGCCGTTTTCAATCAGGTCTTTCAACACGCGCGCCAGACTTTGTTTCGTGATCTGCAAGATATCCAGAAGTGCGGCTATCGTAAGCCCTGGATGGCGATTCACAAAGTGAAGAACGCGGTGATGGGCGCGGCCAAAGCCAAAGCGCTCCAGAACACGGTCTGGCTCGCCGACAAAATCGCGGTAGGCGAAGAAGAACAGCTCTATCATTTCGAAATCTGGCATCTCGAAACCAGGCTGGGTGGCCTTGCTGCTGTCTGCTTGCTTGAGGGATGAGGACTGATCGATCATGGTGTTGGCAGAAACCTGAAAATACGTCAGTGATATTGACATATTGCAGACCAATTGTTACGCGTCAAGGCCAGTGCACGACATGAACGTGCGTCGAAACACTGCAAAACCACAGTTCGTTGCGCAAAACCAGCGCAAATCGACTTTGACCAAGGAGGATATTATGGCTGCACAACCCTTTGACAAACGCGATGGTTTCATCTGGATGGATGGCAAGCTCATTCCCTGGGGTGATGCAAAGGTGCATGTGCTGACCCACGCCATGCACTACGGTTCAGCCGTGTTTGAAGGCGAGCGCGCCTATGGTGGCAGAATTTTCGAATGCCGCAAACATTCCGAGCGGCTGATCGAATCAGCGCGCATCCTCGACATGACAATTCCCTTCTCGGCGGCTGAAATTGACGCTGCCAAGAAAGCCACTCTGAAAGCCAACAAGCAGACCGATGCCTATGTGCGCCCCATCGCCTGGCGCGGCTCTGAAATGATGGGTGTGTCTGCGCAGAACAACACCATCCATCTCGCTGTCGCGACATGGGAGTGGCCAAGCTATTTTGATCCGGCGCAGCGCATGAAGGGCATTCGTCTGGGCATGGCAGAATACCGCCGCCCTGATCCGAAGACGGCTCCATCTGATGCAAAGGCAGCCGGTCTTTACATGATCTGCACCGTCTCGAAGCACAAGGCTGAGCGCGAAGGCTTTGCCGATGCGCTGATGCTGGACTGGAAGGGACGCGTTGCGGAATGCACCGGTGCCAACATCTTCTTCATCAAGGACGGTGTCATCCACACACCGAAGGCCGATTGCTTCCTCGATGGTATTACCCGCAAGACGGTCATCAAGCTTGCCCGCAAGAACGGCATGAAGGTTGTGCAACGCAGGATCAAGCCGGAAGAGCTCTCCACCTTCAACGAGTGCTTCATCACTGGCACAGCCGCTGAGGTGACGCCTGTTGGCGAAATTGCTGGCATCAAATATGTGCCCGGCAATATGACCAAGGTGTTGATTGATGCCTATACGGCTGCCGTGACGCCATAGTGGAACAACAGCACAGCATTTGCATGGCATAACATGCAAGTATCCAAAAGCCATTCTTTGGTCACACTCCATTGGCAGGTGCGTTTTGCCAATGGAGGTTTTTGATGGTTCGCGATTTTCTTCTGAGTATTTTCTCTTTTCTGGTCATTGAGCCTTTTCAGGCCGAGTTTAACGAGAAGCTGCGGTCTGTGCAGGCCCCTGCTGCTGTGATTGAACAGGTTCAGGCCTGCGCCAGATCTGCAGCGCCTGTTCTGGCCGATAAAGCACTGCAGGACTGGTGGTGGGCAGGAACAACCACGGTTTATGTAGCGATTGGTATGCAAACGCCTGAGAGCGTCATGGTTGAGCTCGTTCCGGCCTGTGCGCCTGCGATAAATGCCGCCAAGCCTTTCCTGAACTCGCTCCGGTCTTGAGAAGCCACAAATTTTGACGTGACTAACAAGCGGCTGTTGACGAGGATGGTTGTTTTCTGGTGACCTGTGACGGTCATGGAAACTCTGGTCCCGTACATCCTCTATTGCATCGCAATGTCCGGCACACCCGGCCCCAACAATGTCATGGTGCTGGCATCCGGCGCGAACTTTGGTTTCATGCGGTCGCAGCCGCATGTCTGGGGCATCAACATCGGCTTCAGCCTGATGATGTTCGTTCTGGCGCTGGGGCTGGGAACCGTTTTTCTCGCTGAACCCCGGTTGCAGCTCGCCCTCAAGATCATTGGCGTTGCCTACATGCTGTGGCTGGCTTTCAAGATTGCGACAGCAAGCGGCATGGGAGATGGACAGGCGGCGGGCAAGCCGCTGACCTTCCTGCAAGGGGCTGCCTTTCAGTGGATCAACCCCAAGGCCTGGATGATGATTCTGGGTGCCATCTCGGTCTATGCTCCACCCGGATACAGCCCGCTGGAGAAGGCGCTTTATCTCAGCATTGTCATGCTTTTTGCAGGCTCTGCACCAACGCAGATTTGGACGGCATTCGGTGTCGGCATTCGGCGTTATTTGCAAAACCCGAAAGCATTGCGGGCTTTCAACATCGCCATGGCGCTGCTGCTGGTGCTCAGTCTGATTCCGATGCTGCGATCGTGATAAATGTCATCAACAAACGTCACTGGACGCTTTGAAATAAGAGCTGAATGGTGAGCCGATGGATACACTGATCCCGCTCATCACCTATGCCTTCGTCACCTCGGTCACGCCCGGCCCCAACAACATCATGCTGACAGCATCGGGTGCCAATTTCGGCTTCCGGCGCACGATTCCGCATATGCTGGGGATTTCCATCGGCTTTGGGTTCATGGTGGTTGTCATGGGCCTTGGCCTTGGCGCGATGTTTATCGCACTGCCGCAATTGCAGCTGGTGCTGAAGGTTGTCGGTGCTGCCTACATGCTGTGGCTGGCCTGGAAGATTGCGAATTCCGCCGCTCCAGGTGGTGACAGCGAAAGCCGCGCAGTGCCTTTCACATTCCTGCAGGCTGCCGCCTTTCAGTGGGTCAATATCAAGGCCTGGATGATGGCGATTGGCACAATCGCGGTTTATGTGCCGACAGGCGAGGGCCAATGGCGCGGGCTGGCTATCGCGGCTCTGGTGTTCTCGCTCGTCAATCTGCCGACGGTGTCACTATGGGCAGCAGTCGGTGTTGGCATCCGGCAGTTCCTGCAAAACGCCACTGCGTTGCGTGCCTTCAACATCACGATGGCGCTGCTGCTGGTGCTGAGCCTGATCCCGATGTTGCGGTGATTTTAGCGCCACCGCTCCAGCGCCGCATCATCGGTTTCCTTCGCATCCACCCATGCGCCTGATGTGCCGTCCTTCAGGTGCTCTTTCTTCCAGAATGGGGCACGGCTTTTGAGATAGTCCATCAGAAATTCTGCGGCGGCAAAGGCTGCTGCGCGGTGGCGGGAGGCTGTCACCACCAGCACGATGTTGCCGCCGGGTGCAATTTTGCCGAAGCGGTGAATGAGCGTTGCGCCATCAAGCGGCCAGCGCGCTTTCGCCTCATCCAGTACGCGGCTCATCTCGTCTTCCGCCATGCCGGGATAGTGCTCCAGCTCAAGCGCCGCAAGCGTGCCTGCTTCATCCCGGCAAAGGCCCGTGAAAGTGACGACCGCGCCAATGTTGGTGCCTTTGGCAACCAGCAGCGATTGCTCCGTTGCTATATCAAAATCATCGGATTGGACGCGGACGGAGAACACGGCCTCACCCCCCTGTCATCGGCGGAAAGAACGCAATTTCCCGTGCGCCAGCCACAGGCGTGTCATGCTTCACATGGGCCTTGTCTATGGCGGCGCGGATGAGGTGCCCGTTCTCGAAAGCATAGGCGTATTCTTCGCCGTGCGTTTTCAGCCAGCCGATCAGGTCTGAGACCGTGACAACAGAAGCTGGCAAAGTGAGGCTTTCCTCAGGCTTGCCAATCCGTTCACGCACCCATGCAAAATAAACCAGTTTGATCATGTTGCAGTCCTGATCAAGGCGCTTTTTCATCAGCAGCAATGAGATGCTTGATGCCGGAGCGGAAGTAATCCCAGCCGGTGTAGAGCGTCAGCCCGGCTGCAACCCAAAGCAGGCCAAGGCCAATCCACAATGTCCAGTTTTCCGGCAACACGGCATCGCCAGCTGGGCCAGCGACCAGAAAGCCGATGGCTACGAGCTGGGCGGTTGTTTTCCATTTTGCCACTTTGGTGACAGGCACAGAAACCTGCAACTCAGCCAGAAACTCGCGCAGGCCGGAAACAAGGATTTCTCGGCAGAGGATGATGATGGCCGCCCAGATGGAGAAGGATGAAATCGTCTCATCCGCCACCAGCATCAGCAGAATGGCAGCCACCAGCAGCTTGTCGGCAATCGGGTCCAGCATGCGGCCGATGGCGGAATATTGGTGCCAGGCGCGGGCAAAGTAGCCGTCGAAATAATCGGTGATGGCGGCAACCACGAAAACGGAAAGCGCCCACCAGCGCATGGTGTCGTCCTTGGACCAGAACAGCAGCGCCACAATGGCAGGCACGGCCGCAATGCGACCGTAGGTCAGCAGATTGGGCAGGGAGAACGGATTGCTCCGTTTGCGTTCCGTCATGCGAATCCCGTCATATGCGCGCCAATGTGGTTGGCAGTGCCCAACATGTCTATGGTTTCGTCACGGCCTACTCAACCTAAAAGAACGTGAGGAATGAAAAGATTTGCCGCTGCCTCACGCCTTGTCATTGAAGAAATCATAGACGGCTTTCGCGGTGGCGGCATTGACGCCGGGTGTGCCAGCCAGATCATCCAGCGAGGCGCGCGCAATGGCTTTCGCCGTGCCGAAATGCAGCAGCAAGGCCCGTTTGCGGGTAGGGCCGATGCCTCCGATTTCATCCAGCGGGCTTTTGGTCATCTCGCGTTTGCGTTTGGCCCGGTGGGTGCCGATTGCAAAGCGATGCGCTTCATCGCGCAGGCGCTGCACGAAGTAGAGCGCAGGATCACGCGGCGGCAGGCGGAAAGGCGTGCGGCCCTCCATGACAAAGGTCTCGCGCCCGGCATCGCGGTCAGCGCCCTTGGCAACACCCACCAGCGGAACATTGGTAATGCCCAGCTTTTCAAGCGTTTCGCGCACGGCAGAAAGCTGCCCTTTGCCACCGTCAATCAGCACCAGATCCGGCCAGTTGGGGAAGGTGTCTTCCCTATCCCCGCTTGCGGGGAGAGGGGCAGGGTGAGGGGCTTGGGGATAAAGCGCTATTTCACCTGGCCCCTCACCCCCGCCCTCTCCCCGCAAACGGGGAGAGGGGGTCAACGCCCCTTCCTTCACCAATCTTGCAAACCGGCGCTCCAGCACCTCGCGCATCATGCCGAAGTCATCGCCGGGCGTGATGTCTGTCGATTTGATGTTGAATGTCCGGTAGTGCTGCTTGCGGAACCCTTCGATGCCGGCAACCACCATGGCGCCAACGGCGTTGGTGCCGGATATGTGTGAGTTGTCATAAACCTCGATTCGGCGTGGCGGTTTTTCCAATCCGAATGCTTCAGCCAAAGCGGCCATCAAGCGGGACTGCGATGCAGCATCGGCCATGCGGCGGGAGAGTTCCTCCACAGCGTTCTTGAGAGCGTGGGCCACGAGGTCTTTCTTTTCGCCGCGCTGGGGTGTCTGCAACTCAACCTTGCGACCTGCGCGTAATGAAAAGGCTTCTCCCAGAAGCACTGCGTTCTCAACATCCTCGGACAAAAGCATGAGGCGCGGAACGGGCTTGTCATCATAGAACTGCGCCAGAAAGGCATCCAGCACCTCAGCCTTGCTCAGGCTGCGATCCGCCTTCGGAAAATAGGCGCGGTTTCCCCAGTTCTGGTAGGTGCGGAAAAAGAAGACCTCAATGCAGAACTGCCCGGCTTCTTCGGCCACCGCAAAGACATCCGCTTCTTCCACGGTTTGCGCGTTGATGTCCTGCGAACTGCCAGTGGCGGACAAAGCCGCAATACGGTCACGGAAGCGGGCAGCTTTCTCGAACTCCAATTCATCGGAAGCGGCTTGCATCTCGCGGGCCATATGCTCTTTCACGGCCTTGCTCTTGCCAGAAAGAAAGCCCTTCGCTTCGCCCACAAGGGCGGTGTAGGCGGCAGGCTCAATTTCGCCTGTGCAGGGGCCTGAACAGCGCTTGATCTGGTAAAGCAGGCATGGGCGCGAGCGGTTGTCGAAATAGCTGTCAGAACAGGTGCGCAGCAGAAAGGCCTTCTGCAGCGCGTCGATAGTGCGTTTCACCGCCCATGCGGAAGCAAAGGGACCGTAATATTCACCCTTGCGGTTGCGTGCGCCGCGATGCTTGACGATCTGCGGTGCGGCGTGGTCGCCGGTAATCAGAATATAGGGGAAGGACTTGTCATCCCGCATCAACACGTTGAAGCGGGGGCGAAACTGCTTGATGTAGTTGGTTTCCAGCAGCAGCGCTTCGGTTTCGGTTTCCGTCACCACGAATTCCATGGTCACGGTTTCAGAGATCATGCGCGCGATGCGGTTTGAGTGGCCTTGCCCGCGGGCATAGTTCGCAACACGTGCCTTGAGCTTTTTGGCCTTGCCGACGTAAAGCACCTCGCCGAGCTTATCGAGCATCCGATAGACGCCCGGACTGTTTGGCAGGGTTTTCCAGAACCGCTTGATGACCTCGGCACCGGCTTCAATCGAGGCTGGAACCGCCGCCTCGATCTCGGTTGTCGGGTTCAGCTCAATGGGCTGATCTTCATCTTCTGGAAGATCGTCATCAACGGGCTGATCGGGAAACGGCTTGCGGCTCATGCCGTGGGTTTAGACAGATCATAGGCCTTGAGCAACCCAACTGCCTAAAGCAATCAATGTCACAAAAAGGCGATAGTGGGCTTGCATCGAAAAGAGATTTAGTTTACATGTGAACCATATTAAGGCCTTTTCATTTTTGCGGGAGTGCGCAAAACTGGTTTTCAAAGGTCAAGACCGATAGGGGAGTATCGCTCATGCCATCCTACAAGGCGCCTGTAGAAGACACGCTTTTTCTGCTGAATGATGTTTTTGGCATCCAGAAATACAGCAATCTGCCCGGCTTTGCCGATGTCAGCGATATGCTGGAGCCTATTCTGGAGGAAGGTGCCAAGCTCTGCGAACAAGTGCTTCAGCCACTCAACCGGGTGGGAGACAAGGAAGGCTGCAAGCGTCACGCTGACAATTCCGTAACAACACCAACAGGATTCAAGGCTGCCTATGATGCCTACCGCGAAGGTGGCTGGATCGGTCTTGCTGTACCTGAGGCTTACGGTGGACAGGGCCTGCCCTACACGCTGAACGCGGTTATGAATGAGTACTCGTCTGCTGCAAACATGGCTTTCTCGATGTATCCCGGCCTCAGCATGGGTGCGATGGCAGCGCTTCTGGTGCATGGCACCGAAGAGCAGAAGCAGACATATGTAACACGCATGGTGACAGGTGACTGGACAGGCACCATGAACCTGACAGAGCCACATTGCGGAACGGACCTTGGTTTGCTGAAAACCAAGGCTGTGCCAAACGGCGATGGTTCCTATGCCATCAGCGGCACCAAGATATTCATCTCTGCCGGCGAACATGACATGGCAGAGAACATCGTCCATCTCGTGATTGCGCGCATCGAAGGCGCACCGGCTGGCACCAAAGGCATCTCGCTGTTCGTTGTGCCGAAGTTCCTCGTCAACAAGGACGGTTCGCTTGGTGCCCGCAACGGTGTTGCCTGCGGTTCCATCGAACACAAGATGGGCATTCACGGCAATTCCACCTGCGTTATGAACTATGATGGTGCTACCGGCTGGCTGGTTGGTGCAGAAGGCAAGGGTCTTGCTGCCATGTTCGTGATGATGAACGAGGCGCGTCTTGGCGTGGCCATTCAGGGCCTAGCACAGTCGGAAGCCGCATATCAGAATGCAGTCATCTATGCGAAGGACCGTATTCAGGGCCGCTCGTTGTCGGGGGTCAAGGCGGCTGACAAGGCTGCTGATCCGATCATCGTGCACCCCGATGTGCGTCGCAATCTGATGACAATTCGCGCCTTCAACGAGGCTGCCCGCGCTTTCGTATTGTGGACAGCTTTGAAGTCAGACGTCGCGCATCGCTCGGAAGACGCCAAGGACAGGCAGGAAGCCGAAGACCTGATGGGTCTGATGACGCCTGTTCTCAAAGGCGTACTCACCGATGTCGGCTTCGACAACGCCGTGAAGGCGCAGCAGATGTATGGCGGCCACGGCTATGTGGAAGAGTGGGGCATGAGCCAGTTCGTGCGCGATGCCCGCATCGCTATGATCTACGAAGGCGCCAACGGCGTGCAGGCGCTGGACCTCGTGGGCCGCAAACTCGGCAAGGATGGCGGCCGCGCTGTGATGGCGTTCTTCAATGAAGTTGGTGGTTTCATCAAAGAGAACGAAGGCGATGAGGCTCTGAAGGGGCTGATGAAGCCTCTTGCTGCTTCGCTGGGTCATCTCCAGCAGGCAACCATGTGGTTTATGCAGAACGCGATGGCAAAGCCGGACAACGCCGGTGCCGGATCGCATGACTACATGCATTGCTTCGGCCTTGTAGCGCTTGGCTACATGTGGGCAAAAATGGCGAAAGCCGCACAGGACAAACTGAAGGCTGGTGCAAACGGTTCCACCGAGCGCATGAATCACAAGCTTGTCACAGCCCGTTTCTACATGGAGCGCATGCTGCCTGAAACCGGCGCACATCTCGCCCGCATCACCACTGGTGCGGACAGCATGATGGCGCTGCCAGCGGACGCGTTTTGAGAATTATCCCTCCCCCTTGCGGGGAGGGTCGATGCGCAGCATCGGGGTGGGGGTTCATCCGGATAAGCGCGATACATAGACCCCCACCCCTACCCCTCCCCGCAAGGGGGAGGGAAACGAACGGGAGAGAAAGATATGACCGACGCATTCGTCTACGATCACGTCCGCACACCGCGTGGCAAGGGTAAGGCCGATGGCTCCCTGCATGAGGTGACCGCCATTGAGCTGGGTAGCCAGGTTCTGAAGGCGATCCAGAAGCGCAACAATCTCGATACAACGCTCGTGGAAGATGTGGTCTATGGCTGCGTTGATCCCGTAGGTGAAGCTGGCGCTGATATCGCCCGCACCTGCGCCCTCAAGGCTGGTTATGGCAAGACAGTGCCCGGCATACAGATCAACCGTTTCTGCGCTTCCGGCCTTGATGCTGTGAATTTTGCAGCAGCACAGGTGATGTCCGGCCAGAAGGATATGGCGATTGGCGGCGGTGTGGAAAGCATGAGCCGCATCGGCATGGGCGCTTCGGGCTTTGGTATCGCGGTTGATCCTTCCGTTGCCATCGACACCTTCTTCATGCCGCAGGGCGTGGCTGCTGACCTGATTGCCACGCGCTATGGTTTCAGCCGCGAAGATGTGGATGCTTTCGCCGTTCAATCCCACAAGCGTGCTGCGAATGCCTGGGAAAAAGGCTACTTCAAGAACTCTGTCATTCCGGTGAAGGATGTAAACGGCCTCACCATTCTTGGTCGCGACGAGACCATCCGCCCCAACACAGACATTCAGGCACTGGGTGGGTTGAAGGCTTCCTTCGCCATGATGGGCGAGCAAGGCGGTTTTGATGCCGTGGCTGTGCAAAGCCATCCTGAAATTGAATTCGTCAATCACGTCCATCATGCCGGCAACTCATCCGGCATCGTTGATGGTGCTGCCGCTGTGCTCATTGGCAACAAGGTTGCTGGCCGCAAGGCTGGCCTGAAGCCCCGCGCCCGTATCCGCGCTTTTGCAACTGTTGGATCTGATCTCGGTCTGATGCTGACTGGCCCGGTTGATGTGAGCAAGCTGGTGCTGAAGAAGGCCAAGATGAAGCCATCGGACATCGATCTTTTCGAGTTGAACGAGGCTTTCTCGTCTGTGGTTCTGCGCTTCCAGCAGGCTTTTGATCTTGATCCTGCCGTTCTCAACGTCAACGGCGGTGCTATCGCTATGGGTCACCCGCTGGGTGCAACCGGTGCGATGATCCTTGGTACTGTGCTTGATGAACTTGAGCGCACCAACAAGCAGACAGCGCTTGTTACGCTTTGTGTTGCCGCCGGTATGGGCGTCGCGACAATTATTGAACGGGTGTGATGAATTTCCCTCCCCCTTGCGGGGAGGGTCGATTGCGAACGCAATCGGGGTGGGGGTCCATCCGGTTGTACTCGATCTGAAGCACCCCCACCCCTGACCCCTCCCCGCAAG
>JBOFGV010000113.1:0-20211 GCA_051649305.1 Beijerinckiaceae bacterium
GGCAAGTCATCTGATCCAGACACGCTGGTAGCATCAGCCAAGGCCTATCTGTCTGCACTCAACAAACTGACGGCCCGGGGCGCGCGTTTGCACTCAACGGCGATGGGATAAGACTGAAGTCAAACGGAGACTCGGTAAAGCTGAGTCTCCGAATACGTTTCTGCCTCAAATCCCGCCGAGGATCCCATGCACACCAAAGCGATTGCCCTCCTGTTTGCCGCAACGCTTGGGTCGACCGCCATGGCGCAAACACCCACACCTGTTTACCCCATAAACATGACACCAGTTGAAGCTGCCAAGCTCGCGCAGGACAAGAAAGTGATCCTGATCGACATCCGTACGGAAGAAGAATGGCGCGAAACCGGTGTCGCCGAAAACGCCCACAAGATCGATATATATGACCCGATGTTTGTCGCGAAACTTTCAAAACTCACCGGCGGTGATCGCAGCAAGCCGGTTGCGCTGATCTGCCGGACTGCCAACCGCACGCGCACAGTGCAGCAGGCTTTGCTTCAGGGCGGTTATTCCGCTGTCATCAACGTGGAGGGCGGCATGGTTGGCAACAGTGCTGATCAAGGCTGGATCAGACACGGATTGCCGGTGGTCAAAAGCCAGTAAAGGCTATCAAGGCGTTCCGCTGGCAACTCTTCCGCTAGAATGCATCTTCTGCAAGGAATGCACTGCAATTCCCATTTTTTCCAGTTTGGCGCGCCCGCCAGCATCTGTAATCTCGAACGCAAACAAGGCGGTATCAACCATTGCTTTCTCGCGCCGCAAAAGATCGATGCTGGCAGCAGCGACAGAACCGCTGACAAGGCAATCATCGACAAGAACAGCTTTCTGACCAGGCACAACTGCTTCGAGGGAAAGACCTATCCCATCACCAAGAGCATAATTGCAGCTCAGAACACGCATCAGCTCTGATCGCATGTTGCTGACTTTGCGGATTTTTGAATATCCGCA
The DNA here is from genome assembly GCA_051649305.1 of Beijerinckiaceae bacterium. GTDB lineage: Bacteria > Pseudomonadota > Alphaproteobacteria > Rhizobiales > Beijerinckiaceae > JADCCX01. Next base: position 964 of record JBOFGV010000113.1, read on the forward strand.
CCCTGACAGAATGGCCAATCCACCTGCAAGCGCGCTACCGCCGGTATCAAGACCAACAAAAGTTTTGGGTTCTGCAGGCAAACAGTCCAAAAGTCCTTTGATAATTTCTGCAAATTTTTTTCCATCGCGCATGCTCACTGCCATGTCCGGATAAAACATCCCGGGCTTGGGGTGATTATGCCAGACACGATGAGGAATACTGACCATTGGCGTTGCTTGGGATACATCAAGTTCAGTAGAAAATGTCATGCTGGAAATGCCTTTTGCCTTGTTTCCAAAAAACAGTCTCAAAGAAACTGTTTCTTTCTATGTTGCAGAATGCACCACTGTTGTTAAAAAACAGGATATATAGCTCGGCGGTCGCGCAAAAAGACTGATTAACAACTGCGCCGAAAGTACCCCCAGCAGGACTTTCGTACGAGGGCTTAAGAATGTTTATGCAATCATTCCACTGGCAAGCTTTCCACTGGAATGAAGGGCCATGAGGGAATGCATCGTAACACCTATTTTCTCCAGTGCTGTGCGTCCTCCTGCGTCTGTAATTTCGAACGCAAACAATGCGGTATTCACTTCCACACCTTGGCGGCGCAGGAGATTGACGCCTGCAACTGCAACTGAACCGCTGACGATGCAATCGTCTACAATGATAGCCTTTTGACCGAGCCGTACTCCATCGCTGGAGACCCCAACCCCATCGCCAAGCGCATAATTGCTGGTTAGAACGCGCATCAAATCTGGTCGCATATTGCCAATTTTGCGCATTTCAACATAACCACGCCCAAACCGGGCCGCCAAAGCACCCGCCAATGAGGCTCCGCCGACATCAATGCCAACAAATGAGTCAATTTGTGCTGGCACAAAGGTGGAGAGACCATCAATAATCTCAGAAAACTTTGGGCCATTACGCATTGCAAGAGCCATATCGGGAAATTGCATGCCGGGCTTTGGATGATCGGCCCAAAGGCGATGAGGAATCTCTATTAGCGGCTTTGCCTCAGGCAAAATGTTATCAAAATCGGATCTCATTCCACAGTCATCCAATCAAATTTCTTTTCGGCTTGAGTTCAAAAGGTTCACCGAAGATGGCCTCAAGCAACACACAGGCATGCCGACAAACGTGACAGAAAAATAACAAGCCTGAATCCGTTTGAAAAGTCTGCCGCAAAACTGAAACACGCAAGAACGAACCCGCTTCTTACCGAAGGATGAGACAGACAGTTGCAAGGTATCGACTCAACTGTCATCAAAGGCAGATGCAGCGCGCCAAGCAAAAGTACACGCCGGGACTACTCATCCGGATTTATATTGTTTGCGGCTGTTTTGCCAAACGGTCGACTGATTGATGCATTTCATCGCGCGCTTTCTGGTGCTCCTGCTGTTTGCCTTCATCATCACGGTGATGGCTTTGGCTGTGTTTGCCCCTCATCTTCTACAATCCTTGCAGGACAAGGCCAGCCGTACCTTTCCCAGAGTTACGGAGCCTGTTCTCAAACCAAAGCCCCCGATATCTCTCGAACAGCGCCTGTCTGATAAAGGCCTGGAGCGCGGCCAGCCTGTCTTTATCCGCATCATGAAGGAAAGCTCCGAACTGGAACTCTGGATGAACCGCGGCGATCAATGGGTGCTGCTGCACATCTATCCGGTTTGCCGTTGGTCTGGCGCGCTTGGTCCCAAGTTGAAGGAAGGAGATGGCCAGGCTCCTGAAGGGTTTTATGCCGTGACGCGGCGCGCGCTTAACCCGCAATCAAACTACCATCTCTCGTTCAATCTTGCTTTTCCCAATGCTTATGACAAAGCCCATGGCCGCACAGGCTCTTTTCTTATGGTCCACGGTGATTGCCTGTCGATTGGCTGCTACGCCATGACAGACGCGGGAATTGAAGAGATTTACGCCCTTGTAGAAGCTGGCCTCAAAGCAGGCCAGACAAGCATTCCAGTCCATGTCTTTCCTTTTCGCATGACTCAGCAAAATCTGGATCGGTTCAAAAACAACCGCTGGCTCTCCTATTGGGAAAATCTGAAAGAAGGCTGGGACCTGTTTGAAACTTCAGGCCAGCCCCCAGCTGTGCAGGCCTGTGGCAAGACCTACCGGTTTGGGGAACAGGGCTTGCGTGACGCCAGTTGCAGACCAATCCTTGGGATTTGAAGCAGGAAACCGCGTTCACAGACCAAGGCTTGCCTTGACACCTTGGCGCGTATCCATCATATCGGCGCAAATAAAGCGCATCCGTTTCAGCGCTGTGGCAGGGTAGCTCAGTTGGTGAGAGCGCCGGATTCATAACCCGGAGGTCGGCGGTTCAAATCCGCCTCCTGCTACCACTTTTCCAACAATTCATGACCAATTGCTGGCTAAACTCAGCATCACCCTGCTTCTAGTGCAAAAGCTCTGCTGTTTTGCAGATTATTCGGTTGAAATCCCGCTTGTCTCTGTCACTCTGATGTTTCATATCAGGTTAGATATAAACCAATTCAGGACGACGGTAGATCGTCTTTATCGGGAGGATACTCATGGCAACTGCAGCAACCGGCAAACATCTCTGGCTGGCCAGCTATCCCGCTGGTGTACCAGCAACCATTGATCCGACATCAGCTGGCACCATTGCCGACATTCTTGCAGCCAGCGCGCGCAAGTTTGCCAACCGTCCGGCTTTCGAGAGCTTTGGCAAGAAGCTCACCTATGCCGAGATAGAGAAGGCCAGCCTTGCTGTCACCTGCTGGCTGCAGGATCAAGGCCTGCAAAAGGGTGACCGTGTGGCGATCATGATGCCCAACGTTATGGCATACCCCGCTGTCATGTTTGGCATCATCCGCGGCGGCTTTACAGTGGTCAATGTCAACCCGCTCTATACCTCGCGCGAGCTGGAGCATCAGCTCAACGATTCAGGCGCAAAGATCATCTTCGTTCTCGAAAATTTTGCGCATGTCCTTGAAACCGCAAAACCTGGTTTGAAGACACTACAGAAGATCGTGCTGGCGACCGCAGGTGATCTTCTGGGATTCAAGGGCACAATCGTCAACTTTGTCTCGCGGAAGGTCAAAAAGGTTGTGAAGGCCTTTTCACTGCCCGGAGCTGAGACATTCAAGTCAGTGCTTTCTGCCGGTAGCGGCAAGACACCCAAGGCCGTGACAATTACGCCGGAAGATGTCGCTTTCCTGCAATATACCGGCGGCACAACGGGCGTATCCAAGGGTGCCACGCTGCTTCACCGCAATATCACAGCAAACGTCATTCAGGCTGATGCGTGGATTACACCGTTTCTGGACACAACGAAGTCTGATCCTGTAATGGTCACGGCGCTGCCACTATATCACATTTTCGCCCTCACCTGCTGCTGCATCTACATGCAGCGTCTGGGCGCGTGCTGCCTGCTGATTGCCAACCCGCGCGATATCCCCGGCTTCATCAAGACATTGCAGACTACGCCTTTCACCATGATGTCCGGCGTCAACACGCTTTACAACGCCCTGCTGAATGCGCCCGGCTGCGAGAAGATCGACTTCTCGAAATTGCAATTTGCTGTTGCAGGCGGAACTGCCATGCAGGGTCCGGTTGCCAAGCGCTGGAAGGAGCGTACCGGCAAGCCGATCATCGAAGGTTACGGCCTTTCCGAAACCTCGCCAATTGCTACCGTGAACCCGCTGACCCTGCAGGAGTTCTCCGGCACAATCGGCATGCCGATTCCTTCCACCGAGGTGAAGATTGTTGATCTCGATGGCAAGGACGTTGGCCTCAATGGTCCCGGCGAAATCTGGATCCGCGGACCGCAGGTGATGGCGGGTTACTGGCAGCGGCCGGAGGAAACCGCCAAGGCTATGACATCGGATGGCTGGTTCAAGTCCGGCGATGTTGGCGTGATGCTGCCGGATGGCCAGTTCAAGATCGTGGATCGCATGAAAGACATGGTGCTGGTCTCTGGCTTCAATGTTTATCCCAATGAGGTTGAAGAAGTTATTTCTGCTCATCCTGGTGTGCTGGAAGTGGCTGTCATTGGCCTGCCGGATGATCATTCCGGCGAGGCTGTTGCGGCCTATGTCATCAAGAAAGATGAAACCGTCACAGAAGAGCAGATCAAGGCGCATTGCCGCGAAAGCCTGACAGCCTACAAGTGCCCACGCACCATCGTGTTCCGTACCGAGTTGCCCAAGACCAATGTGGGCAAGGTGCTGCGCCGCGTGCTGCGTGATGAGGTGATGGGCAAGACGGCAAGCTAACCTATTGCAGCTAAGCTCCTGCCAGCTAGCCTACCGCTCTGCAGCCATGTACTGGTATTGCGCGAATCCCGACTGTTTCGCGCGAAAGCATACCAACAGTGACTGACAACCGATTGATCTCCGGCGAGCGCCGCATGGAAGACCTGATGGAAGCCTCCATCAGGCCTCAAATTCTCGCGGACTTTGTTGGGCAGCAACAGGCGCGCGACAACCTCTCGGTTTACATCGAGGCATCGCGGCGGCGTGCCGATGCATTGGACCATGTGCTGTTTGTCGGCCCGCCGGGCCTGGGCAAAACGACATTGGCGCAGATCGTTGCCAAGGAACTGGGCGTCAATTTCCGCTCTACTTCCGGCCCTGTTATCGCCAAAGCGGGCGATCTCGCAGCACAGCTTACCAATCTGGAAGAACGCGATGTGCTGTTCATCGATGAAATTCATCGGCTAAACCCAGCTGTCGAGGAAATTCTCTATCCTGCCATGGAGGACTTCCAGCTGGATCTGATTATCGGCGAAGGCCCTGCGGCGCGCTCTGTAAAAATCGATCTTCCACGATTCACATTGGTGGGTGCCACCACCCGCGCGGGCCTGCTGACGACACCGCTGCGGGACCGTTTCGGCATCCCAATCCGGTTGCAGTTCTACACCATTGAAGAGCTTGAGTTCATCGTGAAACGCGGCGCTCGCGTCATGGGCCTGCCCATGTCCGACGAAGGTGCCAATGAAATCGCCAAGCGTTCGCGCGGTACACCGCGCATCGCCGGCCGCCTGCTGCGCCGTGTGCGCGATGTGGCGCTGATTGATGGTGCCGAGAGTGTGACCCGCAAGGTGGCGGACAAGGCGCTTCGCATGATGGATGTTGATCCGCTTGGACTGGATCAGATGGACATGAAATACCTTACCACCATTGCCGAAAAGTTTGGCGGCGGTCCGGTGGGCGTGGAAACCATCGCGGCATCGCTTTCGGAAGGCCGCGACGCGATTGAGGAAATTATCGAGCCCTATCTGATGCAGCAGGGCTTCGTGCAGCGGACTCCCCGTGGACGCCTGCTGACTGGCCATGCCTTCCGGCATTTGGGACTGCCTGAGCCACAGCGTGACCCCAGCCAGTTTGGCTTGTTTGGGGTTGAGGAGGAGTAGAGTTTGTCATTCCCGAAGCCCAAAGGGCGAGCGGGAATCCAGAATTGTACGCCAGACATACGTTTGAAAAGAACTGGATTCCCGCCCGCCTGCGGCGTCGGGAATGACAAAACCAGGAACTGCACACCGTGACACAAGACGACTACAACACCTTTTGCGCCTCTCTCCCCCACACATCACACGTTGTGCAGTGGGGTGATGCCCATGTCTGGAAAGTGGGCGAAGGCAAGGCAAGCAAGGTCTTTGCTGTTGCCGGATGGCACGAGGGTGATTTCCCTTTCATCACCTTCAAATGCTCGCCCATGAGCTATGATATGTTGCAGGATCAGCCGGGTCTGCGCCCTGCCCCTTACCTCGCTTCGCGCGGCATGAAATGGATTCAACGCACCAGCACCGCTTCCATGGATGACGGCACACTTCGCGATTATCTGCGCGAAAGCCATCGCCTTGCTTCGCTGAACCTGCCCAAAGCCGAGCAGAAGCGCTTGGGATTGAACCAAGTTTAGAACGGCCTCAAGACCTGTCAAAATCTGCCAGATCGGGAATGCGCCCAAAGGCGATCTTTGCTCCGGCGTATCCCCCAGGTGGCTGGCGCTGCACACCCAGCATGGCAGCTGAATCGCCAAACCGGGCTGCCAGCCTGTCGGTTACATCCGAGAGCTTTTCCCGCCGGTCGCGCGCAACAATCATATCCGGCGTGGTGAACAGATCAGGCGCACGCTCGTCGGTCGGCACAATATCCGTGAGCGTGACCGCAACAGACTTCGCCTCATCCATGACACCATCGGTGTAGGCCTGATGCAGCAACCGTTGCAGCACGCCGAGCAGAAACTGGTCATCGCGCGCGGCATCAAAGCGCTCACCTTCGTACCAGCTGTTTCCATCCCGCAACCGGATGCTGAAACTGAGGCTGCGGGCCGCAAAACCCTCACGGCGCATGCGGCGGGCGGCTTTCACCAGCAACAACCGCGTACAGGCCGACAATCGCCCGGGCATGCACCAGTGCCGGGGTAGAATGCGGCTATGACCAAACATGCCGCGTGTTGTTTCCGGCCTCTCCACCGTGTCACCGTGCAGGGCGGCATGCATGCGTTCCCCCTCAACACCGCCCCACAAAGCACGCATCTGCTTGGGAGCCAGTGCCAGAAGACCGCGCGTATCCGTGATACCGGCGCGGGCCAGACGCGCCGCATTGCCCTTGGCGATGCCGGGGATATCCTGCAGTTTGAGACCATAAAGCGCTTCCGGTAGCTCCTGCTTTCGAATGACAACCAATCCGTCAGGCTTGTTCATTTCTGCCGCTATCTTGGCAATCAGCTCATTGGGGCCAAGACCGATCGAGCAGGTGAGCACAGGACCAATCTCCCGCGCCAATGCCGCCTTGATATCAAGTGCCAGCGCACGACCACGCGCCTGCTCGTTCAGCATGAGATGGCATACGAGCTCATCAATGGAGCGCACAGCGCCTATGGGCACAACAGTGTCGATCACTGCCAGAATGGCGTGGTGCAACCGCACGTAGGCATCAGGCCTTGCTGGAACGATGGCAATATCCGGGCAGAGTTTTCTGGCCTCGCGCACCGGTGTGCCTACCTTGAAGCCAAAGACCTTCGCCTCCCGGCTCGCCGCAATCAGGCAAGTGTACTCACCCGGCATAGGCGTCACGCCAACCGGGCGGCCACGCAATTCCGGCCGCAGATGCTGTTCGGCACTGGCGAAAAAGCTGTCAAAATCCAGATAGAGGGCGGCAATGCCGGATGGTGTTCGGGACATATCCAAATAAAGAACAAAATAAGAACAAGAGCAACAAGATTTGATATTCACCCTTTTTGAAAGTGCACTGGCGCGACAATCAGCGCGAACCACTTGCCAATATGCAATATCCCGCACGCAACCGTCACATCTTCTCTTGCAACCCACGCCTTGCACTGCGTATCCTGTTGAAATGCAATGGAATGACCGAGGGAGAGTGATCTCCCGATGATGCGGCAATACGAACTTCTCGAACGGGTAAGGCGCTACAATCCCAACACGGATGAGGCATTGCTGAACCGCGCCTATGTCTATGCCATGAAGGCTCACGGCACGCAGAAGCGCGCATCAGGCGACCCCTATTTCGCGCATCCGCTGGAAGTGGCCGCCATTCTCACCGATCTCAAACTCGATGATGCCACCATCGTTGCTGCCGTTTTGCACGACACCATCGAGGATACAGATGCCACCCGCGAGGAAATCGACCGGCTGTTTGGCGCTGAAATTGGCCAACTGGTCGATGGTCTGACCAAAATCAAGAAGCTCGATCTTGTCTCCAAGAAAGCCGCACAGGCGGAAAATCTGCGCAAGCTGCTGATAGCGATTTCAGCCGATGTGCGCGTGCTACTGGTGAAGCTGGCGGACAGGCTGCACAACATGCGCACGCTGCATTATGTCCCGCCTTCCAAACGCGCGCGCATTTCCGAAGAGACACTTGATATCTACGCGCCGCTGGCAGGCCGCATGGGCATGCAGGAAGTGCGCAACGAGTTGGAAGACCTGTCGTTTCGCCACCTGATGCCTGACGCCTATGCCATGGTGAAGGCACGGCTTGCGGACTTGACCGAGAAGAACAAAGGCCTGATCACCAAGATCGAGCAGGAACTGATCGCCAGATTGCAGGCGCAGGACATCAAGGCGGATGTCAAAGGGCGCCAGAAAACCGCTTATTCCATCTGGAAGAAGATGGAGCGCAAGTCCGTCGCCTTCGAACAGTTGTCCGATATCTATGGCTTCCGCATCCTCGTGAATACGATTGCAGAATGCTACCGCGTGGTGGGTGCCGTGCATGTGGTGTGGCCAATGGTGCCGATGCGCTTCAAGGACTACATCTCCACGCCCAAGCAGAACGACTATCGCTCGTTGCACACAACCGTCATCGGGCCGGGTCGTCAGCGCGTAGAATTGCAAATTCGCACATTTGAAATGCACCAGATCGACGAATTCGGCATCGCAGCCCATGCGGTCTACAAGGACGGTCACGAGTTCAGCCCCGAAGGCGGGGCTTCTGAATCCAACGCCTATCTTTGGCTGCGACGCACGATTGAATCGCTGGCTGAAGGCGACAGCCCGGAAGAGTTTCTGGAACACACCAAGCTGGAGCTGTTCCACGATCAGGTCTTCTGTTTCACGCCCAAAGGAAGCCTGATTGCCCTGCCCCGCGGCGCGACACCGATCGACTTTGCCTATGCGGTGCACAGCGCTGTTGGCAATCAGGCTGTTGGCTGCAGGATCAACGGGCACACCGCGCCGCTTCTGTCAGAACTGCACAACGGCGATGAGGTAGAAATCATCCGCGCCGAGGGGCAGACACCGCCTGCTGCCTGGGAAACTGCCGTTGTCACCGGCAAGGCCAGAGCAGCAGTGCGCCGCGCCACACGCGACGCAGTGAAGGCGCAATACACAGGCCTCGGCCGCCAGATTCTGGAGCGGGCTTTTGTCCGAATCGAAAAAACATACACGGAAGCCAAGTTGAAAACGGCACTGCCAAGACTTGCCCGCGCAACAGTCGATGATGTGCTTTCTGCCGTTGGGCGTGGTGAAATGCTCTCCAGCGATGTCCTGAGAGCGGTTTATCCTGATTACAAGGAAGAGGTTAAAACCGGGCCGGGACCGGATGGAAAAGCCGGTTGGTTTGGACTTGAGAAGGCGGATAACCTCAAATTCAAGGTGCCAAACTCCGAAGATATATCTGCGGCGATCCCCATCCGTGGCCTGCAGGGCGACCTGCCCGTGCAGTTCGCACCCAATGGAGGTGCTGTTCCCGGAGACCGCATTGTCGGCATTTTGACTGCGGGTGAAGGCATCACCATCTATCCGATCCAGTCGCAGGCGCTCTCCGCATTCGATGACCAACCGGAGCGCTGGCTGGACGTGCGCTGGGATATTGACGAGGCCAAGCAGAGCCGTTTTCCCGCGCAGCTCGTCGTGTCTGTCATTAACGAACCCGGAGCCTTGGCCGAAGTTGCCCGCATCATCGGCGACAGCGATGGCAACATTGACAACATCATCATGACCTCGAAATCACCCGATTACCGCGACATGCTGATTGATCTGGAAGTCTGGAATCTCAAGCACCTCAGTGCAGTGATGACAGAGCTTAAATCACGGCCCGTTGTATCAAAAGTTCAGCGGATGAATGGCTAGGAAGATTCGCTCAGACTGCGAAAGACGCAAGGCCAGGAACTGTCGGCATGACACACAGGTTGCGATTTTCTGGAATCCGCCACTTTTCCGCCCCAAATTGCAAAGTCGCACACTTTGGCCTTTGCTATCGCACAATGTTGTGATTAACATTTTGGTAACGTTTTGATGGGGGAGACCCGTCAGTCACTCGCGTGACCGGGCCATCAGCGCAAAACGTCCAAGTGCAACGATGCGCAACGCAAGATTTGCTGTGCAGATAAAGGGCTAAATACATGTGTCAGCCAAAAAGATGGTTGTGGGGTCTCATTCCCCTGGCGATCTTGTGGCTCCTCTCGGGGAGCTTCAATACTTCGCCTATCCAGACAGACCTTACAAAGCGTTCCGGAGAATCCGTTACGGTCGCCGGTCACCCATGGGCCAAGCTCGCTTTTGATGGCCGCGATGCCACATTGAGCGGCACTGCTCCGACACCTGATGCACAGCGTCTGGCTTCCGAAGCAGCTGATCTGACCCGCGGAGTGCGTCTGGTCAACAACACGACCACCGTTCTTGCAGAGGCAAAGCCCTGGACATGGACAGCCACGCGTGAAGCAGCCAAGGTCACTCTTGGCGGTTTCGTTCCAAACGAAGCCACACGCGCCAGCATTGTTGCCGACACAAAGAAAGCCGTTCCCAACGCCGAAGTCGTTGATCAAATGAAGCTGGCCCGTGGCGTGACACCTGTCTTTGGTGCCGCTGTTGCCCACTCTCTTGGACAGCTTGGTCGCTTGCCTGATGGCAAGGCAAGCCTCTCGGATGCTGCCTTGACCGTTACCGGCACTGCCCCATCGCTCGACATTTATCAGGCGGCAACAGGCGCAGCGCGTCCTGCCGGAATGACAGGCGCTGACACCGTTGGTCTGCCAACCGTTCGCCCCTATCAGTGGCAGGCCCAGAAGGCTGGCAGCACAATCACGCTGACAGGTCTCGCGCCATCAGCTGAAGCCAAAGCTGCCATTGCAACAGGTGCAAGGGCTGCTGCCCCCAATGCGACCGTTGTAGATCAGATGCGCCTTGCAAATGGAGCCCCCAATGGCTTCGCTGGCATGACCACTGCTGCTTTCGGTCACTTGGCTAGCCTCAACACAGGTATCGCCAACCTGACTGACGCAAACTACTCGATCACAGGTGCTGCTCCATCCATGGATGTGCTCAACACCGTAACAGCCGCATCAAGGGCACTGCCAGCTGGCTTTGCTCTCGCCAAGGCTGACATCACAAGCCCGGTTGTGTCGCCTTACGTTTGGTCTGCCAAGCGCGACGCGGCTGCAGTCACCCTTTCGGGAAATGTCCCAAGTGACGCTGTCAAAAGTGCAAACGTGGCGTCTGCACGCGCGGCTGTTCCAAATGCAACAGTGACCGACCAGCAGACACTGGCTGCCGGCGCTCCAAACGGCTTTCAGGCGATGACAACCTATGCCATCGGTCAGCTTGGTCGTCTGAACTCTGGCGAAGCTAGCCTCTCCAACACAGCTTACACTGTGACAGGCGTTGCTCCATCCGTTCAGGTCAAGGATGCATCAGTGGCTGCAACCACAACGCTGCCAGCTGGCTTTACGCTCGCCAAGGCTGACATCACAGCTCCGACAATTTCGCCTTACACATGGTCAGCAACCCGCAATGCGGCTGCTATCACGCTGTCGGGCTATGTTCCGAGCGAAGCTGTGAAGAGTGCAAACGTGGCTGCTGCACGCGCAGCTATCCCGAATGCTCTGGTTACTGACCAGCAGACATTGGGTGCAGGTGCTCCAAACGGCTTCCAGGCAATGACAAGCTACGCCATTGGCCAACTTGGTCGTTTGAACTCTGGCGTCGCAAGCCTTTCCAATACGGCCTACACCCTTACTGGTGCTGCTCCTACGGGACAGGTTCGTGACCAGACTGCGGCTGCAACTGCAACGCTGCCAACTGGCTTCACACTGGCACGTCAGGAAGTGACTGCGCCTGCACCGCCTCCTCCGCCAGCACCGGCACCAGTTGTTGCTGCACCTCCTCCACCACCACCGCCGCCACCTGCGCCTCCTGCACAGGTTGCTGTGACACCGCCACCTCCGCCACCTCTGCCGGTTGTGCCAGTTCCTGCACCAGTCGTAGTTGCGCCTGCACCAGTTCCTGCACCTGCACCTGCTCCTGCTCCTGCTCCTGCTCCTGCTCCGGTTGCAGACACTTGCCAGCCACGCTTCAACGCACTTCTTAACGAGCCAATCCTGTTTGACGTCAACAAGGACACTATCCGTCCTGTGTCATACGTTTTGCTCGGACGTTTGGCTGCAGTGGCAAAGAGCTGCCCAACCCGCAACATTGAGATCGGTGCCCACACTGACTCAGATGGCATTGATGCTTACAATCAGGATCTCTCCGAGCGTCGTGCAAAATCTGTGGTCGAGTTCCTGGTACGCGAAGGCGTGGCCGGAACACTGCTCAAGCCTGTTGGCTACGGCGAATCGAAACCAATCGCTCCAAATGACACACCGGCGAACAAGCAGAAGAACCGCCGTGTTGAGTTTACAGTGAAGTAAGGTGAGGGAAATCAAACCATGTGGTATCTGACAACAACTCTCATCTGGTGGCTGCTTGCAGCATTGATCCTTGGTCTCATTGTGGGCTGGTGGTCATGCCGCCAGACACCCCGCAAGGAAGGCCTTGGCTGGCTCGGAATTGGCCTGATCGCTTTCATCATCGGCATCATTGTTGCCGCATTGAAAGTCTTCAAAGGCACAACCGGCCTCTGGCTCGACACTGCGCTTCTCTTCTTTGGCGCCTATCTCATCGGCTGCTGCATTGGTTGCCTTATCGGCCGTAGATCTGTGGTCGAAACAGCCAAGCCTGCAGCAGCAGTTGCTGCCGTCGCCGCTGTTGCTGCAGCTGCACCAAAGCCAGCTCCTGTTCCAGCAGGTCCTGCTGCGGTTCGCCCGTATCAGTGGCAGGCTGCCAAGGATGCTTCGAGCGTTACTCTGACCGGCTATGTCCCGTCTGAAGATGCCCGTAGCAAAGTGGTTGCTTCAGCCAAGACAACGCTTGCTCCGGCTGCTATCGTTGACAAGCTGCAGCTTGGCTCTGGCGCACCTGCCAACTTGGAAGGCATGGCCTCGACAGCCTTTGGCCATCTGGCCAAGCTCGACAAGGGCATCGCCAGCCTGATTGACACCAAGTACACACTGACAGGTGTGGCTGGAACACAGCCAAACTATGACAGCGTCATGGGTGGCGTGAAGGCGCTTGCTGCAGGCTACAGCCTCGCCAAGGTGGACATCGTTGCTCCGCCAGCACCAAGGCCTGCACCGGTTGCTGCTCCAGTAGCTGCTGTTGCAAAACCTGCACCGGCTCCGGCTCCCAAGCCAGTTGCAAAACCTGCCCCTGCTCCAAAGGCAGCACCGGCTCCGGCTGTGGCCAAGGCACCTGAACCCAAGGCAGCACCTAAAATTGCTGGCGAGGACAAGGTTCCTGGCAAGCGTCCTGCCGGATTTGCTTCAGCCCGTGGCGGCATCGCTGACGACCTGAAGCGCATCCGTGGCATCGGCAAGCAGAACGAAGGCCGTCTGCACGGTCTTGGTATCTGGCACTTTGATCAGATCGCTGCCTGGAACTCGCAGGAATCGCTCTGGGTAGGCAGCTATCTTGCCTTCCCGGGCCGCATCGAGCGCGAAGAGTGGATCAAGCAGGCCAAGGTTCTCGCCTCTGGCAAGCAGACCGAGTTCTCAAAGCGCGTTGCCAAGGGCATGGTTGCTACGTCCAAGGACGATGGCACGCTTGGCAAAGGCAACATCGAGACACTGAAGCCAATGCGGACCGTAAAAGGCACCGCACCCGCAAAGACCACAAAGCCCAAGGCTTGAGGTCTATGCCAACAATCAAAAGGCGCCCTCTAGGGCGCCTTTTTTGTTGCGAAATGAGCCAACAGCTTAAGCCAGCTCTTTGCGGTATGGCATTGATGCTGAAGCACCATGACGTGTCACGGAAACAGCCGCTGCCCGACAGGCAAAGACAAGCGCGTCCTTGAAAGCGCGGCCTTCGCCAAGGGCAACAGCAAGAGCGCCATTGAAGCAATCTCCTGCAGCGACTGTATCAACAGCCTGTACAACAGGTGCAGCCACCACTCCCTCGCCATAAGCACCGGCATAAACAACGCCCGCAGCACCAAGCTTCACAACAGCGGTCCGCGCTCCAAGCGCAAGCAGGTGATGCACCGCAGCTATGGCACTCGCCTGATCCCGCACCTTGATCCCCGTCAACGTCTCAGCCTCAGTCTCGTTGGGCGTGACGACATCAGCAACCGACAACAGGGCGGGATCAAAACCACCAGCTGGTGCTGGATCAACAATCACCAATCCTCCTCGCGCACGCATGGTGCGTGCGGCATGGAGGGCGGTCGCCATGGGCACTTCGTTTTGCAAAAGCAGCAGGCGAACCAGAGGATATCTTGCAAAGGCCTCGTCAACGTCATGCAGGCCAGTAACGGCGTTGGCTCCCGGCGAGACTGTGATGGCGTTTTGCCCTGACTGGTCAACTGTGATCAGCGCAACGCCAGTCGCTTTTCCGGGCATGGCTCGCAGCCCTGCCAGATCAACCGGTTCAGCTTTCAGAAAGTGACGCGCGGCCTCCCCAAAGCTGTCATCACCAATGCATCCGACAAGGGCGACGTCAGCTCCGAGCCGAGCCGCAGCAATGGCCTGATTAGCTCCTTTTCCGCCCAGCGAAATGACCGCGTCGTCACCAGAAACCGTCTCACCAGCGCGTGGAATGCGGCTTACGGTGACACAAACATCAATGTTGATGGAGCCAACCACCAGAATAGAGGGAGATGGCTGTGTTAAACCGGAGGCAGTCATCAGGGGGAAACTGTGCCTTCTCCAGACATCACAGGTGCAACAGCAGCCTTGCCAGCTTCCGCAGCCTTCTCCGCATTCCAGGCTTTGTCCATCGCACGGTACTTGATGACACCCAGCGGGATGCTGGCGAGGTAGACAAGGATCATGCCTGCAATCGTCTCGAATGTGTGGGAAACCAGCATGCCCGCCAGCAGAACCGCACAGACAAACAATGGCAGCACGTAGCGCCGGTCAATATTGGTCCCAAGCTTCTTCGATGAAATCATCGGGATTGTGCTGATGGTCAGGAAGGCGATCAGCAAGGTATAGAGCAAAATGACTACGGGCATGGCGGGAAAAGCCGGCATGCCTGCAAGAGTGGCGTAAAGCGGCAGAAGCACGCAGGAAGCACCCATGGGTGCAGGCATGCCAACAAAGAAACCCTTCTTCCATTCAGGCCTTGTGGGGTCGTCCAGCATCACATTGAAACGGGCAAGCCTGAGCACCATCGCAATGGCAAACACCAGACAGACAATCCAGCCAAGAGACTTCAGATCTTTCAACACCCAGAAATAGAGCACCAGTGCCGGAACACAGCCAAAGTTCACAAAGTCCGCGAGTGAATCGAGCTCGGCCCCAAACCGCGACGTGCCTTTGAGATAGCGCGCCAGATTGCCGTCAATGCCATCCAGAATAGCCGCGAACAGAATGGCGTAGACCGAGGCTTCAAAACGGCCCTCAATCGCCAGACGAATAGCCGTCAGTCCCAGACACAGCGCCAGCAATGTCACCAGATTGGGGATAAGGATACGGATGGGGATCGGCTGAAACCGACGCTTCTTGGGCTCGTCAGCATCTGGTTGAAAGGGCGGGAAAAGCTCTGTGATTGGATCGCTCATCTGAGTATCCTAGAGCACCTGCTGCAAAATGGGAATCTGGATTTTGCCGGGAACTTCAGTCTGTCCAGACTGTCACATTACCGTCATTTCACTTGCCGGACGCAAACATCCTCCGCATAAATGACAACATCATGCCGGGGGGATGATCATGCTCAAAGCCTACGCCTTGCGTTTCCACCGCTGGATTACGTTGATATTTGCCATCCCGCTGTTTGTTGTCATCGCCACGGGCCTTGTCCTCTCCTTTGAGCCGTTGGCCCAGCGCATGACGCTGGACAAGCCGCTGACCAAGGATGTGATGCTGGGCTATCTCAACCAGCATGATCCACAGGGCAAGGCCACAGGCATCAGCATTCGCAACTACGAGCAAACGCTGACCATTGCGGGCGCTGGACCCGATGGCGAGGTGGAGCTGGACCTGCGCACCGGCGAAGTGCTCGAAGACGACAATTCATGGTCGATGTCAGAGGTTTTCCGGGTTTCCCGCCGCATGCACGAGCATCTGTTGCTGGAGATGGAATGGCTGGTCATTGCCTCCACCATCGCCATGCTGGCTATTTCGGCGCTGGGATTGCTGATGGGGCTGCCCCGCCTGCGCAACACGCTCGGCGGTTGGCACAATGTTTCGGCCTGGACAATCCTGCCGCTTGTTGTTCTTGTCCCGTTGACTGGCCTGGCGATTTCTTTCGGCATCAGCTTCACCACACCGCCAAGCGGACCACGGGCAGAGCGCGTCGCCATCAAGGATGCCGTTGTGCTGGTTGGCGAAAAGCATGATCTCGCCAACATGACCGCGCTGCGCACACGCGGTGGCCGTCTGGTCGCCCGTGTTTATGAAGGCAATGTTCTCACTGGTTTTGCCGTGACGAAAGATGGTTTGGCAACAACACAGACCAACTGGCCACGTGCCCTGCACGAAGGCAACTGGCATGCAGTCTGGGGCTCCGTGTTCAACATCATCGCCTCAATTGTATTTCTGGGCCTGTGGCTCACGGGCCTGATCATCTGGGCACGGCGTCAGTTGCGCACGCGCAAACCGCGGGAAACAGCAAGGGCCGTGCAGCCAGCGGAGTGATGCACGCGCAAAAGCACATTCATTTACCGTAAAGTTCAACCTTGCGGCTTGATCATGCGACCAAGCTGTCGCAGAGAAAGACAACAGATGAGGTCTTCCATGCGACTCCTTTTTGCTGCAACGGCTGCCACTATTGCTCTGGCTGGAGCGGCCTCCGCCAATGCACCCCGTACCCAGGCAGAAAACAGGATGATGCCCTTTGATGCACAATTGCCTGCCTGCAATGATCCTGGTGTTATTGGCCATATCCAGTCGAGCTTCAAAGACCGCGAAACGGAGTTCTGGAATTCCAAACTCGAAGTCACGCACATCGACCGTGTGCGCAGCACATCTTTCCGCCCCAATGGCAAGGATCTCATTCCCCGCCGTTATTGCGCTGCAAGAGTGAAAACATCCGATGGCCGTTTCCGCACGCTGGAATACAACCTGACCGAGGACGGCGGTTTCAGCGGCTGGCATGGCAGCATTCTTGGCCTTGTCCGCTTTGCTACACCGTCTTCCTACAGTGTTGAATGGTGCATGAGCGGACTGGATCGCCACCGCACCTATGCGCAGGACTGTCGCATGGCGAGGCCGTGAGAATCCACATGCGTCAGATAGCCTTTGCATTGTTGTTGGTGGTTGCAGGCTTACTGCCTGCCGATGCCCAAAGACGCGGCGGGCAGCCCGGTGATTTTGATTTCTATGTCCTGGCGCTGAGCTGGTCATCCGGCTTTTGCACCGTTGATGGCGATGCCAAGGGCCGCGAGCAATGCGCGGCCGGCAGCGGACTCGGCTTTGTGGTGCATGGCCTTTGGCCGCAGAACGAGCGCGGCTACCCAGCCGAGTGCGGCCCTGCCGGTCGCTCCCCTTCCCGCGCGGCCATGGACATCGCGAAAGATGTGTTTCCTGCCGAGCAACTGGCGCGCTATCAGTGGCGCAAGCACGGCACCTGCACTGGCTCCAGTCCTACGGACTATTTCCGCGACGCCAAGACTGCCCGCGACAAGATCGTGATTCCGGCTGATTTCAAGAAGCCAGACAAGGAAGGCCGCTGGAACCCGGTTGATATCGAGCGTGCCTTCACGGCTGCAAACCCCGGTTTACGCGCTGATATGATCGCCGTTTCCTGCAAGAGAAGCGTGTTTGATGAAGTGCGCATCTGCCTCTCAAAGGATCTGCGCAGCTTCCGCACCTGCGAGGAAGTGGACCGCAACGGCTGCCGCACCCGCGAGATCAGTGTGCCGCCCGTGCGATAATCCATGCGCGGAACACTTGACGTTCGGCGTCGAAAGACGCACAAAGCCAAAATGACTTCGACGCTTCTTTGCAAGATTTTGATTATTTGCCGCTAAGCATTTTGCTGGCTGGCGCGTCCTTGTCTCTTTGATACACCCCAAAAGACCTGAACATACCGGCCAGCAATGGACACCGCACGCTTGTACCATTCGGGAAAAACACCATGGCCGATCAGCCGCAACTCAGACTTTACAACACGCTGACCAAGACGAAGGAGCAGTTTCAGCCGCTCGATGCGTCCAACGTCCGCATGTATGTCTGCGGCCCCACGGTTTATGATTTCGCCCATATAGGCAATGCACGGCCTGTCATCGTGTTTGATGTGCTCTACCGGTTGCTGCGCCATCTCTACGGCGAAAAGCATGTCACCTATGTGCGCAACATCACGGACATCGACGACAAGATCAACAAGCGCGCCTTTGACCGCTGGACCAAAAAGCGGCCACTGCTTGATGAGGTGAAGGCGCTGACGGACATCACGACACAGCAATATGTCGACGATGTTACAGCGCTCGGCAACCTTCCGCCCACCCATGCACCCCGCGCCACAGATTTCGTCTGCAACGGTTCGCACTCTATGGATATGGTGCGCGTAATCGAGAAGCTGGTGAGCAAGGGCCACGCCTATGCGGCGGAAGGCCATGTGCTGTTCCATGTGCCCTCCATGCCCAACTACGGCAAATTGTCTCGCCGCACGCTCGACGATATGGTTGCCGGTGCGCGCGTCGAGGTCGCCCCCTACAAGAAAGATCCGATGGACTTTGTGCTGTGGAAGCCATCCGATCCTGCAACAGAACCAGGCTGGGAGTCTCCCTGGGGCTTTGGCCGCCCCGGCTGGCACATCGAATGCTCGGCCATGTCCGGCGCGCTACTTGGTGAGCAGTTTGACATCCACGCCGGTGGCATCGACCTTATCTTTCCACACCACGAAAACGAAATCGCCCAGACCTGCTGCGCCTTTGGCGTGGAGAAAATGGCGAGCGTGTGGATGCACAACGGATTTCTGCAGGTGGAAGGACAGAAGATGTCCAAGAGCCTGGGGAATTTCAAAACCATTCAGGATGTGTTGAAGGATTGGCCGGGTGAGGTTGTGCGGTTGAACATGCTCAAGACGCATTATCGCCAGCCAATTGACTGGACGGTGCGAGGGTTGGAGGAGAGTACAAAAACACTGGAAGACTTTGTGATAAATGACAATGTGCTGGAGGGAGGTTCGGCTAATGAGTTTATCGATGCACTTGCAGATGATTTGAATCTTCCAAAAGCGTTGGCGGTTTTGCATGGATATAGACGTGAAAAGCGATTTGCAGATTTTAAAGCAGCTATGATGCTGCTTGGATTTTCAACTCGGATTGCGATGAAAGCGAGTGCAAAATTTGGCTTTCGTGTAAGTGGCAATTTGACTTTGATTGATAGAAACCAAGTTCAGCCTCTTATCGAAGCCCGCCTCGCCGCCCGTGCTGCCAAGAACTTCGCTGAATCCGACCGTATCCGCGACGAACTCCTCGCCATGGGCATCCAGCTCAAGGACGGCAAGGATACTGTCACTGGCGAACCCGTCACCACTTGGGAGGTCAAGCGATGAGCCCTGTGCGCACATCCTTCTCCCCGTTCACGGG
>JBOFGV010000114.1:0-15925 GCA_051649305.1 Beijerinckiaceae bacterium
TGAACTGCTACTCTTGCCTATAAAAACTGCAAAAGGGCCCACGTACATCTGGGATATTTACTAGGTAAGCACTTCTGCTTGCTGGAAGCAACCAGAGATTTGGCAATGCAAAAAAATGGATTCTGGTCGCGTACCTGCACTGCTCTGGCCCGAGCGCAAGGCTGGAACACAGCCAAACGCCCGGTTAATGATCAGCTCCTCACACAAAGAACGTGCTGGCCTGCAGGTCTGCTGCCGTCGCGCCGTTGGCATAGACAGCGTAGTAGGAGTTTCCGATGTAACAGATGGCATAGGCACCACCCACATATTCACCGAAGGCCGTAGCGACGCTCATGTAGGCAGGCAGATACAGGAAGTCATCGGTCAGCGACCAATCCGTGATGCTGTCATACTCGCCAGCACGGACATCAAAGGTCAGGTTGAAGTAATCCGTGCCTGCCCCGCCAGTGAGCGAGTCATTGCCGAAATAGCCCGCGATGGCGTCGTTGCCGGCACCGCCCAGTACCGTGTCATTCCCAATGCCAGAGAAGAGGATGTCATCGTTGTTGCCGCCGTCGATGTAATCCGCCGCATTGCCCGTGGCGATTTGGTCATTGCCGTCTTCGCCGAAGGCAGCAAGGCCGTCGACAAGGCCGGAATAGATCGTGTCATTGCCAGTTCCGCCGTAGGCGTTGTCGATGCCTTGGTCGGCCCAGATCAGGTCTGTGCCGGAACCACCGCGCAAGGTGTCGTTGCCGATGCCACCCACCAGCGTGTCGTTGTCGCCGCCGCCATCCAGGGAGTCATTGCCGGTTCCACCGTCAAGGATGTCATTGCCTGTATCGCCCAGGAGCGTATCGTCAAAGCTGTCGCCAAAAAGCAGATCGTTACCGCTGCCACCATCAAGCGAGTCATTGTCGGAACCACCATAGAGCGTATCATTCCCGAGTTGCCCCAACAGGGTGTCTCTGTTCTGCCCGCCATAAACAAAGTCATTTCCAGTATATCCCCTGATAATGTCATCCCCGCGACCGCCTTCAAGTGTATCGTCGGTGGCTGATCCATCAATATCATCAGCCCCATCGTCACCGTAGACGGTTCCGCCAGCACCAGAATCAGCTAGGTTGAGCAGATCATCCCCGCTTCCGCCGTAAATGACACTGATCTGCGTTGTATTTGAACTTATAGTATCATTGCCTTCAAGACCATAGATCGTGTCTTCTGTAGCAAGTGCAGTGTAGTTGTTTGCATTATTATCAAGAATTTTGGCAACCATGGCATTTCTCCTTATGACAGTGTCATTCAGTGATGGTTATTTGTGGTAGAAGGGCATTAATAATTTTCGTTCATTTTATACTCTAAGCACATTTTGAGAAAGTGTGATGTGAGAAATACGTGAAATATGAGAAGGCTGATTGAGGTGTGGACTGGGTTAGTAAGACCAAACAGTCAGTGCATTCTCACTGACGGCCGGAGGGCCGCCAGTGCAGTAACCCCTCATCCACCCTCACACGAAGAACGTGCTGGCCTGCAGGTCTGCTGCCGTCGCGCCTGCAGCATAGACGGCGTAGTAGGAGTTTCCGATGTAGCAGATGGCGTAGGCGCCACCCGCATACTCACCAAATGCCGTGGCGACGCTCATGTAGGCAGGCAGATAGAGGAAGTCATCGGTCAGTGACCAGTCAGTGATGCTGTCATACTCGCCCGCACGCACATCGAAGGTGAGGTTGAAGTAATCTGTGCCTGCGCCACCGGTGAGCGAGTCATTGCCGAAGTAGCCGGCGATCGCGTCGTTGCCGGCACCGCCCAGCACTGTGTCATTGCCGATGCCTGAAAAGAGGATATCATCGTCGTTGCCACCGTCGATGTAATCCGCCGCATTGCCCGTGGCGATCACGTCATTGCCGCTTTCGCCAAAGGCCGCAAGGCCATCGACAAGGCCGGAATAGATCGTGTCGTTGCCGGTGCCGCCGTAGGCGTTGTCGATGCCTTGGTCGGCCCAGATCAGATCAGTTCCGGCACCACCACGCATGGTGTCGTTTCCGGTGCCGCCGACCAGCGTATCACTGTCGCCGCCACCATCAAGCGAGTCGTTGCCAATGCCGCCATCGAGGAAGTCGATACCAGTGCCACCCAGCAGCGTGTCATTGTCGTTGCCACCCAGCAGTGTATCGTTGTTGTCGCCGCCATCGAGCCAGTCATTGCCAGTGCCGCCATCGAGATAGTCATCGCCGCTGCCGCCCCACATGCCACCATTTGTTTCGACGGACTGCGAACCGGTCAGCACTATCGAAGCGTTGCGCGCTGAAAATGTGCCGCTTTCGTTTCCGTCTCCACCAAACATGGTGTCATTGCCATCAAAGCCATAAAGTGCGTCAGAGTCTTGACCGCCGTCGAGATAGTCGCTGGCGGACTGTCCGTTAATGCCTCCAGAACCAATTGCAGATTCAATAATTCCAGTAGATGTAAACGTAGCCCAATTAAATGTTCCACCTACCAAAACGTCATTTCCGCGCTCTCCATAGAGATAATCTGTTAGATTATATCCATGTATAGCATCGTTGCCACGTCCGCCAAAAATATCAACGAATGCATTTCCTTGATACAGCAAAAGATCATTTCCGTCGCCACCATAAATGATTGATGTAATTGTGTTAAAATTACTTTCAACTCGATCGTCACCATCGAGCGCATACAGCACAGACTGAGTGACACTCGTGATGTTGTCGGCTGCATCGGTTCCAAGTTGAGACATGTTTTAATCTCCCTAAGGTTGATCACACTACAAAATGAGGTCGCGACAAAGTCAGGTGTTAGGTCAGGTAATCTTCGTATGGAGGCTGCATGGCTGCTTTTGCTGCAACAACGCTGTGACGCAGCTTTGACAATCTTTTGGTTCGGCAATGCATAGACAAGCCCCCGCTCGATGTTGGCTGGTGCATCTGTCTGACACTAGGGTTTCTGACGGCCGGGGACACGCATCTCCACAACGGAGTCGTGACAAAAGGGCGCAAAAAACCGCAGTGAGAGCTGAAGCTCCACCCATTTCCGCGCCCGGGCCGGATGAACTGCCCCCCTGAAAAATACCAGGATGGCCCACGTACTTCCGAGCAACGAAATGCTACAGTGTTGCGCTTCCGAGTCAACAGACTTGCTGGGAATTGGCTTGAACCAGAAGCTGTTGCGAGGAGCAATGATCTTGGCCGAATGCTTCTCCAGAGGATTACCTCCGCCCCGGTAGTCCCACACCTGAAGAAAATCAGTTGTCCCTGCGGCCAGAAGTCTTTATCGAATGCCCTTGTGATTGATAGGGTGCGTGCGGTCAGGTGACATTGTGACCGCAAACGTGTCGACCAGGAGAATGGGCATATGAACTACGGTGATGCGGATTCCGCAATTGGACAGGCCCTTGTGCAGCGGGGATATACCTTCCCTGTGATCTATGATGTGGGTGGGTCCAACGGCTCATGGGTCAACATCATGTCGAAAGTGTTCCCGAAGTCGCGGTTTGAGCTTTTCGAGCCACTTGCGGAGATTCACCCGAAGTACAAGGAAATCCTTGTTTATCTCAAGGGCATCCACGGCGAATCCTACATGAACCCGATCGCGATTGGCGAAAAGGATGGCACGATCGACATCAACATCTACGACGATCCATCAGCCAGCACGACGCTGGAGGTGAGCCGCAGCTGGGGCGCCAAAAAGGCCACTGTGCCTATGCGCAGCATCGATTCAATCGTCTCGTCCGGCATGTGCGCCCCGCCTGATCTGATCAAGATCGACATTCAGGGTGGCGAGCTTGCGGCCCTGAAGGGTGCCGTAAAAACACTTCCGAATGTGAAGTTCCTCATGCTGGAAACATGGATTCAGCGCAGCTATGGCAAGAACACGCCGCTGCTGCATGAACTGATCGCGTTCCTCTCGCCCCTCGGCTTCTACCCCTATGAATTCTGCGACATCTTCCGTGATGCCAAGGGTGAAGCGGTGGCTGTCGATGTCTGGTTCGTCAACAAGGCCAAGTCAAAACGGCCCGAGATGCTTTGATCCCGGCGCACGCCCGGGCGGTTGGGGTACTTTGCATACTGCAGAGTTGAGAGGCACCAAGCCTGACACACAGACTGCGGCACAACCAAAGGACTGGTTATGAGCAATTGGCTTAAGCTAAAGCCCAAACCGGGTGTTTGAGTGATGGATGCCGGAAAAGCCCGCCTCGTCTTTTTCCTTGCCAGGACAGAGCTGTCGAGACGCTACAGCGGAACTGTCGGTGGCGCGGCCTGGACCATCATAGGGCCGCTGTCGGTCATTGCTGTCATCTGGTTTGCGCTGGATGTCGGCCTTGGGCTTCGCGCCACATCAGGCCCGGATTTTGGCTACCAGCTCGTTGTTGCGCTGGTTGCATGGCAATTCTTCAGCGATACCGTGAATGATGCGACGGGCTCCATCCTGCGCAACCCGCATCTCGTGAAGAAGGTGGTTTTTCCCGTCATCCTGTTGCCCATAACGTCAGCGATCAGCAGCCTCTATGTGCATCTCGTTCTGTTGCTGGCGCTCGTTGTTGCACTGACATTTCTGCGCGGGGCACCGACCATGTCGATCCTGCAACTGCCCCTCTGGATTGCGCTTGGCATGCTGACAGCCGGAACACTCGGCATGCTGGCGGCCAGCCTCAACACGGTGTTTCGGGATACTGGCCCCATGGTGCCGTTTATTGTCAATCTCCTGTTCTGGCTGTCACCCATCATCTGGCCGATGGATAAGCTTTCGCCGGAGTGGAAAGCAATTGCCATATGGAATCCGATGGCTGTGGTGATTGAAGGCTACCGAACCGCACTGCTGGGTGGACCTTTCGTGATAGACCCGATGCATGCTGTGATCATAACGCTGGTCATGCTGGTGGCTGCGGCAGGTGTTCTTGTGGTGTTCGGCCTGTTAAGGCCACTTTTTGCCGACAGAATATAGTCTGCGGAGATTTTGCTGATGATCCTGGAGAACGACCAGATCGACACAAACCGTGATCACGGCGCAGCCATGCCCGCGCTGCAGCCCGTCGTTATCCGGCTTGATGGCATCAGCAAGGTGTTCCCGTTGCATCATTCGGCATGGGACCGCGTTCGCACGCTTTTGCCAGGGTCTCTGGCAAGTTCAGACAACAAGCCAAGGCTGGAACACAGGGCCGTTGACAATGTGTCGCTCACCATCCGCAAGGGCGAGACAGTGGGCCTTCTGGGCGTCAACGGTGCTGGCAAATCAACCCTCCTGCAGCTCATCACAGGCACGCTGACCCCGAGCACTGGCACCGTGAATGTCGACGGGCGGATTTCCGCCCTGCTTGAGCTTGGCGCGGGGTTCAACCCGGATTGGACAGGCCGGCGCAACGCCGAGTTTCATTGCATCATGTCCGGCGTGCCCTCACCCGAGGTGCAGCAACGCATTGCGGCTATCGAGGAATTTGCCGACATCGGAGACTTCTTCGATCAGCCGACCCGCACCTATTCCAGCGGCATGTTCCTGCGCGTAGCCTTCGCTGCCGCCATCTCGACCAATCCTGATATTCTGATCGTCGATGAAGCGCTCGCGGTGGGGGACGTGAAGTTCCAGAACAAGTGCTACCGCCGTTTCGAGGACCTGCAAGCGCAGGGTTGCACCGTGCTCTTCGTGTCGCACGCGCCTGATCTGGTGACGCGGTTCTGCACGCGCTGTATAGTGATGAGCGCCGGGGCCGTGCATTTTGATGGAGCAGCCTCCGAGGGAGTCAAACACTACCTCAATCTGCTCTACGGGCTTGACCCGCAAGAAGAACGCTCAGATGAACTTCTTGATGTTGAGACTCAACCCAGTGTTCCCAATCTGAAGGTGGGCTCAATCGCCGATCGCCCAACCTATAATGTTGATGAAATTCGCTCTGGTTCAGGAAAAGGCACATTGATTGATGCCGTTATCATGGATGAAAGAAACAAGGAGCTTTTTATCAATCTCGTATCCGGGCGGAAAATCAGCATTTATGTAGCTGTTGTCATCAATGAGATTTTTGATGAAATAGAAGTCGGTATTATTCTGAGATCAAAGGATAATCAGATCCTATTTGGAACAACAAATATTCTCAAAAAATTTCCAATAAAAGACTATGAACTCAGAAAGCCATTTTGGGTGAAATGGGAATTTGATGTGAATGTCATAGCTGGATATTATTTTATCGATCTGGGCATTTCATCGATGGAAAACAGTGTCAGGTCACCTATGGATTGGAGACAGTCAGTTTTGCATTTTAATGTTGTATCAAGCCCTGACACTTTTGGAATTATTCGAAGCAATGTAACTCTATCTCGTGTCTGATAGATATTGTTTGTTACCTGCCCTAACCTCATTCCTCAACACCCTGCCCGCCTCCGCAACAGCAACAAAGATATGGTAGAGCGTGCTCGCTGGCATGCGCTTTGAGATCGTGCGGCCTTCGGCGTCCAGCTGGTCCAGCCAGGCTCCTTTGGGGGCTGGATCGAGATAGAACCGCTTCAGGTCAGCCAGCGCCCCCCGTGCGGCTTCTGCAGCGCCCGGTCGCCCAGCTTCGGCCTGTCCAATGAAGGCCTTGGTCAGCTCCGTCTGGGGCCAGAGCCTGCGGGTCTGGCGCACGGGCTTGCCTGCGCGGTCAGCCTCATCGATCAGCAGTCCAGCGGCATCACGCGTTTCAAGTGCGCGCGCCAGCATGGCATCGGCCAGCGGGCCAGCGGGCTCGCCCTTCAGGCGCTCGTATGTGCGCAGCAGCCAGGCCCATTCCGCCATATGCCCCGGCTCGGTTGACTGGCCTTCAGCGCCACTCAGCATGCCGAGGTTTGCGTCAAACAGTTCACCCAGCACGCCGTCTGGCTCCGCAATAAAATGCTGTCTGATCAGCGCAAGCAGCGCCCCGGCTCTGGCAAGTGCCTCCGGCCGCCCCAGCGCCATGTGGATTCCCATCATCGCTTCAAACATGTGCATATGCGGATTCTGGCGGCGCGGGAGGCTGTTCTCCAGATCTTCGCGCAGCGAACCGTCGGGCAATGTCAGCGCCGTGTCGACAAAAGCCAGTGTGCTGTCGAGCGCCGCAAGAACCCGCGCTTCGCCGGTGGCACGCGCAAGCCAGGCAAAGGCCAGCAGCATGAAGGCATGGTCATAAGTGTCGCGCTTCGCATCAACCACCGTGCCGTCCATCAGCAAGCGGTGGACAAAGCCGGGCTTGCCATCAGGCGCAT
This sequence comes from Beijerinckiaceae bacterium, assembly GCA_051649305.1. Taxonomy (GTDB): domain Bacteria; phylum Pseudomonadota; class Alphaproteobacteria; order Rhizobiales; family Beijerinckiaceae; genus JADCCX01. Next base: position 7,206 of record JBOFGV010000114.1, read on the forward strand.
GGGCCTTTGCCATCAACCAGTCGAACATCGACAGCGCTTCAGCTGCTCCTTCTGGCCGCCAACCCAGAACAGCTGCGTGCGCATAGACATAGATCTGCCGTGCAGGCACGCGTGAACGAAGGACGGCAGCCGTATCTGGCGCACCATCGGGCAACAGGCATTCGAAAGGAGCGCCCGTTGCCGGGTCGCGGGCAGGCCCGGCCCAGAGCGGCAGGACGTCGTCGATCATCCAGCGCTGAAGTTCTGCAACAATCATGGACATCAGCTTTTCTCGAGCAGTTTCTTGACCTCGATAGCGCGGGCCAGAGGCGCAACGAAGACACCCTGTGGAGTGGCCACAACGATCATTTTTTCGAGGCCAGCCGTCAGCACGCGCACGCCATCGCCGATAACAAGGCTGCCGGATGTGTCCAGCATGTTCACATCGCCAACACTGGCGTTGCCATCGGCATCCTGATCAAGCGCGCCAAGTGCAGCGGCCCAGTTTCCAACATCCAGCCATTCGAAACGCCCTGGCACAACACCTACTGAAGTGCTTTTCTCAAACAGGCCGAAGTCGATTGATGTCTTGCGAACCGCAGAGAAAATGTCAGGGGCAAGCTCTGTCACAATGCCATCCTGCGTGGCGGCTGCAACGGCCTTGCCTGCGTCTTCCCAGATATCGGGCATATGTTCCATTGCCTCGCGTGCAAAGGTATCCCCTCTGAAGGCAAACATGCCGCTGTTCCAGGAGAAAGCACCATCGGCAATGTATTCCCGTGCTTTATCAACACTGGGTTTTTCATGAAATTTGCCGACTTCATAAGCTTCTTTGTGGCCATCGATGCGGGCACCGCGCTGGATGTAACCAAACTCGCTTGAAGGAAAAGTGGGCGTGATGCCAAATGTTCCCAACCGGCCAAGGCGCGCCAGTTCAAAACCAGCCGCCAGCGCTTCGGCAAACACATCTTCCGATGGAATGAGGTGATCACAGGGCAGCACAGCGATCAATGCTCCCTCCCCGTGCCGAGCGATGACAGTCTGCACACCAGCGGCGATAGCGGCCGCTGAATCGCGTCTCGCTGGCTCCAGCAGGCAGGCGGAAAGCGCGTCGCCTATTTCTGTTGCCTGTGTCATGGCGATCTCGGCATGCCTGCGGTTTGTCACCACCCAGATTTCATCGAGATTGGCAGCGCGCAACCGCCGGAGCGTTTTCTGGAACAGCGATTGCGCACCAAAGAGCGGCATGAACTGCTTTGGCCGGTCTTCGGTTGAAACCGGCCACAGACGTGTTCCTGCCCCGCCCGAAAGAAGGATTGCTATCTTTGGTTCTTTAACGGGCATCAGGTACTCCGATATCGACAGCTTGGCGCTGCAGGATAGGCTGCAAAAACAACACAGATGGGAAACAGTCAACCAAACTGTTCTGCCTTCAACTGGATGGCTCCTGCTGACGTGCCGGCGAGGTTTTGTCCGCCCCTAACATGGCACTCGCTGTTTTTAGCGGGTAGAGTGGCTTGCCGGTGCGCCACCACTGTTTGATATGAAGACCAAGTCTAGGCTTTCTCAATAAAGAGCGAAGAACATAGCTTACAGTTAACATATAATTGTTTGCAGAAAAGGCTGCAAGCGCACGCTCAATGTCAAGCCAAGCCATCAGATTGCGGAAACTCTGACTCGTTTCACCGAGAATAGGCCTGAATTTTGCTTCAACATGATCTGCTGCTGCATCCACTACCAGCTTATTGCGTCCTTTGGTTCGTCGGATCATAGCCCCGCAGACATTGGCTACTTCAAGTCTTCCACCCAGAAGCGCGAACCTCAAAAACCAGTCCAGATCCTCAAGTCGGCGCAGGGATGGATCGAATGGCCCGCACAGATCAAACGCCTTCCGGTGGAGTATCACTGTCGATCCAGGACAAAACCAGCAAGAGCTGGCAAAATCCGCCACATCCGCCGTTGCGAGCGGTGTGCGGCACCATGTCTTTCCTTCGTTGAGGCTTACAACCTGCCAGCTTGTGGCCACCGCCAGCAGTGGATTTTCCCCTTCGAAAAAGGCGAGCTGCGCTTCAAGTTTGCCAGGCAACCAGACATCATCGGAATCAAGGAAAGCAATGAACTCACCCTTGGCGTGATCTACCGCCACCTGGCGTGCAGCAGAGCTGCCAATGTTGGCGTCAAGACGCACAAGCCGCACTCTGTCCCGCAGCACCTCGGGTGCATTCACCACCGTAGGTGCAGGCGAAGCGTCATCGATCACGATGATATCCAGAATATGCCCCTCCTCACTGACCAGCGAAGCCAGCGCATGGTCCAGCTCTGTTTGCCGGCCAAAGACAGGTATCACCACCGAGACGCGCTGATCAGCCATGGGAGCTGACCTCCCGTCCCTGCCGCGCTCCGCGCTCTCTTAAATGTCTTGCAATCATGGGAGGGAGACGAAAGGGCCACCAGATATCTGTGCTGCATGCCTTGCCGCAGGTGCGGGCGGCTTCACCATACCCTGCCCGACGGGCCTGCAGCCCAGCAAGATAAAATGCCGCCCATGCGTGCCATCGACGAAAAGCAGCGCGGCCAGCAGTGTCACGGTGTTCCCGAAAACCATCAAGAGCAGCATCAAGACACTGTTTTGCCAACCGTTCAGATGGCATCCTGTCGTTTAGCGAGAGCGATCCGCCATGAACATGGTATCGATAAAGAATGGCTGTTGTCGTTGCATTCCGGGCATTGGCAAGCAGCGCGCGCAGAAAGAACTGGCGATCCGAGACAACGTCATAGCGCTCGTCAAACAAGCCGATCCGGTCGAGTAACCGACGCGAGATGTAGCGACCGTTGGTCAGCGGAACACCAGGACCGATGTCCTGCTCCCGCAAATGGATAAACCGGGCATCATCGAGCACAGCGCGTGTAGTGGTCAGCTTGTCGACGTCACGCAGGATTTCAACCGCTCCGGATATCATTTCTGCCTCCGGATGGTCCTTGCACACGCGCGTCACCTCTGCGAGTGCCCCATAAGGCAACTCGTCATCGGAATTGAGTATGCAGATATAATCACCACGCGCCAGCCTTAGTCCCTTGTTCCAGCCCTCGTAAAGGTTCCTGTCGGGCTCGCTGACAACGCGGAGATGCGGAAATCGCTTCAGCATCTCCAACGTCCCGTCAGTGGAGGCGGCGTCAATAACTATGTGCTCCATCGCCTGCGTGCTCTGTGCCATCGCGCTTTCTATCGCGCGCTCCAGCATAACCCGGCGGTTGAGCGTGGCGGTAACAATGGAGATTGAACAGCCTGATACAGTCATCGCTGACAGCTCAAACGACTTATTTCACATTGTCAAGAAACCATCTGTAGGTCTGTGCGATGCCATCCTCAAGGGTGATGCTTGGAGCCCATCCGAGCGAGCGAAGGCGCGTGTTGTCTGTGCACTTGCGCGGTGTGCCATCGGGCTTTGTCGCATCATAGTCAAAGCCGCCAGTGTAGCCGACAACCTTCGCCGCCGTTTCGGCCAGTTCTCGAATGGTCACATCCTCGCCGATGCCAACATTGAGATGCGGTGCGTCTGAGTAGTTCTCCATGATAAACAGCAAGGCGCTGGCCAGATCATCGACGTGCATGAACTCGCGGCGCGGTGTTCCACTTCCCCAGATGGTGACCTTGTTGCCAGATGCTTTGGCTTCGTGAACCTTGCGGATCAGCGCGGGAAGCACGTGGCTGGACTTGAGATCGAAATTGTCGTGCGGACCATAGAGATTGGTCGGCATGGCGGAAATGAAATCACAGCCATGCTGCTTGCGGTAGGCCTGGCACAGGCGAATGCCAGCGATCTTGGCGATGGCATACCACTCATTGGTCGGTTCAAGCGCGCCGGTGAGCAGCGCTTCTTCCTTGATCGGCTGATCGGCAAACTTGGGATAAATGCAGGTTGACCCCAGGAACAGAAGCTTGCCAACCTTCTCGCGGTGTGCCGCCTCTATGATGTTCGCTTCAATCATCAGGTTGTCGTAGAGATAATCAGCCGGATAAGTATCGTTCGCAAGGATCCCGCCAACCTTGGCAGCTGCGAGGATGATGGCATCAGGCTTTTCCTTGTTCATCCAATTGCGGACGGCTGCCTGATCCTTGAGATCCATGACATCACGTCCGGCTGTCAGGATAGAAGCTCCACCTTTTGCCTCCAGTGCACGAACAACCGCGCGTCCCACCATGCCACGATGGCCGGCAACCCAGACGCGTTTTCCGGCGAGTGAATAAACTGTCATGTCAAACTCCTGATCCTGCTTGTCCCATTATCTCGGGCTTTCGGAATGTCGGTCACACTTACAATATGGCTTTGCGTGGGAGATGTTATTCCCAGATCTTCCAATTCCATCCGGAACTTGTTTTCTCAATTTTATCAAGAAATCCTTCCCGCATGAAAAAAGCATCAATCGCTGTAAGCTTGTGTTTGTTTCCCCAGTATCCATCCCCGAAATCAACGAGCATAAATCCAAGTTTTTCCAGCGGTTCGATCAACTCGTGCAGCAAGGGTGTTGTTACGCCGTATCCGCGATAAAGCCATGTCTCAAGTGCCAGAATATCGGCAGACCGGATTGTCTCTTCGCCACCGTTCATGATGGCGAGCTCGAAGCCCTGTGTGTCCATCTTGATAATCTGTGGCTTTGGCAGTTTCTTCTCGGCCACGAAGTCATCAAGACGATAGACATTGAATGCTGCGATGTCACTCAAACCACTGGTTTGCTTCAAACTGTCCTGCTGGGACTTGATGCGGTCCATTTCAAGGAAGGTGCTGCCCACGCCGCCCTCGAAGATCGCCATTTCCTGCACGTTGTTGCTGTCGCCCAGACCAACCTTGTGCAGCGTGAAATTGGAGCGTTTCGGAAGCAGCTTCTTCAACGGGGCCTTGTATGTCGCGATCGTGTCGGCAAGGGGTTCGAACAAATGATACTGTGCTGATGGGAAAATTCCGTTCACAAGATCTGACCAGACGCCATTCGAAGCACCGATGTCAAAGACAACGTCCGGGGCATAGCCGAATGCCTTGAGCTGGGCAAAAAGCCGAAGCTCGGCTTCAGAGTAACCGTTGTTGCTATGGGCCATCAGAGTAATCCTTTAACGGTGTTCCAGTTCGACGAGCTGTTTTCTCGTCTCTTTGTTGGCCACACAGGGCCATATCGTTTCCATATCAAAACCTGAAAGTACCGGCGCAATTGAGATTACTGCCGGTACTGCAGGAGGAGGTGTTGCAATGCTGACGGGAGCTACCGCGCGACTTTGTCACTGGCAACAGAGATGAGTGTGTTTTCCAGGCCTTCGCGGACGAAGACGACATCGAGCTGTTCCAGCTCGCCAGATGTTGGCACTCGCCAGCCACCAACCTGATCAAACATCCTGAAGCCGAGTTCCATCATTCGGTTGGACATTTCGAGCAATGTTCTGGCCGAGGGATGTACGCGTGCAAGTGTCAATTCCAAGATGACGATATCGACCTTGTCCCGGATTGTGGCCAATGCACCTTCAACGACGAGGTGTTCGGCGAACTGAACATCGATCTTCAGGATTCCACGTCCTTTCAATTTCTTGTCCTTGGCAATCTGATCAATGGTCATGATTGGCACGGATACCTTGTCTACGACTGCGACAATGTTGGAAACCGAAATGAGTGAGGAACCATAGAGATCGCTGGAAACGGAGAATTCTGCCTTTCCAGGTTTGTCAGAAATGGCTGCCTCGATCAGTTCAAAGCCCGGCTTTGTCCAGACTTTTGGATAGCGTGAGAACATCGGATCACAAAGGATGTAACGCGCGTTCTCGAAAACGCTTGAAACTGCATTCGACCAGATAGCTGTCGAAGCACCGATATCCAGAATGAAATCAGGGTTGAAATCGATACCCTTGATCCTGTCACAGAAGGAGACCACTTCGCCGAAGTAAGTCGCGAACTGGGGCGATGCCGGCTTGTCGATGAAGTATCCGAATGTGTTGGCTCTGGCAGGCAGCAAACGTTCGAATTTGTCGGTTGGCCAACGTCCGCTGTTGGCAATGGTGCTGAACACAAACTCGTCTGCACCTGCAAAAGAGAAGCTGCCGGCGACTGCGGCCGCACGCTTGCGAACGGCTGTCTGCTGCTCCTTGGTTGCAAGGCTTTTCACAGCCTTCGCAAGAGCTTCGCCTTCATAGGGGATCACACGACCCACATCAAAGCGCTCAACAAAAGCAGCTGCGGCCGTACCAGGACGCCCAAGAACAATCATGGGTGTTCCGGCCGTTGCCAGAACAAAAGGCATGCGTGTCGGCAGGCTCATTTCCCCTAGCGCTGCTTCATGCCCACCAGAGCTGCCGGCATCACTTGGGATAAGGACCGCAACCGCCCCGATAACCGCCTGTTGCAATTGCTCTGGATCTTCAGCTTCTACAATCTCGATGCCGCGCGCTGCGAGAGTGGAACGGCTGAGCGTGCCAGACCATAGATCCGGGTTCGATGCATACCACTTCACCTTCAGGCCAGCTGCTTCGACAACACGGCTTGTCTTATCCAGCCAGTCTGTGCTCCAGACATTGCCAATCATGATGACCTGACCGGACGTGGCCGGCGGTGATGCTTTGTCCCTCACCATTCCAGGCGCAACCAGTGGCGGTAAAACCGCGATGGGGCGACGAAACTCATTCTGGTAGTGGTTCTTCAGCTGAGGCGAAATGGCGAAAAGCGCTGAAGCACGACCAATCGCTTCCGTCATTACTTCCCGGGAAATGCCCGTGTTGCGAATGCAGTTGTCGTCCATGATCCACAGGCCAAGAGGCGCTCCAGTGATCGCCTGCGCTGCGATTGCCAGCTTGAGATCGGTTTCAAAATATGGGGCACAGATAATTGAACGAACCTTGTAATTCTTCAACCAGTCGAGCACCTGTGCAAAAATAGCCTGACGGTCAGTCATTCCGTCAGGCAAGGCAAAAATCGCCTTTGCGTTGATCCTCTGCTGGCCACCATACGTGGTCAACGAACGCATCGCGATCAGGTCTGTACGGTTCTCGAGCAAGCGCGACAGGAGCACGCCTGTGCCATGGGCAAAACTGATCTCGTTGGGTGAAATCACCAGATCAACCTCTACACCATTACCACTGGCAGAGACCAATTGTGGCGACGCCGAAGCGATGGTTTCATGGAGGCTGGAAGTTGCGCGCGGGCCCATCAACTCTGATTTGTGCTCAACATTTGCACCACGCGTAACAGCTGGCAACTGGCGCGCTATCAATAACTTCATACGAAGAGGCAATTTTTGACCCAGAGGCCTAAACAACTCAATGAGATTACCAAACATGATCATTCACCCTGAAAGCTCTCGTGACATTAACTATTGAAGCTAATGTCCCTGAACACACGCAGTCCCATAAGTGAGTTTTGCCCATTCAGAAAGAGAATTAATGAGCCTTATGTCGGGGGAGAATAAGATATTTCCCCAACTCCCGGGAGGTGTGTCGGTACCACCCACTATCAATCCGAATTCGCTGAAGCCTGACTGCCGCCAAAGAACGATGTGATAAGGATACTTCTTTATATCAACGGCATCCAGATAGTCCTGAATGGTGTTGCGAACCTTGCCAGCATTGAAAACATGGTCCTTGTCCCAGAATTCGACGAGCAAGGCAGCTGCATCAATACGGCTTGCACCACGCAGAACTGCCAGATCGTGCCCTTCTGTGTCGGTCTTCAAAAGGCCTACGCGAAGGCGGTTCTTGCGGGCAAGCGCATGATCAAGTGTCGTGGTTGGAACAGTGACATTGCCAGAGAATTCAAGACCCGGAAAAACAGGGTGCTCGTTAAGAGACGAAAACAACGTATCATCCCGGTCGTCGTCCGTGGAGGTAACCGTGTGAAGCTCAGCAGATCCTACAGTATCGGAGCAGGCCAATGCATGAATCTTGACGTTGGGGTCGTTACTGAACCGCTTTTGAAGGGCCTCTGCCAGTTCGGGGAGAGGCTCAAAGCAATCCACGGAAAAACCGGAATTGCGCAAGGCGGCCGTAAGGGAGCCTCTGTTTGCACCAACATCGATTGCGGTTTTTGGCTCAACCAACGATGCGAGGACGGGCAACATATCAAGCTCAGGATCAAAGACATCAACGCCGTAAAATTCATGCGGAAGACGCTCACCGCGCGACAGATTCATTATGCCGCCGCGCGCAAGTGCAGCAAGGCGTGTGGCTTCATTTGATTTTATGTCAAGAAGCGCAATCTTGTTCTCGGACCAAAGAGCTTTGTTGCTCAACTGACCGATTTCGTTACGCAATTCCAGTTCCTTGTTACCGGCAAGCTGTTCAATCCCGGCAATCCGTCCATCAGAAACCGACAGTACCCGGCTCAATTCACCAGTCGTGCCTGTCAATCTGTCGATCTCGTTGCGGAGTTCCAGTTGCTTGTTGCTGGCAAGCTGCTCAACCCGGTCTATCCGCACATCAGAAAGAGACATCGCCTGGTTCAACTCGCCTACCGTGTTTGTCAACCTGTCAATTTCGTTTTGGACTTCCCGCTCTTTGTTACCAGCAAGCTGCTCGATCTCATCCATCCGGACATCTGCAAGTGAAAGCACCCGGTTCAGCTCAGCGGTCGTGCTTGTCAATCTGGCAATCTCGTTGCGCAATTCCTGTTCTTTGTTGCCGGCAATCTGCTCGATCTCTGTGATCCGGGAGCCAGAAAGCGACAAGGCCGTGTTCAGCTCTGTGGTTGTGCTTGTCAATCTGGCAATCT
>JBOFGV010000115.1:0-63993 GCA_051649305.1 Beijerinckiaceae bacterium
CTTCAGTCCATGCGCCGGAATCCGCATAGTCATAGAACATGCGGGGCACACGGGCCTTGGCCTCAATCCGCAGATCCTCGATACAGGTCATCTTTTGCATGGTTTTCACCTGAAATACGCTTACGTTTCCTTGGTGAAAAAGAAAACAGCGCATGTCAATGCGGGAGATCGGCGTGCCTTGAAAGTGGGATCATTTTAGCCCAAAAAATAACCCCGCGCCTTTCAGCACGGGGTCATTGTTCCACCAGTGAGCAGTCATTATTAAAGCACGAAGAAATTGTCTGTGGTCAGCATTGAGCGGTCCATGCCGTAGAATGTCACGATATCACCTGCGGCAGTTTCCAGAATGGTAGAAGTGCCTTCCATCCAGGACGCTGCCAGGAAGCTGGCAAGAGCATCCGCCGCCGAGGTTTGCGCACCGAAAGTGTAGCGAATTGCATCGGTTGCAATATCAAAGTCCGCAACAAAATCACGGCCGGTTCCGGCTGCAATCACAAATGTATCGCGTCCTTCGCCACCTGTGAGCACGTCGAAGCCTGCACCACCGTCCAGCACATCATCGCCATTGCCGCCGATCACACTGTCGTCTCCGGCGCCACCGATAATGAGATCATTTCCATCTGCCCCAAACAGGACGTCGTTGCCAAGTTCGCCGCGCACAACATCGTTGCCGGCACCGGCATTCACGTGGTCATCCCCGCCGTAGCCCGAAAGCCAGTTGGCTTCATTGTTTCCAAAAATCACATCTGCGTAGTTGGTGCCGGAAATGCTCTCGATTGAAATGAGTTCATCAATCAAAAAACCAGGCTCCGTTGGTGAAACAACGGGGCCAAATCCAAGTGTTGTCCCGGTTGCCCCATTTGATCCAAGTCTCACGTCAATTCCGAATGCGCGCGCATTGTAGCAAACAATGTCTTCACCGATGCCGCCATCGTACCTGTTGCGGCCAAAACCCGCGATGATGGTATCGTTGCCGTTGCCACCCAAAACTGTGTCATCACCAGCGTGGCCGACAAGCACATCGTCACCTTCGCCGCCATCAATGAAATCTGCGCCAGCACCGCCATAAATGCGATCATCACCGCCGCCACCGTGGATGACATCATTGAAGTCAGTGCCTGTGATCGTTTCGCTTGCTGCTGTTCCTGTAAAAAGTATCATGACTTCTGAGCTCCCCACACATACGCCTTCTGCGTGGGAGTTTTTTGGCATGAAGATTTTAAGGGACATGCAGCGACGCGAACAGAAAATTACATTAAATTGTCCCTAACTGTTCCAGAACACCAGACTATTGTGGGGCAATGGTGTTGCATCGAGAATTTCTTTTCATGCCCTGAAAAAATTTGGACAGATCGATGTTCCTGCCTGACAGGATTCCAAAGAGGCGTGAAGCTTGAACATGATTCTGCTATGATAAAAAGGAACCCTCAATGCGCGACAGTCTCAGACAAAAAGCCATCGCTGTTTGCGAGGACAAGATCGCCCTGAAAGGCGTGACTGTGGGCCTGTCTTTCTATGCTTTCTTTGCCAACAGGAATGATGATCCTGAGCTTTTGATGGAAGCCGTTGTCTGGTGGATCAAGACGCACCGGCTCGATCACTTCGAGAAAGCAGCGAAGGTGAGGGATATGCTGAGGGCAGGGGAGTGAATTGCAGGTACAACGGCTGCTGACAGGTGTTGCAAATCCCAGGATTTATGCAAAGCCACCTTGCATGATTCAACTTCGACATCTTTGCCATAAATCCTGGCTCTCCCTGAGGGCTTGGCTGAAGCGGAGGTTCAAAGCTGACAGCCAATCGGACGTTAGTCAGTTGCCGGAGCCTGTGGGTTCAAAACGGTATCAAAGTCCCGAAGAGCCGCATGTTTTGACTTATGCGTTGTCGGGCCGGACCCGCTTTTCTCGCAACTTGATCGAGCAAGGATTCGATCCCAATCATCAGCGGTTAGTTACGCGCACAGTTCCAGCTGGTGGCGTGGTAGGTGCGCGTTTGGCCATACCTGAATCGCAATCTGTTTCTCACAGCCGTAGCATTGGTAAAGCGAACGGCGTTTCCATTAATTTGTCGGATACATATGTGCCGATTAACCGCTTTCCAAATTGGGCTGATGTCAAAGCAAGGCATGCGACACACACAGAGGCTTTCGCGCATTTTGGAGTGCGAGACTACCGCCGCTTGTGCACGTGGATCGAAGCACGTTTGCCGACAAGCGAGGAAGCGGAACTGCTGAACATAGCCCAGACCACACCCGTCATTGTCGTCACCAGTGTCGATGGAGATCTTGAGAAACTTCCCATCCTATACCGCCAGGCATTATGGTGCGCAGACCGCGTCAAATTTGCAATCGAAGAGCAGTAAGAAAATGGTGCGAGTGTTGCATCAATGACTTCAAGACAGGCGACGATGGAGGCACCCATTGTAACCTCACGCAACTGCGCTGTGGCGTAGCTTTGCATACTCTTTTCCTTTTCACTTCGCCAAAGGCTGGTCAGGCAATTGCTGGCTGGTTGCCGCGCGCTTTGCGAAGAGCCACGAACTGAAGTTCGGCAAAGATCGCGACAGCGATGGCTTGAGCGACGATAAAGACTGTTCCAAGCGTATTCGGTTGCACCCATCCAGTCAGCAGCAAGAGCATGCTTTCTACGACCCAGATCGCGTTGATTGCGATGACTGCCCAGACCATTCCTGTCATCACATTTGTTCGCATGCCGAGCCAGGCAACAAAGACAGCATAGGGTAGCAGAACGAGTCCTGCTCCTGTCAGGAGAGGTCTTGGGAGCGACAACAGTTCGGCAAGTGACCAGGAGCCTGCCGCCATCAGCAGGCCGGTAGCGCCGCTGGCCGCAGCATCGCCCAGCAGGGCGAAACGGAGTAATGGAGTGTTGGGGATACGGTTCGACATGATCGTCTCCTTCGGTTGAGGTTATGCTGATCCTGCTCTGCCATCGGCCTGTGCTCAATTAAGCGGGAGGTAATTGAATTGCAGTTCCCCTTCTGCAACTGTGTTTTTCATGAGCATGACTTTGACCCACCCCACCCAGGCCGTAGGTGCTCTTCTGCGAGATTGGCGGCATAAGCGCAGATTGTCTCAGCTCGCCTGCGCTCTGGAGGCTGAGATCAGCCAGAAGCATCTAAGCTTCATCGAAAGCGGACGGTCAAAGCCAAGCCGCGAGATGGTGCTTCATCTTACTGAGCGCCTCAGCGTGCCCTTGCGTGAGCGCAACACCATTATGCTTGCGGCTGGTTACGCGCCGCTCTTTCCTGAACGTAGCCTCGAGGATTCGGCGCTGGCACCTGCCCGCGCAGCGGTCGAGTTGATTTTGAGGGGGCACGAACCTTACCCGGCACTCGCGGTCGACCGAAACTGGACATTGATCAGTGCAAACGCTCCGGCGAAGGGATTGCTCGGTCTTGTCGCTGATACGAGCTTGCTTCAACCGCCCATAAATGTGCTTAAGCTCTCGCTTGCGCCGGGCGGGCTTGCACCGCACATCGTCAATCTGGGCGAATGGCGCGCCCATGTTCTGGAGCGGCTGCGCCAGCAGGTGAGTATCAGCGGCGATCATGCGCTCGCAGCTTTACGCGCCGCGCTTTTGAGGTTTCCCGGACCTGAATTTGCTCCGGTACAAGAGCCTGCCAGCACGCTTGATGGGGTTGCTGTACCGTTCACGTTACGCCTGCCCTCCGGCGTTCTCTCATTCATCTCGACCACAACAGTGTTCGGAACTCCTGTCGATGTGACTTTGTCTGAGCTTGCTATCGAAGCTTTCTTTCCAGCCGATGACGCGACGGCAGAAGCGCTCAGGTCGATGGCTAAGTGACGCAAATTTCAAAAAATTTGCAACGAAGAGGCCATACCAACGGATAAATGGTCGTCACCCACGCCTGTAAATCGACGTTGGATTACCGCGATACAAGGTTTCAACTTCTCGTGTGAGTCCAAGCTTGGTAGCCACATTGATTGAGGCTGTGTTTCCAGTCGCAATAATGCAGGTCAATGAACGCGCATCTGGTCTGGCGCGATACCACTCGATGACCGCAGTCATTGCTTCTGTTGCAAATCCCTTGCCGCTGGCCTCGGGCGACAATACCCAGCCCATTTCTGCTGATCCGGCGAGCGAAGGTGTGATCTCTCGCTGGAAGTCCATCAATCCGCATTCACCGAGATACTGACCGTTCGCTTTATCAATCATGGCAAAAAAGCCGAAGTCAAAGATCGTCCAGTGACCAATGTACCTCAGCAATCGCGCCCAGCTTTCTTCTGGAGTTGAAGGGGTTCCAGATATGAAGCGCACGACTTCCGGGTTGCCCCAAAGCTTACGTACGTGTTCAAAATCGTTGATGGTGTGTGGGCGCAGTTTCAGGCGCCCGGTCTCAATATGAATGTTTTTCATGACTTTAGTATCGTTGCCTCACGAGCTCCCTACAATGCAAGCTTATGTCGATTGCGTTTTGAGATTTCATCTTGTTGGTCTTTCTCCAGTCATTAACTCCCTTCGCAACCACGCAATCACATCTGCAGCACTTCTGTCGGGTGGAAACACTGGGTAGAAAACCTGAGTGATACGCCCCTCTGCAATGATCATGGTCAAGCGCTTCAGGAGCTGCATTCTGGCTGTCTCGAACGTTGGCAGGCGCAAGGCTTTCGCCAGTTTCAGGTCGTGATCTGACAGGATTGAAAACGGCAGGTGCAATCGGTCAGCCGCTTCTTTCTGATAGGCAGTGGTTTGGGTTGAGAGGCCAAAGACATGAGCAACGCCAAGCTGCTTGAGATCTGCATAGTGATCGCGGAAGGAGCAGGATTGCGGTGTACAGCCGCGTGCACCCGGCAACATATCCCAGCCATCGGGCAATGCCACGCCAGGTTGCCCGGTCATGGGATAGGCGTAGACCACAACAGTTCTGTCGAGCTTTGCAAGATCAACCATTGTCCCGTCGGTTGCTGGCAGTGTAATAAAAGGCATGGTCATGCCTTTGAGATGCGCTGCGCCACCGTCATCAATCGGAGCAGGGATTGTAGACCAGTCAACTGAGAGCAGGTTTGTCATGCTTTTTCTCGATGCACCGGTTGATCCAGGCTGATTGTGCACTCGCTCAAACATTCCAGATTTCAAAGCCTGCTTCAAGCCGTGATACACGACACCCCGTGACAATCGCGCCACGCCGCCGTATTCCTCCGCAATGACATCCATTCTCCTTGTCTTCGCCGGTGGTGGCATCGGCTCTGTGTTGCGCTATCTCACGGGTCTTGGTGCAGGCCGATTGCTGGGCGCTGACTGGCCGTGGGGCACTTTCTGCGTCAATGTGCTGGGCTGTTTCATCATGGGCCTGTGTTTTCGCCTGCTGCCCATGCCGGAAGTGGGGCCGCCGGATGCGCGTTTGCTGCTGATGACCGGTGTTCTGGGCGGTTTCACCACATTTTCCGCCTTTGCACTGGACTCGGCGCAACTCTGGATGCGACAGGAGACGACAGGCCTGCTGCTTTATCTGGCGGGATCATTCTTTTTGACGCTTGCGGCCGTGGCGCTCGGGCTCATTTGCGGCAAGGCACTATCATCATGAGCGGCGTATTCCTGCGAACCGTGGCGAAAGACGAGGATGGCATGCGCCTCGATCGCTGGTTCAAGATCAATTATCCCGATGTGGCCTTTGGCCATTTGCAGAAGATCATGCGCGGCGGACAAATCCGCGTCGATGGCAAGCGTGTGAAGGGCGATACCCGCATTGCGGCTGGCCAGCAAGTGCGCATTCCGCCGATGGACCTGAAAGCGCCTGCAGAAAAACCTGAACCTGCAGAACGCGCCACCGGTGCAGCACCACGCGCAGCCAACGGCGCTGCAGCTTCCTCCAATCCGAACGAGGGACGCAGGCTTGAGCGCGGCGAGCCGGGCTACAGCCGGGGCGGAGAGGTGCGCACGGGCGACGGTGATTTCCTCAAGTCTTTGATCATTTACGAAGACAGGGATGTCTTTGTTTTCAACAAGCCGTTCGGCCTGGCAGTGCAGGGTGGCTCCGGCCTCACACGCCATATCGATGGCATGTTGCCAGCCCTTGCCAGCTTGCGCGGTGATATCCCACGTCTTGTGCACCGTCTGGACCGCGATACAACTGGCGTTCTGGTGGTTGCTCGCTCGCGTAAGGCTGCCGCTGAGCTTGGCGCGTCCTTCCGGGCGCGCGCCACCAAGAAGATTTACTGGGCGCTTGTAGCCGGTGTTCCCCGCATGAAACAGGGGCGCATTTCATCGTTTCTGGCCAAGGGCGAAGATGAGCACGGCGACCAGAAGATGAAGGTGGTGAAACAGGGCGGCGATGCCACCCATTCGCTCACTTACTACGCCGTGGTCGAGAATTCTGCGCAAAAGCTCGCATGGCTCTCCCTCCGCCCGGTTACGGGTCGCACCCATCAATTGCGTGTGCACACAGCCGAAATGGGCCATCCCATCATTGGCGATCCGAAGTATTTTGATATCGAGAACTGGGAGTTGCCCGGTGGCATTCAAAAACGTCTGCATCTCCACGCGCGGCGTATCGTGATGCCGCTACCATCAGGTGATACGCTGGATGTGACAGCGCCGCTGCCGCAGCACATGCAGCAGACATGGAACCTGCTGGGCATGGATGCGGCGCAGTATGATCCGATTGAGGATGCGCCGGAGAAGTAAGGCTAGCTGCCGGACTGGGGCGTCTCTTCCCTCTCCCGCAAGGGGAGAAGGAAGCGACTTGCACCGCCCTTTCATGACAAAACCTTCATGGATCAGTCAGCCAGTGTTTATCCTCGATCATTTACACATCACACCATGCGCACTTTGCGCCGATGGAGAGAAAACTTGATCCGCCTGTCCGCTATTGCCTTGATCTCAGTTCTTTCAACCGCTGCCTTTGCCCAGCAACCAGCGCCTGCACCCACACCCGGCCAAACCGCCATTCAGGATGCTATGCGCGCTGATCGCCGTGCTTGTGCCGATGAGGTTCGCGCCAAGAACGTGCAGCGCGGTGAGCGCCGCGAAGCGATGCAGACATGCATGAAAGCCCGCAACCCTGATTACCGCGCCCGCGCAGAACTGGGTGCTGCCCGCCGGGGCGAGGTGCGTCAGGTGCGTGATGCCTGCCGCACAGAGATCGATCCACAGCGCCTCACCGGGCCAGAGCGTCGCGATGCCATGGCAAAGTGCATCGTTGCCAAAAAGCCCGAAATGGCAAAGCCAATGGCTTGCATGGAACAAGCCCGCACAAAGGGGTTCAAGGAGCGTGGTGAGCGTCGTGCCTTCATGCTCACATGCATGAAGAGCTGATTGGTCCGCATTCAGGCTCTTGCCAGCAACGACATTTGACGGCAGGGGAGGCCCATGTCCTCCTCTCCCAATAATCGCCGCACATTGATCCTGTTTGATCTCGATGGAACACTGGTTGATGGCCAGTATTCCATCCGCGCCACGTTTGATGCCATCTTTCCTCAGTTCGGATACGCCAAGCCAGATGCCGCTGCGGTGCGATCTGTGGTTGGAAGATCGCTCTCCTACGCTATTGCTGATCTTCTCGGCCCTGATGCGCCAGCAGACGACATGGCCGAAGCATACAAGCTGCATTTTCATGCCATGCGCGCGACGGAAGGCTACCGCGAAGAGCTTTATCCCGATGTTGATGCCACCATGCGGCGTCTGGCAAAGCGCAATGATCTCGTTCTGGGAACCGCTACAGGCAAGGCCTTGCGCGGTATCAACTGGATGATTGAGAAAAACAGCTGGCACGGTTTTTTCACGACCCTTCAGGCCTCTGACACTGCCGCCTCCAAACCATCGCCTGAGATGGTGCAAAACGCCTGCCGCGAAACCGGCATTGCGCCGCGCTATACCATTGTGTTCGGAGATTCGATCTACGATATGCAGATGGCGGTTTCAGGTGGTGCGCATGCGGTTGGCGTGTCTTACGGCTACGGTGAGCCGGAAGCGTTGGTGGTTGCTGGAGCTAAGAAAATTATACATGGTTTCAATGAAGTAGAAGCTGTTGTTGCAGCATTTCAGGAGGGCAGACATGCGTGATATTCTTTATCCCGAGCATGTGCCCTCCGAACCTGATCCGATCAAACGCTCGCAAAATGCCATGGTGCGCCATGCCCTGCCCAAGCGTTTCTTCAAGAAGGTAACAGTCGTTGCCGAAAGCAACCGTTTTGCGATCAAGCTTGATGGGCGTGGTGCTAAAACGCCGGGGCGCAAGGTTCTGGACCTGCCCACGCAAGCCGCTGCAAATCTGGTTGCTGCCGAGTGGGAAACGCAGAAAGACGTGATTGATCCGCATGTGATGCCGGTGACGCGCATCGTCAACACAGCGCTCGATAATGTGGTGGATCAAATGGTTGCGGTCGCTGAGGATATCGCTGCTTATTCAGGCAGCGATCTTGTTTGCTACCGGGCTGAACAGCCCGAAGGTCTGGTGCAGATGCAGGCACAGCACTGGGACCCTGTGCTGCACTGGAGCGAAGCGGTTCTCAAAGCACCGTTTGTGAGAGCGAAGGGCATCCTGCACGTGCAGCAGGCGGATCAGTCCGTTCAGCGTATAGCATACGTTGTGGGTGCGATCAGAGACCCTATCGCTTTGTCCTGCCTGCATGTCCTGACCACGATGTCAGGATCCTGCCTTCTGGCATTGATGCTGGCGCATAAGGCGATCAGCGTTGATGCCGCCTGGACTGCCACCAATGTGGATGAGGACTGGACAACAAAGCTCTGGGGACAGGACGAAGAAGCGGCAGTCCGAAGCCAGCGCCGGAAAACGGAGTTTGAAGCCGCTGCTGCCCTTTATGCCGCTGTCAGTGCTTAGGTGCTGATTGCCCGCCCGGCGGGTTAGCAGCCGCCCCTTCGCGGTATCCGCGCAACCGATTGTAGCTTTCAATCTGCGGCTGTGTGAGTACCTCCATCATGGCGACATGGGCATTGAGGTGCACCGCCCGCAATCGTGCTTCCTGTGCGGCTGCCACAGCTGTTTGCGCTTCCACGCGGGCATAGGACGCCTGTTTCAATTGAAACAACCGATCGAGATGAGATTCAGCAGCAATCAGTGCCTCGCCCGCTGCTATGGCATCCTTGCGCATGCGATCGAAAATCACGCGAGTCTGGGTTTTCTGCTCTGCCGTCAATTCCAGTTTATCTGCCAGATCCAGGACATGCTGCGGCCCCGGAAAACCATTCATTTCAGCCGCCAAGGCATAGCCAAGGCCAGCGCCTCGCTTCAAGCCTTCCTGTCGCTCCGTCGAAAGCGTTTTCACATCGCGCGTTTCAAAGCCGACATAGGGAGAGGTCGTAGGGGCTGGCGTTATAGTGATCTGCGGTTCAATTTTGAATGGGCTGTCTCTCTGCTGCGAAAATGAAGCAGAAGATACGGCCAGCAGGCCAATCAAAGCGCAGGACGCCACAGCGAATTTCATATCTAATGCCTTTGTCCAGTTTGACCGGATCATAGCGAAGCTCTAACCGGACAGGAAGTTACAATCACGTCAGCAAAGAGTGACACCGCCATGAAGCATGTTTTGGAAAAGCTGGAAGAGCGCCGTGCACAGGCCCGCCTCGGCGGTGGGGAAAAGCGCATTGCGGCCCAGCACGCCAAGGGCAAGCTCACAGCGCGTGAACGCATCGAGCTTTTGCTCGATCATGGGTCGTTTGAAGAGTTCGACATGTTTGTCGAGCATCGCTCGGTTGAGTTCGGCATGGACAAGCAGAAAATCCCCGGTGACGGCGTGGTCACCGGCTGGGGCACGGTCAATGGCCGCACGGTTTTCGTCTTTGCCAAGGATTTCACGGTGTTTGGCGGTTCGCTCTCGGAAACCCACGCCAACAAGATCATGAAAGTGCAGGATATGGCGCTGAAAATGCGTGCGCCGATCATTGGCATTTTTGATGCCGGTGGCGCACGCATTCAGGAAGGCGTGGCTGCCCTTGGTGGCTACGGCGAGGTGTTCAAGCGCAACGTCATTGCATCGGGTGTCATTCCGCAGATCAGCCTGATCATGGGGCCCTGCGCTGGCGGCGATGTCTACTCGCCAGCCATGACCGACTTCATCTTCATGGTGCGTGATACAAGCTACATGTATGTCACCGGCCCTGATGTCGTGAAAACCGTCACCAACGAGGTTGTCACCCACGAGGAGCTGGGCGGCGCATCGGTTCACACCACCAAGACATCCATTGCTGACGGTGCCTTTGACAACGATGTGGAGGCACTGCTGCAGATCCGCCGCCTGATCGATTTCCTGCCGTCCAACAATATGGAAGGCGTGCCGGAGTGGCCAAGTGCTGACAAGCCAGACCGGATCGACATGAGCCTTGATACGCTTGTGCCGGACAATGCCAACAAGCCCTACGATATGAAAGAGCTAATCCGGAAGGTGATCGATGAGGCGGATTTCTTTGAAATCAGCGAGAAGTTCGCCGCCAATATCATCACGGGCTTTGGCCGCATCGAGGGCAAGACAGTTGGCTTTGTCGCCAACCAGCCAATGGTTCTCGCTGGCGTGCTGGATGCCGATGCTTCGCGTAAGGCAGCGCGCTTTGTGCGCTTCTGCGATGCTTTCGAAATTCCGATTGTCACCTTCGAGGACGTGCCGGGCTTTCTGCCGGGCACCGCGCAGGAATACGGTGGCTTGATCAAGCACGGAGCGAAACTGCTCTTTGCCTATTCGGAATGCACCGTTCCGCTGATCACCGTCATTACACGCAAGGCCTATGGCGGCGCCTATGACGTCATGGCCTCAAAGCACATCGGCGGGGATATCAACTACGCATGGCCATCGGCACAGATCGCCGTGATGGGCGCCAAGGGCGCGGTCGAGATCATCTTTCGGGGTGGTTCGCCAGAGGAAATTGCGGCCCAGACCAAGGCCTATGAGGACCGCTTCCTCTCGCCGTTCGTAGCGGCGGAGCGCGGCTATATCGACGAAGTGATCATGCCGCATTCGACAAGACGGCGTATTGCGCGTGGCTTGGCTATGCTGGCGACAAAGGAGGTCGAGCGGCCATGGAAGAAGCACGATAACTTGCCGTTATGAGGCGGCAGGCTTAGCCACTTTCTCCACCGCCCGCATAACCCGCACAAAGTTTCTGCTGGCAAGCTTCGCAAGGTTTGCATCGCTCCAACCACGCTCCATCAAAGCCGCAATCAGGTCTGGAAACTTCGACACATCCTCAAGCCCTTCAGGCACAGGACCGCCGTAGAAATCAGAGCCAATGCCGATGTGATCCACCCCCGCTTTTGCGGCCATATACTCCAGATGGTCGCACCAGTGGGCCAGTGTCGCGCGAGGCGGCGGGCCAACTTTGCGGATTTTCTCGTTCATAATGGCAGGCATGGAGCCATCAAGCGGGGCCTTGCCCCAGGTCTGCATGGGCTTGAACCAGTCCCGCACATCCTGACTGAGGAAGGTTGGCACGAAGGTTGCCATCACGATGCCGCCGTTCGCTTTAAGGCGTACCAGCACATCGTCCGTGACATTACGAGGATGATCACAAAGTGCGCGCGCATTGGTGTGGGTGATGGCCACAGGGGCTGTTGAAACATCCAGAACATGGTGCATGGCTTCTGGCGTTGTATGAGACATATCAACGAGAAGACCAAGCTTGTTCATGCGCTGGATGACACTACGGCCAAAATCCGTCAGGCCATTGTGGCGCGGCGCATCGGTGGCACTGTCCACCCAATCCAATGTTTCGTTGTGGCAGAGGGTCATGTAGCGCACGCCGAGCGCATCGAAGATATCGAGCATTTCCAGACGGTCGCCAATGCCGATGCCGTTTTCGACAGCAGTGAACGAAGCGATCTTGCCCAGACGTTTGGCCTTCGCGATGTCAGACGCCTTCGTTGCATGCAGGAACACATCGGCATGCCGCGTGTTCATTTCCTTGATCAGGGCAATAAGCTCAAGCGTAAAGCGCGTGGGATCATTGATATCGGTGGGGCAAAAAGCCGCCCAAAACTGGCCTGCCTGAAGCCCCTTTTTCATGCGCGGAATATCGGTGTCCGAATTCTGGTGCGACTTCGAAAGGTCGTATCGTGCCAGGTCTCCATCCGCGACGCTTTCCTTGCGGATAACGTAAGGAAGATCGTTGTGGCTATCGACGAGAGGCACGCGCTCGAGAAACTGGCGTGCACGGGCAAGAGATTTTTGTGTAGGCATTTACTTCACCTGATCCCGGAGTCTGCCAAGGCTTTCCTCCCGCCCCAGAACGGCCAGCACATCAAAAATACCGGGTGATGTGGCATGGCCGGTGAGGGCGGCACGCAGAGGCTGCGCCAACTGGCCAAGTTTGGCGCCCGAGCTTTCCGACAGAGCGCGCACAGCGCCTTCTGTGCCTGCAGCATCCCAAGTTGCTGCACCTTCCAATGCCTTGATCAATTCTGCCAGACGCGCGCGGCCATCACCCTCAAGCAACGCCTCGGCCTTTTCATCCATTGCAAGCGGGCGGGAAGCGAAGAGGAACTTTGCACCTTCAAACAACTCCAGCAATGTCTTGGCACGCTCTTTCAGGCCCGGCATCATGGCCAACAACCGTGCGCGGCCATTGCCTTCGAGAGATTTGGCAAAATTAGCCCCGCCATCAACAAACGGCAGCATTTCCTCAAGCGCCTTTAGCAAGTGTCCATCATCAGCCTGCCGCATATAGATGCCGTTCAGGTTCGAGAGCTTGGCATAATCAAACCGCGCGGCTGAGCGGCCAACGTTCTTGAGGTCAAAGAGCTGCACCATTTCATCTTCGGAGAAAATTTCCTGATCGCCGTGGCTCCAGCCCAGACGCACGAGATAGTTGCGCAGCGCCGCAGGCAGGTATCCCATGGCGCGGTAGGCTTCCACACCCAAGGCACCGTGGCGCTTTGAGAGCTTGGCACCATCTGGACCGTGGATCAGCGGGATATGCGACATCGATGGCACGGACCAGTCGCAGGCCTGATAGATCTGCGTCTGGCGGGCAGCGTTGGTCAGGTGGTCATCCCCGCGGATGATGTGCGTAACGCCCATATCATGGTCATCCACCACCACAGCAAGCATGTAGGTTGGTGTGCCGTCCGAGCGCAGCAGCACCAGATCATCCAGGTTTTCATTGGCCCAGGTGACGCGGCCCTGCACCTGATCCTCGACGATTGTTTCGCCTTCCAGCGGTGCCTTGAGGCGAATGACTGGCTTCACGCCCGCAGGGGCCTCGCTTGGGTCCCTGTCACGCCAGCGGCCATCATAGCGCATGGGGCGGCCTTCAGCCTTAGCTTTCTCGCGCATTTCGGTGAGCTCATCCTGCGAGGCATAGCAATAATAGGCGCGGCCTTTGGCGACGAGGTCGCGCGCCACTTCGGCATGGCGCGAGGCGCGCGCAAACTGATAGATCGGCTCACCGTCCCATGTCAGGCCAAGCCACTTCAGGCCATCGATGATGGCTTCAATGGCTTCCGGTGTTGAGCGCTCGCGGTCGGTATCCTCAATGCGCAGCAGCATCTTGCCGCCATGGCGTTTGGCATAGAGCCAGTTGAACAGGGCAGTGCGCCCGCCGCCAATGTGTAGAAAGCCTGTGGGCGAGGGAGCAAAACGGGTCACAACAGAAGAAGGCATGCAAAATTTCCGGAGATTTCAGGGGATGTGCCCGACGAACAGCCGCCTGACGCAACGATCCGTTGCCTGTAGCATAACTCCCTTCGGGCGTTAAGGTGTGAGATGATCAGAAAGCGAGGTCCATCGCAGGGCAAAAGCGTTGCGATTGGAGCCGCACTTCCGTCCTGGCTTGAGATCGTTTCTGATTTTTTGCGTTATCGGTTTGCGCCCTTCAGCACAGTCCAAGCCGTCCTTCAAGCTGAGGTGGATGCCCGCCGCCTGTTCCCATGGCTGCCAGTCGCCACAGGCGTCGGTGTGGTGCTGTACTTTCTGGCTGATGGAACGCCTTCTGTTTGGCCAGCTGGAACGCTGGCTGCTGCCTTGCTGCTGGTTGCATGGCGCGCTCGCAGTCGGCTCGGAGCGTTCGTTTTTTGTGTTGGTCTGTCGTTTGTTTTTCTAGGGTTTGCGGCAGCAGCCTTGCGCACATCAAGTGTTGCAGCCCCCGTGCTGGAGCGGACCACATTTGCCAAACTCAGCGCCTATGTTGAAACCGTTGATGCAGGCCGCGAAGGTGGCCGCATGGTCCTGTTCATCACGGCCTTTGAAAGCCGCACCGGTGTTGCTGCCCCGCAGCGTATTCGCACCACATTCAAAGGTGTTGGCCCGCGCGCTGGCGACCATATTTCGGGGCAGGTGCGTTTGATGCCACCGCCGCAACCAGCCTTTCCCGGTGGGTACGATTTTGCGCGGGATGCCTATTTCTTGCAGTTGGGCGCAGTCGGTCGGTGGTCTGGTGCGCTTTCGCTTGCGCCTGCGCCTCAGCCTATGCCGCATTCGTTATGGCTTGTTACGCGCATAGACAATGCACGGACGGATCTGACTAACCGGATTGCGCAGATCATCGGTGGCCAGGCAGGCGCACTCTCGGCAGCGTTGGTCACGGGCAAGCGTGGATTGCTGGACGAACCAACCAACGATGCGCTTCGCGCGTCCGGCCTTTATCACATCGTGTCTATTTCTGGCCTGCATATGGTCATGGCCGCCGGTGTTTTCTTCTGGTTGGCGCGGGCTGGTTTATCGCTTTTACCAGGCATCTCCGAGCGCCAGCCCATCAAGAAATTCGCAGCCGTTATCGCCATGGTTGGAGCGACCGCCTACTGCATTTTTTCAGGCTCAGAAGTAGCCACGGAACGTTCCCTGATCATGACTCTGGTGATGCTAGGCGCTATTCTGTTTGATCGGCCAGCGCTCTCCATGCGCAATCTGGCGATTGCAGCTCTTGTCGTACTTTTGCGTGAGCCTGAGACTTTGCTTGGGCCCAGTTTTCAGATGTCCTTCGCGGCTGTTGCCGCCATGATCGCAGCGCATGAATGGTGGATATCGCGCAACCGCGCGCCCAAAGAGCCTGCGGGATGGGGCGCGATTTGGATGCGCAAGGCGTGGCTGGCCTTGCTTGGCAGCGTGGTCACAACCCTCATTGCAAGCTTCGCCACTGCGACTTTTGCAGCCTATCACTTCCAGCGCATCAATCCCTATGGCCTGATTGGAAACGCGCTCGCCATTCCGTTTGTGTCCTTCATCGTGATGCCTGCGGCTGTCGGCGGCACGCTTCTTCTCCCTTTTGGCCTCGATGGCCCTGTCTGGTCCCTGATGGGATTGGGCAGCGAGCAGGTGCTTGCCGTCGCGCGAAAAGTGGGGGAGGTTCAGGGAGCGGTGCGCGGGATGCGCGCCTTCCCGATTTCGGGCCTTCTTTGGATGTCTGCAGGTTTTGTGTTTCTGGTGCTCGTGCGGCACGCCTTGCGGCTTTTTGCCTTCCTTCCAATGGCAATGGGTTTGTGGCAGGCGACGCATGTTGCGCCCGCAGAAATGCTGATCGACCGGCAGGGAACCATTGCAGCTGTTCGCGGCAAGGATGGCCTTATGGTTATCCTCGGGCGGGGCACCAATCGCTTTACCGTTGACCGCTGGCTTTCAGCCGATGGTGATCTCAGAAAATCAGGCGCTCAGGGATTGAGAGACGGCGCGCAATGTGACCGTCTTGGCTGCGTGACAAAATTGACAACGGGCGAAGCTGTGTCACTCGTGGTGGAAATGGAAGCTTTTGAGGAAGATTGCCGCAGGGCGAAAGTGATCATATCGCCGCTGCAAGCGCCCGAATTCTGCCGGGCCACAGCGTTCGTGATTGACCGCAGCAATCTCGCACAATCCGCCTCGATCATGCTTCATCGTTCAGGGAATGATTTCAAAATCACACCAGCGCGCCCGCAAAACCAATGGAAGCCCTGGTATGGCAGACCGCAGACAATGCCAGCCGTTTTGCCATCTGCGGCAGCGGAGCCTCAAACCAGCGCACCAGTGCCGCAGGAAGCTCAGTCTGATGAAGACGGCAGCCTGTTGCTGCCGTAATCGCCTGTCTCAATAGCGGCGTAGCAGGCTGACCAGTTTGCCCTGAATGCGCACGCGGTTTGGTCCCAGAACACGCGTTTCATAGGCCGGATTTGCTGCTTCCAGCGCAATGGAGGAACCTCGGCGGCGCAGGCGCTTCAAAGTCGCTTCTTCCTCGTCAATCAGGGCAACAATGATATCGCCAGAATCCGCACTTTCTTGCTTGCGCACAATCACAGTGTCGCCATCAAAGATACCGGCCTCAACCATGGAATCGCCGCGCACCTCGAGGGCAAAATGCT
The DNA here is from genome assembly GCA_051649305.1 of Beijerinckiaceae bacterium. Taxonomy (GTDB): domain Bacteria; phylum Pseudomonadota; class Alphaproteobacteria; order Rhizobiales; family Beijerinckiaceae; genus JADCCX01. Next base: position 16,252 of record JBOFGV010000115.1, read on the forward strand.
CGCCATGCGAGAGAAACTCCGGCGAAACATTGATGGAGTGGCTGCGTGTCTGAAGCGCAGAAATTGGCGTACCAGCTGCAATGCGGCCCATGACAGGAATGACGATAGAGCGGATTTCATCCTCATCCACCGGGGCAGGGCGGTTGCGGCCAAGGCTGCCTTCAATCACGCTGGGGTTGAAACGCTGACGACCGGGGCGGGCTGTGGGAGAGGCTGTCTCAGGCATGCGCAGCACTTCCAGCGCGCGGGCACGGTTTGGCAAACGGCGGATGAAGCCACGCTCTTCGAGAGCCAGAATAAGCCTGTGAATGCCAGACTTCGATTTTAGGTCCAGTGCGTCTTTCATTTCGTCGAAAGACGGCGGCACGCCCGTTTCCTGCAAGCGATCATTGATCAGGCGCAGCAGTTCACTTTGTTTGCGTGTCAGCATGGAATTTGTCCCGGTGGTGCGCGCCCGACTCAGGCCTTGCACAAAACAGGAACATCTATACATGTTCTTGCTGCGTTCTGCAAGTGTGCTGAAATTAGGGCGGGCTCACTCCACAGGCAGATAGAAACAGCTGTCGCCCGCTTTTGCCGCAGACGCGTGTGGCGCTCGGATCACCAGCACATCCGCTTCAGCCAGAACGCGCGTGAGAGAACTGTCCTGCTGTTTCAGGGGCGTGACGATGGCGGTGCCATGTGCATCACGTGCCAGGGTCGCGCGCATGTATTCCTGCCGCTGGTCGTTGGGGTCGAGATCACAGCCAAGTTTGGCGGGCATCGGCGTCGTGCAGGCTTTGATATTCTCGCCGGAAAGCGCGGCAATCAAGGGCTTCAGAAATACATGGGCACAAACCACGGATGACGCCGGGTTTCCCGGCAATCCCAGCACCTGCATGGTGCCTAGCGATCCTGACATCAATGGCTTACCCGGCCGCATGGCGATACGCCAGAAAGCGAGATCCATGCCCGCTGCAGCCAGCGCATTCTGTACCAGATCGTGGTCACCGACAGATGCGCCACCCATGGTCACGAGCACATCGGCCTTCCAGTCTATTGCAGCTTGAATGCTGTCCGCAAGTGCATCGAGATTGTCAGCCGCTATGCCGAGAAAGCGGGCTTCTGCTCCAGCTTTATTGGCCAGACCCATAACTGAGAGATGGTTGGCGGCAATAATCTGATCAAGGCCCGGTGCTTCGCCGGGGTTCACAAGCTCATCCCCTGTTGCCAACACAGCGATGCGAGGACGACGCCGGACTAGTATATGACCCGGACCAAGGGACGCGGCCAGCGCCATATCCTTGGGGCGAAGGCGGTATCCTGCCGCAAAGAATGTATCTCCTGTTTTGAAATCCGCACCCTCCGGGCGCACAAACCGTCCAATGGTTTCGGTTTGTGTCGGAACAATCGTTTGGCCTTCAACCCGCGCGTTCTCCTGAATAAGGATCGTATCAGCACCTTCAGGCACAGGAGCGCCGGTGAAAATCCGCACGGTTTCATCAGTGCCAATTGCGCCATGAAAACCGCGCCCTGCAGCGCTTTCTCCGATCAAATGCAATGGCTTGCCAGGCGTTAGATCAACTGCCCGTACAGCATATCCATCCATGGCAGAGGCGCGAAATGGCGGCTGCGTGCGGGTTGCTGTCAGTTGTTCTGCCAACACACGACTGGAGGCGAGGTTGATATCGATGGTTTCTGCCGCAACTGGGGTGGTTACAGCATTTGTGATGCGTTGAATGGCTTCCTCAACAGAAAGCAGCCCGCTCATCAGCGTGAAGTGTCCAACCGGTAGTCGCCGCTCTTGCCACCGGATTTCTGCAAAAGCTGAATGCCCTCGATGCGCATGGCGCGATCAGCGGCTTTCGCCATGTCGTAGATCGTCAGGCAGGCAACGGACACGGCCGTCAACGCCTCCATTTCAACGCCGGTTTGCCCACTGACCTTGACAGTGCCAACCACGCGAATGCCCGGAAGTGCGTCATCAAAGTTGAGATCAAGCGTGACTTTTGTCAGCAGAAGCGGATGGCAAAGCGGAATAAGTTCATGTGTTTTCTTGGCTGCCATAATGCCGGCAATGCGGGCCACGCCCAGGACATCGCCTTTCTTGGCGCTGCCGGAACGAATAAGCTCCAGTGTTGCTGGCGCCATGACGATGCAACCCTCAGCCACGGCTGTGCGGTCTGTCGAGACTTTGCTGCTGACATCCACCATGACGGCAGCACCAGTCTCATCAATATGGGTGAGGGTTTTGTTCATGGTCTTTTAAGCCCCTGCGCCAAAGAGCAGCGCTTTGGTAGCCGCTGTCACATCCTGCTGGCGCATCAGGCTTTCGCCCACAAGGAAGGTCTGCGCCCCGTGCGCGGCCATGCGCGTGCAATCAGCATGGGTGAAGATACCGCTTTCTGTGACCAGAATACGGTCGCCGGTCACCATGTCAGCCAGTTCTTCCGTGGTTTCAAGGCGCGTTTCAAACGTGCGCAGGTTACGGTTGTTGATGCCGATCAGGCGTGAGGGCAGGCGGAGGGCGCGTTCCATTTCTGGTTTGTCATGGACTTCTACAAGACTGTCCATGCCAAGGCGTGTTGCGGTCTCGATCAGAGCAAGTGCTGTAGCGTCGTCAACGGCTGCCATGATCACCAAAATACAGTCCGCATTCCATGCCCGAGCTTCATGCACCTGATAAGGTTCATAGAGGAAGTCTTTGCGAAGACACGGCAATTCAACTGCATAATGCGCCTGCAACAAATACTCCGGTGCACCTTGAAACCATGGTTCATCTGTCAAAACAGACAGGCACGCAGCACCACCGGTGGAATAGGCTTTTGCGAGAGTCGCAGGATCAAAATCCGCCCGGATCAAGCCTTTGGAGGGGCTGGCTTTCTTGATTTCAGCAATCAGCGCAAATTTGCCTTCAGCGTGCTTGTGCTCGATGGCCTTGATGAAACCGCGCGGTACACTGGCTTTTGCAATGGCTTTGTCGAGATCAGCAAGAGACACGCGCTGCTTTGCTTCCGCAATTTCGCGGCGCTTGGTGACTTCGATTTTGGCAAGAATATCAGACATCGGCGTCAGGCGCTTGTGGCGAGCGCGAGCGCTGCCAGTGTTCTTGATGCGGTGCCATTGTCGATAGCCTGCTCCGCCTGCCTTGCGCCATCAGAAAGCGTTGCTGCCTTGCCAGCCACAATCAAACCGGCAGCAGCATTGAACACTGCGATATCGCGGTAGGCATTCCTCGCTCCGGCCAGCACATCGCGCAAGGCGGCTGCGTTGACCATGGGGTCACCGCCCTTGAGCGCATCGATATGCACTGTTTTCAAACCGGCATCTGCTGGCGAGACATCAAAGCGCTTCAAGCCACCGTTCTTCAGCTCCACGACATGTGTGGAGCCTGTGGTAGTCAACTCATCCAGACCGTCAGAGCCATGTACAACCCATACATGGGTTGATCCCAATGTTTGCAGGGTTTGCGCGATAGGCTCCATCCAGCCGCTGGAAAACACGCCAACAACCTGTCGTGTTACGGAAGCAGGATTGGACAGTGGCCCCAGCAGGTTGAAGATTGTGCGTGTGCCAAGCTCTGTGCGCACCGGGCCAACGTGCCGCATGGCTGCATGATGCGAGGGGGCCATCATGAAACCCACGCCAACATCTGCGATGCAACGTGCAACATGCTCAGGCGCCAGACCGATCTTTACATCCAGCGCTGTGAGAACGTCAGCTGCGCCGGACTTCGAGGAGGCCGCCCGGTTGCCGTGCTTGGCGACTTTCGCACCGCAGGCTGCCGCCAGAATGGCCGCCAGTGTCGATACATTCCAGGTGCCAACATTGTCGCCACCTGTCCCAACGATATCGATGGCCTCGGGAGTTGTTTCAACGCGTAACATCTTGCCGCGCATGGCGCGCACAGCCCCGGTGATTTCCTCAACCGTTTCGCCACGCACCCGCAGGGCCATCAGGAACGCACCTGTTTGGGCATGGGTGGATTCGCCCGACAGAATGCGATCAAACGCGGCTTCGGCCTCGGCAACGGTCAAGGTGGCGCCCGCCGCAACCTTGGCAATCATTGGCTTGAAAGAATCCATATTTTCGGCTCCGGCGTGGCTTCAGCGCGCTGTCAATGGCGCGTGCGGTGTGTGTTGTTCCACTCGGAAGCAATGTCCATGAAAGTCCGCGCGATGACAGCGCCATTTTCAGAAAGAATGCTTTCGGGGTGAAACTGCACACCATGTGTGGGCAGGGATTTGTGCGACAGACCCATGATCAAGCCATCGCCGGTTTCAGCTGTAACCTCAAGAACATCAGGGCAATCGGCGCGCTCGACAACCAGTGAATGATAGCGTGTGGCCTCAAAAGATTTGTTGAGACCACGGAACACACCCTTGGATGCGTGATGAATAGTGGAGACCTTGCCGTGGCGCGGCACAGGCGCGCGGCCCACTGTGCCACCGAACACATGTCCAATGGTTTGCAAGCCAAGGCAAACACCGAAGATGGGGATAGAGCCGCTGGCCTTCTCCACCAATTCACAGCAAATACCGGCTTCTTTCGGCGTGCATGGGCCAGGGGAAAGGATCAGCGCATCCGGCGCTCTGGACATGACTTCCGACACTGACATCGCATCATTGCGCACAACTGTGGCCTCGCAGCCCACTCCGCCAAGGAGGTGCACGAGGTTCCAGGTGAAGGAATCGTAGTTGTCGATCAGGATGACGCGCATGACTGGGGTTTGATGTAACAGGTTCTGGTCAAAATCTTCTCACGGCAAACATCTGATCCGTCAAGGATGATGTCCTGTTTCGCGCTGTAAGGACAGGAGCTCATTGCCCGCGCCGGGAGCGGGCTGCAAACCGCACGGCTTCGTCGGCTGCCCGAAACAGGGCCTTCGATTTGTTGATGCATTCCTGAAACTCTGAATCAGGTGATGAATCATAAACAATTCCCGCACCTGCGGTCACATGCATCTGGCCGTCCTTGACGACAGCTGTCCGCAATACAATGCAGGTATCCATGGAGCCGTCTGCGCCGAAATAGCCGATGCAACCAGCATAGATGCCGCGCCTGTCGCGTTCCAGTTCGTCGATGATTTCCATGGCCCGCACTTTGGGAGCTCCGGACACAGTGCCAGCCGGAAAGCCTGCGACGAGCGCGTCCAATGCATCAATGCCATCGCGGATCTGCCCTTCGACGTTCGAAACGATATGCATGACGTGGCTGTAGCGCTCAAGGAAGAAGCTGTCCGTCACTGTGACAGAACCAATTTTCGAGACACGGCCCACATCGTTGCGGCCAAGATCAAGCAGCATGAGATGCTCTGCGCGCTCTTTCTCGTCCGCCAGCAGTTCCTCGCCAAGGCGTTGGTCTTCAGCGCGGTCGTCACTGCGCGGGCGGGTCCCGGCAATTGGGCGAATGGTTACCTTGCCATCGCGGGATTTGACCAGAATCTCCGGGCTGGAACAGACAATCTCGAAGGAGCCGAAGTTGAGGTAACAGAGATACGGCGAAGGATTGATGCGCCGCAAAGCCCGGTAAAGCGAGAAGCCACCAAGATCGAAATCAGAGGTGAAGCGCTGCGCCAGGACAACTTGAAAGATATCTCCTGCGCGGATGTAATCCTTCGCTCTGGCCACCATGGCATGAAACTCTGCCTCTGTAGTGTTTGATACAGCAGTGTTGCTGACCGCCATGATATCAGCAGGCTCTGCCACCTTCGCCATGGGTTGCTCAAGGCAGTTGATGATCTCGTCAATTCTGTCCCGCGCGGCTTCATGGGCCACAGCGGCACTGACACCGGTTTGCGGGCGGACCGGCGTGACAATGATGATCTCGTCTTTGACGGCATCGAAAATCACCATCACGGTTGGGCGAATGAAAATGGAATCCGCTGTTCCGATTGTGTCCGCTTTGGGCGCTGGCAGGCGCTCCATCTCACGTACCATATCGTAGCCGAGATAACCGAACAGACCCGCTGCCATTGGCGGCAAGCCTTCCGGTGACGGAATGGCGGATTTTGCCACCAGTGCACGCAGGCTTGTCAGGGGAGGGGCATCAATGGCTTGAAAAGCATCCGGCTCCCGCAAGGCATTGCGGTTGATCTCTGCTTTGCCATTTGTCGAGCGCCAGATGATGTCAGGCTTCAGGCCAATCATGGAATAGCGGCCACGCACAGCGCCACCTTCGACTGATTCCAGCAAAAAAGATGCACCACCAAGCCGTGACAGTTTCATGCTGGCGGATACGGCTGTCTCAAGATCAGCCACCATCCGCTCGACGATCAGCTGCGGCTGGCCCGCATTGTACGCTTGTTCAAACACCTTCGATGCGTTGCTCATCGCAATTAGCGACGCTCCTGCTGAACACCTGTTGCATTGGCAAAGGAGCGCTCGTTGATGGTTGTGCCCAGTGTGTTTTGCAGCAGGCCAATGTACTGGGCCAGCAACTCGTCCGACATGGTTGTCGCGAGTTGTTTTTCGAGGGCTACAGCACCTTCTTCTGTGGCAACAAACGCAGGCACCGTGGTTTCACCCACTTTCAGGATCATGCGGTCTGTTCCCTGGCCAGTTGAGGCAACCGCAAGTCCGTTGACGGGCGAAGCAAAGGCGGTCGCTGCAACTGACGCGCTGACATCACGCCCACCGTTGCGGGTCACGCCTGTGGCTGTTTCAACGTTCACGCCAAGCTCGGTCGCCAGAGCCTCCATGGTTTCGCCAGCTTCGGCACGCTTGAGAAGCGCATTGGCTTGTGCAGCCGTCTGGCGGTTGGCTTCATCTGTGCGCCACAGAGCGGAAACCTCTTCGCGCACTTCGTCAAAGGCGCGCTCGCGGCCAGGCTCAATCGAGACAATCTCGAACCAGATATAGCCGTTGTCGCGGGTGCGGATCGCCTCGTTGTCAACACCACGATCAGACAGGAAGGCTGCTTTCAGCACTTCCGCCTGATCGGGAATCGCCTCGTTCGGCTCGCCCTTCTTGTTGCGGCCAGAGGCGTCAGTCGCTTCAAACACCGTAAGCGGACGCTTCATTTCTGCTGACACCTGCTCCAGCGATTTGCCTGATGCGCGCAGGTCTTCAATCTTGTCGTGCAAAGCGTCGACATTGGCTTTCAAGGTTCTGTCGCTGGTCACTTTCTGGGCCAGAACATCGGCACGCAATGTGTCTTTCATTGAATCAAGTGGCTGGGCTGATCCCGCAACAATGCTTGTCACCCGCAGCAGAACCGGGCCGAACTGGCCAGTTACCGGCGCACTGACAGTGTTTTCAGCCAGAGCGAAAGCGGCGTCTGCAACAGCCTTGTCGAGAAGTTCCGTGCGAGACTTGGTGCCCAGATCAACATCTTCCAGTTTGATCTTCATTTCGGCTAGAAGGGCGTCAAAGGTCATGCCGCCAACAATCTTTGCGCTGGCCGCGGCTGCTTCAGCTGCCGATGGAAACAGGATTTGCTGCACCCGGCGCTTTTCCGGCGTGCCATAGCGGCCTGCTGCAAGGCCACGGTCATAGGCAGCGCTCAGCTCCGCATCAGTTACCTGCAAGGTACTTGCGAACTCGACAGGGCGCAGGATCATCATGTTGATTTTGCGGAACTCCGGCGCACGGAAGGCGGATTTGCGCTGCTCGTGCAAAGCTTTCAGCGCCGCCTCATCCGGCAATGCCAGCGAGGATGCAATCATGCCAGGAATGGTGATGTAGGAAATGCTGCGCTCTTCGTTGCGGTAACGATGCACCATCTCAAGCAGGGCCTTGGGAGGAGCAAAGCCATTGCTGACCGATTCCCCAAGCTGCACACGCAAGGTAGATTGTTTCTGCTCACGAATGAAGGCAGCTTCGTTCTTGCCAACATTACGAAGATAATTGTCAAAAGCCTCGCGGTTAAAGCGGCCATCTGCCGTGCGGAATGCGGCGTTGGAGGCCAGTGAGCGTGCGATATCCTCATCTGATATCGCCATGCCAAGATTGCGTGTGGCTTCATTGAGGGCGGCCTCACCAATCATCTGGTTCAGCACCTGACGGTCAACACCCAAAGTACGGGCTTGTTCGGCTGTAAAACCACGGCTGCGCTGCTGAATGTCCGTAATGCGCTGCTGAAACTGCTGGCGAAGCGCTTCTGCGCCAATCTCAGTTTTGCCCACCTTGGCCACCGTTGTGGTGACACCGCCTTTGAAAATGTCTCCAATGCCCCAGATAGCAAAGCTGAGGATGAGAAAACTGAACAGCACTGTGATGACAGCTTTGCCTAGCCAGTTGCTTGATGCCGCGCGCATTCTCGAAAGCATGATGCGAAACTCTCTCAATTCAGCATAAGAGAGGCCCAGTTAAGCCTGTCTCATGCGTTGTTCCTTTGTTGGCGTCGTGATAGGCGGGTTTCACGTTCAAAACAACCGGAAGAAAACCATGACACCCACAATCCGTCCGCTTATTGCCGGTAACTGGAAGATGAATGGCCTGAAAAGCTCTGCGGCTGAGTTGAAAGCCATGATTGATGGCGCGGCTGCAGGCGTTGCTGAAAAGGTCGACTTTCTGATTTGCCCTCCTGCAACCTTGCTGATGGGCTTTGCCCGTGTGGCCGATGGTTCTGCCATCACCATGGGTGCCCAGGATTGCCACGCCAACGCATCCGGCGCCCATACTGGCGATATTTCCGCCGAAATGGTGGCGGATGCTGGCGGCAAGGCGGTTATTGTGGGCCATTCCGAGCGCCGCGCGGATCATGGCGAGACTGACAGCGTTGTGCGCGGCAAGGCGGCGGCGGTTATCAGGGCTGGATTGACGGCCATTGTCTGTGTGGGCGAAACCGAAGCGCAGAAAGACGCAGGCATGACCATTGATGTTGTGTCGACGCAGCTTGGCGGTTCCATTCCCGACAATGCGCCCGCCGCCCAGCTTGTCATCGCCTATGAGCCGGTTTGGGCCATTGGCACAGGCCGCACGCCCACCATTTCAGAAGTGGCCAATGTGCATGCCGCCATTCGCAACGCTTTGATCGCGCGGTTTTCAGATGCCGGGGAATCAATCACGATTCTCTACGGTGGATCCGTAAAGCCCGCCAATGCAGCCGAACTGATGGCCGTTGCCAACGTCAACGGTGCGCTCGTGGGTGGTGCCAGCCTCAAGGCGGCTGATCTTCTGGCCATTGCCAGAGCCTGCCCCTGAGAGCGATCTTAAAAACGAGAAAAGCGCCGGAAAATCCGACGCTTTTCTCAAATTTCTAATGTTCTGAATGAAGTCAGGTCAGATCAATCTTACTTGATCTTGCCTTCCTTGTACTCGACGTGCTTGCGCGCAACGGGATCGTACTTCTTCATCACCATTTTCTCGGTCTTGGTGCGGGCGTTCTTCTTGGTCACGTAGAAGTGGCCAGTGTCTGCTGACGAGTTGAGGCGAATTTTGATCGTGTTGGCTTTGGCCATAACGGAACTCCTGAATGTGGCCCGTATCGATGAAGAATGGCCGAGATTTGGAAGCAGGCGAACAAAGTCCGCAAGCAGAAAGGGCGTGCTACTGGAATTTGCCTGAAAGTCAAGACTGGAGAGCCATGATTGGTTTGATTTAGCGCAACTCAGGCAAGGCCGCTTCGATCTCACCACGTCTGGCTTCAAGCCATTGCGGCAGCATCAATGTCTGGCCAAGATTTTCCGGTGCTTCGTCCACGGCAAATCCAGGTGCATCTGTTGCAATCTCGAACAGAACGCCACCGGGCTCGCGGAAATAGATCGAGCGGAAATAGTTGCGGTCGAGCTGTTCCGTCACCTGCATGCCAGCAGCCATCAGAGCGCTGCGCATCCGGTCCTGTGCCGCATCGTCCGCCGCCCGAAACGCGACGTGATGCACGGTTCCAGCCCCGGAGCGTCCACGCGGTTCACCGCTGGCATCCTCGACATCAATGGAATTTGCGGGATCAGCATGATTGTTGCCGGGCATCCAGCGTGTGGTTTTGCCATCAGTTGCGCCCTTCAAATAGCCCATGATCGCCAACACTTCCGCTGTGCGTTCTGGCTGCAGGGAAACAAGCGTGATTCCGCCAAAGCCGCGAATGGCGTGCTCTGAGGGCACTTCAGTGCTGGATGAAGGGGCTGCAGACAACCCAGCGCGTGCCACCAGCTTGTGGCTCATGCCATCGGGATCGTTGAAAACAATCGTATTCTCGCCAAACTGACTGGCAGGCGCCTGATGCGGCACGCCTTTTTCTGCAAAACGGTCCAGCCACCACGAGAAGCTGCTTTCGGGAACAACAAAGGATGTTCCTGTGGCTTCACCGGCCCCGGCCACACCCGGGCGCGCATTGGACCATGGAAAGAACGTCAGCACAGAGCCGGGTGTGCCGTTCTCATCGCCGTAATAGAGATGATAGGTGCCAGGATCGTCAAAGTTGACGGTCTTTTTAATGAGCCGCAAGCCCAGTGTATCGCGGTAAAATGCAAGGTTGCGCCTCGGATCTCCCGCAATGGCTGTGATGTGATGCAGTCCGGATGTGATGCTCATGATCGAAATCTCAAGATCGGGTGTTGTTGTTCCGATGGGTGAGATTTGATCCATTGCCGTCCTGTTTTCAACCGAGGCAATGTCGCTTTGCGAATGTGCAATTCAGGGTGCTATTCAGCGGTGGCCTGCGCTTCAAGCCATTCTTCCTCTGCAGTGGCTAACCTCGTTGCCAGCATGGTTCGATCCTTGGCGAGCTGTGCTGCAAGGCCGGGGTTGGTCTGGAAAGTCTTGGGATCAGCCAATGCGGCATCAACTTTGGAAATAAGATCTCCGAGTTTCTGCAGTTGGGCCTCGATTGTTGCTATGCGCTTGCGTGCTGCATTGTTGATGATGACGGGGGCAGCGGGCACTGCCACCACCTCTTCAATTTCAGGCTCCGGCGTCAGCATCGCGCTCTTGTCCTTGCCTTGCTTGCGCGCTGCCAGAACGTACTTGGTATAGTCGTCCATATCGCCATCAAACGGCTTCACGCCGCCGTCAGCCACAAGCCAAAGCTGATCACAGGTTGCATCCAGCAAAAAGCGATCATGCGAGACGATGACAACCGCTCCCTGATAATCCGCAATCGCCTGAATCAGCGCTTCTCGCATCTGGATATCGAGGTGGTTGGTCGGCTCATCGAGGATCAGGAGGTGAGGGCCATCAAACGCGGCTAATCCCAGCAAAAGCCGTGCTTTCTCGCCACCGGAAAGCTTGTTGACCGGCGTATCAGCCTTTTGACAGGAAAAGCCAAGCTGTGCTGTGCGGGCGCGAATTTTAGATTCCGGAATGCCCGGCATGCGCCGTGTCACGAGCTGCAGCGGCGTCTCATCCAGCGGCAGTTCATCCAGTTGGTGCTGCGCAAAATAGGCGACCTCCAGTTTGGACGAGCGAACGGATTTGCCGTCCATCGGCTTCAGGCGGTCTGCCAGCAATTTCACGAAAGTGGATTTGCCGTTGCCGTTGGCACCCAGCAGGCCAATGCGATCATCGTTGGAGAGAAACAGCGACAGCTTCTTCAGAACCTTGCGTGAGCCGTAGCCAACAGCGACGTCATCCAGTTTGATGATGGGCGGAGAGAGTTGCTTTTCAGGCGAGGGGAATACCACGGAGGCACTTTCATCCCCGGCCTGCAAGGTAATGACCTGCATTTTCTCCAACCGCTTCATGCGCGACTGCGCCTGACGGGCTTTGGAAGCCTTGGCCTTGAAGCGATCCACGAAGGCCTGCAAATGCTTCCGCTCGGCAGATTGCTTGTCAGCGGCTTTCTCAAGCAGAATGCGCTGTTCTTCGCGCTGACGCGCAAAGCTGGTGTAGCCGCCACGATAAAGCGTCAGTTTGCCTTGATCGAGATGCAACGTGTGATCCGTAACGGCATCGAGAAAATCGCGATCGTGGCTAACAGTCAGAACAGTGTGCGGATAGCGGCCAAGATAATCCTGCAGCCAGAGCGCGCCTTCCAGATCGAGATAGTTGGTCGGTTCGTCGAGCAGCAGCAGATCTGGCGATAAAAACAGCACACTTGCGAGCGCCACGCGCATACGCCAACCGCCCGAGAAATCCGAGCAGGGGCGGTCCTGTGCCTCGGCATCAAAGCCCAGACCATGCAGAATGGTGGCCGCCCTTGAGGGAGCCGAATGCGCGTCGATATCGAGAAGCCGGGTGTGAATATCAGCAATGCGGGTTGGATCCGTTGCGGTTTCCGCTTCAGCTAGCAGTTCTGTGCGCTCGGTGTCAGCCTCCAAAACCGTGTCTAGCAGGCTTGTCGGGCCGCCCGGCGCTTCCTGTGCGACCTGACCAATCCGTGCATTGCGCGGCAGGTTTATGCTGCCGCTTTCAGTGCCCAGATCTCCAGTGATGAGCTTGAACAAGGTTGTTTTGCCCGTGCCGTTGCGGCCAACCAAACCGACGCGGGCACCTGTCGGCAGGGCAGCCGACGTGTGATCAAGCAGCAGGCGGCCTGCGATACGGCACGAAATATCGTTGAGCTGAAGCATGCGCTGCCTTTAACAGCATTTTGCTGCACTGCAATGCGATCGGCCCAAAAGCTTGCACATTGTGTTTATCAGACGCCGGGATGTTATGATGCCTCTATGATTGCAGCTTGTCCCGTCCTATCCTGATCAAAATCAACCACTAAAATGGAGATGACGATGACAGCACGCTACGAACTGCACGGGTTTTGGCCATCAGGACCAACCTACAAGATTGGCCTTATGCTGTCGCTTTGTGGCGAGCCGTTTGACTATGTCAGCGTCAATCTGCGCGCAGGCGAGCACAAGGCTCCGGCTTTTGTTGCCAAGCAGCGCTTTGGTCAGGTTCCGCTCCTGATCGACAACGGCAATGGCCGCACATTGTGCCAGTCTGCTTCCATTCTCGAGTATCTCGCTGAAATGCTGGGTAAATTTGCAGGCGGCACCGTTGAAGAAAAAATCGCCATTCGCGAGTGGCAGTTTTGGGGTTTTGATCGGTTGGCACCAAACATTTACCGAGCGCGCGGCCAGCGCATCGGTCTGCGCAGCATGACATTTGAAACAGCTGCGATGTATTTCACGGAAGGCAATGTGGCGCTCAAGGTGCTTGATGATCATCTCGCCGGAAAACAATGGATGGTTGGAAATGGTGCAACCATTGCCGATATCGATCTTTACGGTGTGATCGATTATGCCGAAGCCGGTGGCTTCAATCTGGCGCAATACAAGAACCTTTCCGCATGGATTGGGCGATTGAAGGCGCTGAAGGGCTTTGGTACGCCAGAGCAGATTTTGCCTAAAGAAAGCCGCAAGGCCTGAGGCTTAGCTTAGGGGGCAGGCTTCAGGCCTTGCCACAGTTGCACGCCGGTGATGCCGGCGTTCAAAAGGCCGAAGGTCAGGAACAGCGTCGCTGCAATTGTTCCGATATGAAAGACAGCAGGGCGCATACCAAATGCGCCTGCCATAAAGGTGACGAAGGGCCGTGTTGGCCCCATGAAACGGCTGAAAACAATGGCCCAAATATCATAACGGCTGATCAGGCGTTCCGCAGCTTCAATCAGTTTTGCATGTTTGTTGATCATCGGAAATTTTATCAGCCATGGCTTGCCGCGATTTCCGAGGATGAAATTCAAAGTATCGCCAATCCAGAACCCGAGGAATATTGTGCCAAACATCGGCCAGTAGGCAAAGGTGCCGTTGCTGATCAGCACGCCTACGGCCAGCACAAGCAGCGACCCTGAAAAGATAAAGGTCGTGAAAACAACGCCTTCCAGCACCAGAATCATGAAGATGATGAAGGTGGCCCATTGCTGGTTGTTGCGAAGAAGCGCGAGCATGGGATCGATCATCAATGTGGAGGCTTGTTCGAGCATGTCTATACCGGAATGAAGCGACTGAGCATCGTGCCGGGCGATAGCAATATGCCTGCCCACAGGAAGGCCGAACCAAAATTCGCCAGCTGAAACGGCACAATCGGCATATGGGTTATACCCGCTGCCAGAGGCACAGTGGCGCGCAAGGGGCCGGAAAAGCGGCCGACTACAACCGCAATCCACCCCCAGCGGCGAAACAGAGCTTCGCCCTTCGGCAGCATGTCTGGATAGCGTGACAGAGGCCACCAGCCCGCAACCCTGTGCTGGAAGTGGGAGCCAAGCCAGTAGCTCAACCAGTCACCCATGGCTGCCCCAAGGCTTGCGGCGATCCAGATGGTTGTAAAATCCAGCCCGCTGGCTGTCAGCAAGGCTCCGATGCCTACGAGCATGGCCCAGAATGGCAGAAAAAGCGAAATAAACGCGAGAGATTCGCCGAAGGCCAGTACAAACACAATCGGGCCCGCCAGCTGCTTGTTATCGCGAATGAAAGCGATGACGGGTGCCGCCTGTTCCATCGCCATTTTGATCGTGTCAGCGCCGATCATAACATTTGCATTTTCATGGCTGGCCCCAAGCATATGTGCAGCGTTAGCCAATACATTTTACGAACTGAAATACAATCCAGCTCCGGCTCCAAGCCCCAGATACACAGCAGCCCATGCGATGGCAGACAGAACATTTGTTGCCTGAAAAATCAGGAATCGCATGCCGGTGATGCCACAGATCAAGGGGAAGACGGCGCGCAGGGGACCAACGAAACGGCCAGCGAAGTAGCCTGGAGCACCGTATTTCTGAAAGAACGCTTCGCCCCGGTCAAACAGCTCTGGCTGTTTGTTCAGTGGCCACATGGTCTTCACTTCGTTTTTATACCTGCGTCCGATTTCGTAGGAAAACCAGTCACCCACAATCGCACCTGCAACAGCAGCCAGAAATGCTGGCCAGAAGGGCAGGTGGCCTGCGCCGATAACTAGTCCAAGCGCCCCCAGAATAGCGGTGGAAGGCACGAGCAAAGACACGAAAGCAATGCTTTCAAGCAGGGCAAGCACAAACACGGTAGGGGCAAGCCACACCTGATTGAGGCGAACAAACGCCATGATGGAATCGATGTATCCGCCGAAGAAATCACCCATGCCACGCCTTTGGCCGGAATCGACGGGTTTGCCAACCCGCCATTCTGATTTCAGACAGCAAGCTGATGCATGTTACAGTGTTGCAACAGCGCCAGTCAGCCGCGACCGGCTTTGAGCTTGCCGCGGCAATCTTTCAGGTAGTTCCGCCAGGTTTCTCCCTTTGCGGTGAGAGCCGGTTTATCCGCTCGCCAGCTTGCGCCGCAGGTGCGCATATCCTCATCACTTTGCTTCTGCTTGGCCGAACGCTCACGCTTGGGTTTCGCGGCCTCCTGCTTGGTTTTGACGTCGGTTTGGGCAGGCGCAGTCTGAGCCGGTGCCGAAGGTTGCGGACGCAAAGGGTTTGGAACAGTGCCTTGCGCCAGGGCGAGTGGGCTGAAGGCAAGGCTGCCAACAAGCATACATGCGAACAAGGGCTTGAGTGCGGATATGCTTGGTTTGGTCATTCCAGAGACTCCCTTTTGCAATGAACTCGCCAGGGCGTAATGCCTTTCGCGATCATTCATATGTACAAAACAGGAACAAAAGAAACAATTGCTGACAAATCAGGGGTTTTCGCGCGAGCGTGATTTCCCGCAGAAGGGGCTTTCCCTTGGCATGTCAGAGGCTTACATCTGTTATCAGGAAAAGGGAGATTGCCGTGACCAAACAGACAAAACCGATCGATCTTTACTATTGGCCAACGCCCAATGGCTGGAAAGTCTCCATCATGCTGGAGGAATGCGGGGTTCCCTACAATGTCCACCTTGTCAACATCAGCAAGGGCGAGCAGTTCAAGCCGGAGTTTCTGGCGATCTCACCCAACAACCGAATGCCGGCGATCATCGACCCTGAAGGGCCTGATTCCAACCCCATTTCCGTGTTTGAAAGCGGCGCTATCCTGCAGTATCTCGGACGCAAGTTCGGCAAATTTTATCCGAAGGACGAGCGCGCCCGCGCTGAAGTGGACCAGTGGCTGTTCTGGCAAATGGGCGGTTTTGGCCCCATGCTGGGCCAAACCCATCATTTCCGCATTTATGCGCCTGAAAAAGTACAATACGCGATCGATCGCTACACGAATGAGAGCAACCGGCTTTACGGCGTGATGAACAAGCGACTGGCGGATCGTGAGTATCTCGCCGGTGATTATTCCATCGCTGATATGGCCTGCATTGGCTGGGCCAAATTGTGGGAGCGACAGGGGCAGAACATCAAGGATTTCCCCCATGTCGAGCGCTGGCTTGAGGCCTGTCTGGCGCGGCCAGCGGTGCAGCGCGGGCTTGCAGTCAACGAAGCCGAGCGCGCCTCAACCAACAACAGTGATCCGGCAGCACGCGCTATCCTTTTTGGGCAAAAGGCTCGCTGACAAAGAAAAAGCCGCCTTTCGGGCGGCTTTTTTGTTTCAATCAGTGGCGTGTAGCGTCAGTTCACTTTGCGCCAGTTGACCGAGCGGCAGATCATGCCACCGAGAACGCAGCCGCTTGTGGTGAGCGAAGAGCCGCTGAGCGTCATGGTGCCAGAGTATGTCTTGCCATCTTCCGGGTTGAAGGCCTTGCCGCTCCACTTGTTGCTGCCTGCTGGTGCCATATCGTAGAATACACGCTGGCCAACCTTGGACTTGCTGTCAGCTTCTTTCAGCCAGACGATTGTGCCGCAGAAATTGCCACCGCAAGGCGAAATGCGCACGCGGGACTGGCCGTTGTCACGCAGCCATGTGCCGGATGGATCAGCCAATGCTGGCGAAGCAGCCAGAGCGAGAAACGCAAATGCGGCAGCGCCGCCGCGAACGAAATTTTTCATGATTTCCTCCTGTTGATACCCGTTTTCATCCGGGCTTGTGGCCGACAATAGCTCTGTAGTCGGCTTTGTCTATGGTAAAGTTCAGTTGTGAACGATAGCGTTGGTTTCCTGAAGGCAAAATGAATGCGCGCAAGGCCCACCGCCAAGTCTTGTCAAATCACGCACGCCCGTGCATAGACACGCCCAAGCGTTCGCGCTTCGGAGACGTGGCCGAGAGGCTGAAGGCACTCGTTTGCTAAATGAGCGTACCCCAAAAGGGTACCGAGGGTTCGAATCCCTCCGTCTCCGCCATTTTCCTCTTGAAAATATGTGTTACACTTCCCCCCCTGAGGAGTGATCCATGTACGCGCAGGCCCTCGACCAGAAAGACACGACGCAAACCGCTGCAGATGACGCAGTAAAGGTATCGTTCTTTGAGCAGCGTTGCGCTGCCGAAGACAAGATTGAAGCCAATGACTGGATGCCGGAAGCCTATCGGCGCACATTGGTCCGGCAGATTTCCCAGCATGCACATTCAGAAATCATTGGCATGCAGCCAGAAGGGGCCTGGCTCACGCGCGCACCTTCCCTGCGTCGCAAGGCGGTGCTTTTGTCCAAGGTGCAGGATGAGGCCGGCCACGGGCTTTATCTCTATTCTGCCGCTGAAACACTGGGTGTTTCGCGCGAGGAAATGGATCAGCAGTTGCTGACAGGCAAAGCCAAGTACTCCTCGATTTTCAACTATCCTACGCTCACCTGGGCTGATGTTGGGGCTATTGGCTGGCTGGTGGATGGTGCGGCGATCATGAACCAGATTCCGCTGTGCCGCTGTTCATACGGGCCTTATGCGCGCGCCATGATCCGCATCTGCAAGGAAGAGAGCTTCCATCAGCGGCAGGGATTCGAGATCATGCATACGCTTGCAAAAGGCTCGGATGCGCAAAAGGCGATGGCACAGGATGCGCTGAACCGCTGGTGGTGGCCTTGCCTGATGATGTTTGGTCCGCCGGATTCAGCCTCGCAGCATTCTGATGCTTCCATGCGCTGGAAGATCAAGCGTTTCTCGAATGATGATCTGCGCCAGAAGTTCGTGGATGCCATGGTGCCTCAGGCCCAGTTTCTCGGATTGGCCATTCCTGATGCGGATCTGAAACTCAACAGCGAGACCGGTCATTGGGAGTTTGGCGCGATCGATTGGTCTGAGTTCAAGCGCGTGCTGGCAGGCGACGGCCCTTGCAATGTCGAGCGCATGGATGTGCGTCGACAAGCTCATTCTTCAGGTGAATGGGTGCGGAAGGCTGCCATGGCGCACGCCGTCAAACGCCGGGAACGCCAGATGGCAGCCATGCCGATGGCTGCGGAGTAAAGAGCGTGTCAGATAAAATTTTGAATTTTGACAATAAAATTCAAGAATTCATAAAATTCATAACTCCACACGAGGCAGCTTTTAGTTTTGACAATGAGTCATCATATGCAAATTCGTGCAATAAAATCGATTTTAGGATTCGCCCCTACATTACTTCTCAATTTCTTTATGCAGAAGTTATGCAAGGAGGATTTTATCAGTATTACAGCAGTTCTTACGGCATTATGGCTCCTGAAGCTGCTTGTGATTTTGTTGCTTTAGATCGCGCTGACATCGCTGAAATTATTGATGAAACATTGAGGTTTTTCAGAGGGAAATTTCCCAGGAATCATAGGGAAAGAGCTGAGATATTGGATAAGTTTCATTTCAAAAAAGACGAAACATATTTCTCCGATTCTGATGCTGCTTTTTTGAACGCAATATCAAAGGAAATTGATGGATTACGACAAGACACATTCCACGAAGAGTTGGTAAAATTATTTTACATCAAAAATGCCAAGGAATTTGGGCAATGACAGAACTTCCAATGCCAGTATTCGAGGTTTTCATTCGCCCCAAGGCTGGCTTGTCTCACAAGCATGTCGGCAGCCTGCACGCGCCTGACGAGGTGATGGCGCTGCAAATGGCCCGTGACGTTTATACCCGCCGCGGGGAGGGTGTTTCCATTTGGGTGGTGCCATCAAAGATGATCACGGCCTCTGATCCCGCGGACAAGGATATGCTGTTTGAACCAACGGCCTCCAAGATTTACCGGCATCCCACATTTTATGATGTGCCCGATGATGTGGGGCATATGTGACCACTGTCATGACCGACAAACCGCTTTTTACCTATACGCTGAGACTGGCTGACACAGCGCTGGTTCTGGGTCATCGCCTGTCTGAATGGACAGGCCATGGCCCGACGCTGGAGGAAGATATCGCGCTTTCCAATCTTGGCCTGGACATGATCGGGCAGGCGCGTTTGCTTTATGATTATGCCGGCCAGCGCGAAGCCAAAGGGCGGGATGAAGAT
Organism: Beijerinckiaceae bacterium; assembly: GCA_051649305.1. Lineage (GTDB taxonomy): Bacteria > Pseudomonadota > Alphaproteobacteria > Rhizobiales > Beijerinckiaceae > JADCCX01. Next base: position 35,296 of record JBOFGV010000115.1, read on the forward strand.
GCGCTTGCCTATATGCGGGATGCTGATGCTTTCCAGAATCTGTTGCTGGTTGAGCAGCCCAACGGCGACTTTGCCATGACGATTGTGCGGCATTTCTTTTATGCGGCTTTTGCGGCTCCGTTTCATGAGGCCCTTGCAGTGTCTCAGGACTCTGTGCTGGCCGGTGTAGGCCAGAAGGCAGCGAAAGAAATGGTCTATCATCTGCGTCATTCCGGCGAGTGGTTGATCCGTCTTGGTGACGGCACAGACGAAAGCCGCCAGCGTGCACAAGCAGCGGTTGATGCGCTATGGCCTTACATCGACGAACTATTTGAAGTGGATGAAGCGGATCAGGAGTTGATCGACATGGGCATAGCGCCCGATGTCCGCATGCTGCGCGATGGATTTGATGCGACGCTCGATTTTGTGTTGCGCGAGGCCACCTTGGTGCGTCCTGCCAAAGCCAGGCAGATCAGCGGAGGCCGTCACGGAAGGCATTCGCAGCATCTCGTTGATATGCTGGCAGACATGCAGTCGCTTCACAGGGCGCATCCGGGTGTTGTATGGTGACCCATATGAACGTCATTCCGTTCAGACGCGATCCGGAGCCACCAGATGCGTTGGCAGCTGTGCGCAAAGCTGTGTCTTCTGTCTGTGATCCTGAAATTCCGGTTCTCACTCTTGATGATCTTGGTGTCATCCGCTCTGTCACGCAAGCCGATGACGGCAATATCGAAGTCACAATCACACCCACCTATTCCGGTTGCCCGGCGATGAAAACCATGGAGCTGGATCTGATGGTGGCGCTTGCCGCTGCGGGTTACCCCGATGCGCGGATCATCACGGTCCTTTCACCCGCCTGGACGACGGACTGGATGAGCGAAGCAGGCCGCCGGAAATTACTGGACTATGGCATCGCACCACCGGCTGCCAAAGCATCGCGCCGCGCCTTGTTTGGGGATGCGCCTCAGGTTTCCTGTCCACAATGCGGTTCTGACAAGACTACCGAAATCAGCGCCTTTGGCTCAACAGCCTGCAAATCACTTTGGCGCTGCGAGGCGTGTCGCGAGCCTTTCGATGCGTTCAAGTGCATTTGACATGACTAAGTTCTACAAGCTCAAGGTGTCGAGTATTACGCGTGAAACTGCAGGCGCTGTTTCCATCGGGTTAGATGTGCCCGAGAGATATGCTGCAAAGTTTCACTATCTTCCCGGACAATACCTGACCCTGCGGGCCACCGTTGATGGCGAGGATATCCGCCGCGCCTATTCGATTTGCTCTGCCCCTTATGAGCCTATTTTGCGTGTCGGGATCAAGCAGGTCGAGGGCGGGGCGTTCTCACATTTTGCGAACAACACTCTTAAGGTGGGCAGTTTTCTCGAGGTGATGCCACCGCAAGGGCGGTTCACGCCGTTGGATGAAACAAGTGATAGCAAGCACTATCTTGGCGTGGCGGCAGGCTCTGGCATCACGCCCGTCTTATCCATTCTAAAGACGGTTTTGGCCCTCGACAGCGAGACGCGCTTTACCTTGCTCTATGGCAACCAGACGTCGCAATCGGTGATGTTTGCGGAAGAAATCGAAGATCTGAAAAACATCTATCTCGATCGCTTGACCGTGGTGCACATCCTGTCCCGCGAAATGCAGGATGTGCCCTTGCTGTCAGGCCGCATCAACCACGAGAAACTGATGGCATTGTCTGGCCGTGTTGTGTCACCGGCTGACATCACAGAGGCTTTCCTCTGTGGTCCCGCTGACATGGTGAGAGATATCCGCCAATCGCTTGTCGCGCTGGGCATAGCGCCCGACAAAATCCAGTCCGAGCTTTTTGCCAGTGCTGCTCCGCGCAAGCAGCATAAGCTCACTGTCAGCGATGTTGCTAAAGCTGCCGTAAGGTCCCGCATCACTGTGACATACGATGGCAAGCGGCACGCCTTCGATTTGCTTGAAACCGACGACAGCATTCTGGATGCCGCCGCGCGCAATGGCATTGAATTGCCCTATTCCTGCAAGGGCGGTATGTGCTGCACCTGCCGCTGTAATGTGGATGCTGGATCAGCTGAAATGACAGTCAATTACTCGCTGGAACCATGGGAGTTGCAGGCAGGTTTTGTTCTGGGCTGTCAGGTGCAGCCACTGACGCCGGAACTGGCGCTGGACTTTGATCAGGTCTGAAATTTTGCGTGCATTGGCGCAAAGATACGTTGGCATTGAAGGAGCTTGAACAGGAGCGGTGCAAGGAGCACATCGGGGCTGTTCACACGAAAGCACCGACATGACATCCGCCGCTATTCTGCAGTCTCACCAGACACCCTGGCACATCCGAACTGTCACATTGGTTGTTCGCAATGTGGAATTGGTCAGCCGGTTCTATCAGAACATCATGGGCCTTGAAATCATTCAAAACGGTGACAATGCAGTATCGCTTGGCTGTGATGATGAAGTGCTGGTGCGATTGGTGGAAAACAAGGACGCTGCGCCGCGCGCTCCGCGTTCACCCGGCCTGTTTCACACCGCCTTTCTGGTGCCATCTCGCGCGGATCTCGCAAACTGGCTCCGACATGCGCTGGACAAGGGGGCAGAAATCGAAGGCATGTCTGATCACGGCGTGAGCGAGGCAATCTATTTGTCTGATCCGGAGCAGAACGGCATCGAAATCTATTGTGATCGGCCCAGCGAAAAGTGGAACTGGATCGGCAATCAGTTGCAGATGGGCAATGCACGGTTCGATGTGCAGGGCTTGCTCGCAACGGCTGGTGCAACCATCACAGCTCCTTTCAAGCTCGCCTCAGGCAGCCGCATTGGGCATATCCATCTTTCCGTGTCTGATCTCACGCAGGCCGAAGCCTTCTTCCAGCAAGGGTGGGGCATGGACAGGATGGCATCCATGCGCGGCGCGAACTTCTTCTCAAACGGCGGCTATCACCACCATATCGCTGTGAACACCTGGCATGCCGGAGGTGAAACAGTCATGCGCGAAAACACAACTGGCCTGGCATTAGTCGAGATCAAGGCTGTTGATGCAAAACACCGGGCAACACTGGAAGCCCGCTGGCAAGGAATATCGGCGGCCAATGCAGAAACGGATGGTCTGATTTCAGCCCCCTGGGGATTGCGATTTCAGCTGACTTGAGCCGGGCAGAATATCTGCCGCTCAGAACTGTGATCAGCGCTTTTGATTGGTGTGCGGCTTAGCAAATGTGCCACTGTCGATCGCATAACGATTCCAGTTGCCGTATGCCGTGTCCTCACCATCTCACCCACTGACAACAGCCTTCTCTGTTCCCGCTGCCTTGCGTGGCGGGCGGGACGCTTTTGGTTTGCCTGCTATCATGATCTGCTTCAGCCTTGTGGGCATTGGCGGCTTGGTGAGAGACATCGGCTATCCCATGCTGGCTGGCATGCTGTCTTCGGCGCTTGTCTGGGCTGGCCCTGCACAAGTGCTGCTGTTTGGCTCCATTGCCACTGGCGCTTCTTTGCCAGTCGTAGCCATCGCTATCCTGTTCAGCTCATTGCGCTTCATGCCAATGACGATTTCGATCATTCCCCTGATCAATGATCCCCGCCGTCCGATGTGGCAACTGATGCTGGCAGCGCATCTCATCGCGATTACAAACTGGGTGGAGGGAATCCGCAGGTTGCCTGCTGTGCCCCTTGAAGAACGTTACAGCTATTTCTGCGGGTTCGGCCTCGTTGTCATGCTGTCTGGCACATTGGCAACCGGGGCAGGGTATTATCTGGTTGGTGCTCTTTCCACGCCGCTTGCTGCTGTGCTGCTGTTCACAACGCCCATGTTCTTCACGGTCAATATCGTTGCACCCTTCAGGACGTGGATTGACTGGTTGCCTGTAGTGCTTGCTGTTATCCTCGTCCCGGTAGCGACTTTGGTTGTTGGGCGGGACTATGATCTCGTGGTTGCTGGCCTGCTGGGCGGAACGATTGCCTATGGTATCTCACGCTATCATCGCCGAAAGTTTGCGTGATGGACACAGGTTTTCTCACCAGTCTGGAGCATGCGACGGGAGGGCTTTGGCCCTATCTCGTTGTCGTCATCTTTGCCTTTCTTCCTACTGAGATTTGGCGCGTGCTGGGCGTTGTCATGGGCAAGGAAATCAAGGAGGATTCCGAGGTCTTTCACTGGGTGCGCATGGTCGCAACAGCATTGGTGACGGCTGTGGTTACCAAGCTCATTCTGGTGCCATCCGGTGCCTTGGCATCCGTGCCGCTGTGGGGCCGGGCAGGGGCCATATTCCTGGGCATCGCGGTTTTGTTTGCCACAAAACGTTCGGTTCTTTGGGGCCTTATTGCCGGAGAGCTCGCGTTGATTGCAGCAGGATTTTTAGCCTCATGAAACAGTTTCAGGCAGATTTCTCGCGACAGGCCTTCATGCAGGGCATTCTGGTGGCGGTTGTCGGCTATGCCAGCTCGGTGGCGATTGTCGTGCAAGGTCTGAAAGCCATGGGCGCGTCACAAGGCGAGATTGCCTCAGCACTGGTGTTCCTCGGCATCGGCAAGGGACTGGTAGCGATTGGCCTGAGCCTCTGGACCCGCATGCCCATCTCGATTGCATGGACAACACCGGGCGTCGCGCTGCTCGCGGTAACGCCAGCGGTTGCCGGCGGCTTTCCCGCTGCTGTCGGAGCTTTTGTGGTGGTTGGTGTTCTCATCATGCTGGCGGCTCTCTGGTCGCCACTGGCACGCCTCATCAATGCCATTCCAAAATCCATCGCCAATGCCATGCTGGCCGGCATTATTTTCAAACTGTGCCTTGCGCCATTCATTGCCCTGCAACAGACGCCACTGATTGGCGGAGCAATCCTCCTCACATGGGTGGTCATGCTGAAAATCAACCGCCTTTACGCTGTGCCAGCGGCTGTTGTGGTGGCGATTGCAGCAATCATTGCAGGGGGGAATTTCAAAGGCGGTGGCGGCAATCTCTGGCCGACCATTCAGTTCATCATGCCGGTGTTCACAGTTGAGGCCATGGTATCGCTGGCAATCCCGCTGTTTGTTGTCACCATGGCATCGCAGAACATTACGGGACTCGCGGTGCTGTCGACCTTTGATTTCAAACCCAAACCGCGAGATGGTTTGCTGGTGACAGGCGCTTTCTCGATGCTGACGGCGCCCTTTGGTGCGCCTGCCATCAACTTTGCAGCCATCACTGCAGCACTTTGCGCAGGACCAGATGCGCATCCCGATCCCGCACGACGCTATGTGGCTGCGGTCATCGGCGGAGTTGGCTACATCGTGTTAGCCGGACTGGCAGGTATCACGACGGCGCTTGTTGTGCATTCCTCGCCTTTGCTGATTGAGGCCGTTGCAGGCCTCGCACTTATCGGCGCTTTTGCTTCTGCCACGGCTGGCGCGTTGCAGGTGGAAGATGACCGCATTCCCGCCATGGCCACCTTGCTGGTGACGGCTTCCGGCCTTTCGTTGTTTGGAATTGGGCCAGCTTTCTGGGGCTTGGTCATAGGCTGTGCGTTGTACGGCTTTTTCAAATGGAAGACGCCATAAAGGGCTTCCCCTTTTGACTGATTGACTTCAAAAGCGTCGTGTCGAAGAGTGCGAGCGCAAGGACGTTGCATGACTGAAAACACGCCCCCGACACTGGACAAGCTGCTTGATCCGCCATCTGAAACGCGTGGCAGCACAGCCATGGCGCGCATCCGCACCTATTTCTTCACTGGTGTTGTGATTGCCGGACCAGTCGCGATCACGGTTTACATTACGCTGTGGTTCATTGGGCTCGTTGATAACTGGATGCGGCCGATCATTCCGGCAGGTTATAGGCCGGAAACTCATCTGCCCTTTGCCATCCCCGGCTTTGGCCTGCTTGTCGCTTTCATCCTCTTGACCATGCTCGGCTTTCTCACAGCCAATCTGGTTGGCAGAACCATGTTGCGGACCAGTGAAAGACTGCTGGACCGAACGCCTGTGGTGCGCGGGCTTTACAAAAGCGTGAAGCAGATTTTTGAAACCGTGTTTTCCAAAAACGGCACGTCGTTCAAGAAAGTGGGGCTGGTCGAATATCCTGCAAAAGGCATGTGGTCTGTGGTGCTGATTTCGGCGGAACCTACAGGAGAACTTGATAAGGCCTTGCCGGAAAAACGCGAGTATGTCGGGGTGTTCCTGCCATGCTCGCCTAATCCCACAACCGGCTTTTTCTTCTATCTGCCCAAAGATGATGTGATTGAGGTGAACATGGCTCCTGATGAAGCAGCCAAACTGGTCATGTCTGCTGGTTTACTGCGACCAGACATGCATCAGGCGAAGCTGGCCGAGATGGCGTTGATCGCAAAACAGTCACCCCGCGCGTAACAGCTTCACGGCCTCATCACGTTCAAACAGATACAGCAGAATGCGCAGAGCCTTGCCGCGCTCGCTGGTAAGGCCGGGGTCTTTGCTGTGGATGAGCATGGCATCGTCGCGCGCCACGCCAATCAGATCGCTGTGCACAGCCATATCGACCAGACGAAAGCCCGGCGCACCGCTTTGCTTGGTGCCCAGAACATCGCCTTCGCCGCGCAGTTTCAGGTCTTCCTCGGCAATACGAAAGCCATCCTCGGTTTCCCGCATGATGGCCAACCGTGCCTTCGCTGTTTCACCCGGTGGTGCCTTGTAAAGCAGGATGCAGGTGGATGAAGCCGCACCACGCCCCACGCGCCCGCGCAGCTGGTGCAATTGCGACAGGCCAAACCGCTCGGCATGCTCGATGACCATGATCGAGGCATTGGGCACATCGACACCGACCTCGATCACGGTTGTGCTGACCAGCACGCGGGTTTCTCCCTTGCTGAAGCGTTCCACTGCGCGGTCCTTGTCCGGTCCGGGCATCTGGCCGTGGACCATATCAACCTTGTCGCCCATCACGGACTTGAGATGCACAAAGCGCTCTTCGGCTGCCGAAACATCAAGCACTTCTGATTCCGCTACCAATGGACACACCCAGTAAACCTGCGCGCCTTTGTCTACCGCGCGGGAAATGCCGACTGTTACTTCGTCCAGACGGTCGAGCGGCATCGCGCGGGTATCGATTGGTTTGCGGCCCGCTGGCTTTTCGCGAAGGATAGAGACGTCCATGTCGCCAAAGTAGGTGAGCACCAATGTGCGCGGAATAGGCGTTGCGGTCATCACCAGCAAATCTACGCCTTCGCCCTTGGATGACAGCGCCAGTCTCTGGTGGACACCAAAGCGGTGCTGCTCATCGACTACAGCAAGCGCCAGATTTTTGAACACAACCTGATCCTGAAACAGGGCATGGGTTCCAACCACGATGTCGATTGAACCGTCAGCCAGTCCTTCCAATGTGGCGCGGCGCTCGGCAACACGATCACGACCTGTCAGAAGCGCAATCCTCAGATTGGCCGCCGAGGCGAGAGGCTGCAAACGTTCGTAATGTTGCCGCGCCAGAATTTCGGTTGGTGCCATCATGGCGGCCTGTTTGCCGGCTTCAACAGCAATAGCCATCGCGAGCAATCCAACCACAGTTTTTCCAGACCCCACGTCCCCCTGCAACAGGCGCAGCATGCGCTCCGGGCTGGCCATATCCCTGGCAATTTCAACCAGCGCCTTTTCCTGTCCATCCGTCAGGGCAAAAGGCAGCTGCTGTCTGATCATCGCGGAAATCTGGCCATTGCCAATAATCTCCCGTCCGGCGGCGCGCTTCATCTGGGCACGCACCATGATGATAGCGAGCTGATTGGCGAGCAGTTCATCATAGGCCAGACGCTGCCTGAGCGGGCTTTCTGGTGCAAACCCGCCGAGATCCTTTGGATCGTGCAAGGTTTCGAGACAATGTGCGAAGCTCTTCCAGTTTTGCTTCGCCAGCCAGGATTGATCCTGCCACTCCGGCAGAACAGGCAAGCGCATGAGAGCGGCTTTGGCCGTGCGCGCCATGACCCTCGGGCCAATGCCCTCGGTCATCGGATAGATGGCTTCCACCGGCGGCATAGAGGCCAGTTGGTTTTCATCCAGAATACGCTCGGGATGCACCATCTGGCGCAGGCCATCAAACAATTCGAGCTTGCCAGAAAGCCAGCGCGTGCCGCCAACCGGCAGCATGCTCTGGATCTGGCCAACACGCGGATTGAAGAACGCCACTTCCATATCCGCCGTCTCATCTGACACCAGAACACGGAACGGCACACGCGCCCGCCCGGGCGGGGGTGGCCTGTGGGCTTCAACCGTCACTTTCACGGTGACAGTTTCATTGAACGGCGCATCGCGCAAAAGCGGACGCAGGCGTCTGTCAATCGCGCCTGTGGGCACATGCAACAGCACATCCACCACACGGGCATTGTGCGGATCACGCGCAAGCAAGCGGTCAAACAAAGGAGCAAGCTTTGGCCCTACGCCGGAAAGCGATGTCAAAGGCGCAAAGATAGGATCAAGCAGGGAGGGGCGCATTGCATTCTGTTTAGGACCTCTTTTGATCAAGAGAAAGAGTGTCCAGCTGAAGGAAGCTTGCTCCTTCGGCACGACTCCCGTATTTCATAGGCTATGAAGCGCATCGGCCTTTATCCCGGTTCTTTTGATCCCCTGACCAATGGTCACGTGGATATGCTGCAGGCGGCGTTCCGCTTGTTTGACCATGTGGTGGTGGCCATCGGCATTCATCCAGCCAAAGCTCCGCTGTTTTCGGCTGATGAGCGCAAGGCGATGATTATGGAGGTTGCCACACCGCTTGCCGCCAAAGCAGGTGTGACGATGGAAGTGCGCACGTTCGACAATCTCGTGACGCAGTTTGCAGCAGATGTTGGCGCCACAGCGCTGATCCGTGGCCTGCGCGACGGTACGGATCTTGATTATGAAATGCAGATGTCTGGCATGAACAGCGTGATTGCGCCCAACATACAGACCGTGTTTTTGCCTGCTTCCCCGATTGACCGTCATGTCACGGCCACGCTGGTTCGTCAGGTCGCGGCGATGGGTGGTGATGTTTCGCCCTTTGTTGCCAAAAGTGTTGCCAAAGCACTGAAGCAAAAGTTCAAGAAAACCTGCTAACTCTCTGATGGAAAGAACTAACTATGTTCAAAAAACTCACACTCGCGACCGCAGCGCTGGTTTTCTCGGCTGGAATGGCAATGGCGCAAGGCGCGCTTGATCCACAGAACACAATCTATCTTGACCTGAAGGATGGCCGTGTTGTCATCAAATTGCGCCCGGATCTCGCGCCAAAGCATGTCGAGCGGATCAAGACACTGACCAAGCGCGGCTTCTACGACGGCATCGTCTTCCATCGCGTGATCGAGGGCTTCATGGCCCAGACTGGAGACCCAACCGGCACCGGCATGGGTGGCTCAGATTTGCCAAACCTGCCTGCTGAATTCACACAGGAGCGCTACAAAAAGGGCTCCGTCGGCATGGCCCGTTCACAAAGCCCGAACTCGGCAAACTCGCAGTTCTATCTCTGCTATGATGGCTGCGGCTCACTGACAGGCCAGTACACCCTTTGGGGCGATATCGTTTCCGGTATGCAGTTTGTTGAGAGAATCAAGAAGGGTGCCGGTGGCAACGGTGAGGTCAGCAACCCTGACAAGATCGTCAAGATGCAGCTGATGGCAGACGCCAAGTAATATCTCGCGGCCAATAAAGCAGGCTTGTTCGTTATGAAAAGCGCCCATTTAGTGCTGTTGGCATGGGTGGGTGCTTTTGTCTTGTTGTGGGGTGTTGTGGGCGCAAGTGCGCAGACAGTTTCCCCAACTCCTCCGAAAGAGCTTGAGCAAACCCGCGAAATTGGGCCGTTTCTCGGCCGCTGTGTCAGCAGAGCCATGATGGGCCAAAGGCATATCGGCAACCGCGAGGTGACGTTTAGCATGTCCTTTCGCAAGGACGGTTCTTTAATTGGCATTCCGCAGAGAACCTATTCCTTTCCTCCCGCTGCAGGGGTTGAGCAGCAGCAGTTCATCGCCGCAGTTGACGAAGCGATCATAAAATGTGCGCCTTTGCCCTTCTCAAAGGGCTTGGGTGAGGCTATTGCCGGTCGCAGGTTCAATTACCGCCACATTATCAAACCACGACAGGATATCAGAGCATGAGCACCCCAGAGAACACACTGGTTCTTGAAACCACCAAGGGCAAGGTTGTGATAGAAATGCTGCCTGATTTGGCTCCAGGCCATGTCGCCCACATCAAGAAGCTGGTTGGTGAAGAGTTCTACGACGGGATCGTCTTTCACCGCGTGATCGATGGATTCATGGCGCAAACCGGATGCCCTGATGGTATCGGCACTGGCGGATCAGACTATCCTGATCTTAAGGCCGAGTTCAACAAGGAGCCGCATGTGCGCGGCATTTGCTCCATGGCGCGCTCGCAGAACCCAAATTCTGCCAACTCCCAGTTCTTCATTGTGTTTGATGATGCGACATTCCTTGACCGCCAGTACACAGTCTGGGGCCGCGTGATCGAAGGCATGGACAACGTTGACAAGATCAAGCGCGGCGAGCCAGTGCGCAATCCCGACAGCATAGTAACCGCCCGCATGATGGCCTGATCGATACGCCTCCTCACAACAAAACCCGCCTGCTGAGCTTGCAGGCGGGTTTTTTGTTGTCTGAACGAGAGATGGCAAGAAAAATTGCGGTTAATGGAACTTCAAAAACAATCCTCGAGTTTCTTTCAACAGCAACACAACCTGTTTCCCACATCCTCTGAATAGCGTCGCTGGACAGTTCAAAACCCTCGTTTCTGTGTCGCTGTTGAGACTTGGTTTAGGTTTCAGGCCGTCTATGTCGCCTCACTAAGGTGCGAAAATCTGCACAGAAAAATCTCGTGCAGCAATAGAACTGGGGTGCGGTATGGCTACGGTCAAAAAGGTTGTTGTCAGTGTGTTGGGCACTGACGGCAACGATACATTGAAGAATACCGGTGCTGTTGAGATGATCAGCGGTGGTGCAGGAATCGACAAGGTTGTGTTCGAAGAAGGTACGCGCGGTATCAGCGTCAATCTTGCGAAGGGCACAGTCGTTGATTCCTTTGGCAACAAGGAAAAAATCTCGGACGTTGAGATCGTGATTGGCACGTCTTTCAATGACACGATCACTGGTTCAGCCAATGCTGACTATCTGGTTGGTGCCGCCGGAGATGACAAGCTTAGCGGTGGCGCTGGCAGTGATGAGCTTTATGGCGGCACAGGCAATGACAGCCTGAACGGCGGCGACCAGAGCGATTATATGGTTGGCGGCGCTGGTAGCGACTCGATCAACGGCGGCAACGGCTTTGATCTGGTTGATTACTCGGACGAAGGCGGTGCGTTTGCAGTGTCGGTTAATCTTGCTACCAAAGCAGCCACAGACACATACGGCGATACGGACAAATTGATCAGCGTCGAGCGCGTGCGTGGGACAGTTCTTGGCGATTCGATGACCGGTAACAGCGCTGCCAACATGTTTGAAGGCAACGGCGGCAACGACACGCTGGATGGTGCTGGCGGTGATGATACACTTTGGGCTGGCTTTGGTGATGACAGCATGCTGGGCGGCGCAGGCAATGACAACCTTGCCGGCGGACATGGTGATGACCTCCTGAACGGCGGGAAGGGAACAGACACGGCCGACTATGCCAACGATGGTGGCTGGCGCGGCGCTGCGGTTGATTTTGTTACAGGCTTTGCTGAGGATACCTGGGGCTCTCTCGACAAGCTGATTGGCATCGAGAATGCCACGGGCTCTGAGCACGCTGACTGGATGCGCGGCAATGCTTCGGCCAATACCTTCACTGCAGGTGCAGGCGATGACATGATGATTGGCAATGGTGGCAACGATACCTTCGTTTTTGCTGCCGGTCATGGCCGTGACAAGATCAGTGACTTCAATCCAGGCGATATGCTCGATCTGCGCGGTCTCGGCTTCACATCGGTAGCGGATGTGGTTGCAGCCTCGGTAGGTCATGATCTGGGTATGGAGATCATCACAGGTGAGGGAAGCTCGATTGTGCTGGTTGATGTGAACGTCTCATCCGCCGCTGATCTTGGATATCTCCTCGTCTGATCAAGAGCGAGGCTCAAATTCAAAGAGGGGAGCTCATCCGTGAGCTTCCCTCTTTCTGTTTTGACTGGCCTGTCCTAGAGCACAGCGCATGATGCACGCGCCGTTACAGCTCAGTGATTTTGATTTTGATTTGCCCGATGCCAACATAGCGCTGCGGCCAGCAATTCCGCGAGAAAGCGCACGCATGCTGCTTGTCAATGATAACGGGCAAGCAGGTTGGCAGGATAAGCATGTGCGCGATCTCGTTAATCAGTTGCGGGCAGGCGATGTCATGGTCTTCAACGACACCCGCGTGATCCCCGCACGCATGGACGGCGTGCGCAAGCGCGGCGACATCACGGCTAAGGTTGAGATTACGCTGCACAAGCGCGCTGCTCTGGACAGCTGGATTGTTTTTGCCAAGCCCGGCAAGCGCCTGGCTGTTGGGGATCGTATCCGCTTTGGCGGCGACTGGTCTTCAAATGGTGCAGATTGTCTTGATGCGACAGTGATGGAGAAATCTGCCGTTGGTGATGTCACCCTGCGCTTTGATGTTTCAGCCGGGCAACTGGATGCAAGTATTGCGCGGATCGGCCACATGCCCTTGCCGCCTTACATTGCCCAGAAGCGCCCGACAGACGCACAGGATGTGGCGGATTATCAAACGGTCTATGCTGCAAAAGACGGAGCGGTGGCTGCGCCCACAGCCGGGTTGCATTTCACTCCGGAACTGTTGGCGGCCATTGATGCCAAAGGCGTTGCTCGGCATCACGTTACCCTTCATGTCGGGGCAGGTACGTTTTTGCCTGTGAAGGTCGAAAATCTCGACACACACCACATGCACAGCGAGTGGGGGCATATCCCGGAAGAGACAGCGCAAGCCATCAACACCGCACGCGCAAAGGGCGGACGGTTGATTTGTGTTGGTACGACCTCATTGCGGATCATCGAAACCGCTGCAGCTGAGGATGGCAGCATCCAGTCATGGTCTGGCGATACATCCATTTTCATTCGCCCGGGATATCGCTTCAAGGCGGTGGATGGACTGATGACGAATTTCCACCTGCCGCGCTCAACCCTGTTCATGCTGGTCAGCGCCTTTGCGGGCTATGAGACCATGCGCGATGCCTATGCTCACGCGATCAACACCGGCTATCGTTTCTATTCCTACGGCGACAGCAGCCTGCTATGGCGCGCAGCATGACCCTTCAGAAGACTCACGCGCCCACCCCTGATTTTTGCTTTCATCTCGATGCCACCAGCGGGAAAGCCCGCACAGGGGCTTTGACCATGCCACGCGGTGTCATCCGCACGCCGGCTTTCATGCCTGTGGGTACGGTTGCCACTGTCAAGGGCATGTACTTCGAGCAGGTGCGCGATCTTGGGGCCGATATCGTTCTGGGCAACACCTATCATCTCATGCTTCGCCCCGGTGCCGAGCGGATCGCGCGTCTTGGTGGCTTGCACCAGTTCATGCGCTGGCCGCATCCGATCCTGACGGATTCCGGTGGCTTTCAGGTCATGTCGCTGTCTGGATTGCGCAAGCTTAACGAGCAGGGCGTGATGTTCCAGTCCCATATCGACGGCAGCAAGCATCATCTGACACCCGAGCGTTCTGTGGAAATCCAGAACCTGCTTGGGTCGGATATCGTCATGCAACTGGATGAATGCATCAAGTTGCCTGCTCCTCGCGAGGAAGTTGAGCGCGCCATGCTCCTTTCGCTGCGCTGGGCCGAGCGCTGCAAGCAGGCCTTTGGCGACGCAGAGGGCAGGGCGCTGTTTGGCATTGTTCAGGGTGGCACAGATGAAGTGTTGCGCCGTGAAAGTGCCGAGGGCCTCGTTAAAACCGGGTTCAAGGGCTATGCCATTGGTGGTCTGGCTGTCGGCGAACCGCAAAGCGATATGCTGAAGACAATCTCGTTTACCGAGCCCTATCTGCCTTCACACTCCCCCCGTTATTTGATGGGCGTCGGCACGCCTGATGATCTCCTGGAAAGTGTGCGGCGCGGCGTCGATATGTTTGATTGCGTGCACCCCACACGCGCAGGGCGTCACGGCACAATCTATACGCGCTTTGGCAAAATCAACATGCAGAATGCCCGCCACGCAGAGGATCATCGCCCGGTTGATCCGGAAAGCGCCTGCCCGGCCGCACGGGACTACAGCCGTGCTTACCTGCATCATCTCATCCGCTCGCATGAGATGCTTGGCATGATGCTCTTAAGCTGGATCAATCTCGATTATTATCAACGCATCATGGAAGGCGCACGCGAGGCAATCGCTGGCGGTTGTTATGACGATTATGTTGACGGCGTGAAAGCCGGGTGGGCGCGCGGCGATATCGAGAAACTGTAGATTATCGAACGCGGTAAAGCCCATCTCGAGCATTTGCGCCGGTTGATGCGGCCTCCTTGATGCTGCGCACAATCAGATCGGCAACAGGCAGACGATAGTGGAGGGGGTCCCAGTAGTTGCTGTCTTCGACGGTCAGCGATGATGCGAAACTGAAATCTACAATGCGCGTAGCATGCTTCCTGGCGATTTCCGAAATTTTCGACTGGCAAGCACTGATTTCAGCCTCCTTGCGAGATCCCGGAACCGGTTGAGCTGAAATGTGGATTGGCATGAAAACAATCAGTTTTCTGGTTTCGGCAGGCAATGCAGTCAGGGCATTGTCCAGCCATTGCAAGGCCGGGAAGTGCAGCGCTTCAGTTTCAGCCTGTGTCAGCGTCACGGCGGGCTGAACAGGCGCAATCTGGCGCGAAGCATTTGCTCCCCAGAGATGAAAGCGGGCGCGCGCAAGATCATAAGTATGCTCCGGCGGTGTGAACACCTCATAGCCATCCCGGCGAATCCGCTCCGGCATCAGGCCAAGGTGATATCCTGCCAGTCGCCCTGCTATTTCCATCGTGGTAGTGTTGAGGAGTTGCGGAAAATCATTCCAGCGGGTGTCGTCATACATCCAGTCGGGAAAGCCACGGAATGTCTTCTTCTCGATGTTCTTCGCATCCAGACACCAGATCTGGTCGATGCCAAGAATCACTGACTTTGGAGCTGGCACATGGCGCTGCACGAGCTTCAGCATTTCTGACTGCTCCCAGGCCGTACCCGCGTTCATGGCAAGATTCGCGAAAGCGCCACCGAAGGCTGCGTTCAACTGGTTTGGATCCAGCAAACGGCTGGTGGAGGTTCCGATGACAAAGGAATCAAACTGCTGGGAGCGCACAACCTGCGGATACATATAGCGCTGGTTGATATCCATGATGGGGCGTTGATGCCCTTTTCGCGTAATCAGCACCCCGTAGGGATCGATAAAACCGATAAAAGCCGCACAAACCGCAACACAGGCAAAAGCCATCACAAGCCAGGCTTTGACGAAACTGCGCGCAGAAATGCTGGATTTTGAAGATATTTGCACGGCGTGTGCCACCATCAAAAGTGTATGGTGAGCCGGGTGGGGGTCGAACCCACGACCACATGATTAAAAGTCACGTGCTCTACCGCTGAGCTACCGGCCCCAGTGCAGGTGCGCTGATAAGGGAGCATTGCGCCCCGGTCAATGCCGGGACGCAACTTCCTTGCAAAATGCGACATTGCTGCAGGCAGAGGGTTAAGGAATGCGCAGAACCTGGCCTGGGTAGATCTTGTCGGGATGCGACAGCATAGGACGGTTGGCTTCAAAAATACGGTTGTATTCGCCGCCTTTGCCCTTGCCGTAATGCGTTTCAGCCACTTTCCACAGGGTGTCGCCCTTCTGGATCGTGTACATGCGCGATGCAGGGGCTGCGTCATTGACAGCCAATTTGTTCTCGATCTGCGCGACACCCATGGTGTTGCCGATCGCGAGAATGATCTTCTCGGCTTCTTCCATCGACATCGCGCTGCCTGTCAGAACAACCTTGTCACCCTGAACATCAATGCCGAGATTCGATGTGTCGAGGCCATGCTTTGCCGCTTCTTTCTTCAATTCTTCGGCAGGTGCTGCCTGCGCTTCACTGGCACCAAAAATTTTGGCCCCAACTTTTTTGGCAAAATCAAAAAAACCCATATCCGCACTCCTTTGGTTTCAGGCGGTGTAACTTGTCACGCTTTTGCCGTTGCTGGCAAGCGTGCAAGGATGGAAAGCAAGGCCCTGTCTGTCAGGACAACACTTCGTTCTTTGGGATGAAGCCATTGTGTGACTTCTTCAAGATGGTTGGCTTCCGCCAGTTTGGTTTCGGCCATGGCGCGCTCTGGCGAGAAGACACCGCGCGCACGTTTTTCTGCAGCTGGCAGCATGTCGATGTGATGGGCTCGCATGGCGGGATCAGCGTGCAGCAGCGCAATGGCATCGCATTCATCGAGGCCTTTGGCGGCAAGCTCTTGAGAAAGCTTGTTGGCATCAGTTACAATCTCGGGTGGTGCTGTTTCTTCCGGCGTCAGCAGAATGCCACGCTTCTTCAGCCACATTCCTATCGACAACTGGCCGCTGGCCCATGAAATCTGGATTGCGAGCAAAAGGCCGACAATGGTGGGGGACATCCACGCAAAGAGCGATGTTGCAATCAAGAAAGCCGAGATGCCCGTCATCAGTCCAAGTGCGACATGAGAGCGGTGACGACGGATGATGTCTTTCATCGGAATGGAGCCGTCATCGCGCCGCTGCGGTTTCCAGCCGGTGTCACGTCCTGCAAGGATCTGGAAGACTGCCCCTGACTGGATCAACATCATAACAGGTGCCAGCAGCGCTGAAATGATGATTTCCACAAAGAACGACAGGACAAGCTTGAAACCCCCGCCAGAGCCCTTGCGGTCATCGGCATGACGCAGTGTCACCAGAAGGCCAAAGATTTTGGGGGCAAGCAGGATGAGCATCGTTGCGGCAAACAAAGCCAACGAACGTTCAGCATCAAAGCGTGGCCATGCAGGAAAGAGTACAAATTCGCCTGTGAAATATTCCGGGCGGATAAACTTCGACTGCAAAACAATGGTGATACCGACAATCAACTGGAACAGCCAAAGCGGCGAGGCGAGATAGGACATGATGCCAGTGGCAAAATGCTGCCGTGTCGCCCAGTGAAAGCCCTTGGCCGTGATGACGCGGCTGTGCTGCAGGTTGCCCTGGCACCAGCGCCGGTCACGCGCGGCGAGATCAATGAGGGAAGGTGGACTTTCCTCATAGGAGCCAACCAGACCCGGCACCATGTAAACCGCATATCCTGCCCGGCGGATGAGAGCTGCCTCGACGAAGTCGTGGCTCATGATATGGCCACCAAAAGGCGGCTTGCCCTTCAGGTCCGGCATCGCACAATAATCAGCAAAGGCCTTGGTGCGGATAATAGCGTTGTGGCCCCAGTAATTGCCATCACGCCCCATCCAGAGCCGTAAGCCTTCTGCAATAACGGGACCGTAGATGCGGGCTGCAAACTGCTGGACGCGGGCAAAAAGCGTGTTGCGGTTGATGATCAGAGGCAGGGTCTGGATGATGCCCGCATCAATGTCCTTTTCCATGGCATAGGCGAGGCCCACAATGGATTCGCCAGTCATCACGCTGTCGGCATCAAGCACTAGCATATGGTCATAGGCACCACCCCAGCGGCTTACAAAATCTGCGATATTGCCAGCCTTGCGCGCCGTGTTTTTCAAGCGGTGGCGGTAATACAAACCAACATCGGATGGCAGTTCGGCACGCACCTCACGCAAGGCACGTTCTTCAGCAATCCATCCATCTGCATCCGTGGTGTCTGAGAGGAAGATGAAGTCGAAATGCGCGATCAAACCGGTTTTGCGCACATCGGCAATCATAGCTTTCATGGCGCCAAACACGCGGCTCGGAGCCTCGTTGTAGATTGGCATAACGACAGCAGTGCGGGTTTTGAGCGCTTGGGGAACCGAAAGCCCGCTGCGCTTCTTACGCATCAATGAGACAAAACCAACGATGCCTGATGAGAAGGCCAATGCAATCCAGGAGAAATTGAGCAGGAACAGAATGAGCAGCGCCCACTCAAGGATAGTGACACCACCAACCTTGATGACCTGATACATCTCGTATGCGCCGTAGAGCGTGACCAGCAGGCCGCCCCCAAAAACGGCTATGCGCGGTATCCACGGAGTGTAGCTCAGATCAGGATCGAGCCACTTGTAGCGGTCCTTCTTTGACCATTTCTCGAATGACTGCACAGGCATCGCCAAATGCATTTCGGGAGGCATGGCGGGACGCGTGTGGCTAACGTCAGCTATGGATTGGGTGGTCACGTCGTCCATCGATAAAGCCAGGTTTCTGTCAGAGGCTTGTCGTTGCTTTCAATCAGCAAACGAAGCTCTGTTGCATTTTCGTTTCCAGGATCGATCTCGAAATGCACGCGGGCGGATTTGCGCGCAGCGTTGACGACGAGACGTGACTGGGTGATTTGTCCGGATGATGCGCTCAGGACAAGTTTCATGTCTGGCTGAGCATCTTGTCCAAAAACATCCCCGGCAAACTCCACGAGGCATTTGCGTCGGCGGCCTGTTGATCCGCGCCCGATGCGAAAGCTGACAGCTGCAGCCAGATCTGATTTTTCAGGCGGTGTCCAGCACCAGAACTGCCGATAGGTCAATGTGGTTTCAGAGCCGGCGGCCAAGGGTGTTCTGGGGCGCCAGAAAGCAATGACATTATCGTTGACCTCGGAATCGGAGGGAATTTCAACCAGCTGAACTGAGCCAGGTCCCCAGTCGCCAATGGGTTCAATCCAAAGCGAAGGGCGCAACTCAAAGCGCGCATCATCGTCTTGATAATTGGCAAAATCGCGGTTGCGCTGAACGAGCCCGAACCCGCGTGGATTATCATCCATGAAAGAAGAAATTTGCAATTGTTCCGGGTTGTTGAGCGGCCGCCAAATCCATTCGCCGCGACCGTTCAGCATTTGCAGGCCAGAGACATCATGCACAGATGGGCGGTAATCATCGACATTGCGGCGCTTGTTGGCAGCAAACAGGAATGTCGCCTGCATCGGGCAAAGGCCAATAGAATCAAGCGCAGTGCGTGCAAACACCGTGGCTTCTGTGTCGATGATGGTGACATCATGCGAGCGGATGACAAAACGGAAAGCAGCCGTAGCACTTTCTGAATCAGCAACGGCGTGAATGATGATCGAGCCATCCTGAGCAGGGCGCTCAATCCAGAAAGCGCGAAACACAGGGAATTCTTCGCCGCGCCCGTCAGCGGTGCGGATAGCAAGAGCCCTTGCTACGGTACCCATGTTTTGACCACGCGCCAAAGACTTGAAAAATGTACCACCCTGAAAGCTTGCGATCTCGCGCGGGTTTTCGCCTGTTGTCAGAATGCGAAAGCCCGAGAAACCCATGTCGGGCAGTTGCGCGGGCGCTGCCAATCTGCCGAATGTGTAGCGGCCGGCATCGTAGACGACACGGTGAACCATACCTTCTTCCACAACACTGATCATAACAGGCGTATTGTAGACAAAACCGCGGTGCAATGGCTCAAGGGTGAAAGCGCGGTTTTCATCTGCCCAGACCTGACGTTCCGGGCGATGACGGATGGCTAAATAGGCTTCCTGATTGAGGCCGTTGAACGGATCAGGCAAGGCGACATTGGGGGCTGAGAACACCCGTTTCGACAAAAGGCGCGCCGCTTCAATCACAATCGCTGGATCAAACTTTGTCCCGTCCTGCAAAATGGCTTGCAGAAAGGTGAGGGCACCTGTCTGGGTTTGGGCCGTGGCAGGAGAGATTGATCCGACAGAAGGGCAAAACAGGGCAGCCGCCGAAACGGCAGCCGTTGTTTCCAGAAAATGCCGCCTGTCCATGACTGGTATTGCTTGGACTGGCATCGCTTGTTTCTTTTCTGCCATTCTTTCGGGCCGTCGGAAGATGGAATGGATGCGAATGGTGTGAGAGGCGTGTATATAGCATCTCGTCACGGGGTGAAGCCGTAAGACGAGAAAAATAAGATCGAGGGCTGCCCCGTTGGTCTTTTGTTTACGCCGATGCGGTAGCCATCTTGTTCATAAAATTGGACTAAAACTGTCCGGACTGAACACCTGAACAATGAGCCTGCCAAGAGGCCTATCGGATTGATATCATGACCTCAAAGCAATCAAACCCTCACGCAACTGCACAAACCGCAAAAACACTTGCTGTTGTGCTGGCTGCCGGCGAAGGAACGCGCATGCGATCGTCCGTGCCAAAGGTGCTTCACAAAGTGGCCGGACGCTCGATGGTTGGGCATGTTCTGGCATCAGTTGGTGCGAGTGTCGCGACACGTGCGGCGATTGTCATCGGACCGAATCGGGATGATGTAGCGGCGGAAGCCAGCACGATCTCGCCGGGAATCAGCATCCACACGCAAACAGATCGCTTGGGAACTGCGCACGCTGTTCTGCATGCGCGGGCTGATATCACTTCGGATCTCGATGTGGTGATCGTGCTCTTTGCAGATACGCCATTGGTGCGTGCCGAGACGATGGCGCTTTTGCGTGATGCGATTCTGGGTGGTGCGGCGGTGGCAGCCCTTGGCTTTCGTGCTGATGATCCAACAGGCTATGGCCGCTTCGTGATGGATGGCAAGGAGCTTGTCGCGATCCGCGAGCATAAGGATGCGAGCGACGCCGAGCGCAAGATCAACTTGTGCAATGCCGGTCTGATGGCGCTCTGCGGCAAGCATGCGCTCGCTATTCTGGATAACATCGGCAATGCCAATGCTCAGGAAGAGTTCTATCTGACAGATGCCGTTGAAGTCGCACGCTCCATGAATTTAAAGGCTGTTGCAGTCGAAGCGCCTGAAGCTGAAGTGATGGGTGTGAACGATCGGCTGCAGCTCTCTGTTGCTGAAGGCATCATGCAGAATCGCTTGCGCGAGCAGGCCATGCGCAGTGGCGTCACGATGTGTGATCCGGCGAGTGTTTATCTCAACCATGACACGAAAATTGGCCGCGATGTTATTGTAGAACCTCATGTTTTCTTTGGAGAGGGTGTCAGTGTTGCGGATAGCGCTGTTATCCATGCTTCCTGCCATATTGAAGGCGCATCGATTGGAGAGGGCGTGCATGTCGGCCCGTTTGCAAGGCTTCGCCCGGGCACGGTTCTTGGCAAGAATGCGAAGGTCGGCAACTTCGTCGAGATCAAGAATGCCAACCTCGGGGTAGGCGCGAAAGTGAGTCATCTGACCTACATTGGCGACGCGGACATTGGCGCAGGAGCTAACATCGGTGCTGGCACAATCACCTGCAACTACGATGGCTATTTCAAATACCGCACAGTCATTGGCAAGAACGCCTTCATCGGCTCCAATTCGTCGCTCGTTGCGCCAGTGAAAATTGCAGATGGAGCCTACGTCGGTTCCGGTTCTGTCGTGACGATGGATGTGCCCGAAGGTGCTCTGGCTGTTTCTCGTGCGAAGCAGGCAAACAAGGATGGTTGGGCCACCCGTTTTCACACCGTTATGGCTGAAAAGAAAGCCGCCCGCAAAAAGACTTGAAAGGCCTCGTGCCATTCTCGTTGTTACAATCGGTTACCCAAGTTGATTTGAACTGTTCAGGGCGCGGCGAATACCCCTCCCATACCTGAAATGAATGGAAAGTCTGACACTCATGTGCGGCATTGTAGGCATTCTTGGACAAACACCTGTTGCAGGTCTTGTTGTCGATTCTCTCAAGCGGCTTGAATATCGCGGCTATGATTCAGCAGGCATTGCGACCCTCGAAGACGGGCATCTGACCCGCCGCCGGGCGCAAGGCAAATTGCGCAATCTTGAGGCGCGCCTGCTTGAAGAGCCTCTGAAAGGCCATATCGGCATCGGTCACACCCGCTGGGCCACCCATGGAAAACCGACAGAACTCAATGCCCACCCGCACGCAACCGATAAGCTTGCAGTTGTGCACAACGGCATCATCGAGAATTTCCGCGAATTGCGCGATGAATTGAAAGCGGATGGCTGTGTTTTCCAGTCGGAAACCGACACCGAGGTCGTGGCTCATCTCGTCACGCGCGAAATGCGCCGCACGAATGATCCCATCACGGCTGTCAAGAACGCGCTTCCGCGTTTGCACGGAGCTTTTGCACTCGCCTTCCTGTTTGAGGGGCAGGACAATCTTCTGATTGGTGCTCGCCAGGGCGCGCCATTGGCCGTTGGTTACGGCGAAGGCGAGATGTATCTGGGATCAGACGCCATGGCGCTGGCTCCATTCACCGACAGCATCTCCTATCTAGATGAAGGTGACTGGGTGGTGCTAACGCGCAATTCTGTGGTTTTCCACGATCAGGACAACCGGGTTGTGAAGCGCCAGCGCATCACCAGCCAGGCTGGCTCGTTCCTCGTGGACAAGGGCAACCATCGCCACTTCATGGCGAAGGAAATTCACGAGCAGCCAGAAGTCATTGGCCGCACATTGGCTCACTACATTGATATGGCAAATGGCGAGATCCGCTTGCCAGCTGCCGTGCCGTTCAACTTCAAGGATATCGAGAAAATCTCGATTTCTGCTTGTGGCACCGCCTATCTCGCCGGTTTGACCGCCAAATACTGGTTCGAGAAGTTCGCGCGCATTGCTGTTGAAATCGATGTTGCCTCAGAGTTTCGCTACCGCGAAGCACCGATGCGCAAGGGCGATCTGGCGCTGTTTGTTTCTCAGTCCGGAGAAACAGCCGATACTCTGGCTTCCTTGCGTTACGCCAAAGATCAGCATCAGCACACCATGACAATTGTGAACGTAACGACATCCACCATGGCGCGCGAAAGCGATGTCGTCATGCCCACACTGGCTGGTCCTGAAATTGGCGTAGCTTCCACCAAGGCGTTCACCTGCCAGTTGGCGGTATTGGCAGCTCTGGCGATCTATGCCGGTCGTCAGCGTGGCACCATTGATGCCGCCCGCGAGCAGGAACTCGTCAAGCAGTTGATGCATGTTCCGGGCTATGTGGCTGAAATTCTCAAGCTTGAACCCAAGATCGAACAGGTTGCCCATAAACTGTCAAAATCACGTGATGTGCTTTATCTCGGCCGTGGCACCAACTTCCCGCTCGCTTTGGAAGGGGCGCTGAAGCTCAAGGAACTTTCCTATATCCACGCCGAAGGCTATGCTGCCGGCGAGTTGAAGCACGGTCCAATCGCGCTGATTGATGAGCAGATGCCTGTGATCGTTTTGACGCCACGCGACCAATGGTTCGAAAAGACAGTGTCCAATATGCAGGAAGTGGCTGCACGCGGTGGCCAGATCATCGTCATTGGTCCCAAGGGCACAGCGAAGGATGCCGCTCTTGATGCTGTTGCCAGCATTGATATGCCGGAACTGCCATCAGAGTTCTCTGCGCTCTCATATGCCATTCCTGTGCAGTTGCTGGCTTATTATACCGCGTCTGTCATGGGCAAGGACGTAGATCAGCCACGTAATCTCGCCAAGTCAGTCACGGTTGAGTGAGATTATGCTGAAGTGAAGGGCTGGCCTTTTCAGGCGGCCTTTTCATCACTATCTCTGGAATCTTAGCGTCGTGTTCATGAGTCGCAGTCCATCAACAGGATTGCACAAACCACTTTACCCAAGGCAAATCAGATGCGCGATCCCATCGATATGTTCAACAACTTCATCGTTCCATCGGTTGAAGAATCAACAAGCCGCGGTTCTTACCGTTACGATATCTTTTCGCGCCTTCTGAAAGAGCGGATCATCTTTCTGACAGGGCCGTTTCACGATGAAATGGCAACCCTGATTGTGGCGCAATTGCTTTTCCTTGAGGCGGATAACCCAAAGAAAGAAATCAACCTCTACATCAACTCCCCCGGTGGTGTCGTCACGTCAGCATTGGCTATTTATGACACCATGCAGTTCATCCGTTGCCCCGTTGTCACGCTGTGCACAGGTCAGGCTGCCTCGGCAGGTTCACTGATTCTGACGTCGGGTGAAAAGGACATGCGCTTTGCCCTGCCAAACGCGCGCATCATGGTGCACCAGCCTTCCGGCGGTTTTCAGGGGCAGGCAACTGACATTCTGATCCATGCTGAAGAGATCAAGGGCATCAAGCGCCGTCTAAACCAGATCTATGTCAAGCACACAGGTCGGACATTGGAAGAAGTTGAGGCAGCTCTTGAGCGCGACAATTTCATGAGCGCAGAGGCCGCTCGTGAATTTGGACTCGTTGACAAGGTTTACGAAAAGCGTGCCGATCTCGAAGGCGAAGCAAAGTAAACACGGCAATCAACCATGATGCCATCGTTCCTGCCGGGTGAAACGACTTGGTAGGATTTACGGTGGCAAAATAAACACAACGAATCCTTTTGGCGGATTCAAAGGCTTTCAGCATTGGCCATACGTGGTACACATGCTGCTGATACGCGGGTTATATGAAACATTTTCGGCGGAAAATTGTTTCAGATTATCCTGCGAAGGAGAGAGGCGATGAGCAAGGCAACCAGCACTGACGGCAAGGGAACGCTTTATTGCTCGTTCTGCGGCAAAAGCCAGCATGAAGTGCGCAAGCTGATTGCAGGTCCAACAGTGTTCATCTGCGATGAATGCGTTGAGCTTTGCATGGATATTATCCGCGAAGAATCAAAGACATCGCTGGTGAAATCCAAGGACGGCGTTCCGACTCCGAAGGAAATCTGCAAGGTTTTGGACGACTACGTGATTGGCCAGTTCTACGCCAAGCGCGTGCTGTCTGTGGCCGTTCACAACCACTACAAGCGCTTGAACCATGCTGCCAAGAACAACGATGTTGAACTGGCAAAGTCCAACATCCTGCTGATTGGACCAACCGGTTCAGGCAAGACGTTGCTGGCGCAAACGCTCGCGCGCATCATCGATGTGCCGTTCACCATGGCCGATGCCACAACCCTGACCGAAGCCGGTTACGTGGGTGAAGACGTCGAAAACATCATCCTCAAACTGCTGCAAGCCTCTGATTACAACGTCGAGCGCGCACAACGCGGCATCGTTTACATCGACGAAATCGACAAGATCAGCCGCAAGTCTGACAATCCATCCATCACCCGCGACGTATCAGGCGAAGGCGTGCAGCAAGCTTTGCTGAAGATCATGGAAGGCACTGTGGCTTCCGTGCCTCCACAAGGTGGCCGCAAGCATCCCCAGCAGGAATTCCTGCAGGTGGATACATCGAACATCCTGTTCATCTGCGGTGGTGCGTTCGCAGGTCTTGAGAAGATTATTTCTTCTCGCGGCCGGGCGACATCCATCGGCTTTGGTGCCCGTGTTGAATCACCCGATGATCGCCGCACAGGCGAGATTTTCCGCAAGGTTGAGCCGGAAGATCTGCTGAAGTTCGGTCTGATCCCGGAATTCGTCGGTCGTCTGCCGGTTCTGGCGACACTGGAAGATCTCGATATCGAGACATTGAAAACCATTCTTTCCGAGCCAAAGAACGCGCTGGTGAAGCAGTATCAGCGCCTGTTCGAGATGGAAAACACCGATCTCACCTTCACGGATGAGGCCATCACAATGATTGCCAAGAAGGCCATCGAGCGGAAAACCGGTGCGCGCGGCCTGCGGTCCATCATGGAAGGCATCCTGCTTGATACCATGTTCGATTTGCCAGGTCTTGAGGGCGTGGATCAGGTTGTCATCGGTCCAGAGGTTGTTGAAGGTAACGCCCGTCCGCTGTACATTTACGGCGAGCGCGACGAGCAAATTCCGGCCAGTGCATAATCCGCTGTTTTAAGATATGTGTGCGGCTTGAAATGCCGCATGCCAGCATCCATCTTCGTCATCAACCGAAATGGATGCGCCGGTTTCCGGGCATTCAGTTGCCAACAGGCAATACTATTGTGTTTTCGGCGTAAGCCGTGTCGGCAAGCGGTTTGGCAACCGGCACAGAGATCAAGTGTACGCAGCGGGATTGCTCTTGAAGAGGATCTGATGGCGGGACGCGACAAGGACAGAACATGACAAACGCCAAAAACAGACCAGCTCTGCCAACAGGAACAACACATACGCTGCCGGTGCTTCCGCTGCGCGATATCGTTGTCTTCCCGCACATGATTGTGCCGCTGTTCGTAGGGCGCGAAAAATCCATCCGTGCTTTGGAAGAAGTGATGCGTACCGACGGGCACATCATGCTCGCGACGCAAATGAATGCTGGTGAGGATGATCCAGCTACTGACACCATTTATGAAGTTGGCACGGTCGCAACCGTTCTGCAGTTGCTGAAACTGCCTGATGGAACAGTGAAGGTTCTGGTTGAAGGCTCAACCCGCGGCCGCATCAAGGCCTATGTCCGCTCGGATGATTTTTATGTGGCGGATGTCGAGGTCGTTGGCGACGAAATTGGCAATCAGGTTGAGGTCGAGGCTCTGGCCCGCTCCGTAGTTTCCGAATTTGAAAATTACGTGAAGCTGAACAAGAAGGTTTCACCCGAGGTTGTGGCCGCCATTGGCCAGATCGAGGATTATCCCAAGCTTGCCGACAGCGTGGCTGCACAGCTCGCTGTCAAGATTTCTGACAAGCAGGCGACACTCGAAATCATCAGCGTCGCCAAGCGCCTTGAGAAGGTGCTCGGCCTGATGGAGAGCGAAATCTCCGTTCTTCAGGTTGAGAAGCGTATCCGCACCCGCGTCAAGCGGCAGATGGAGAAGACGCAGCGCGAGTATTATCTCAACGAGCAGATGAAGGCGATCCAGAAGGAACTGGGTGACGGTGAGGAGAAAGACGAACTCACCGAGCTTGAGGACAAGATCAAGCGCACCAAGTTCACCAAGGAAGCGCGCGAGAAGTGCCTGCACGAGTTGAAGAAGCTCCGCCAGATGTCGCCGATGTCAGCGGAAGCCACGGTTGTGCGCAACTATCTCGACTGGATGCTGGCCCTGCCATGGGGCAAGAAGTCCAAGGTCAAGAAAGACCTGCCGCAGGCGCAGAACACATTGGATGCGGATCACTACGGCCTTGAGAAGGTCAAGGACCGCATCGTTGAGTATCTCGCTGTTCAGCAGCGTGCCAACAAATTGGCTGGCCCCATTCTCTGTCTTGTCGGCCCTCCCGGCGTTGGCAAGACCTCGCTTGGCAAGTCGATCGCCAAGGCAACAGGCCGTGAGTTTGTGCGCATGAGCCTTGGCGGCGTGCGGGATGAAGCCGAAATTCGCGGCCACCGCCGCACCTACATCGGCTCCATGCCCGGCAAGATCATCCAGAGCCTGCGCAAGGCAAAAACCTCAAATCCGCTCTTCCTGCTTGATGAAATCGACAAGATGGGCCAGGATTTCCGTGGCGATCCTTCGTCAGCACTGCTCGAAGTGCTTGATCCCGAGCAGAACACCACCTTCAACGACCATTACCTTGAGGTTGATTTTGACCTCTCAAACGTGATGTTCGTCACGACCGCCAACACGCTCAACATTCCGGCTCCCTTGATGGACCGCATGGAGATCATTCGTCTGGCGGGATACACCGAGGAAGAAAAGCTCGAGATTGCCAAGCAGCACCTGTTTGACGAGGCGCTGAAGAAGCACGGTCTGGCTGCCAAGGAGTTCTCGATCAAAGACGACGCCATGCTGCAGTTGATCCGCCGTTACACGCGGGAATCCGGCGTGCGCAACCTAACCCGCGAGATCCAGAATCTGGCACGCAAGGCTGTCAAAGACCTGCTTCTGTCGAAGAAGAAGAAGGTTACGGTCGATATCGCCGTGCTTGAGGAATATCTTGGCCCCCCCAAATATCGCTTCGGCGAGGCTGAGTCCGAGGATCAGGTGGGTGTTGTCACTGGCCTCGCCTGGACGGAAGTGGGCGGCGAGTTGCTGACCATTGAAGGCGTGATTCTGCCCGGCAAGGGCAAGATGACCGTGACCGGCAACCTCAAGGACGTGATGAAGGAATCAATCTCAGCCGCGGCGACCTATGTCCGCTCGCGTTGCATCGATTTCGGCATCAAGCCACCAATGTTCGAGACCAAGGACATCCACGTTCACGTGCCGGAAGGTGCGACACCGAAGGATGGTCCATCCGCTGGCATCGGCATGGCAACAGCCATCACTTCGATCATGACGGGCATTCCTGTGCGCCGTGACATCGCCATGACAGGCGAAGTGACGTTGCGGGGCAGGGTGCTTCCTATCGGCGGCCTGAAGGAAAAGCTTCTGGCTGCTCTGCGCGGTGGAATCAAGAAGGTGCTGATCCCGGAAGATAACGTCAAAGATCTGGTTGATTTGCCTGCCAGCGTGAAAAACGGCCTCGAGATCGTGCCCGTGTCCCGCATGGACGAAGTGCTGAAACACGCACTCGTGCGCCAGCCCGTCGCTATTGAATGGGACGAGGAAGCGGAAAGCAAGAAAGCGGCTCTCAGCCGCCAGCGCAATGATGACAGCGCGGCGGCCACAGCCCACTGACAAATATCAAACCCGGCGAAAGCCGGGTTTTTTATGTAGTGTTTTCCTGAAATTATGTTGCAATGCGGTGTTGTTCAATGCGCAGACATTTGCTACAGCACCGCTTCTGCATGGCTTGAGGCCTTTGTGGGGCAGTTAGCTCAGCGGTAGAGCTGCTCGTTTACACCGAGCCGGTCGGGAGTTCGATCCTCTCACTGCCCACCATTTTTCCTTTATAAAATGAATGAGATACACTGCGTGGCTTTTGCACGGCGCCCTTCCCTCCCCCTTGCGGGGAGGGTGAATCGGCGCGCAGCGACGAGACGGGTGGGGGTAATGGGGAGCACTATCCTTAACCACCCCCACCCGACCCTTCGCGTTGCGAAGGGCCACCCTCCCCGCAAGGGGGAGGGAAGGGTTCGGTGCTATCCGAACTGTCTACGCGCTGCTTACATACAGACAGTC
>JBOFGV010000116.1:0-26570 GCA_051649305.1 Beijerinckiaceae bacterium
CACAAGGAATGTGCTGAAGACGTTGGGGTCCTTGAAGGTGCCCATGGCGCGGCCATAACGGGTGAAAATGTCGAAAGTGCCGGCCACATTGAAATAGCCCATGATGCCGCAAATCGAGGCAACGACTGCCGCCAGCGCGTAGCCGCTTTTCATCATCTCCAGCCTGCGCTCTGTATCTTCTGAAAAGATGCAGGCAATGATGATGGCCATCAATGCCATATAGACCGAGATGACCACGAACCAGATGGCGCGTGTCTCCTCCAGCACGCTCATCAACGAAAGGCCGCCACCGATATTGTAGAGGATCAGCAGCGCAATCATGGGCAGGTAGATAATGCTGAGCTTCAGGCCCGTGAGCAGGAAAACCACCGTCACAAGGCCGAAAGCGATCTCGAACGGAGCAGGCTCGATGAACACCATGAAGCCTGAAAAGAACAGCAGCCAAACAGCCGCGTTCTTGATCGCGCGGATGCTGATTGTAGGGCCGGATGCGAGCTTTGACTGCAATCCATCAGGGGCAAGAGAAGCGCTCAATATGCATTCTCCGTTTTCATCAGAGAGAAGGGCGTCATGGCCAGAATGGCAACATCCGACCAGAGCGACCAGTTCTCGATATACTGAAGATCAAAGTCGACACGGCGCTGGATTTTCTCCTGCGTGTCGGTCTCGCCGCGCCAGCCGTTTACCTGTGCCCAGCCGGTGATGCCAGGCTTGACGCGGTGGCGCGCGAAGTAGCCATCCACCACCTGATCATAAAGCCTGTCCTCGGCCTTGGCATGCACAGCATGGGGGCGGGGGCCAACGATGGAAAGATTACCCTTGAAGACGACATTGAACAGCTGCGGCAGTTCATCCAGCGATGTCTTGCGGATGAAGCGACCAACCGGCGTGACGCGTGGATCGCCCTTGGTGACAAGGCGCGAGGCTGTCGCGTCAGTGGCTTCCACAAACATCGAGCGGAACTTGTAAACCTCGATCAATTCGTTGTTGAAGCCGTAGCGTTTCTGACGAAACAGGATGGGACCTTTCGACGTTGCTTTCACAGCAATGGCCACACAGACCATCACCGGCAAAAGCATCACGAGCAGCAGGCTGCCAACAATCTTGTCGAAGAGATATTTCAGCACCACATCCCAGTCAGCGATGGGCTTGTCCACCATGTCAAACACCGGCAAGCCGCCGATGTAGGAATAGTTGCGGGGGCGGAAACGCAGTTTCTGCGTGTGTGCTGCAAGGCGGATATCGATGGGGAGAATCCAGAGCTTTTTCAGCATCTGAAGCAACCGTGTTTCAGCTGTGATGGGCAGTGTGAAAATTACCAGATCAAGCCGGGCATGGCGTGCATATTCAACCAGATCATCCACGCTGCCAAGTTTGGGATAGCCCACAATAACGTCCGGCGAGCGATCATCCCAGCGGTCATCGAACACGCCGATGATCCGGAGGTCACTCTGGCGGTCAGCTTTCAGCGCGCGGATCATCTTTTCGGCAGCCTCGCCGCTACCGACAATAGCCGTGCGGCGGTCGAGCAAGCCCTGACGGGTCATGCGGCGAATGCGCAGCGACAGCAGCATGCGGGCGACCGTAATGGCTGCCATGCCAGTCAAGAACCATGTGGCCATGAACACGCGGGAGAACGTGCCTTCCAGTTTGAGGAAGAACACAACCGCAAAAGCCAGCAGGAAGACCATAGTCCAGGCGGCCAGAATGCGCGGGAGCTGAACGAAAGGTGTGCGCAGTGCAGCAGTGTCATAGGAGCCTGATGCCTGCAGCATGACGATTGCCAGCACCGCAATCATGGGAATGGCCAGCGTGTAGGCGGGTTGCCAGCCTACCTGCGGGATCACGTAGAACCAGTAGACGAAACTGCCGATCAGGGCGACCAACAGCGCTTCAGTCAGACGCCACAGACCGGCAATGACGATTGGTGAAACGGATTTAACGGGTTGCAGATCAACCGCTGCCTCTGCCAGACGAACGTGAGAGGACGCTCCGGCACCACGGGCCGGTTGCTCATCCTTTTTGCTGTTCGCCTTGTCGGGCACAGGTATGCACTTTCACATTTTCCGTCACGTTACCGCACGGGGTTTTTGACCTCGGTCTGCTGCGTCAGTCTTTTTGCAGCATGCGGCTTTCCCGCCGCAGCAACGCCGTAGGCATCCAGAACCGTTGTCGTCATTTTCGAAACGCAGAAATGCTGGGCGATGTAACTTGCCAAACGGATAGCAGGAGCCATTCTTTCATCATGGCTTGCGTCCATCGAAGTCGCCATGGCGTTGACCAGTGCCGGAATATCATCCGCTGGTATCAACCTGTCGCGCTCGTTGCCGAAAATCTCCGGAATGCCGCCAACATCGGTGGAAATGAGAGGTACAGTGGCACCCGCTGCCTCGATGACAACATAAGGCATGGATTCAAAGCGCGATGGCACAATCATGGTGTGTGCAAGACTGAAAGCTTCACGCGCGGCCATGGGCTTGCGGAAAGAAATTGACTTGTCCAACCCGAGCTGAACAACCTGCTCACGCAAGGTCGGCTCGTCAGGCCCCTGACC
Source organism: Beijerinckiaceae bacterium (assembly GCA_051649305.1). GTDB lineage: Bacteria > Pseudomonadota > Alphaproteobacteria > Rhizobiales > Beijerinckiaceae > JADCCX01. Next base: position 2,555 of record JBOFGV010000116.1, read on the forward strand.
AACAAGCACAAGGGTTGGTGCCTCTGCGCGCTGCTGCTTCAGTTGGCTCATAGCCAGCAGCAGATTGTCAATGCCTTTGGCGAAGCGGAATTCTCCAATGTAGAGAAAATCCACAGCATCGGCTTTTGCGGTCACGGGCTGAATCTCTTCCGGATACAGACCATTGAGCACGATGCGTGTCAGCGATTTTGTTTCGCCGACGTATTCTGCAAACCGGTCAGCGACAAACTGGCTTTCGAACAGAAAGATGTCAGTGCCTTTTTCGAGAATGCGTTCAATGCCCATGTAAAGCTTGTGGATCAGCGAACCTGGCTTGTAGTTCAGGCTGCCGCCATGGGGCGTATAGGCGCGGACAGGGCCATTGCTGCTGAAGACACCGCCGAAGCGTGCATAAAGCCCGCCTTTGGAGCCGTGGCCGTGCATGACATCGGCATTCACTTTTTTGCAAAAAGCCGCCATGCTGCTCAACGCGCGCAGGTCACTGACGTTTGGATTGCGGCTCATCGCAACGCGTTCAACGCCAAGTGTCATGTGGGTGGCAAGCTCCGCCAGCAGGCCCTCGTTGCGGTCGCCTGCAAAGGTTGAATCGCAGAAGATTCCAACGTCATGCCCGCGCCTTGCCTGCTCTTTTGCAAGGTCGATCACATGGCGGAACAGGCCGCCGATGGGTGCCCGGAAGATATGGACAATACGCATCAGAAATAACGCTCGACGATGGTGATGGTATCGCCAGGGCGGACAGGGGCATCAAGAGGAACGCGACCCGTCACGATCTCACCGTTCACAGTGCGGGTAATCTCAGCCATGTGGCGGTTGGCGCGTGGCTGATAGCCACCTGCAATCGCAACCGCAGTCTGCACCGTCATGCCGTTGACGAACGGGAACTGGCCCGATGTTGTCACCTCGCCCAGAATGAAGAACGGGCGATACTGTTCCACTTCAACCGACACTTTTGGCTCGCGCAGGAAACCACCGCGCAGCCTGCCAACGATCTGGTTTTCAAGGGATTTTGTCGTCTGCCCCTTGGCATTGACCGAACCGATAAGCGGCATGGAAATATGCCCCACAGTATCAACAGTGTAGGAATTGGAGAGGCTGTCCTGTCCGAAGACAATGACGCGCAGGCGATCGCCGTTGGCAAGCGTATACGGCTCGTTCAGGCCTGCGGTGAGCACGTCTGAAAAAGCGTGCGGTCTGTAATGACTGCAGGCAGCCAGACTGAGCGCAGAGACAAAGGCCAGGGTTGTTGAGATACGCTTCATGACACGACACTACTGTTGATCCTGACACTCAGCTAACATGCGTATGGTTAAAAAAGGTTTTGCATCACCATTTAATAACCAAGGCAATTAACGCTGTAGAAACCATAATGTGCGAATTTGCAGATGTCGGGCGTTAAACCTGACCATTCGCGTTTGTGTGTTGAGGTTTTCAGTCATGCGTCAGTCAGCAGCCGATCAAGGTGCGACCCTGTCTCCTTCAGACAGAGGTGAGATCGATCTTGTTGCCTTGTTCCGGGAAGTCGGGCGTCGCAAATGGCTGGTGCTCATCTGCACTGCGTTGGCACTTGTTGGCTCGGTTCTGGCCGTCAACATGCTGAAACCACGCTACACGGCTGAAACCAGCGTCTTCCTTGAAAACCGCGAAAGCGAGTATACCCGCATCGGCCGTGAAGGCGGACGGGCACAGGACCCTCTCATTGATCAGGATGCTGTGCTCAGCCAGGTTCAGCTGGTGATGTCGCGCGATATCGCACGTCTGATGATGCAGAAATTTGATCTGGGATCAAAGCGCGAGTTCGATACTTTGATGGACGGTGTCGATCCGGTCACCAAGACACTCATCATGTTTGGCGTGCTTGATAATCCTGCCAACGTATCGCCCGAAGAGCGGGTGATGGAGAAGTATTTCGACAAGCTCAAAGTCTTCGGAAAGGCGAAGTCTCGCGTTCTGGCCATCGAATTCCAGAGCCGTGATCCGGAGCTTGCCGCGAAGATGTCGCAAGCCATTGCAGAAGAATATATCCGTCAGCTGGAGCAGGCCAAGAAAGGCACGGCACAGTCTGCCGGCACCTGGCTCGCGCGAACAATCGAGCAGTTGCGCCAGCGGGTTTCCGTGGCAGAATCCAAGGTCGAGGCCTATCGCAATGCCAATGGTCTTTTTCTGGTAGGCACAGAGAACAACAACATTTCATCGCAGCAGTTGTCAGAGCTGAACACACAGCTTGCGACAGCGCGTGCCCAGCAAGCTGACCTTTCCTCGCGCGCCAGACTCATCCGCGAAGCGGTGCGCCAGGGACGCATCTTTGAAGTGTCGGAAGTCGTCAATAACGAGGTCGTACGCCGCCTGATCGAGGCGCGTGCCACCCTGCGCGCGCAGATTGCGCAGGAAGAGCGTACATTGCTACCGCAGCATCCGCGCATCAAGGAACTCTACGCCCAGTTGACTGGTCTTGAGGAGCAGATCCGTGCGGCCGCTGACCGCGCCGCCCGCGCACTTGACAATGATGCGCGTGCTGCAGGCGCCCGTGTTGCTGCCAGCCAGGGTGAGCTTGACCAGCAGAAGAAGCTCAATGGTTCCGCCAACGAAAACGAGGTTCAGTTGCGTGCGCTTGAGCGTGAAGCCAAAGCAGAACGCGAGCAGCTGGAGAATTATCTCGCCCGCTACCGTGACGCCTCTGTGCGCGATGTCGACAATGCTGTCGCTGCTGACGCACGCATCGTTTCGCGCCCCAATGTGCCGAGCAGCCCTACGTTTCCAAAGAAACTGCCAACCATTCTGATTGCTACACTGGCTGGATTTGTGTTGTCGTTGTTCTGGGTGCTCACACGCGCCCTGTTGTCTGACCGTGTCTACAGCCGCCGTGCTCCTGAGATGGCTGCATCCTATCCTGCCATGCCGATGATGACACCGCAGATGATGGCGCAGATGTACGCCATGATGAACCCTGCGATGATGCCGCAGGCTGGTATGATGCAACCGGCTCATGCCGGTGCTGCTGCCTCGGTCCATCCGGCGCAGTACCATGATCATGCTCAGCAGCAGGCCGCTCCTGTTGTTGCTGAAGCCGAGCCTGTTTTGAAACAGCCAGTCTTGAAGGAAGCTGCTCCAGCCACCGCATCGGCTGGCAGCGTGGCACAAACAGCAGCGGCAGCAGTGTCAGCCAAAGCATCAGCCTCAGCTGATGCGATGCGCGCTGCTCTGGGCAGGTTAGGGAACACTCTGAATTCCCACAAGGCTGCAGCGGAGGCTCAGCCTCTTGCTCTGCCGGAAGGGCGTGTTACAGCCTCATTGCTGGCTGCAGGCAACAATGCACCTCAGTCGGCACCCAAACAACATCCTCAGAGTTTCTCGGAGACTGTAGCGTCTGCATTGCAGGAACCGGTCAAGAAACAGGAAATGGCTCATGCGCATCTTCCTGTTGCGCCTGCCGTTCAGCCGGAAGCCGATAATTTTCTTGTTGAGCCTTCACATACTTCCGTGGTCCGCAAGCCTCTTGAAGCTTTTGATGACGCAGCACCTGTCGCTCCTGTGCAGGTTCCGCAAATGGTTGCCCCGGCTTTTGTGGCAGGTGCACCAGCCGATTACCATTCATTGGATGAGGATGATTCCTACGATCCTCTGGTTGAGGTGGCCGATGAGGCACAGGCTGCGCTCATCCGCGGACGTCCGGTGTCCATTCTTGTTGTCGGCGTAGAAGGCGGTGCCTTTGCACAGCCGACCATGCGCAAGCTTGAGCAGATTTTGTCCAGCCGTGGCCCTGTTGCGCAACTGTCGATCGATCCGATGCAGGTTCAGTCCCATGAGCTTTCAGCAGCGATCAAGGGGCTTGGCGGCAACTATGACTATGCGCTGGCTCTGGGTGGTGCTGTGTCAGGTGCAACAGCCATGCTTTCCCGCGCTGTCACATTGACGGTGCTTGTGGCCTCCGCTGATCTGGAAGATCCCAGGACAGACAAGGCGACGGCTATGCTGCCAGGTTGCAACTACTTCATCGTGAGTGCTGTATCAGCATCAGCGGGTGCAAAAGTCTGATGAATGTCAGGCGGAGCGGAGTCTTCGCATCCGCTTGATAAGCGCCATAGCCTGATCATTCTGCTTGATCCAGCGCTTGAGCTTCTGCTTTACAGACAGCGCCTGCACCGCGAGCCTGCCTTTGGCTGTAACCGGCAACAGGCAATCCACCAGAGGCTCCTCAGTGTCGCAATAATCGCTCTTGTAGGCAGCTTCGCCTGTTCCAAGATCAAAGGTCTGGATGCCCTCGCTGCACAGATGTTTCATCAGGTTCAGCAGCAAAAGATCACCGGGGCTGTAGCGCGAGACAGCCTGATCTGTATCAAAAGACGTGAACATGCCGGTGTAGCGACCATCATGGATTGCACCGCCAAACACAGCAAGAATGCGCTCCCCTGTCAGCATCGCGAAGAGATGGATGTCTGGCTTCCGGTCCGGTTCAAGCCGCACGACCTTTTGCAGAAAGGCCTCGACGCCAGCTTCCGTGAAGGGATTGTCGATGCCCAATGTGGCGAAGCGCGCAGCCTTCTGTGCGAGAAAGGCTGACAGGAACGCGGCTGCCTGTTCTGAATCTTTGGCGGCGCTGTAAGTGACCGTACCAAACTCCCCCAGCTTCTTTTCCTTGTGACGCAATTTCTTGCGGCTTTCCGAAGACATCAGACCTCGCGCCATCTCCTCACCATCAGCCATCAGCGTGCGCTTCCATGCGCTGCTGGGGCTGGGGATGGCCTTGAGGCCCGCGAAGGGGTTTACCTCGCCTTTCCAGCTGACAGGCTGATTGTCGAAGACAAAGAGATCAATGCCCTCTGCCGCGCCAAACACCATCAAGGCTTTGTGGAGTGCGTCAGCAGATATCTTTTCCATGCCGCCTGCCGCAAACACCGGCATGTTGTAGTTCGCGTGCTTGCCGCCGAGGAAGCGGATGACTTTGACACCGCGCTGGATCTGCTGGCCGATCGGCATGATAGCGAGTGGTTTGTTCTGGTTATCGGTAAGCGTCAGCAGCATGGGCTGCATGCCGATGGCAGGCGCAACCGTTTCGCTCCAGGCCCTTGTCCAGCCCAGCCTCTGATAGGGTGTCACGGCGCCAGTCTGCTCAAAGCTGCGCCAAAGCGCATCCAGATCGGCAAAACCGGCATGTCTGTTGAATTTCACTGCCGTGTTGCTCCGTTCATGGTTATGCCAATGGATCGCACGGCGAGATTAATGTCAGCCTAAAATGTGAAGGTTCGTCTTTGCGAGGAGCGAAGCGACGCGGCAATCCACTGCAACGGAACTTCAACCCAATCCTGCTATCAACACCACAAGAGGATGAACCCCGTGGTTGATTTGAAGCATCTCGTTTTTCGCACCGGCTTGTCTGCATTGTCGATGACAGGCGCTGCGCGTTTGATGGCTGGCCGAACGCGCGGATGCGGCGCTGTCCTGATGTTCCACAACGTGCGGCCCCATAAGGCACAGAGTTTTGATCCCCATCGTATTCTGGAAATCACGCCGGAGTATCTCGATGCGGTTCTCACTCATGTCAAAACGCGGGGTTATGACATTATTCCGCTGGATGCTCTGCCGGACCGTATGACCAGCAAGGGGCGGCCTTTCGTGGTGCTGACCTTTGACGACGGCTACAGGGACAATGTGGAGTTTGCCCTGCCTGTTTTGCGCAAGCACAACGCGCCTTTCACGGTGTTTGCGACAACAGGATTTGCCGAGGCGACAGCGCCGCTGTGGTGGCTTGATCTGGAAGATGCGATCCGTGTTCTGCCGGAGGTGCGCTTTGACGGGCAGGCTTTCCCGCTGACGAATGATGCCGAACGCTGGCAGGCCTTCAAAACAATCTACGGTGCGTTGCGCACGAGGCCTGAACCCGCGATGTCAGATTTCATCGCTGATCTGGCAAAGCAGGCGGGCGTTGACAATCTGCAGCGCACAGCTGAACTCTGTCTCGACTGGGATGGCCTGCGTGCACTGAACACTGATCCGCTCTGCACCATCGGCGCACATACGCTGACGCACCCTCTGCTTGGTCCGCAGTCAGCAGATTTTGCACGGCATGAGGTTGTCCGCTCCAGAGAGATCTTGCAAGAAAAACTGCAGCGTCCGATTAAGCATCTCGCCTATCCCGTGGGTGATCCTGTGGCTGCCGGGCAGCGTGAGTTTGCTGTGGCGCGCGAGCTTGGCTTTGCGACGGCAGTAACTACCCGTCCCGGCGTAGTGTTTCCTGCGCATATCGACCATATTCATGCCTTGCCGCGCCTTTCGGTCAACGGGCTTTATCAGTCGATAGCCGATTTTGATGTGCTGCTGTCGGGTGCTGCCTTCTGGCTCTTCAACCGGGGCAGGGCGCTGAACGTCTCGTAACTCGCTCTTGCGAAATGCCTGATCTTTCGCCACATCAGCATGATGACTGATCATGATTTTTACCCCGATACACTGATCCGCTCCGTCCTCACCTCGGTGAAGACAATCGCTATGGTAGGCGCATCGGACAATCCCGCTCGCCCCTCTTATCTCGTGCTGAAGTACATGATCGAGCGCGGCTTCAGGGTCATTCCTGTCAATCCCGGCAAGGCTGGGATGAGCTTTCTCGGGCAGACCTTTGTTGCCAGTCTCGCTGATATTCAGGAGCCGGTGGATATGATCGATATCTTCCGGGCATCAGAGGCGGCATCGGGCGTGGTGGACGAGGCGTTGCGGATGCAGCCGCTGCCGAAGGTCATCTGGATGCAGCTGACTGTCCGCAATGATGAGGCCGCCGCCCGCGCCGAAGCTGCTGGCCTGACCGTCATCATGAACCGTTGCCCCAAGATTGAGTATGGTCGTTTGTCTGGCGAGATCAGCTGGCAGGGGGTCAACAGCCGGGTTATCTCGTCCAAAAAGCCGGTAATGGCCCTCAAGGGTGTTCAAAAGCTCACTTTAGGCAAGTGAGTTTGTGCTCTTCTCGCTTCCTCTTTTACGGGGAAGGGAAAATCACAGGCTTACACCGGACCCGTAGGACGCGTGTCATCGCGTCCGCCTTCCATCCAGCGGATCAGCAGCATCAGCGGTGGTGCCCAGGCCAGACCTGCGACACAATAGAAAACCGCCTGCGTGATTTTTGATGCACCTGTCAGGATAGGTGCGGCCACCGCCGTGACAACCAGCGCGTAGAGAACCACAAAAATCAGCATCAGCACGGTGCCGACCAGTTTGCGCATGCGACGGTGCATTGCATGTTCCTCATTGTTTCAAGGTGCGACAGCAGGGCGGTTGATGTCCCCGGCGCACGGCCCTAATTGACGGCGATGCGAGAGAAGATCAAGCGCCGTGCGGTCGCATGGTACACAGGATCAGCCAAATCCCGCCCGGAGCCAATGGTGAGTGTATTGAACCAGACAACTGCAACAGCCTCAAACAGTGCTGACATGGGCGCGGATGGATACGCATCCGTGCGCCGCTGGCTGTGGTTCATAGCGTTTCTGGTCCTCGCCATGATTCTTGTTGGCGGGGCTACACGCCTGACAGGCTCCGGTCTTTCAATCACCGAATGGCGGCCTTTCATGGGCGCGATGCCGCCGCTGTCTGATGCCGCATGGCTTTCGGAATTCGAGAAGTACCGGGCGATTCCGCAGTACCAGCTCCTGAACAAGGGCATGAGCCTTGGCGACTTCAAGTTCATCTACTGGTGGGAATGGGGCCACCGCCAGCTGGGGCGGTTTGTTGGCATCGCCTACATGCTGCCGCTGGCCTTTTTCTGGCTGCGCGGTGTGGTGAAGGGAAAGCTGGCGCTTTGGCTGCTGTTTGTTGGCTTGCTTGGCGGATTTCAGGGTGCCATCGGCTGGGTCATGGTGGCGTCAGGCCTGAAAGAGGGCATGACGGCTGTTGCGCCAGTGAAGTTGGCGCTGCATTTGACGATGGCCTGTATCATCCTTGTCTGTGTCGTCTGGACTGCGCGCGCGCTGCGAACCGGCGATGATCAGCCAGCGGTTTCGATTGCCGGGGCAACATTGCGCGGCAAGCTGCTGGTAGCACTTGTGCTGTTGCAGATTGCCTTGGGCGCGCTGGTGGCGGGTTCAAAATCCGGTCTTACGTACAACACCTGGCCGTTGATGGATGGCGCTTTCGTACCCGGCACCGACGTACTGTTCGTGGTGAAACCATGGCTTGAGAACTTTGTCAGCAACCCGGCGCTGGTGCAGTTCAACCACCGGATGACGGCATATCTGCTTCTGGCCTTCGCACTTTGGCATGCCTTTGCACTTCGCCGCTCAGGTCACCCTCTTGCCAAAGGGGCATCCCATGTGGCGGCTGGTATTGTGGTTCAGGCGATCACTGGTGTTGTAACGCTTCTGCTTGTGGTGCCGATCTGGGCTGGCCTGATGCATCAGGGTTTGGCTGCAGTTGTGTTGATCGCAGCAGTCATTCACGCAGAAAAACTGCACCGTCGATAAGAGATGACGGCCTGATCAGGCAGCTTTGTTGATATCCGCGAATGGATCGCTGAGCTTCAGCATCTCATCCATCTGCGCAGCCGGCACGGGCTTCGCGAAGAGGTAGCCCTGCAACAGGTGGCAACCAACAGCCTGCAGGAAGCGCTGTTGCTCAATCGTTTCCACGCCTTCCGCAGTCACGGTCAGGCCAAGCGCGCGTCCAAGGTGAACAACGGAGTGAACAAGAATGGCGCTTTCGCCTGTGTCCTCCAGTGAATCGAGAAAGGACTTGTCGAGTTTGATCTTGTCGAAGGCGAAGCGGCGCAGATAAATCAGGCTGGAGTAGCCGGTTCCAAAATCATCCAGAGCCAGCTTAACGCCCATTGAGCGCAGCTCCATAATGCTGGCCTCGGCCTGATCGGCATCTGCAACAACCACGCTTTCCGTCAGTTCAAGCTCCAGGCGTGCGGGCTCAAAGCCTGTGTCTTCCAGCGCATTGGCCACGGACTGCACAAAATCTGTCTGGCGGAACTGGATGGCAGAGACATTGCAGGCCACAGTGATGTTGCCCCAGTTTGCAGCATCCATGCAGGCGCGGCGGATGACCCACTCGCCCAGCTGCACAATCAGTCCGCGCTCTTCCGCAATGCCAATGAATTCCAACGGAGGAATGATGCCGTGAACCGGGTGACGCCAGCGCACCAGCGCCTCAACGCCAACGATGCGTGATCCGTCAGCCGAAACCTGTGGCTGGTAGTGCAGTTCCAGCTCATTGCGGGAAATGGCATGGCGCAGATCATCTTCCACCACCTTGCGCAGACGCAGGGTGTCATCCATGCGCTGCTCAAAGAAGCAGGCACGGTTGCGGCCACCGTTTTTCGCGCGGTACATGGCGATATCAGCCAGACGCATCAGCTCGGCTGAATCCGTGCCATTCTGGGGAGCCAGAGCGATACCGATCGAGGCGCCGACATAGGCCTCGGCCTCACCGATCTGGAAAGCAGGGCGGATCGATTCAATCAGGCGGCGGCCCAGCAACTCGGCATCCAGAGGGGTGCGTACGCCGGTCTGGATGATGGCGAATTCGTCTCCGCCAAAACGGGCCAGAAAATCACCTGCGCGCAACTGGCTGGCCATGCGCTCGGCACAGCCAACAAGCACGATATCACCGGCGGCATGGCCGTAGGTGTCGTTGACTTCCTTGAACTTGTCGAGATCGACGAAAAGAACGGCAAGGCCCATGTTTTCGCTGCCAAGCCTTGCGAGAAGCGCTGTCAGATGCTCGGTGTAGCGCAGGCGGTTTGGCAGGCCTGACAGTGTGTCATGGCCTGCGAGATGCGTGGCTTTTTCCTCGCTGCGCAGCATGTTGTCGGTAACGCGCGTGACGTGCGCATAAGACAGCCAGGCAAAGATCATGATGGCGAGGGAGCTGAAGACAGCCACAGGCATCAATCGCTCAAGAATGGGATCACCGGGGCGCTCTGCCGTCCATGTGATCGCGGCAACCGATGCGCCCTCTGCCGATGTGATGGCAATGGAAGGGGTGTCGATGTCAACTTGCTTGAACTGTAACTGCAAATCCTTGATGGAAAGGCGCTTGCCAAGATGCTTGACCATATCGGCATCAAAAGAGCGGCTGGCAATCAGCCCGACAGCACTGCGGTTTTCAGCAGGGGGGCGAATGATGGCGGCAACAAAGCGCAAGGCCCCATCTTCCACGAAGTAGCGGCCGACCATTTCGGTCATTTCAGAGGCCTGTGCATTTGGCTTCATGCGTGAGGCAAGCTCAGCAGCGGCCCATGAAAAGCTTCTGGAAACGCGCTGTTCTGCTGTTTCCTGGCCAAAAGTCAGGCGAACGGCGGCAGATGACAGCTTGCCGGACCGGTCTACAGAGGCAACAGCATCGAAATCACCAATGGCGCGAATGCGCTCCATCGTATTCTCGGTGGTCTGTATACCAAGGCTGAAACCACGGTTGAGCATCGGGCGATCATTTTCAGAAATTGAGCGCAGGTCGCGCGCCACCTGATTGACCTCCTCGGACATCGCCGTTGTGATCACGCGGCGGATGCGATCGTCAGCGGCATCGCTGGCGCGCTGGGCCATCGAGACAACGGTCATCACGACTGCGCCCAAAATGGCGAAGAGCAGGATCGCAAATGGCAAAACGGACGTAGACGCCAGTTTGCGTGCTTTGTTCTTGTTGCTTTGTGTCAGCATTTCAGCATTCGGGTTCGTCAAATCCGCCCTGTTATGCCAGCAAGAAGTTACTTAACGATTTAAGGGTTTTAGATGCGGAAACTCACGCGCTGAAAAAACGCTGTTTTCACGGTTAAATATGGCCTTGTCCCTTGAGGCTGCAATGGCCTTGTTTGCCGACGATCACATGGTCATGCACGCTGATCCCCATCGGCTTGGCAATGTTGATGATATCATGGGTCATGCGGATATCGGCAGGTGAGGGGGTGGGATCACCCGATGGATGATTATGCACCAGAATCAACGCTGTGGCTGAAAGTTCCAGCGCGCGGCGCACGATTTCACGGGGGTAAACCGGTGTATGGTCCACTGTGCCGCGCTGTTGCACCTCGTCGGCGATCAACTGGTTGCGCTTGTCGAGGAACAGGATGCGGAACTCCTCCCGCTCAGCAAAGGCCATGGCGGCGCGGCAATATTCCAGCACACTGATCCAGGACGAAAGCACCTGCCGCTTGGCGACAGCCCCGCGCGTCATGCGTTGTGCTGCCGCCGCCATGATGCGCAGGTCAACCGCCGTGCCTTCGCCCACACCGTCCACCTCGCGCAGGCGTTCTTCGGGGGCAGCCAGCACTTCGGCAAAAGAGCCAAAGCGGGCAATCAGACGTTTGGCGATGGGTTTGACATCCCGGCGCGGGAGAGAGCGAAACAGCATCAGTTCCAGCAATTCGTAATCCGGCAGCGGATCAGCACCGCCCGCCTTGAACCTTGCCCGCAGGCGGTCCCGATGGCCGGAAAGATCGTCCGGATCAGCCATTGCTGGCCGGATTTTGGCGCGCTACAGCCGGATTGTCCCAGCCTTTGGGGGACAATGTGAAAATCTCGCAGCCGGTGTCTGTTACGCCTATTGTGTGCTCGAACTGTGCTGAAAGCGACCTGTCGCGCGTCACAGCTGTCCAGCCATCGGCCAGAATTTTGACGTGTGGGCGGCCGAGATTGATCATGGGCTCGACGGTGAAGATCATGCCTGAACGCAACTCAGGCCCTTCGCCCACGCGGCCATAATGCAGCACATTGGGCTCGTCGTGGAACAGTCGCCCCACACCATGCCCGCAGAAATCGCGCACCACCGAGCAGCGCTCTTTTTCCGCATGGGCCTGAATGGCCGCACCAATATCGCCCAGATGCGCGCCGGATTTGATGGTCGCCAGGCCCAGCATCAGCGATTCGTAGGTGACTTCCACCAGTCGCTCGGCGCGGCGCGGCACGTCTCCCACCAGATACATGCGGCTTGAATCCCCGTGCCAGCCATCCACAATCAATGTCACATCGATGTTGACAATATCGCCATCGCGCAAGGGTTTGTCATCGGGAATGCCATGGCACACCACATGGTTGATGGAGGTGCAGCAGGAGCGCGTATAACCACGATATTGCAATGTGGCGGGGTATGCGCCGTGATCCATGGCGAATTCGAAGGCGACCTGATCGATTTTCTCGGTTGTGACGCCGGGTTTAACCAGATCCACCATGAGATCCAGCGCTTCGGCCGTCAGGCGGCCAGCCTTGTGCATGGCTGCAAAGGCTTCCGGGCCATAGAGCTTGATCTGGCCTGGCTGGCGCCTCTCTTGTGTTTCCGTCAGGGTCATTTCAACCAATCATGCGGGCATAACCCCGGTAAAATGCGCAGGCGAAGCAGAATCTGTCACGGACAGGTTTGTCTTCGCGTTCTCTCGAGGTATAGCCGAGCTTTGCGACACATCCAACCCGTAGCTTTTACGGATGGGTGCAGCGCAACAAGAAAGACGGGGACAGGGTTTGAGCGAGACTGGTCAGCACACCAACGCCTGGGGCGTCTTTGAGGCGAAAGGGCTTGTCAGCAGCATTTTGCAGAAAACACGCCGCGCCACCGATTCATGGCTGAGCCGCCGCATGGCCTTTCTGCTGCGCCGCATCGCCATCTTCAAGCTTGGCGGCAACCCTGTGGATACGGAGGTGCTGGGCGCGCGCATGCGGCTGTGGCCCTATCGCAATGTCTGCGAAAAGCGCATCCTCTTCACGCCGCAGTTCTTTGATCCCACCGAATTGCAGGCGCTGAAAGCCCGGTTAACCGACAATTTCGTGTTCCTCGATATTGGCGCGAACATCGGCGGATATTCGATTTTTGTGGCGGCGCACGCTGGCCTCGGGGCGCGTATTCTGGCGGTGGAGCCCCAGCCCGATATCTATGCGCGATTGGTTTATAACCTTCGGCTCAACCCTTTCTCGACGGTGAAAGCCGTGGCCTGTGCGGTAGCCGACAAGGAAGGCGAACTCACACTGTTTGTCGACCCTGAAAACAGCGGGGAATCCAGCGTCAAGATCATGACCGGCGTGACCATGGCGGGCAGCATCAAAGTGCCTGCCAAGCGCCTGTTGACCATGCTGGAGGAAGAGGGCTTCACCCATGTCGATGCCGCCAAATTGGATACGGAAGGGGCGGAGGACCTGATCCTCGATACCTTCTTCAAGGAAGCACCCGAAAGCCTCTGGCCGCGCCTGCTGATCATGGAGCGCGGCAACGCCCGCTGGCATGTAGACCTGCCTGCGCTGCTGGCGTCGCATGGGTACAGGGTGGTGGATGAGACGAAGAACAATGTGATTTATGAGCGGTGAGGGGGGATTTTGCGAACTTTAAGTGGGTTTTTCGAGTATAGCCGCGCGAGGCCACAGCACAGTCCATATGATTGAATGGATGTTGAACTTTTTTACCCTTAGTGTTTAGGAACTGCATCAGTTATTTAGTGAGCATTCACCGACCAATAATGGGTTGCACTCCATTGTATTTGGAAATTAAAAAGCAGGCATTCTACTAATCCGACGCTAAAGCCCGTCTGGCCGCGCTGACAACCAGTCCTTGAACCGATGCTTCAAAGCATAACAAGTCTGCGGTTCTTTCACGATCACATCTACTCCACCGTCGTAAGGCGCAATCACGCAATCCGGCGCGATGAAGAAGCCGCGTAATGATTCATCCGCGATCATGATGAGGATAGGGTTGTGGGAGTGGTTTTCCCAGGTAGTTTCCAGAAGGTAGCTGTCGTATTCCGGTTCGCCTTCGCCTTCCTGCAGGACGCCCAGCGGCACAGGATCATATGCTTTGAACAGATGGCTGTCTGGTTCGATCCAGTTGACAACGAACTGGACAGGTGTGTGATGCGGCACGAGATGATCAATCAGCGTGTTTTGCCGGTGCAGCAATATTGCCCATTCTTCCGGCGTTTCGGCATAACGTTTGGACTGTGGCAGGCTGTGGATGCGCATCCAGCGGTTTGGGAAATTGCGACCATTCAGCAGGTCCTTGATCGGAAGAATATCAGGATGCTCACGCCGCCATTGCGACATGAAATCCTTCGCAGTCAAGGCCGGATCGGTGCTCATCGGTCAATCTCTTCGAACTAAGGAACTACGGCGAGAGCGGATTCAATCTACTTAGTTTGATAAAAAATACTCCGGGCTGACTTAGGCGCAAACCAGAGAAAGTTAATGTTTTTCTTCGCTGCACTCGGAGCAAAAGGCAAGCAGTCCTCGTTTCTTGAGGCTTGGCTGAAGGCAAGCACCTCGCAATGAGGGGAGTTCAACATCCGGTGCAACGCACCGATTTCCTCTTCCTGAGGTGCTTTGCGCAGCAAAGCCTCGAAGGACGCACTGTGCTGAAGCCGTACACAATCCAAAGCCTGAGTTTGCACAGAGATTGTGCGTCCTTCGAGGCTTTCGCTTTCGCGAAAGCACCTCAGGAAAAGTTAGATTGTGGACTGGCAAAGTTGTTGGTGAAGGGCCCGATGTAGTTCCTCTCCCCATTTCAATGGGGAGAGGTTAGGTGAGGGGAAAAACTGTCCACCGGCAGGATGCGGGTGCACTTGCACCTGTGAGTGCTTGCAAGGTTCCTAAGCGCTGAAAACTCGCCCCTCACCCAGCCTCTCCCCGTGAACGGGGAGAGGAGCCACATCGCACCTCTCCTCATCCTGATGTCTCTCAGACGGGGGTCATCCCCCAGTCTGGGTCTGCGTTCTCAGTAGGCGTTCAAGGACCATGAAAACTGCGAAGCGGTGAAGTTCTGCAGGATAGCCAGCTGGCTGAATGCTGTCGCTCCCGAAGGTCCGTCCACATCGATAGCAAGGATTGTCGATGTTCCGGACTGGAACGCCGTCAGATAGCCTGCGTTGGCTGCATCTTGCGCCGTGCCGGAGATGCCGAGCGCGTCGAGGATTTGCCTGATCACAACGATATCCTGGGTCCGGTTGAAGTCTGTAATGACGTCTCCGGCTTCGCTGAGGGTTGTCCACCAGAAGTAGTCGCGATCGCTGCCTCCGGTCAGATTGTCCACGCCAAGGCCAGCAAAGAGGTAGTCGATACCACTGTCGCCACTAATTGTATCGTTGCCTGCGCCGCCAAAGATCACATCGCCATCACTGCCGCCAAAGAGTGAATCAGCGCCAATTTCATCGACACCAAAATCACCGTAGATGTAATCGGCACCAGATCCGCCATAAACCGTATCGGCACCATTTCCAGCACTGCCAACATCGCCGTTTGCGCCAAGATCAAGGTAGTCAGCACCTTCGCCGCTGTAGACCGTGTCGTTTCCATCACCGGCATAAACACTATCAGCTCCAATATCAGCTGATCCATAGTCCGAGAAAATATAGTCATTGCCAGCATAGGTCGCTATGTAGTCACCAGCGGCCCCTCCGAAAACAATATCCTGCCCACTGCCGCCGAAGATATCGTCCCTTCCAGCATCACCGGTCATATAATTGTCGCCAGTTCCTCCGGTGAGGTAGTCATCACCATCACCGCCAACCACAGTGTCGTTGCCATCATCACCGTTGAGATAATCCGCCCCGCCTGCACCACTGAGAATATCGTTGCCAGTTCCTCCAAAGAACGTGTCGTCGCCCAGTCCACCATAGGACGTATCATTGCCGGCATGGAAGAACATGTAGAGATTTTGTCCTTCATAAGACACTGTATAATCATCCCCGGATAGCAACGCTGCCCATCTCTGATTATTGTTATTTCCACCTGCAAACTGGTTGTATTGAGCAACTTCCAAGTATGAAATACTGAATCCGCTCATCTGATAAACGAGAGATCCATTAACATAAATCGAATAAGAATTTAATGTTCCGGAAACAATGCCTTGTGCATTCTGTGTAAAATTACCACTCCAATAAACATCTTGACCATAAGGCCCTCTGAAACCAATAGAATTAGGTGCAGAGTAAAGCAGTGTATACCCATTGCCAACATTTGTTACCGCATCAAATGTCCAATAGTTTTGATTGTTCTCATATACCGTGGAAATAGCCATGTTAAGCTCCAAGTTTAGGGGCTTGGGCTACCATGAGTATTGCGCATCAGCAATGCTTTAACCCTTTAAATTAAGAGCTAGCACAGTTTGGGTGTCAGCAGGCGTAGGGTGGCAATGACGTAAATGAAGGGCCTGTGGAGACTGAAATTTGGGTTCACTGCAGTGGCAGAGCGCGATGTGATTCCTCTCCCCGCATGCGGAGAGAGGTTAGGTGAGGGGCAAAACTGTTCCCCGAGCAGATGCTTGAGCATTTGCACCAATGAGCGCTTGCAAGGTTCCGAAGCGCTGAAAGCTCGCCCCTCACCCAGCCTCTCCCCGTGAACGGGGAGAGGAGCGACATCGCGCCCCCCAAACAAGAAAAGCCGCCATTGCTGGCGGCTTTTCAGGTGTTCACGACGGGATGACCGTCAGCGTATGGAAATCCTGCAATCAACGCGTGATCCGGAAACCTTGCTGCGGGCATTACCCTGACTGAAACAATGAGACATTGGATCACCTCCTTTACGTTGTTGACGATGAGAGGAGAGTAGCGCGATTCCGCCGTTTGGCGAGTGCCAAAGTGTCACGCCTTTTGATACGCCTTGCGCACGGCTTTTTCTGTGGCACCCCGCGAGCGGATCATCAGAAAACGACCCGTCGCCTCCATGCCGATGGTCCAGATGCCCTCGATCTCGCTGGTGTCATCGTTCAGGGTGCCGATGTAGGTGACGGCGTGGTCCCAGCCGCTGGCTCCATCGTAACTTTTCGTAAAATGCACCACCTTGTTGCGGTTGGTGCCTTCAACGGAAGCAAACAACGTGAGCGGCGCGCCGTTTTCGCCCACCTCGGATTCGTGGGTGGAGCCACTGATGAAGCTGCCGCCATCAATGAGGGTGGCGACAAAATACACCGGCTCCTTGAAGGCCTGATAGGAGTAGAGCCCGTGCCACACGCCCGTTAGGCTTTGCGATTGT
Organism: Beijerinckiaceae bacterium; assembly: GCA_051649305.1. Lineage (GTDB taxonomy): Bacteria > Pseudomonadota > Alphaproteobacteria > Rhizobiales > Beijerinckiaceae > JADCCX01. The sequence goes on from JBOFGV010000116.1 coordinate 19,477, forward strand.
TGTGTCACGATTCAGCACTCCTGAATTTTATTCTGCGGTCCACATCAATGCCGTCTGTCGAGAGCTGGCAGGTATAGACCAGTGTCTCCACGCCTGCATCTGCGGCCTTGGCGAAAGCGGATGCGTAGGCGGGGTCGATGTCAGCGGCAAGGGCAAAGCGGTCTGCCTGCATCTGTACAATGAACAGCATGACAGCGCGATGTCCGGCCTGCACTTCTGCGGCGAGTTCGCCAAGGTGCTTTGCACCACGGTCGGTCACGGAATCAGGGAACTCGGCAAGGCCAGCCTGCCGCATGAGATGGCAGTTTTTGACCTCGACAAAGCACTGCGGCTTGTCGGGTGCGGTGAGTAGCATATCGACCCGGCTGTTGGTGCCGTAGGGAACCTCGCGCTTCAGCGTGTTGTAGCCTGCAAGCTCTGGAATGGTACCCGCCAGAATCGCCTCTTCCGCCAGCTTGTTAGGATGCGCCGTGTTGATTCCCACAAGCTGTGAACCGCCGGGCAGGTCCGCCTCGATCAACTCCCAAGAATAGCCGAGCTTGGCCTTGGGGTTTGTGGCGGGGGCCAACCAGACAACAGAGCCCGGTTCTTTCAGGCCCAGCATCGCGCCGGGGTTGGCGCAATGGGCTGTGACAACGCTTCCGTCTTCCAGCGTCACATCCGCCAGAAAGCGCTTGTATCGCTGTAGAAGTTTACCCCTGACGAGGGGTGCACGGAATTTCATGGAAAAGCCCCGGAAAAGATGCGCTGGATATAGCGTCTCATTCTGAACAGCAGCAATATGGAAAAGTCATTGTTGACAAGGGGCTTACGCGAAAAGGCCCTCTTGGAAAACTGTTGCCGACAGCCTAAAGAGCGGCATGTCTGAAACCGCTCATGCCTCCATCACAGCCGCCATTCTTGTCATCGGGGATGAAATTTTGTCCGGGCGCACCAAGGACAAGAACATCGGCTATATCGCGGAATATCTCACCAACATTGGCATCGACCTGAAGCAGGTGCGCGTTGTGCCCGACGATGAGGCGGATATTGTTGATGCGCTCAACACCCTGCGTGCCCGCTTCACCTATGTCTTCACCACCGGCGGCATTGGCCCCACCCATGATGACATCACGGCGGATTGTGTGGCGAAAGCCTTTGGTGTGACGATCGACCATGATCCGCGTGCGGTGGCCATGCTCAACGAGCGCTACAAGCCGGAAGAATTGAACGAAGCCCGCATGCGCATGGCGCGCATTCCGGCGGGCGCTGATCTCGTGGAAAACCCCATTTCGCGTGCCCCCGGCTTCAAGCTTGGCAATGTCATCGTCATGGCCGGTGTGCCATCCATCATGCAGGCGATGCTCGACAACGCAGCACCGATGCTGAAAACCGGCGCGCGGATGATTGCCGAAAGCATTGATGCCAATGGCATGCCAGAGGGCATTTATGCCGAGGCTTTGGGCGCGGTGGCGGTGGCCAACCCGGCGGTCAGCATTGGCTCTTACCCCTCCTTTATCAACGGCGGCTTCCGCAACCAGATCGTGGTGCGCGGCAAGGATCAACTCGCGGTTTCAGCAGCGGTGGCTGCGGTGACAGCAGCGATTGCCAAACTCAAGAGCGACAACGTGCCGGCCTAAGCCGCGCCCTATACGGAGCATAACACATGGCAGGCCCTTCTCCCGACAAGGCTTTTCCCGTTTCCTGGGATCAGTTCCACCGCGACACCCGCATGCTGACCTGGCGTCTGGCGGACAAAGGCCCGTTCAAATCCATCGTGTGCATCACGCGCGGCGGATTGGTGCCTGCAGCGATTGTGGCCCGCGAGCTGGAAATCAAACTCATCGAAACTGTCTGCATCGCCAGCTATCACAGCTATACGGGGCAGGGGGAACTCAAGGTGCTCAAGGGCATCGACAATGTGATCGCAGGCACCAATGGCGGCGAGGGCGTGCTCGTGGTGGATGATCTGGTCGACACCGGCAAGACAGCGAAAGTGGTGCGCGATATGCTGCCCAAGGCGCATTTTGCCACTGTTTACGCCAAACCAGCTGGCAAGCCGCTGGTCGATACGTTTGTAACCGAAGTGGCGCAGGACAGCTGGATCTACTTCCCATGGGATATGGGCTTCACCTTCCAGCCGCCGATCCGCGAGGGTTCGAAGGGCTGATTCAGGCAGCTGTTGCCAGTTTATAGGGCCTTGCCAGCATCTCTGCGGGCAGGGACCAAGCGCGTGTGATTTTCCATATCATCTCGACTGTCAGGGCGCGCTTGCGGTTGATGATCTCTGATGCGCGCGAACGGGACCCCAGAACTTTCGCAAGATCAGCCTGTGCCCTGTCGGTCTCTTCCATGAAAGCCTTGAGCAGATCGATCGGGTCAACCTCCCTGTCAGGCCAGCGCCTGCTTTCATAAGCCTCCACAAGTGTTGCCTGCACGTCCAGCTCGTCGCCGTCTGTTGTACCGACAGCGCTTCCCCAAAGTGCTTCGATGCGCGCAAGAGCGGCGTCATGATCATCGTCGTTGCGGATGGGTTTGATCTGCATTTTCAGTACCTTGTCACGGTCAGGGCATCAATCCGGTCATAGGCGGCGTGGGTGCCGATAAATTTGATGAAGGCAATCTGTCGGGGAAAGTCGAACGCGACGATCAATCGAAACTGCCCTCCTGCGATTTCAAATCTCACCCGCTCTGCGTTCAATACCTTGGCTTTAGGGAAAGCCTGCTGAACCTCACCTGTTGTTTGCCAGCGTGCTGCGCGCGTGCGCATCTGCCAGGATGCCAACGAAACAAGCGCGGCTGGATGCTCCGTTGCAAAAGCGTCCAGATGCTTGCGGACTATTATTCTCACAAGAATTATCTAGCATATTCCCATATTGGGATCAAGGGAGACTCATCTTTAGACAATTGTGCAGAGAGGGTGCGATACGGACAATATCTCTTCCAGCCGCCGATCCGCGAAGAATCGAAGGGATAAAGCAGCCTCTTTTGGTTCGCATGTAAACCATTATCCCGTTGCAAACATTCAGATAATTTCATTGTCATCAACCCTTTCCCTCTTTGCCAAATCGATTATGGTCTGGCAAAGAATGCGAAACAGAGGCACTTGATTTGAACGCACATGATTCCTCACTGGTCAGCGTTGTGAAACGTGACTGGAACACATTGCTGGCGCCCTACCGCTCGGCCGATGCCACCCGCAGCATTTTTGAAATTGCTGTGACAATCATTCCCTTTCTGGCGCTCTGGACTGCGGCTTTTTATGCGCTGTCCATCAGCTACTGGCTAGCCTTGCCCATCTGCTTCGTGACAGCGGGTTTTGTGGTGCGGATTTTTCTTATCCAGCATGATTGTGGCCATGGTGCCTTCTTCGAGACGCGCGCCTTCAACGACATGGTGGGCCGCGTCATGGGCGTGTTCACGCTCACACCCTATCAGGTCTGGCGGCACAGCCATGCCAAGCACCACGCGACATCCGGCAATCTGGATCGCCGCGGCTTTGGCGACATCGACACGCTGACGGTGCGGGAATACCGCGCCATGGGCAAATGGGAGCGCATCGCCTACCGCATCTACCGTTTCCCGCTGATCATGTTTGTCATCGGCCCGGTGTTTGTGTTTGTGCTGAAGCAGCGTTTGCCCTTCGGTTTCATGCGCTCCGGCCTGAAGTTCTGGATCAGCGCCATGGGCACAAACGTCGCCATTGCTGCAGCTTTTGCTGCTGTCATCTGGCTTGTGGGTTGGAAGGCTTTCCTGATCATCCACGGCACAGTGATCATGATGACAGGCACCATTGGCGTCTGGCTGTTCTATGTGCAGCACCAGTTTGAGGACACCTACTGGGCGGAAGGCAAGGACTGGACGGCCGAGGAAGCGGCCCTCTACGGAAGCTCGCACTACGATCTGCCGCATGTGTTCCGCTGGATCACGGCGAACATCGGCGTGCACCATGTGCACCATCTCTACAGCCGCATCCCGTTCTACAAATTGCAGAAGGTGATGAAGGATTATCCTGAGCTCGCCAACATTCGCCGCCTGACGTTTGTCGAGAGTCTGTCCTGCATCAAGCTCAGGTTCTGGGACGAAGAGAACCGCCGTCTGGTGACAGCGAAAGAGGCGATGGCTGTTTGATTCTTGTCATTCCCGACCGAGCGTAGCGAAGGAGCGGGAATCCAGAATTTCGCGAGCGTATCAGGATAGAAAAGAACTGGATTCCCGCCCGCCTGCGGCGTCGGGAATGACAAGTTTTAGTCCTTGCGCCTCTCTTCAAACAACCAGCCCCAGAGTGCCATCCCCAGCAGCGCTCCCGCAATCTGCGCAACCACAAACGGCAGCACGCTCACCGGCGCAATGCCCGCAAACGTATCTGACAGGCTGCGCGCAATCGTCACTGCAGGATTGGCGAAAGACGTGGAAGCTGTGAACCAGTAGGCCGCTGTGATGGTGAGACCCACCAGCCATGGAATGGCCGCAGGTGCATGGCGCAAACCGCCGAGGATGGCGCCGAGCAGGGCAACAGTGGCCACCACTTCTGATATCCACTGGCCCGTGCCCCCGCGAAGCGTTGTTGATATCTGCACAGCAGGCAGGTCAAACATCAGATTGGCCAGAATGGCACCAAGGCAACCGCCGATGAGCTGCGCAACGACATAGGGTGCAAGCACAGCCCAAGGCAGCTCACGTCTGATGGCAAAGACCATGCTGACAACAGGGTTGAAATGCGCGCCTGAGATTGGTCCCAGAATGGAGATCAGCACCACCAAAATTGCCCCGGTGGGGATGGTGTTGCCCAGCAGCGCAACAGCGGTGTTCCCGCCAGACAACTTCGCCGCCATGATGCCGGAGCCAACAACAGTAGCTACGAGAATGGCTGTGCCGATGGCTTCGGCGGCCAGCCTGCGGGAGAGGTCAATCTGGCTCATGGCTTCACACGCGCTTGCCGGTGGCATCCACCACGCGCTCGCCATCCTCCTTGCTGAAGGCGGCCTGCTGCGCCTGCGGCAGGATATCCAGCACTGCCTCCGACGGGCGGCAGAGCTTCACGCCAAGGGGCGTCACCACGATCGGCCGGTTGATCAGGGTTGGGTGTTCTATCATCGCATCCACAAGCGCGTCATCGCTCAGGGCTGTGTCTGCAAGGCCAAGCGCATCATAGGGCGTGCCCTTGTCGCGTAAGATGGCACGCGGCGTGATGCCCATGCGCTTGATGAGCGACAGCAGCATCGCGCGCGATGGCGGTGTCTTCAGATACTCAATCACATGGGGCTCAAGGCCGGCATTGCGGATCATCGCCAGTGTGTTGCGCGAGGTGCCGCAATCAGGGTTGTGGTAGATGATGATGTCGGTCATACCCACTCCCAGATGTCGATAATGTTACAAGTTTATGACGGTCCCGTCGTCATTGCGCGGAGGCGCAGCCGACAAAGCAATCCAGTAGGCACTTTCAGACATGCGGAATGCGGATAGTTCCGGCTGGATTGCATCCTCACGCTCGCAATAACGGTGCGCACTCTTTTCAGCATCAATCTCTGTTCTCCCCCTCGACATCAGCATGCCGACAGTACACTCTGCAAGGTGAGGAACACCAATAAAACCATAAGGGACTAACAATGACCCAGGGAAACGCAGCGGGCATTCTGGAACTTCCGGGGCCGGACCTGTCCTTGCCGCATGCGCTGCTTGATGCGCGCGACAAGCATGGCGGGGCGAAGGAGATTGTCGAGGATCAGGACCGGACCTCGCTGCCCTATGACCGGCTGATCATTGGCGCGATGGTGCTGGGCCGCAAGCTGATTGGCGGCACGGCGGAACGCGAGAACATCGGCGTGCTGTTGCCCAACGTGAACGCTGTTGCCGTGACGATTTTTGGCCTGCTGTTTCACAACCGCGTGCCGGTGATGCTGAACTTCACGGCCGGGTTGCGCAACCTCAATTCCGCCTGCGAAACCGCCAAGGTGACGACCATCATCACGGCGCGCAAGTTCATTGAAAATGCCAAGCTTGATGATGTCGTGACGGCGCTGGGGCAGGGCAGGCGCATCATCTGGCTGGATGATGTGCGCGAAAGCATCGGCGCGCTTGATAAGGTGCGTGGCGCGCTGACAGCCAAGCTTTTTGCCCGCTCTATGGCCTCTAAAACCAAGCGGGATGATCCGGCAGTCATCCTCTTCACATCAGGCTCCGAGGGCAAGCCAAAGGGCGTGGTGCTGACCCACGGCAACATCATCACCAATGCGCGGCAGATCGCGGCCCATGGCCATGAGATCCTCAGCCCGGAGGATATCGTGATGAACCCGCTGCCGGTGTTCCATTCCTATGGCCTCACGGCTGGCTTGATGCTGGGATTGCTTACTGGCATGAAGGTGGTGCTCTATCCAAGCCCGCTGCATTACCGCGAGGTCCCGCGTCTGATCAGCAAGGTGAAGGCGACCATCCTGTTTGGCACGGATACGTTTCTGGTGGGCTATGCCCGCGCGGCTGACAAGGATGACCTCACGTCCGTTCGTTACGTCGTTACAGGCGCAGAGCGCGTGAAGGAGGAAACCCGCCGGCTGTGGGACCCCTTCGGCACCACCATTCTGGAAGGCTATGGCTGCACGGAGTGCGCGCCGGTGCTGGCCTGCAACACGCCCGAGATGATGAAGAACGGCACGGTGGGTCGTCTGCTTCCCGGCATCAACTGGCGGCTTGATCCCGTGCAGGGCATCGAGGAAGGCGGCAAGCTTGTGGTGCAGGGGCCCAATATCATGGCGGGCTACATGCTGTCGGACAACCCAGGCGTGGTTGTGCCGCCCGAAGGTGGCTGGCATGACACCGGCGATATCGTCACCATTGATGACGACGGCTGCATCATGATCAAGGGACGCGCCAAGCGCTTCGCCAAGATCGGCGGCGAGATGGTATCGCTTGCCGCAATCGAGACGATGATCGCGGATCTCTGGCCCGGCCAGAACCATGTGGCTGTCTCGCTGCCTGACCCGCGCAAGGGCGAGCAGATCGTGCTGGTGACAGAAAAGGGCGACGCCGAGCGCGGGCCGCTGCTGGCCCATGCCAAGGCACAGGGTTTCCCGGAGTTGTGGGTGCCGCGTGCCATTCTGGTGCTGGAGACAATCCCG
>JBOFGV010000117.1:0-20738 GCA_051649305.1 Beijerinckiaceae bacterium
TCTGGCACCAGCATCATCATGGCATGGGCAAGGCTGTAGCCGCCACGCACCAAAAATTCGAGCGCGTTGTCAAAGCAGGCAGTATCCGACTGGCCTTCGTATGAAATCGGCCAAAGCTTGCTGATGTCATTGCCGTAGTCTTCGCTGTCAACAGACGCCTGACGCGCCGCCATCCAGTTGACGTTGCCGCGCAAGGTGTTGATCTCGCCGTTGTGCGCCACCATGCGGTAGGGGTGCGACAGGGACCAAGTAGGGAAGGTGTTGGTCGAGAAGCGCTGGTGCACCAGAGCGAGCGCTGATTCAAAGCGCGGATCTTCGAGATCACGGTAATAGCCGCCAAGCTGGTCAGCCAGCAGCATGCCCTTGTAGACAACGGTGCGGCAGGACAGCGAAACGGGATAGAAACCCATTTCGCGCGGGGCCTTCATTTCATAGGCCGCGTTGGAGATGACCTTGCGCAGGATGAACAGACGGCGCTCGAAGGTGTCATCATCCGTCGACTGGCTGTCACGCCCGATAAACACCTGCAGATGGCGCGGCTCTGTTGGCTTGACGCTGACGCCAAGATCCGCCGGATCAGTTGGCGGTACACGCATGCCGAGCAGTCGGAAACCTTCATCGGCCACGGACTTCTCGATGATGTCCTTGCAAACTGCGGCAACATCGGGATCGCGCGGCAGGAAGAACTGGCCAACAGCGTAGGAACCAGCTTCCGGAAGTGTAAAGCCAAGCTTGGCGCATTCCTCGCGGAAGAACTTGTGGGGAATCTGTACCAGCATGCCGCAGCCGTCACCAGCCTTTGGGTCAGCGCCAACAGCGCCGCGATGCACCAGATTGCGCAGGATATCGAGGCCTTTGGCTACAATGCTGTGGGACTTGCGGTTCTTCATGTCAGCGACAAAGCCAACACCGCAGGCATCTTTTTCATGGGCAGGATTATAAAAGCCTGTTGGGGCAGGAAGGCCGGGATCGCGCACAACCATGTCGCGGTGCAGGGCATCGGCAATCGATTTCGCGCCCTTCGCGGCAGGTGCCACGCTATCCAGCTCTGACTTCACGATCCAATCAGTCACGGTCTTGTCCATGATGACCTCCAAAACAGTTTGTGGCGGAACAGATTGAACCGCATTGGTCATGACCGGGAACTGCCGCACTTTTGTGAAGAGTCAGCATTCCTGTCCTAACGAGGATTTCCAGAACCACTTTAAGGCGAGTATTGCAACAGGAAAATGCGAGCTGGAATGAAAATTGTTCAAAAAGATCATTATTTTGTAATTTTATTGCGTTAAATAGCTATGAATTGAACGAAACAAATTTATGGCCCCGCAGGGCCCTTCTAAGGGGGCAGAAATCTACTTCTTGATTGTCTCTTAAATCGTCTCGCGCAATAAAATTTCGCATTGCCCACTCAGACGCTTAACAAGTCGCTTGGCATCAGGCTCTGTCAATGATTATGCTTCTTTGAGAGTGATCAGAGGCAGGAAAATGAATATGCTGATGCGTCATCTGGTAGTTCTTGTGGCCGTTGTTCTGGGTCTGGCGGGTTGCCAGACGACCGGCGCTTCTGGCGTTTCCAATTCAACCGTATCGTTCTTAATGAGCGAAGGCTTTAAGCAGCAACCGTATGCTAATCTACCGGTCAGCGTTGGCTCGCTGCGAAGTGTTGCAGGTTTTTTCTGCGAAAATCCACGATGCAAAGACGGTATCTCGGTTAATTTTGCCGAAGATCCGAATGCAACGGCTTCATTTGTTGAGATTTCTAAACTTAAAAAGCTCAACTACGCGGATCAGAAAAAGTACATGCGTGGGCTATTGCAGGATACAGGCTCAAAATTTGGCATGACAGATATTTCCTGGAGCTTGTTCAAAAACTCGAATGGGAGCGTAGGATACACGGTGATAGCAACATTTAGACGATCGGCAGCGCGCCAGTCCCTGAACGGTGATCCAGTTTACATGGCCATGACATCAGTTCAGTCCAAAGTATCTTCTCGCCTTGTGCTTTCAGTTGGAACAAATCGGTCGCTTGTTGCCCGTTATGCTTCTCGAAAACTTGTTGAGTAAAGCTACATCCATGTCCATCTACGAGCACGGCCTCGACCGCAATCCCGCCAATTTCCAGCCACTCACACCGCTGTCCTTCCTCAGCCGTGCGGCCAAGGTCTGGCCCGGTCGCACTGCCATCATTCATGGCAAGGCGCGTTTGTCCTACCGCGACTTTGAGCTGCGCTGCCGCAAGCTCGCGTCCGGTCTGCGAAAGCGGGGCATCGGCAAGGGAGACACGGTTTCTGTTCTTTTTGCCAACACACCTGCCATGACCGAGATGCATCAGGCTGTTCCCATGCTGGGTGCGGTGCTGAATGCCATGAACACGCGGCTTGATGCGGCGACCATCGCCTTCATGCTGGACCATGCAGAAACGAAGCTTTTCATTGTTGACCGCGAGTTTGCACCGTTGGCGCAGGCCGCACTGGCGCTTTCCAAAAACCAGCCTGTGCTGGTGGAGTATGATGACCCGGAGTTTCACCATGCTGCTTTCCCGGCATCAGGTCCTCAACCCATAGCGAGCTATGAATCACTCGTTAGCGCAGGTGACGAAGATTTCATGTGGGAATACCCGGCGGATGAGTGGGATGCGATCACGCTGAATTATACGTCTGGCACCACGGGCAATCCCAAGGGCGTGGTCTATTCGCATCGCGGAGCATACCTCATGTGCTTTGCCAACACACTGGCGGCGGCCATCGCACCGCATCCTGTTTATCTCTGGACCTTGCCGATGTTCCACTGCAATGGCTGGTGTTTCCCCTGGACATTGTCCGCTATTGGCGGAACCCATGTCTGCCTGCGCTGGGTACGGGCAAAGGCCATCTTTGATGCCATGGCGGATCATGGTGTCACGCATCTCTGCGGTGCGCCCATTGTGATGAGTGCGCTTCTTGCGGCAACGCCCGATGAAAAGCGCCCCTTGCCGGGCCGCGTCAGCTTCATCACAGCGGCTGCACCCCCGCCAGAAGCGGTGCTCGCCGCCATGGATGAGCAGGGTTTCGATGTCACCCATGTCTACGGCCTGACAGAGGTTTATGGCCCTGCCGTCGTCAACACCTGGAATGATGACTGGAATGCCTTGCCAAAGGACAGACAGGCGCAATTGAAAGCCCGGCAGGGCGTCAACTATCCCGGCCTTGAAGACCTTGCCGTCATGAACCCCGAGACCATGCAGCCCGTGCCAGCCGACGGCGAAACCATGGGCGAAGTGATGTTTCGCGGCAATATCGGCATGAAGGGCTATCTCAAGAACCCGGCTGCCACTGCTGAGGCCTTCGCGGGCGGCTGGTTTCATTCCGGCGATCTCGGCGTGCAATATCCCGATGGCTACATCCAATTGAAGGACCGCTCGAAGGACATCATCATTTCAGGTGGTGAGAACATCTCCTCCATCGAGGTTGAAGATGCGCTCTACAGGCATCCGGCGGTAGCATTCGTTGCTGTCGTAGCGCGTCCGGATGCGAAATGGGGCGAGCACCCCTGCGCCTTCATCGAATTAAAGTCCGGGCAGTCATCAACTGAGGCCGATATGATTGCTTTCTGCAAGGAGCATCTCGCGGGCTACAAGGTGCCGCGCACGGTGGTTTTCACGGAGTTGCCCAAGACATCCACGGGAAAAATCCAGAAATTTGTGCTGCGTGAACGGGCGAAGGCGCTCTGACCATCTATGCAACTCGGCAAGATTAACAAAGTTTCATGCCCCCGTTGTTTTGCGGCAAAGCAATCTGATAGCATTTGCTGATTGAGCTTGATCTTCATGCAGGAAGGCAAGTGACCGGAGGAAAGAATGAGCAGACTGACAGGTGTTTTCTACGCGGCTTTTACAGCCCTCATCATCGCCCTTGCACCGATACCTTCGGCGCAGGCAGCACCGCTGTTGATGGGTGGCGGAAACATCATCCGCGATACAGTGCCTGAAAGCACTGAGCAGGTGAGACGTGGTGGACGTGGCGGTTTCCGGGGTGGTGGATTTCGCGGTCATCGTGGCTTCCGGGGTGGTTTCCACCGTGGTCCGCGCTTTCACCGGCCCTATTATGGCTATCGCGGTTATGGTCGCCCCTATCGCCCGGCCTTTGCGGGGCCTGCTTTCTATGGCTCGCCCTATGGTTACGGTGCGCGCTGCTTCATCAGGCCTGCCCGTTATGTTCCAACGCCCTATGGCTATCAGCTGCGCCCGGCCCGCCGGATCTGCCGCTACTGAACTTTCCCTCTAGGGATAGATCAACATTGGCTTGCCGGGTTGCATGCTCAGTGCCGCCCGGCCCTTGTGCAGCAAGGCCCCTTCAGGCGCGAAGGTGCCATCGGCTTCATGCAGAACCAATGCTGGCAGCAGGGCAAGTGGCGCGCGTGATCCAGCTGTCGCCGCAACCAGAATGCGGGTGGCGGCTTCCCCTGCTTTGGGTTGAACCGGGCGAACCACAAGTCCGCCCGCGCGCCGGGGCATGGCGGCCAACACATCATCCAGACGATCCGCCCGGTGGATCATGGTGAGCACGCCGCCATCCTTAAGCAGTCTTACGGCAGCGGCCAGCCAATCCGTCAATGTGCCGCCTTGCATGGCATGGGCGGTATCCCGCAGTTTTGTGGGAGATTTTCTCCCGCGCAACACCTGATCATAGGGCGGGTTGGTGGCCACGGCATCAAAGCTCTGGTCTGCCAAAGCAGGCTCGCGCAACACGGCCTTGCGGTTGAAGATATCGACCTCAACCAGCGTTGTTTGCTGGTCTTGTGTTGAGGCCGAAATGTTGTGTCTGGCGCAGGCAGCAAAATCTGCGTCCCGTTCCACCATGACGATCGATTCTGCGCCTGCCATTTGCAATGCAAAACCCACAGCGCCAACACCACTGCCCAGATCACACACACGGCCCAGAGCAGGTGTTGCCGCCGCCAGCAGCAAGGCATCTGTGCCCACACGGTGGCCTTTCGCGGGCTGGCGTAGCAGCAGTCTTCCGTCCAGAAACCAGTCGTCGGTCAGGGTCATGAGACCATCCCCTGTCTGACCGCATTGCAGGCATCCATGTTGCGGCAACACGGCCTGTTGCAAACCGGGTGCAGTCCGTGGCATTCCAGCCTCATATTATTGTGGTGCACACCCGACAGGATCGAGGTTTGTCTTGGGCATTGTTGTCGCATTTGAAGAAAAATCCAGCTCCTCGGGTGTTGAAGCCCTGGTGCAGTTGACACATGCCGACATGGAGCGTGTCAATGCCACAATCCTCGCGCGCACGGGTTCTGATGTCGCGATGATCCCGGAGGTGGCCAACCACCTGATTTCATCCGGTGGCAAACGCCTGCGTCCCATGCTCACCTTGGCTGCGGCGCGCCTGTGCAATTACGCAGGCGACGGGCATCTGAAACTCGCAGCTTCCGTCGAATTCATGCACACCGCCACCCTGCTGCACGATGATGTGGTGGATGAAAGCGACATGCGCCGTGGCAAGCCCGCAGCCCGCATGCTCTGGGGCAACGAGGCCAGTGTGCTGGTGGGGGATTTTCTGCTGGGGCAGGCCTTCCGCATGATGGTGGAAGTCGGTTCCCTGCCCTGTCTTGATGTGCTGTCCACCGCCGCCGCTGTGATTGCCGAGGGCGAAGTGATGCAGTTGGCCGCGGCCAAGAATCTGTCGACCTCGGAAGATGAGTATCTCGCCGTCATTCGCGCCAAGACGGCTGCACTTTTTGCGGCTGCCTGCGAAGTGGGGCCATTGGTTGCCAATGAAAGCAAGGAAGCGGTCGCCGCTTGCCGCAGCTATGGTTCCAACCTTGGTATCGCCTTCCAGCTGATGGACGATGTGCTGGATTACGGCGGCACAACCGCCAAACTCGGCAAAAACGTGGGCGATGATTTCCGCGAGGGCAAGATCACCCTGCCGGTGGTGCTCGCCTATCGTCGGGGGGATGCCGCGGAACGCGCCTTCTGGAAAACTGCGATTGAAGAGGGCGATGCATCAGATGCAGCCTTTGAAAAGGCGCTTGGTTATCTGCGCAAGCACCGTTCGCTTGAAGATACGGTGGAGCGCGCCCGCCACTACGGTTCTATGGCCAAGGATGCGCTGGGCATCTTCCCTGCTTCGCCGATGAAGGCGGCCATGATTGATGTGGTGGATTTCTGTATCAGCAGGTCTGTTTAGTTTATATCAGTTTGAACTGATCCACATCCACCAGCCCCTTATCGGTTATCTTGAGATGCGGGATAACCGGCAGTGGCAGGAACGCCACCTGCAAAAAGGGCTCTGCCAAAGTGCAGCCCAATGACTTCGCAGCTGCACGCAGAGGCAAAAGCTTTGAGCGCACACCCTCAAAATCCAACGTGCTCATCAGGCCCGCGACGGGCAAGGCAAGTTCCGCCAGCACTTCGCCCGCTTCCACCACCACAAAGCCACCCTGAAGGGCTGACAGCCGGTTGGCAGCCAACGCCATGTCTGCGTCATCCGCACCCACAACCGTGATGTTGTGGCTGTCATGCCCCACGGAGGAGGCGATGGCACCCCGCTTGAGGCCAAAACCATGCACTGATGCCACCGCCTTATTGCCGTTCTTGCCGTGGCGCTCGATGACAGCAACCTTGATGATGTCCTGAGCAAGATCGATACCTGAAGCCGGAAGTGTGCGGCGCAGATGTTCCGTGATGATGCGGCCGGGAACCACGCCGATAACTGGCGTATCTGCGCCGTGATGCTTCGCCGTCATATCTTCGGCTGTAAGTTTCGCCGCATGCATGCTTTGGAGGCCAACGGGTTTCACTTGCTTGCGTCTGGCAAAAAGATCGGCGCTTACAGGCTGGCCTGCTGCAATCACTTGTGAAACCCGGCAGTCCTCCAGCGCACTATCGAGCAGCACGATATCAGCGCGGTATCCCGGTGCAACCATGCCCCTGTCTGTCAAACCAAACAGGCGGGCAGCACTCACTGTAGCCACGCGGTAGGTGTGGAGCGATGGTGCACCGCAGCGGATCGCCTCGCGGATAATGAAATCGAGGTGGCCTTCTTCCGCTACATCCAGAGGATTACGATCGTCGGTGCAGAAGGCCAGAAATGCGGACGTCTCGGCTGAAATCAGCGGGGTCAGGGCATGAAGGTCTTTTGACACTGAACCTTCGCGGATCAGGATCGCCATGCCTTTCTGCAGTTTCTCCATGGCTTCTGCCACAGACGTTGTCTCGTGATCTGTGCGAATGCGTGCAGCGAGATAAGCATTGAGCGCTGTGCCCGAGAGCAGCGGTGCATGGCCGTCGATGTGACCATCAGCCCAGGCCTCAAGTTTGGCCAGCACATCCGGTGCGCCGTGGATAACGCCCGGAAAATTCATGAACTCCGCCAGACCCAAAGCCTTGGGATGTGAGCGGAAAGGCAGGAGATCAGCCGCATCAAGCCGTGCCCCTGATGTTTCAAGATCGGTCGCGGGCACACAGGAGGAGAGCATGACGCGCAGGTCCATCACCGTGGACTCAGCGCATTCCAGCGCATAGCGGATGCCTTCTGCTCCCAGCACATTGGCGATCTCATGCGGGTCCCAGATAGCGGTTGTCACGCCGTGGGGCAGGACGCAGCGGTCATATTCCAGTGGCGTCAGCAGCGAGGATTCCACATGGAAATGCGTGTCGATGAAGCCCGGAACCGCGATGCGACCTGCGCCATCGATCTCCCTTACACCGTCATACTTGGCATAGGTGCCGACGATCCTGTCACCCGATATGGCGATATCGGTTGGCGTCAGCGCGCCAGTGATGAGATCGTAGAGCCGCACATTGCGGATCACGAGGTCCGCTGGTTCGCGGCCTGCACCTTGGGCAATCATGGTGGCAAGTGGTCTGGCTGTCATGCGCCATGATTGCGCGTAACCCAGCGCCGCTTCAAGCCCGTAAAGCATGAACATTCAAAATTTGGGCAAGAGCAATTGCGAGACCGGTGTCTGCTGCCGTATGATCGGCGAAATCGTCTCGTGCCGGATCATACTGCCATGCTCAAAATCTTCGGAACCGCCCTTACCGCTGCCTGCCTGCTTCTCACGCCCGCCATAGCGCAGGAGAAGGTGGTGAACGTCTACAACTGGAACGATTACATCGATCCCAAGGTGCTGGAGGATTTCACCAAGGAAACCGGTATCAAGGTGGTTTACGACACCTATGACAACAACGAGATTGTCGAAACGAAGATGCTGGCCGGCAAATCCGGCTATGACATCGTGGTGCCATCAGCACCCTTTCTGCAGCGCATGGTGGCCGCTGGTGTCTTCATGCCGCTGGATCGCGCCAAGCTCTCCAACCACAAGAACCTCTGGCCAGAGATCATGGAGCGCCTGAAGGCGTATGATCCAGACAACAAACATGCTGTACCCTATCTCTGGGGCACGATTGGCCTTGGCGTGAACGTGGCGAAGGTGAAGGAGCGTCTTGGTGGCGACATCCCACAAAGCTGGGATTTGCTGCTTGATCCCAAGGTATCCGCCAAACTGAAGGATTGCGGCATCCATGTGCTGGATGGTCCGGAAGATGTGCTGCCCAATGTGCTGCGCGCGCTGAAGCTTGATCCCAATTCCAAGAGCCAGAACGATATCCAGAAAGCCGGAGATGCCGTTTTCCGCATTCGCGACAATGTCCGCAAGTTCCACTCATCGGAGTATATCAACGGTCTCGCGGGCGGCGACATCTGCATGGCCCTGGGTTTCTCAGGCGATATCCTGCAGGCCCGCAAGCGCGCCAAGGAGGCGGGCAACAACGTTGATATCGACTACATCATCCCGAAGGAGGGCGCGCAGATGTGGTTCGATTCCTTCGTGATTCCGAAAGATGCGCCCAATGCCGACAACGCCCATGCCTTCATCAACTACATGCTGCGCCCGGATGTGGCGGCGGCCAATTCCAACCTTGTGGAATACGCCAATGCCAACCTTCCGTCGCGTCAATTGATCAAGCCAGAAGTGCTGGGCAATCCCGGTGTTTATCCTAATGAAGAGGTGATGAAGCGCCTTTTCACCAACACGGCTTTTGACGAAAGATTGCAGCGGTTTGTGACCCGCCAGTGGACCCGCGTGAAGACCGGGAAGTAAGGCTACAGCAAATCCGGGTTGGTCAGCGACGGATCGGACAGCACTGCCAGTCTTGCGGCCCCCACCCTTGCCAGACGCACGAGCAGCGCCTTGCGAGTTGCAGCTTGAAGCGCGTGATCAGGGGCATCGCGCACCACTGCGCCTCCAAAGCCATCGGCAATGATCAGACCCGCATCGTCTGGAAACAGAGTCTCGTCCACATCGGGCATTGTTGCGAAATAGAGGCGGTCGCAGAACGGGCGGTATTCCGGCCATTTGGTGTCAGCGCGCAGGTCATCCTTCGACGACTTGATCTCTATGATCCAGATCAGGCCTGTGCGGGAAACGGCGATCAGATCAGCCCGCCTGCCGCTGACCAACGTGATCTCGGGCAAGGCATAAAAGTCGAGCGAGGCCAGCAGACGCATCGTGCCCCGCCGGATGGTCAATGCGCGTTCAGATTGCCGACCGTCTTCAGGAGCGGTCATTGCGGCCACTCAGGCTCTGGTATCTTGCAAGATCATCGCCGCACCCTTTTCGGCAATCATCATGGTGGGTGAATTGGTGTTGCCGGATGTGATCGACGGCATAACGGAGGCATCGATGACCCTCAGGCCTTCCAAACCGCGCACACGCAGGCGCTCATCGACCACGGCCATGGGATCGCTCGCCGAACCCATCTTCGCTGTGCCAACAGGATGGAAAATGGTGGTGCCTATATCGCCCGCTGCCTTCATCAGGTCAGCATCGGTTGTCAATTCAGACCCGGGTTTGAACTCTTCTGGTTGATAGCGGGCAAGGGGCTGCGAGGACACTATCCTGCGGGCCAGTTTGATCGAATCCACCGCCACGCGCCGGTCCTGCTCGGTGCTGAGATAGTTCGGCTGGATCAGCGGGGCAGTTGCTGCATCGGGCGAAGCAACGCGCACTGTGCCGGTGCTTGTAGGGCGCAGGTTACAGACACTTGCGGTAAAAGCACCGAAGGGGTGCATCGAATCGCCAAACTTGTCGAGCGAGAGAGGTTGGACATGAAACTGTATATTCGGTGTGGCGAATTCCGCAGAGCTGCGTGTGAAACAGCCGAGCTGTGACGGCGCCATGGTGAGCGGGCCACGGCGAAACAGCGCATATTCCGCAGCCATCAAGCCGCGCTTGACCAGCGACTGATATTCAATGTTCAATGTCTTCACGCCGCTGACCTTGAAGATGGGCCGGAGCTGCAAATGGTCCTGCAAGTTGCTGCCAACACCTGACAGCTCCTGCACCACCGGCAAGCCCATGTCCTGCAGCAAGGCTCCCGGTCCAATGCCAGAGAGCTGCAGCAGTTTGGGCGACACAATGGCTCCAGCCGAGAGGATGACCTCGCGCCGCGCCCGGATCACCCGCTTGCCAGAGGGGCCAGTGTATTCCACACCAACCGCGCGCTTGCCCTCAAACAGGATGCGCGAAACATGGGCGTGGGTGACAAGCTCCAGATTGGGGCGCTTGAGCGCAGGCTTCAGAAAACCGCGTGCAGCACTCCAGCGGCGGCCATTCTTCTGGTTGACCTGAAAATAGCCGACACCCTCGTTGCTGCCGGTGTTGAAATCCGTTGTCCTTGGAATGCCAAGGCTTGACGCCGCATCGGCAAAAGCATCGAGGATGTCCCAGCGCATGCGCGGTTCATCCACCCGCCAGTTGCCGCCAGTGCCATGGTTTTCGGATGTGCCCTCGAAATGATCTTCCTGCTGCATGAACAGCGGTTTCACATCATCCCAACCCCAGCCCGTGAGGCCCATCTGCCGCCAGCCGTCATAGTCTGCCGCCTGCCCGCGCATGTAGATCATGGCATTGATGGCCGAGCAGCCGCCGATGACCTTGCCACGGGGATAGTTGAGCACGCGGTTGTTGAGGCCCGGTGAGGCTTGCGTTTTGAATAGCCAGTCCGCCCGTGGGTTGCCGATGGCGAAGAGATAGCCAACCGGGATATGGAACCAGATCCAGTTGTCCTGTCCGCCAGCTTCGAGAACAGCCACAGTGTTGCGGCCGTCTGCAGACAAGCGATCGGCCAGCACGCAGCCGGCCGACCCTGCTCCGACAATCACATAGTCGGCTGTTCTTTCCTCAGCAGCCATCTCAGCCGCCGACACCCATGGCGGCCAGCACAGCCATGTTGACGATTTCGGTGTCTTTCGCCGCCATCGAGACAATCTGCACAGGCTTGTCGAGACCGACCAGCAATGGGCCAATCACGGTGGAGCCACCCAGTTCCTGCAGCATCTTTGTGGCAATCGCTGCCGAGTGGAAGGCTGGCATCACCAGCACGTTCGCAGGGCCCGTGAGGCGGCAGAAGGGATATTGCGCCATGATCGCCGGATTGAGCGCTACATCAGCCCCCATCTCGCCGTCATACTCAAAATCAACCTTCTGGCTGTCGAGAATTTGCACAGCCTCTTGTACACGCTTGGAGCGTTCAGCTTCCGGGAAACCAAAGGTGGAGAAGGACAGCAGCGCCACACGCGGGGTGTAACCCAACCGGCGGGCAGCACCTGCCGCCTCGATGGCGATTTCCGCAAGCTCTTCGGCGCTTGGCATTTCATGCACGGCGGTATCCGCCACCATGACAGTGCGGCCGCGCGCCAGCACAAGGCTCACGCCGATCATGCGATGTCCCGGCTTCTGGTCGATAACGCGGGTCACATCCTCAAGAGCCACGGAGTAGTTGCGCGTCAGGCCTGTCACCATGGCATCGGCATCACCCGATGCCACCATGGCGGCGGCGAAGTGGTTGCGGTCCTGATTGATCAAGCGCTGGCAATCGCGGAAGAGGAAGCCCTTGCGCTGCAGGCGGTCATACAAATACTGCGCATAGGCAGCGTTGCGTTTGGACAGCCGCGCATTGTGGATCTCGATGCCATCCTTGATTTCGACACCAGCGGTCTTGGCGGCTTCCCTGATACGCTCCTCGCGCCCCACCAGCACAGCTGTGCCAAGGCCTTGCGCGGTGTAGGCGACAGCGGCGCGGATGACGGCCTCTTCCTCGCCTTCGGCAAACACCACCTTTTTGGGGCGGCGGCGCACCTGCTCGTAGACACGCGCCAGCACACTGGCCACCGGGTCACGCCGGGCGGAAAGATCGTGTCTGTATTGATCGATGCTTTCCAGAGGCTTGCGGGCGACGCCGGTGTCCATGGCGGCTTTGGCCACAGCGGAGGAGATGGCCGACATCAGACGTGGATCAAACGGGGCGGGGATGATGTATCCCTTGCCGAACTTGGGCCTTGCGCCGCCATAGGCCGCTGCCACTTCGTCTGGCACATCTTCTCGCGCCAGTTCGGCAATCGCGTAGGTGGCCGCAATTTTCATTTCCATGTTGATGGTGGTCGCCCGCACATCCAGCGCACCGCGGAAGATATAGGGGAAACCCAGCACATTGTTGACCTGATTGGGATAGTCCGAGCGGCCTGTGGCGATGATCACATCATCGCGCACGGCATGGGCGTCTTCCGGCGTGATTTCCGGATCTGGGTTCGCCATGGCAAAGATGATCGGGTTGGGAGCCATGGTCTTCACCATCTCCTTGGTCAGCGCACCCTTGGCAGAAAGACCGAAGAAAATATCTGCGCCCACCATGGCATCCTCAAGGCTGCGGGCTTTGGTCTTGGCAGCATGGGCGGATTTCCACTGGTTCATGCCTTCCGCGCGGCCCTGATAGATCACGCCCTTGGTGTCACAAAGCAGCACGTTTTCCGGTGCAAAGCCGATGGCCTTGACGAGATCAAGACAGGCGATACCAGCGGCTCCTGCGCCGTTGACCACGAGGCGGGTCTGCTTGACGTCGCGTCCTGTCAGCAGCAGCGCGTTGAGCATACCCGCTGCTGCGATGATGGCCGTGCCATGTTGATCATCGTGAAAGACGGGGATATCCATCAATTCCTGCAGGCGCTGCTCGATGATGAAGCATTCCGGTGCCTTGATGTCCTCAAGGTTGATGCCGCCAAAGGAAGGGCCGAGATAGCGCACAGCGTTGATGAACTGGTCCGTATCCTCGGTGTCGACCTCAAGATCGATGGAATCCACATCGGCAAAGCGCTTGAACAGCACGCTCTTGCCTTCCATCACAGGTTTGGATGCCAAGGCACCCAGATTTCCAAGGCCGAGAATGGCTGTGCCGTTGGAAATGACCGCCACCATATTGGCGCGGGTGGTATATTCAAAGCTGAGGGCAGGGTCCTTTGCGATGGCCAGAACAGGAACAGCGACCCCCGGCGAATAGGCGAGCGACAGATCCCGCTGTGTCGCCATGGGCTTGGTTGGAACCACCTCCAGTTTGCCCGGCTTGCCGCGCGAGTGGAAGTCCAGCGCCTCCTGATCAGTGAAGGTGGGGCGGCCGCGGCGCGAAAGCGGGTCAAAATCAGGCATAGAGCGTTTCCGGAAAGTTTTTTATGGTTGGGATGACCATGTTAGGAGGTGACCGGTGCAAAACACAAGCGTGATCCTGTGCTTCATGTTTGAATTCTGCCAAAGGTACGCATCAGGCCATGACAGGACGATGTTTTGATACCAGATGCTCCGGAGCTGATTGTTTGCCTTACCTCCTCTCCTCTCCGGCCTTTTTGCTGATAGCCGTTGGCAGCATTCTGGGCTTGAACTTTCCTCTGGGCAAAATGGCCTTGCAGGCTGGCGTTCCCGGCCTGTTATGGGCCGCCGTGATTTCGCTGGGCGGGGCAGCTGTGCTTGGCTTCATGCACCTTCTGAAGCGGCAGGCATCGCCTTTGACGCCGCAATACCTGCGCTATTTCAGCGTCACGGCCATTGTTTCCTATGCCATCCCCAATGCGCTTGTGATGTTGATCATCCCGCAGATCGGCAGCGGACTGACGGCGATCTATTTTACGCTGTCGCCGCTGGTGACGGTTCTCCTTTCGCGGATTACGGGTTTGCGCGCACCCAAAAATCTGGAGTATTTCGGCATTGCCTTCGGGTTTTGCGGGGCTTTGCTGGTGGCGTCAGCACGGGGCGAAGTTGGAAAGCCCGCTGAATGGTACTGGATTGCACTGGGTTTTGTCATTCCGCTCAGTCTGGCCACAGGCAATGTCTACAGATCGCTTGACTGGCCGGAAGGGGCAGCACCAACCTGGCTGGCGATTGGCAGCAACGGTGTGGCGGCCGTGCTTCTGCTGGCGCTGTGTTTCTTCACGGGTGATCTCGCCAAGGCGGGCATTTTGGCGACTATCCCTTGGGTGGTTGCGGGACAGGTGTTTGCCAGTGCACTCATGTTCCTGCTGTTCTTTCGTCTGCAGGTGGCAGGTGGGCCGGTGACCCTCAGCCAGATAGGCACTGTGGCCGCCGGTGTCGGCATCCTGATTGGTGCTGGCCTGCTGGGTGAGCGTTATCCCGGTATTGTCTGGCTGGGCGTGCTGATCATCGGCGTTGGCTTGAGTCTGACTATTCTTGCAAGGCGAAAAGCGTGACAGCAGCATTGCGGCATGCTTTTTTCTGCACGACAAAGACATGACGACCATCGAATCATAAGTGCACACAAAGAAACCCAATGCCTGCACCTGATCCCAACAGCATCCGTCCCGTGCCAGACTGGCATGGCACGCGTTATCTGAAAGCCATCGTCAAAAACCCACAGATCATCGTGGGAGACTACAGCTATTATGACGACAGCCGGGGGCCGGAGCACTTCGAGGCGCGCTGCGTGCGCTATCTGTTTGATTTCGTCGGTGATCGTCTGATCATCGGGAAGTTCGTGGCCATTGCACAGGGCGCGCAGTTTATCATGAACGGGGCGAACCATCCCTTGAGCGGTTTTTCCACCTTTCCGTTTTCCTCGTTTGAAGGCTGGAAAGACAAGGCGCTGGTTGAATGGCCCAACAGGGGTGACACGACCATCGGCAACGATGTCTGGATCGGGCGGGATGCCGTCATCATGCCCGGTGTTACCATTGGCCATGGTGCCATCGTCGGCAGTCATGCAGTGGTGGCGAAGGATGTGCCGCCCTACGGCGTGGTGGTTGGGAACCCCGGCAAGGTCACGAAGCGCCGCTTTTCAGATGCCGTGATCGAAGAGCTTCTGGCTATTGCCTGGTGGGACTGGCCCGCTGATCTGATTGCGCAACACACGGCTGA
The DNA here is from genome assembly GCA_051649305.1 of Beijerinckiaceae bacterium. Lineage (GTDB taxonomy): Bacteria > Pseudomonadota > Alphaproteobacteria > Rhizobiales > Beijerinckiaceae > JADCCX01. The sequence goes on from JBOFGV010000117.1 coordinate 15,190, forward strand.
GATCGGCGGTGGTGATCTGGCGGCGCTCAAGGCTGCGGCCCGAAAGGCGTCCAAATGACCGGCTCGCGTATCCACCTGTTGCTCGCAACACTTATGGGTGCCTCGGGTGTTATGCTGTGGGCCTACGCCGCCCACAGCACTTCAGGTTCTTCGCTTGTGACAGCAGCACAGTTTCTGCTGATTCATGCCATCGCTGTCGTTGGCCTCACCGCCTGTCGCAAGCAGGGCTTACTGCATAATCGCTCAGCCAACCTTGCCATGGCGGGGTTGATCCTTGGGTGCATCCTGTTCTCAGGTGATCTGGCAGCGCGGGCGCTGCTGGGCGGCGGCCTTTTCCCAATGGCGGCTCCATCCGGTGGCATTCTCCTGATTGCAGGCTGGCTTGCCGCTGCCATATCAGCGCTTGTTCCGCAGCATTGATCAACAGAGCTGATTGCGCCTATCGCGCATTGGCATTTGCCATGGGTGCTTGCCGCGTCCATGAGAGGTTATGACTGATTCAAATTCAAATCTCGGCAATGTTCTTGCCCGCCGCAATGCCATCATTCTGGCGATCGCCAGTGGACTCGCGGGAGCCAACGCCACCGTGGTCTTTGCGACAGGCGGTATCGTCGGCCAGTCATTGGCCACAGACATAACGCTGGCCACATTGCCTGCCTCAACCTTTGTCTTTGGCACCATGCTGGCTACCCTGCCGGTTGCCTTCGCGGCAAAGCGGTTCGGACGCCGCGCTGTTTTCATGTCAGGCAACATTGCCGGCGCATGGGCCGGTGTGTTGGCAGCCCTCGCGATCTACATCAGCTCCTTCGCGCTGTTCTGCTTTGCGACAGCGATTGCCGGTGCCTATCAGGCGGTGGTGCAGAGCTACCGTTACGCAGCAGCTGATACGGCGACGCCTGCCTTCCGCCCGAAGGCCATTGCCTGGGTTTTGACCGGCGGTGTGGCAGCGGCCTTCATTGGTCCGCAGCTTGTCATCTGGACCAAGGACATGATGCTGCCCTACCTGTTCATGGCCAGTTTTCTGGGACAGGCGGCGGTTGCCATCCTCACAATGTTTGTCACCAGCCGATTTGAGGACCAGTCAGCGGAAGAGGTGCGTGATGGTGTCCAGCGTCCCTTCAGGGAGATTGCCCGTCAGCCACGCTTCATGGTGGCGGTGCTGTGCGGAACCATGGCGCAGGCGTTGATGAACTTCGTGATGACGGCTGCACCTCTCGCTATGGTGCAGTGCGGGCACAGCATCGTGCAGTCCACCCTCGGCATCCAGTGGCATGTCATCGCCATGTTTGCGCCGAGCTTCTTCACCGGCAATCTTGTCGGGCGTTTTGGCAAGGAGCGGATGGTGATTGCTGGACTCGTGATCCTCATCACCTGCGGCATCGTCAACCTGATGGGCATTACGGTCATGCACTTCTGGGTGGCCCTTGTGCTGCTGGGTGTTGGCTGGAACTTTGCCTATATTGGCGCCACAGCCATGATCACGGATTGCCACACGCCAGCCGAGCGAGCGAAGGTGCAAGGCTTCAATGATTTCACGATTTTCGGCATCACCACCATCGGCTCTTTGCTGGCGGGATATCTGCTCGCCAAGGTTGGCTGGAGCGTCATCAACTGGGCGCTTATGCCTATAGCCATGCTCTGCATCGCGTCCGTTGTGGCGCTCATGCTTTCGCAAAAAACGAAAAAACTGTCTGCTGCCTGAATTAACCGCCGTTTTTTGTGCAATCAGTCACAAATCTGCCCAATCAGGATTTGGCGTATCTGATTCGGTTTGCTAAGACGCTCGGACCGGAAACGGGAGGAAGCGCGTCTGATCGCGGCCAATCCCCTTTGGAAACTGGAAAAAACCCAAAGGATCAATCAAATGACCGCACTGACGATCATTATCTTACTAGGGCTGACGTCCATTGCCTACGGGGCATGGGCTTACGGCGATGTCATGAAGCGTGATGCTGGAAACCAGCGCATGCAGGAAATTTCGGGCGCTGTCGCTGAAGGCGCACAGGCCTATCTCAAGCGCCAGTACTACACCATTGCTGTTGTGGGTGCCGCACTGCTTGTTGCACTGTGGTTTCTGCTGGGCAAGGAAGTCGCTTTCGGCTTCCTCATCGGCGCGGTGCTCTCGGGTCTTGCCGGCTTTATCGGCATGAACGTCTCGGTGCGTGCCAACGTGCGCACGGCGCAGGCCGCTTCGCAGTCGCTGGCTTCAGGCCTTGATGTGGCCTTCAAGGCCGGTGCCGTGACAGGCATGCTGGTGGCTGGTCTCGCCCTTCTGGGTGTGGCTGTCTACTACGCCATCCTCACAGGCATGCTGGGCCATTCGCCTTCGAGCCGCGTTGTCATCGACGCACTTGTGGCTCTCGGCTTCGGCGCTTCGCTCATCTCGATCTTCGCCCGTCTGGGCGGCGGCATCTTCACCAAGGGTGCGGACGTCGGTGCTGACCTCGTCGGCAAGGTGGAAGCTGGTATTCCGGAAGATGATCCCCGCAACCCAGCCACAATCGCCGACAACGTGGGCGACAACGTGGGTGACTGCGCCGGTATGGCCGCTGACCTTTTCGAGACCTATGCTGTGACACTCGTTGCCACCATGGTTCTCTCGGCCATCTTCTTTGCTGGTCAGGGTGCAACCCTCACCACTATGATGCTCTATCCTATGGCGCTTGCTGCCGCCTGTATCGTCACCTCGATTGCCGGTACATTCTTCGTCAAGCTTGGTTCCAACAACTCGATCATGGGCGCACTCTACAAGGGCTTCATCGCCGCTGGCGTGCTCTCCATCGGTGCTATCGCTGCTGTGAACCAGTGGATCCTTGGTGGCTTTGCCACCAAGTTCACCACCAACGCAGGTGTAGTCTTCACATCAGGCCAGTTGTTCTGGTGTGCCATGGTGGGTCTGGCTGTCACGGCGCTCATCGTCGTGATCACCGAGTACTACACCGGCACAGGCAAGCGTCCTGTTGTCTCCATCGCGCAAGCCTCTGTCACCGGTCACGGCACCAACGTCATCCAGGGCCTCGCGGTCTCGCTGGAATCGACCGCGATGCCAACAATCGTGATCGTGGCTGGTATCATCGCTTCCTACTCCATGGCTGGCCTCTTCGGCATTGCCATCGCCACCACAGCCATGCTGGCTCTGGCGGGCGTGGTTGTGGCGCTTGATGCTTTCGGTCCCGTGACCGACAACGCCGGTGGTATCGCTGAAATGGCTGGCCTCCCCAAGGAAGTCCGTCACTCAACCGATGCTCTCGATGCAGTGGGCAACACCACCAAGGCCGTCACCAAGGGCTATGCCATTGGTTCAGCCGGTCTTGGCGCTCTGGTGCTCTTTGCGGCCTACACCTCTGACCTCAACTTCTTCATCGCTGAAGCCAACAAGGCGGGCTCCACGTCGTACCAGTACTTCAAGGGCGTTGTGGTCGACTTCTCGCTGTCCAACCCCTACGTCGTGGTTGGTCTGCTGCTCGGCGGTCTCATCCCGTTCCTCTTCGGCGGCATGGGTATGACAGCCGTTGGCCGCGCTGCGGGTTCGGTGGTGGAAGAAGTCCGTCGCCAGTTCAAGGAAAAGCCCGGCATCATGGCGGGCACCGAGCGTCCGGACTATGCACGCGCGGTTGACCTCCTCACCAAGGCAGCGATCAAGGAAATGATCATCCCGTCGCTGCTGCCAGTGCTTGCCCCAATCGTGATCTTCTTTGCGATCACGGCGATTGCCGGCAAGGCACAGGGCTTCGCGGCTGTCGGCGCCATGCTGATGGGCGTCATCGTCACAGGTATCTTCGTTGCCATCTCGATGACCTCGGGCGGCGGCGCCTGGGACAACGCCAAGAAGTCGTTTGAAGACGGCTTCGTGGACAAGGACGGCGTGAAGCACCTCAAGGGTTCGGAAGCCCACAAGGCCTCCGTCACTGGCGATACCGTCGGCGACCCCTACAAGGATACGGCGGGCCCTGCCGTGAACCCAGCGATCAAGATCACCAACATCATTGCATTGTTGCTGCTGGCGATTTTGGCGCACTGATCAAGGTTTGACTGATTGAATGAGAAAACCCCGCGGTGAGAGCCGCAGGGTTTTTGTTTGCTCAAGAGAGGGTTTTCAATGTTCAATTGCACAAACAGATTTATGTCGCAATTGCTACTAAGAAGACTATTCGAGAGCTGACAAAGCAAGCGATGGATTTTTCTATGATATTCCCAAAATGGACAGTTCTTCTTATTTCCGGATTGTTTCTGGGAGGAGCTGCTGTCTTTGGCGGCCTGTATGCCTATGCCGGGCTTTACGGTATCAACGCTGTTCTGAAGCGGGGTGGGACAGTCTTTGCGACAGTAACACCAACTGACAACCGTATCAGTCCGAGCATGCGTCTGGCGCTATTACCAGAACCACCATCTGCTGAAGCTGGTGCTTTCACCTGGACGGCTGCACAACCGGGTTTCGAGATAGCTGAAATGCCAGTGATGGCTGCGGGCAAGGAAGTTGACCGTATTCTGCTGGCCCGTATTGCTCCCTCAAGCTTTCGCTTCCAGGTTTTGATGCATCGTGCTGGCAACCGTGATATCGATGACTGGATGCGCATAACGGGCGCGCAGCTTGTCATTAACGGCAGTTACTTTGACCGCCATGGCTATCCAGATACACCGCTCAAGACGAACGGTCAGCAAATGGGACCGGTTCCCTACAAGGCTGCGCATGGCATTTTTTCAGTCACAAACGACTCAGTTACAATTCATGACCTTTTAAATCAGGATTGGCGGCCACTTCTGGAAAAATCTCAGGAAGCGATGGTCTCCTATCCACTTCTGCTCAGTGAAGATGGCACCACGCGTGTCAAATCAGACCGTCGCTGGCTTGCTGTGAGGAGTTTTGTTGCACTTGATCGTGAAGGGCGGGTTGTTCTGGGCACTTCCAAGGATGGATTCTTTTCTCTGGAGCGATTGGGCATGTTTCTAAAATCGACACCGCTTGATTTGAGGATTGCTCTGAATTTGGATGGCGGCCCGCTTGGCTGTCAGGCGATTGCAGCCCCCGGACTTAATCGCAGCTTTTGTGGCGAGTGGGAGACGCAGACGAAAGGCGACGAAATTATTCTTCTCCAGCGCGTGTTTGGTCAACGCAGATGGGGATTGCCAATCGTGCTTGCTGTGTTTCCGAAGTGATAGCGGAAGCGGGTCATTATTTGATCCATTTTAAATCTCAAGCCACCACAGGCTGAACCTCACTGTTCGCCTTCTCAGCCACAGCCAGTTCATAGGCTGTCTGCAAGTTCAGCCAGAAGCGTGCTGAGTTGCCGAAGAATCGCGCCAGTCGCAGCGCTGTTTCCGGCGAGATGCCGCGCTTACCATTGAGAATATCGGTGATGCGGCCCGATGGCAGCCACAGCGACAGCGCAAGCTTATTGGTCGAGAGATCACGGGCGACAAGCTCCCGTTTCAGGATACGTCCGGGGTGCACTGGCATCATGGCGGTTTCTCCTTCATCACAATTGCAGAAAGCACGTCCATTGTCATTCCGGGCGAGCCTGCAGTCAGCTTCCGCTGACTGCAGGCTC
>JBOFGV010000118.1:0-23223 GCA_051649305.1 Beijerinckiaceae bacterium
AGCCAATCCTTAATGTCCTTGTCGGATAGCAAGAATCATCCCTCGTTGCGTCTCATCATTGCAGGAACACATCCATGGACATGCTCAAGGCACTCTTACTGGGCTTTGTGGAAGGTTTCACCGAATTTCTGCCGGTGTCCTCGACAGGGCATCTGCTGCTGATCGGGCATTTCATCGGGTTTGAATCCAAGGGCAAGACCTTCGAGATTCTGGTGCAGTTCGGCGCTATTCTCGCGATTGTCTCGGTTTATTTTGCCAAATTGCTCGATCTGGCAACGGGCATGTTCAAGGACAAGCAGAAGCGCAACTTTGTGATTGCCATTGTGGTGGCATTCCTGCCCGCCATGTTTGTGGGCTTTCTGGCGCGTGATTTCATCAAGACGGTGCTGTTCAAACCGGAGATTGTCTGCGTCACGCTTATAGCGGGCGGTTTGGTGCTGCTGGTGATTGATGACATGAAACTGGAAGGTGCCAAGGACGATGTGATGGAATTCAGCCTGCCGATGGCGCTGAAAATCGGCCTGTTTCAGGTCATCGCCATGGTGCCAGGTGTCTCGCGCTCAGGCGCCACCATTGTGGGTGCCATGCTGATGGGCGCGAGCAAACGGGCAGCGGCAGAGTTCTCGTTCTTCCTCGCCATGCCGACCATGGCAGGCGCGTTCTTCTTCGATCTCCTCAAGAGTTACAAACTGCTCAATGCCAATGACGCCATGCTGATCGGCATCGGCTTTGTCGGCGCGTTCATCTCCGGCCTGCTGGTGGTGCGCGGCTTTCTGGGCTTCATCTCGAAGCACGGGTTCACACCTTTTGCCTGGTGGCGGATCATGGTGGGTTGCTGTGGTTTGGCCGGGTTGTGGGTGTTTGGGGGGTAAAATCTACAACCTGTCAGCTGCGGCGAGCGCAGCCTTGATTGTCGAGAGCGGCAGCAACAGGGAGAGGGGCGCATCGAGCGTTGGCACCGCGCCGTAGTTTTCATACCACCTGGCAACGGCGTCGTTCTTGGCGTCAATCAGCAAGGCCACACCGCCTGCCTGCTCTGCCACTCTGAGGCAGCGCCTGCCAGCCGCCAGCAGCAACTGCCCGCCCAGACCTTTCCCTTGCATACTTTTATTGACCGCAAGGCGGGCCAACCGGAAAACCGGCACTTCGTGGCGCGCCAGCCCCTGCGCAACAACCTGCGGCGTGCGCGCATAGGCAAGCGAAGCAGGGCTCAGGCTGTAAAATCCGAGGATCTGAGTGCTGTCCTCTGCCACCGCAAGGAAGGTCTTTGAACCGCCACGCTCGTGGCTTTGACGCGCATGCCGTTTCAGAAACTCGTTGAGCTGAGCATCGCCGCAATCAAAGGCATCACGGTTGTGGTGCTTGCCAATGGGCTGCTCATTCCAGAGAGGTACGCTCACTGTTCAGGCAGGGCCTTGGCAGCAGCAAGCAATTTGGCATTGGGGGCAGGTGGAGCCTCAAGCAAGGTGAGCACCTGCAGACTATCCCGTTCGGACAGGGCCAACCGTTCGGATTGCTCCACCACTTCGCGCGCCGCTTTCACCGCTGTGCGGATCACGAAATCCGTGAGAGCCGTATTCTGAAGCGCACCGGCGCGCATGAGCAGTGCCTTATCAGCTGGCGGAATGCGCAATGACATGCGGCTGTTGTCTCGCACGGCTGGTCTTGGCATGGTCATTCTCCTGTACGCCTTCAATACGTACATAAAACCATACTAAAATCAATGTTTGATTGTTCGAGAGCGGTTCCCTGCGGGTAACTTTGCCTCGCCTCTTGCACTTCGCGGCCCGCTCTGTCACCACACCACCTTATGCAAACTGATGATGTTTTGGCGGAGTTTCGCGCCGCAGGAGCCCTGCTTGAGGGCCATTTCATTCTGTCTTCCGGACGGAGATCGCCTGTTTTCCTGCAAAAGATGTTCATCTTTCAGGACCCGGTCCGCACCGCGCGCCTGTGCAAGGCACTGGCTGAAAAGGTCATGGCCACCTTCGGCAAGATTGATGTTGTGGTGTCCCCTGCTGTTGGCGGCATTGTGCCGGGGTATGAGACGGCACGGCATCTCGGTGCCAAGGCAATCTTCGTCGAGCGCGAGGACGGCATCTTCAAGCTGCGGCGTGGCTTCCAGATTGAACAGGGCGCGCGGGTGTTGATGGTGGAAGACATCATCACCACAGGGCTTTCATCGCGTGAATGCCTGACGGCCCTGCGCAACCATCCCGGCGATGTCGTGGGTGCCGCTGTGCTGATCGACCGCTCCGCAGGCAAGGCGGACATCGGCGTGCCGCTGGTGTCGCTGGCGTCTTATTTCGTGCCGGATTATGCGCCGGAAGATGTGCCACCGGACATGGCTGCCATTCCCGCCACCAAGCCCGGCAGCCGGGGGCTTTAGCGCCATGATTTTGGGTATCGGCTCTGACCTCTGCGATATCCGGCGCATTGAAAAGACGCTGGAACGCCACGGCGAGCGGTTTACCCAACGCATTTTTACCGACACCGAACGCCACCGCGCCGAACGCAAAACGAAGCCCGCCGCCACCTATGCCAAGCGCTTTGCCGCCAAGGAAGCCTGCGCCAAGGCACTGGGCACAGGCCTGAGCCGTGGCGTGTTCTGGCGCGATATGGGTGTTGTCAACCAGCGCTCGGGCCAGCCGACCATGCTGCTGACGGGTGGTGCGGCTGAGAGGCTGGCAACGTTGACGCCCGCGGGCTACGAGGCGGTTATCCACCTCACGATCACCGATGATCACCCCTATGCGCAGGCCTTTGTGGTGATTGAGGCGCGGGTGAAGCGCTGATCCTCATGTCGTTGCTCTCAACCCGGTGCTGATACCTGTGACAGAAGGGCCACCAGTGACTGGTTGACATAGTAGTTGTTGCGACCAACCTGGAGTTTCAACAAAAAACCGTCTGTCGCCAGCTGATCAAGATAGCGCGCTGCCGTCTGTCTGGTGACATCCAGTTCCGTCTGCACATACTCAATGCGGGTGTAGGGGTGGCGGAAAAGGTTGTTGAGCAGATCCTGCGAATAGAGCTTTGGCTGCTCCTGCCGCAACCGTTGCTTCATCTCTGCCATCTGTGTGCGAATTCCGTCGATCAGATGCAGTGTTGTCTGTGATGTCGAGGATATGGCCCGGAGCATGTAGAGCACCCAGCCTTCCCAGTCATTGTCATTACGCACCGCCTGCAGAAGGCGGTAATATTCAGACTTGGAATCTGTGATGGCACGGCTCAGATAAAGCACGGGCGTTTCAAGCAAGTCCGTGCGTGTCAGGTAAAGCACATTCAGGATGCGGCCGATGCGTCCATTGCCATCAGGAAAAGGGTGGATGCTTTCGAACTGATGATGAATCAGCGCCATCTTGATCAGAGGATCAAGGGATGAAAGCGCATCGTCGTTGATGAAGCGTTCCAGCGCAGACATATGCCGAATGATCTCATCGCCCCGCTGGGGCGGCACATAGACGATATCACCAGTCCGGTCATTTCGCAGCGCCGTGCCCGGCGTGCTGCGATAGCCACCGTCAGTGCGCTTCAGCTTCTGGAAGATTGCAACGATGCTGTTAGCCGTGATCAATCCTTGATTGATCTTCATCTGCTCAAACCCAAGCTTGAGCGCCCCGCTGTAGAGCGCAACCTCTTTTGCCGCTGCCGAGCCTTCTGTGTAGTTGAACAGATCGGTCTGAAACAATTCATCCTGCGTGGTGACGATGTTCTCGATCTCTGAACTCGCCTTCGCTTCCTGCAGGGAGAGGGTGTCGATCAGGATACCCTGATTAGGCATGGCGGCAGCACGCCCCTTCACCTCCGCAAGATGGCGATGAGCCTCGGCTGCGGCCCGCAGAACCGCCTTTGTTTCCAGCTCGACCGGAGGCGGCAGTTCAGGGATGCGGTATGATGATTTTAACATGCTGTCTTTATATGTTCGAATAATTAATTTTTTATAACATATAATAGGATTGTGTCGAATAAAACCTGAAGGCAATAACCCCTCATCCGCCTCGAAGGCGGGGCACCTTCTCCCGCAAGGGGAGAAGGAAACATCACATCCACCGTTGCCCCGGCTCCCTCGCATGGTTATATCCCCCACAACCACGACGCATTTTCTGGAAGGCGACCGCTTTGAGCACACAACAGCAGGAAGAAGGCGGCCTTTGGGAAACCATCAAGGTTGTCGTCCAGGCCCTTTTGATTGCGCTTGTGGTCCGCACCTTCTTTTTCCAGCCCTTCAACATCCCGTCGGGATCGTTGATTCCCACCCTGCTGATCGGGGATTATCTCTTCGTCTCGAAATACAGCTACGGCTATTCGAAGCACTCCTTCCCCTTCAGCTCTGTGCCGATCGAGAACCGCGTTATCGGCTCTGAGCCCAAGCGCGGCGACGTTGCGGTGTTCAAACTGCCCAAGGATAACGCGACGGATTACATCAAGCGCGTGGTTGGCCTGCCGGGAGACCGCATCCAGATGATTCAGGGCCTTCTGCACATCAACGGCGTGGCAGTGAAGGAAGAGCGCATCAAAGAGGAACAGATTGATCTGGGCGGCGGTGTGCGCGGCCGTGCGGTGGCCTATTGGGAAACCTTCCCCGGCGGCTCACGCCACAAGATCCACAAGCTCTATGATGGCCGTGGCCTCTTCAACAACACAGAGGTCTATACCGTGCCTGCGGGCCAATATTTCATGATGGGTGACAACCGCGACAACTCCACCGACAGTCGCGATTTGTCGAGCGTTGGTTACGTGCCCTACGTGAACTTCGTAGGCCGGGCCGAGATCATCTTCTTCTCGATTGATGAGCGTTCCTCCGCCTGGCAATTGTGGAACTGGCCATGGGCCGTGCGCTGGGACCGTCTGCTCAGCAAGGTGCGTTGAGCGTGGTCAAGGCCATCAGGGACACAGCAGCGCTACAAGCCCGGCTTGGCCATATCTTCCGTGACGAGCGCCTGCTGGACCATGCACTCACCCATGTATCAGCCGTAAAAAGCGGCAATGTGCGGTTGCAAAGCTATCAGCGGCTCGAATTTCTGGGGGACCGCGTGCTGGGCCTCGCGATTGCTGACATGTTGTCATCAGCTTTTCCCGAAGCTGACGAGGGTGAACTGGCGCGGCGTATGTCCGAGCTTGTCCGCCGCGAGACCTGCGCCGAAGTAGCGATGGAATGGGACATCGGCTCCAATGTCCGCCTTGGCACCGGCGAGGTACAGAGCGGCGGGCGCAAGCGCCAGACGATTCTGGCAGATGCCTGCGAGGCCGTGATTGGCGCGGTTTATCTCGACAGCGGTTTCGAGACAGCCAAGCGCGTCATCGCTTCGGCATGGGCAGCACGATTAAACCAACCCACCGGCGACAAGCGTGATGCCAAAACCCATCTGCAGGAGATTGCGCAGGCCGCCAAACGCGGCGTGCCTGTCTACCGTGAGACATCCCGCACTGGCCCTGCCCACCGCACAACCTTTGTCGTTGCCGTAGAAGTTGATGGACTTGGGGTGGCAGAAGGTACAGGACAATCCAAACGCGAGGCAGAGCAGATGGCAGCTCAGGCCCTCATCCACACTCTTCAAGCCAACACCGGAACAACCAATTGACTGACACACCCCTCACCCGCGCTGGTTTCATCGCCCTCATAGGCGCACCCAATGCGGGCAAATCCACCTTGCTGAATGCGCTGGTCGGCGCGAAGATTTCAATCGTCAGCCGCAAGGTGCAGACCACCCGCACACAGGTGCGCGGCATCGCCATGATCGGCCAGACGCAGATCGTCTTTGTCGATACGCCCGGCATTTTTGCACCCAAACGCCGTCTGGACCGCGCCATGGTAGACAGCGCCTGGGGTGGTGCGACCGATGCTGATCTCGTGTCGCTGCTGGTGGATGTCCGCAAATGGGATGACCCGGAAACCACTGCCATCCTTGAGCGCCTCGCCACCGTGAAACAGCCCAAGGCATTGATCCTCAACAAGGTCGACACCATCGACAAGCCCAAGCTGATGGAGATCGCCACAGCACTGAACGAGAAGGTGTCCTTTGATACCACTTTCATGGTGGCGGCGCTCACCGGCTACGGCGTGAAAGAGCTCTCAAACTGGATGGCGGAGCGCATGGCCCCCGGCCCATGGCTTTACCCTGAAGACCAGATTTCCGATGCGCCGATGCGCTTTCTGGCAGCTGAAATCACCCGCGAAAAAATCTTCGAACGCCTGCATGACGAGCTTCCCTATCGTTCCACGGTGGAAACCGAGGCCTGGGAAATGAAAAAGGATGGCTCGGTGAAAATCAGCCAGACCATCTATGTGGAGCGTGAAGGCCAGCGCAAGATCGTGCTGGGCGATGGCGGCTCCACCATCAAATCCATCGGCATGTCAGCCCGCAAGGACATTGCAGAAGCGGCGGAATGCAAGGTGCATCTCTTTCTCTTCGTCAAGGTGCGCGAGAACTGGGAAAACGACCCCGAACGCTACCGCGAAATGGGCTTGAGCTTTCCCAAGAACTGATTTCTGAGATCATATTGATTTCTGACAGCATAAAGTGCGTTTGTGACGCGGTTTCATCTTTCTGCAACACAATGCATCCGCTATAGCGCAATCAAACGGCATTCACACGAAGCGGTAGTCATCCATGGCCATTACACTTCCTGATGTGCACACACAGGCGGAAACGCTGGTGCAGGCACTTCCCCACCTGCAAAAATATGACCAGACCATTGTCGTGGTGAAATACGGCGGCCATGCCATGGGCGACCGTGCGGCGGCTGAGGACTTTGCCGAAGACATCGTTTTGCTGGAGCTTGCGGGCGTAAAACCTATCGTTGTGCATGGTGGTGGCCCGCAAATCGGCAAGATGCTCGACAAACTGGGCATCAAGAGCGAATTTCAGGCAGGCCTGCGTGTCACGGATCAGGCGACCGTCGAGATTGTCGAGATGGTGCTGGCGGGCTCCATCAACAAGCAGATCGTCGGCTGGATTGGCGCTGAAGGCGGCAAGGCGGTTGGTCTTTCCGGCAAGGATGGCAACATGGTCATCGCCGAGAAGGCACGCCGCACCATCAAGGATCCTGATTCGCTGATCGAGCGGGAAATCGACCTTGGCTTCGTGGGTGAACCGAAGACAGTCAACCGCGAGGTGCTGGATTCCGTTCTCAATGCCGAGATCATCCCTGTTCTCGCTCCAGTGGCCCTTGGCGAAGACGGCGCGACCTACAATGTCAACGCGGACACCTTTGCCGGTGCCATCGCCGGTGCAATGAAGGCCAAGCGCCTGCTTCTGCTGACCGATGTTCCCGGCGTTCTCGACAAGAACAAGAAGCTCATCCCGGAACTCACGGTGGAACAGTGCCGCGAATTGATTGCAGACGGCACAGTGCACAGCGGCATGATCCCCAAGATCGAGACCTGCATCTACGCTCTTGAAAAAGGCGTTGAGGCTGTTGTCATCCTCGATGGCAAGGTGCCCCATGCCGTGTTGCTGGAGCTTCTGACCGATCACGGCGCGGGCACCATCATCCGCCGTTAACCCGGTCATGCTGTGATGCGCTTGCGGGCCTTTCGCCCGCGAGATCAATGCACCATGACAAACCACGATGTGCGCCTGATGAGAGAAGCCACCAGTGCGGCCAGCACCAATGTTGCCTCAGCCTTTGCGCATGTTGACACCTGGGTGTTTGATCTCGACAACACGCTTTATCCGCCCGACAGCGCGCTGTGGCCGCAGATCGATGACCGCATCACCAACTATCTGATGAACCTCTACGGCCTTGACGGCATGGGGGCGCGCGGATTGCAGAAGCATTTCTACCACAAGCACGGTACAACGCTGAAAGCGCTGCTTGATCTTGGCGAGGCGGACCCGGATCACTTCATGGATTTCGTCCATGATATCGACCGCACCTCCATCGGTTTCAACCAGCCACTGTCCGATGCCATTGGCCAGTTGCCTGGTCGGAAGCTCATCCTCACCAACGGCTCGCGCAAACACGCCGAAGACACCGCCAATGCACTGGGCATCCTGCATCACTTCGAGGACGTGTTTGATATCAAGGCAGCGGATTATATCCCAAAGCCTGAGCAGATCGCTTTTCAGAAGTTCTTCGACAAGCATGGCGTGGAGCCAAAGCGGGCTGCCATGTTCGAGGATCTGGTCAAGAACCTGAAGGTGCCGCACGAGGCTGGCATGAAAACCGTGCTGATTGTGGCGAAGACCGGCATCAATGACCTCAGGGATGAGTGGGAAAAGAAGCAGGCAACGCCGCCCTTCATCGAGTATGTGACCGATGATATTGCTGGGTTTCTCGGCGGATTGCGTCCTGCCTGAAGGAAATTCGACAAATGCGAATCTTGCTGACTGGATCATCAGGCTGGCTTGGACGTTATCTGGCACCACGGTTGCGCAGCGCTGGTCATTCAGTCATCGGGTTTGACGTTGCGCCGGGCAATGACACCGACATAATTGGAAGTATTGCTGACAGGTCTTTGGTTAATGCGTGCTTCACTCGCCATCAGATCGAAGCCGTGATCCATGCCGGAGCCCTGCATAAACCTGATATCGCTAAACACACGACGCAGGACTTCATCGACGTCAATGTGACTGGTACCCTCAACCTGCTTGAGGCCGCCAGTGCTGCAGGACATGACCGCTTCGTCATGACATCCACCACATCCCTCATGATATCGCAGGATATCCGCGAGGAGCGCGCCAGCTCAGCAATCTGGCTGGATGAAACAACAGGGCCACTTGAACCGCGCAACATTTACGGTGTCACGAAACTGTCAGCTGAAGGTTTATGTCGCATCCATCACAAGGAGCGGGGCCTGAAATGCATTGTTCTGCGGACCGCCCGCTTCTTTCCCGAGGAGGATGATACCCTCAAAGACTGGCAAGGCGAAAATCTGAAAGCCATTGAGTTCCTTAACCGACGTCTCACGGTGGAGGACGCCGCTGATGCCCATATTGCCGCTCTGGTTGCTGCGCCTAAAATCGGTTTTGGTTGCTACATTGTTTCCGCACCGACCCCATTTGACCGCTCTGATGTCGAAGAACTCAAGCGCGATGCAGCAGCCGTGATCCGTCGCCTTTATCCTGATGCCGAGGAATTATTCGCAAAGTATGGCTGGAAATTGCCCACAAGTATCGGACGTGTTTACGATGCCAGCCTTGCAGAGCGTGCGTTTGGCTTTCGCTGTCGCACGGATTTTTCTGCCGTACTGATGGCCATAAGGACTGGCACCCGTCTGCCATTCACAGATGATCCAGGCTATGTATCGCCGAAGGATCAACTGAGAAGTTAGCATTCGTGCTACCGAATTGATCGCCAAAGTGCGAGAAATCAACTTTCTTGCAACGGGGGCTTGCCAGCGCGGCCATCCTTTGGCATAGGAACTTCACCAATTGACGGGCCTAGTTCCGTCACCTGCGGACGCGGGAGTAGCTCAGTGGTAGAGCACGACCTTGCCAAGGTCGGGGTCGAGGGTTCGAACCCCTTCTCCCGCTCCAATCTTCTCACACAATTTTGAAAGATTGGACGCGCGTCGTCCGTTCGCCTAGGTGAGGGGCAGATTGCCCCATTCAGGAAGAGCCTGACACCCATGAACGCCCAAAACAAAACCCCTATCGCGCTCACCATTGCCGGATCGGATTCCGGTGGCGGGGCAGGCATTCAGGCTGATCTCAAAACCTTTTCGGCCCTCAGCGTTTATGGTGCCAGTGTCATCACGGCTCTGACGGCGCAGAATACCGTGGGTGTGCAGGGCATTATGGATGTGCCCGCCGGTTTTATCCGTCAACAGATCAAATCCGTGCTGGATGATCTCTCGGTCAATGCGATCAAGATCGGCATGCTGTCGCGCGCAACCACCATTCGTGCCGTAGCAGACGGCCTGAAAACTGCTGCCTGCATTCCGGTTGTGCTGGACCCTGTGATGGTTGCGGCTTCGGGTGATGCGCTGCTGACACCATCAGCGATTGGGGCCTTGCGCCGCTGGCTGTTTCCGCTGGCCAGCCTCATCACGCCCAACCTGCACGAGGCGGCGGCCCTGACCGGATTGCCGATGGCAAAAACAGAGGCTGAGATGGAAGCGCAGGCCAGGCTGCTGCTGGCAGACGGTGCACGCGCCGTGCTGATCAAGGGTGGTCACGGTGACGGACCGGAAAGCGTTGATCTGCTTGTTTCAGCGGCTGGCACACAGCGGCTGGCGACCAAGCGGATCAAGACGCAGAATGTGCACGGCACAGGCTGCACGTTGTCATCCGCCATCGCTGCTGGGCTGGCGAAGGGATTGTCAGTGGATGATGCCTGCCGCGAGGCGAAGGCCTATATCACTGAAGGCATTGCGCAGTCGCACCGCCTGACAATCGGGCGCGGTCATGGCCCTGCGCATCATTTCCACAAATGGTGGTGAGCTTTTCCTTCCCCCTTGCGGGGAAGGTGGCCCTTTGCGTCAGCAAAGGGTCGGATGGGGGTGCCTGATGTTTTGCGCTACTGCCTGAAACACCCCCATCCGTCACGGCTTCGCCGCGACACCTTCCCCGCAAGGGGGAAGGAAAAACAGGCAGCCGTCTGTTTTCACTCAGCCGGATAAGGCTTCGCCTGCTCCACAGGAGCTGTAGCACCACGGCTGGTCATGTCCGCATACATCTGCTTGACCATGTTTGACGCCGTTTTCTCGAACAGGAACGGGAAAATCGCGTGGGTGAACGCACAGAACGATGCGGCAAACATGCGGCCGGAATAGCGCATGGCATGGCCGAAGTGCTGGCCGTAGCTCTCGTTCAGGGCTTCGGGATGGGCCAGAAACATCTCTTTGGTGCGCTTGATCATCGGTGAATCTCCTCATGAATCTTATGACCCAGGAGCGGCGGAGCATTCATCCCCATTTTTCAGACCGCATTCCAAAAAAATGGGATAAATTCTTGCATAGATAGATAAATACGAGATATAATTTCACATGCTTGATCTGATTGACAAACGTCTGCTCACAGAACTGCAACGCGACTGCAACCAGAGCCTGGATGCGCTGGCGGATACTGTCGGCATTTCGCGCAACACCTGCTGGCGGCGGGTGGCCAAATTGGAAGAGGACGGTTTCATCCGCCGCCGCGTGGCACTCATCGAGCCCGCAAAGGTCAATCTGGCGCTGCCGGTCTTCATCATCGTGCGCACAAGCCGCCACACACCCGATGCCACCGAGCAGTTGCGTAAGGCGGTGATGGACATCCCCGAGATCATCGGCGCCTACCGCACAGCAGGCGAGATCGATTACATCCTGCAGGCCCGCGTGACTGATGTGGCGGCCTATGACCGGCTCTACAAGAAGCTGATCGCACGGCTGGAAATGAGCGACATCTCCGCCAGCTTTGTGATGGAGGAAATCAAGGCCGTGACGGAACTGCCGCTGGATTTTGTATGAAAGCCAACGGCCGGAGGCTGACATCGCCTCGATACTTCATGACAAAATTCTCATCACAGCTTCACTGGATGGAAACCTGCGACAGGTTATAGCGACCTCAGACACCGGGCACTGGTATGAGCGTAACAAGAACTGTTTCCATCACCGACACCAACCACAAGGTCACCTACAGTGATGCTGATGGCGTGGTGCGAACCATGGACCGGTCGATTGAAACCCGTGTTTTTGCGCCTGATGCGCCGGGGACTTACAAGGTCATTCTCTATTCCCATGGAATGGGCGGCAGCGGGTTCAACCATGCGGCCAACACGGCATCAGCGCTGGCGGATCAGGGATACATCGTCATTGCGCCCACACACCTTGATTCCTTCCGCACGCCTGCCGCAATTCAGGACGACTTCTACGGCGTGATCGACACCACCGCCTTGCACCGGGTGGCGGATATGCAGTTCCTGCTCACACAGGCAACCTCGCTTGTTGCCGGCTTGATCGGCTACACCGTTGACCTCTCGGACACGACCATTGCCGGCCACTCCATGGGCGCATTCACAACCCATCTGCTGACAGGGGGAACCAGCACATTACCTGCCATTGCAGGTCTTGCCGCCGAAAACCCATACGGATTGACCACGCTTGCTGACGACAGGTTCAAACAGGCCATTCTTCTCTCTCCGCAGGGAGAATCATCGCTGTTTGGTTTGAACTCATCATCCTGGGACCAACAGGGTGTGCCAACCATGACACTGACCGGCACGCTCGATTCCGGCCTTGATAACCAGACCTATGTTGACAGGCTGGATGGCTTCAGTCTGGGGCCATCCAAAGTGGAACATGCCTTTGTGATTTCTGGTGCAGATCATAGCCAGCTGGGCGGCAATTCCGCCAATCCAGCCATCAGTGCTGAAGTGAACGCTCTGAACGCGCTTTTTCTGCAGACCTATGTGCAGAACCAAAGCACTGCGCTGTCCATGGCATCACCTGAGTCTCTTTCGGCCTTTGCCGCCACACAATCTCTCCTGTCAGAACTCTACACGCAGAATGAACCGCTGAAGCCCGCTTCGCCAGGCATCGGTGTTATCAAGGGCAGTGCAGGCAACGACACATTGCGCGGCCTTGATACTGCAGATGTCATATCAGGAGGTGCAGGCGAAGACACAATGCAGGGAGGTGCGGGCAGCGACAGGTATGCCTACACATCCGCCGGCAACCATGGGCAGGATACCATTCTGGATTTCCAGTCATCGGCCCATGGCCCGCGCGCCCATACGGGCGGCAGCGCGCGGTTCAGGGATACTGCAATGAGAGACGCACTGGCGCAGGATCTCATTGATCTCACCGGCATGGGATACAGCTCAGCCAGCCTGAATCAGGCAATCACAGTCACGACCGCAGGAGCAGATACCCTGATCGGTTTCAGCTCCGGCAATCTTGGCGGGACATCCATCCGATTGATCGGAATAGATGTTTCACAGGTAACGCAAACAGATTTCCTGTTCTGACAATCAGGCCTTCAGCGCCGTCAGCACTCTCTCCCGTGTAAAGGGCGCATTGCGCAGCCGCTTGCCTGTCTGGCTGGCAATGGCGTTGGCAACAGCGGGAATGACTGTGCCAAGGCCCAGTTCACCCACGGGCAGAGGTATGTCGCCGCTCGGAATGACGGTTACAAAAACTTCGGGTGTGGCCGAGGCGCGCAGCACTTCGTAGTCGGTGTAGTTGCTTTGCTGCACAGCGCCGTTCTTGACCGTTGCCCGTTCAGTCAGCGCGCTGGACACACCCCAGATCAGAGACCCTTCCACCTGATGACGCAGATTGCGGGGCTGGATCGGCAATCCGGCATCAACAGCGCACCAGATGCGGCTGACACCGATTTTGCCTGTTGTGGAATTCAGCGTGGTTTCGACAACCGTGGCGGCCATCGACTCGCCAAGTTGCGGAATACCGAGCCGTGAGAAGGCGAGACCAAGAGAACGACCATCCCGTCGCTGGTATGTGGTCCAGCCGGACATTCCGGCCACAGCCTCAAGCAGTGCTTTGGCACGGGGATTTTTGATGATGGACAGACGATAGGCCAACGGGTCCTTGCCGCTGTCTTTCGCCAGTTCATCAATCATGGATTCAATGGCAAAGGCATTGGGGCCAGCACCAATTCCGCGCCATGCACCCGTGCGCACACCCGGTGTCTGGTAGACGTGCTCGGCCAGATGCGAACCCACATCGTAGTAAGGTACATCGGCATGGGCCATGACGATGTGATCAACACCCTTTTGCGCTTCAAGCCGTGCCTTGCCGTATAGCTCCACAATCACAAGATCCGCCGCGAGACGATGCTTCCATGCGATGATCTTGCCTGCAGCATCCAGACCGATATCCAGCTTGTGGGCCGTCATCGGACGCAGGTGGCTGTTCGCGATATCGTCCTCGCGGGTCGAGATCAATTTGACTGGCTTGCCGACCGCTTTGGAAAGCGTGACAGCCTCGCTGATATTCTCGGTATGGGCACGGCGGCCAAAGCCTCCGCCCATCGGCATCATGCGGAAATTCACCTTTTCTGGTCCGACGCCCGCAATTTTTGCAGCCTCATCCCGTGCGCGACTAGGCCACTGCGTGCCTGCCCAGATATCGACGCCTGTCGCCGTGACAGAGGCGAGACAGCTCAAAGGTTCCATCTGCACATGGGCGACATAATCGGTCGTGTATTCGCCGGTGATGACGCGGGTAGCCTTGCCAAGGGCTTCGATGGCTTCGCCGGTCTTGCGGCCAACGACACCTGCCTTGCCGGAATCACGCAGATCATTCTGGTAATTCTCAAGACCAACAACAGAATCATAGCTTGATCCGGGTGCAGTGTTCCATTCCACCTTCAGCGCAGAGCGGGCCTCCAGCACAGCTTCGAAACGTTCTCCCACAATGCCGATGCCACCATCCATGGGAATGATGTGGGTGATGCCTTTGCGTTGTTTCAGGGCATCGCCGTTGTGTGATTTCGGCGTGGCACCCATCACAGGCGCGCGGGCCACAGTGGCAAAGACCATACCAGGAAGCTGGGCATCAATCGCATAGACTGCTTTACCGGTGGACTTCGCCACGACGTCAACACGGGGAACATCCTTGCCTATCAACCTGAAACTGGCGAC
Organism: Beijerinckiaceae bacterium; assembly: GCA_051649305.1. Lineage (GTDB taxonomy): Bacteria > Pseudomonadota > Alphaproteobacteria > Rhizobiales > Beijerinckiaceae > JADCCX01. The sequence goes on from JBOFGV010000118.1 coordinate 14,530, forward strand.
GGGCTTGAGGTCCGCTGGTTTGATCTCCGGCAATGTGGCCGGAACGACAGCAAAAGCTGCGATCTCGCCGTAGCTCAGCTTGCGGCCTGACTTGGCGTGGACTGCCATGCTGGGTTCTGTTGAGACTTCGGAAACCGGCACTTTCCATTTGGCTGCGGCGGCTTCCATCAACACGCGACGCGCCTGTGCACCCGCTGTGCGAAGCGGCATCCAGTAGGCGCGGGTGGAAAGGCTGGCCACCACGAATTGTGATCTGAAGATCGGGTGATCATAGGCAGCTGCAACCGGCGCTGTTTCAACCCGTACCTTGTTCCAGTTGGCATCAAGCTCTTCGGCGATAATCAACGGCAAAGATGTGTTGGTGGCCTGCCCCATCTCCGGCACAGGAGCCATGATGGTGATGATGCCGTTCTTGGCGATTTTCACATAGGCGTTGAGATTGCCGGTTGCAGCGGCAGCCGAGGGAGCCGCTGTTTGCGCAAAAGCCTCTGTTGCGCCATCCAAGGCAAAGGCGAAGGTCAATCCGGCTGCTCCGCGCAGAACGGCGCGACGGGACATCTGGATTGGTGCGGGATCTGTGACTGTGCGTGTCATGCTCAACCCTCCCGTCCGGCACGCTGTACGGCAGCGATGATCTGGTTGTAGCTGCCACAGCGGCAGATGTTGCCATCCATGTGCTGGACAATCTCCTCGCGGGATGGGTTCTTTTTCGCCTGCAAAAGCGTTGCCGCCTGCATGATCTGGCCTGACTGGCAATAGCCGCACTGGGGAGCCTGTTCCGCCACCCAGGCCTTGACGAGAGGATGCTTCTCGCCGCCCGGCAAACCCTCAATGGTTGTCACAGATTTACCAATCGCTTCCGAAAGCGGCAGTGAACAGGACCGGACTGGCTTGCCATCGATATGGACCGTGCAGGCACCACAGGCAGCAACACCGCAACCATATTTTGTGCCTGTGAGTTTGAGGTCCTCTCTCAGCACCCACAACAACGGCGTGGACCCAACCGCCGTGACGCGCCTGTTGCGTCCATTGACCCTGAGTGTCGCCATGCTGTCCTCCCGAGACATGTTTTATTGTTGGGAGGGAGTAGATCGCTTAGCTGGCAGAAGATCAAGAGCGTGATCGTATTGCCACAGGATTTTGTGTGAGTGCTTTTTCTCCCAACAAGAAGACCCTGTTTCTCCCTTGCGGATTCTGGAAACTTTCACGCTCAATTCACAATTAACAGACAGTTCTCTCACAACAAAAATATTAGAAAAAGTTTATAAAAGGAATGGAGAAGATCAATTACATGAAATATAAAAATTGATTTTCTCTATCATTATTAACAATGGAGAGACGAAATGCCTACCGCAACCCATGCAACAGTCAGTATTAACTCTATCCGTGTTGTTGATTCGAGCGTCAATACAACATCAGAACCTGGATCAAGCGCAGAGTGGAGGCTAACCTGTATTGTCAACGGTCAAGCAGCCACGTGGTCCAATGATGACGTGAAAGACAATACGGCTTATTCGCCAAATTGGGAATTTCCGAATGTACCAATCGGACCCCAGGGCATGATTTCAATCCAGATCTCCGGCTTCGAGCACGACAGCACCTCTGCCAATGATGTCCTTCCGCTGCTGATGGTGACGGTCAATCCGGCTGAAGGATTTCTGCTTGGAGGTACGCGCTGGAGTCCGTTGGCGCAGAGCAGTGAAGGCTCCTACATGATTGAGTACACAATCCGCCCAGCGATCCATCAGGCACTAACAATTGCTCGACGCTTTGCTGCCGTTATTGAAGACGGAGGATCAACATTCCAGAGGCGCCTCCAGGACAATACGAATGTTGGCAGGGCTTTGAACCAGAGAAATTTTCAACGCTTCCTGCAACCCTTGCTGCTGAGACAACGTCATATCTATTCTGATCGTTGGGACGGGTTTATTCAGCGTTGGAAAAACGAAAACGAAAATGGAAAACGGCTAGTGCGCCTCGCATCTTTTGTCAGGGATAGCGGAGAATTCAGCTTTGGTGACACATCCGAGCGCATTTTTCTCGGCACTTTTGAAAAAGGCTCTGATGCACACGGACTCTGGGTTGCACCATGGGCAAGCTTCGAAGCAAAATGGCAGGAGTGGTCCTCACAAGGATTGCGCCTTGTCGATCTGGCGACATATCAGGACGGCAACAACATAATGTATGCTGGCGTCTTCCGCTCTGGAAATGATCGACATGCGCTTTCTGTCAGCGATTGGGCAGGCTTTGAGGCCAAGTGGCAAGAACTCAGTAACCAGGGTCTTCGTCTCGTGGCCGTGGATACTTTCCTTGAAGGTAACATTCGAAAGTTTGCGGGTGTCTACCGGGAAGGAAGTGATGGCTACGCACTATGGGCGGGTGCCAATGAAACAGACTTCAAGTCCAAGGTTGCCGAGTTCGCAGGCAACAACCTGCACCTTGTCGATCTTGCCGCATATGCTGAAAACCGGGACCAAAAGTTCATCGGGGCATTCCGACACTCCAGCCGCAAGCGCAGACTTGTTGTGGGAGATTATGCAGCAGTAGAGGCTGAAATAAACAGGGCATCCGCATCCGGCGGTCAACTGGTATCTATCGACAGCTATCAGCCGGGCCAGGAAGGCTAAGTAGCGATTGCTTGCAGCAAAATCTTGTTGGTGGCGATACTGCCTTCAGGCATGGATCGCCACCAATGCAATGATAGGCAGAGAGCCTACATTTACATCGTCAACCGAAGCGCGGTGATCTCGCTCAAAATCTCCTTGAACACAGCGTCGATCTGCGAAGCGTCGGTCACTTCCTTGTACATCGTGGCGTTGGTGGCGCAGTCGCGCAGCAGGGTGGCATTGCCTTCCATCACGCGCACAGTGAACACCTTCACATCGGGAATCGGATTGCCCTTGGCATCCCTGCGGGATGATTTTTTCTTGATGTCATCGCACATCGCGCGGGTGCTGGTGTCGATACCGGTGGTCTTGTCCGGGCCACCGCAACCATTGAGGAAGCGGTTCCGGGTGTTGTCACCATCGGTCAGGATGACCATGTATTTGTCGACATCCGCCGTGGTGAAAGGAACACCACCGCCAATCGGCTCGGAGGGGGACAGGGCCGCCATGCCATAGCGCGCGCCAATGGTGATGTTGGTGCAGCCCGAAGGGCGCATGGTATCCGCAGCAGCGCGCAGGGCGCTCCAGTTATCTGTCAGTGGCTGCATGCGGGCCAGCGAACCATTTGTGCAGCTGACAGCGGGATGCAGGGATTCAGGACGGGTCATGTCCACCCGCTTGTCATTGCTTTCGAAGCCAACGCCACGGTCTGTGAGGCAGCCATTCCAGCCAGCCCTGGTCGCCATGCGGCCACGGATATCATTGAAGCTTGCATCACGCGCATCTTCATTGAAGGCCAGCCAGCTCTGGAAACGATAGGCATTGGGGTTGACGTTGACCTCGGTGTCAAACGGCACCAGCGCCACCTTCATCATGCCGCTGCCCATGGGGGCCACTTTCTCAGCGGCATTGAGCAAGTTGCGGGTGGCCTTCTTCAATTCATCCATCTTGTTGAGGCGACCCATAGAGCCGGTGTTATCAAGCACCAGAGCCAGTTCAACCTTGCGCTGGCCTGTGCCTGCCTCAGCCAGAGAGGCCACATCCATCTTGGAGACGCCCAGGAGCTTCATGAAGGTGGTGGGCAACACGCCAGCTGCCGCGATCTGCACCTTCTTGTCCTTGCGGGTGACGGAGATCGGCAGGGCCGCCAGATCATGCCGCTCTTTGAGCACGGCCTGAAAATGCTTCTCGGCTTCAGTGCGCAGCTGGGCATCGGTGAGGAGCGGTGCGCGCTTGGCCATCGCCAGCACGGTTGAGTCAATTGCGACCTGAAGCTGCGTGCGTGCATCGGAGGCGCGGCTGTAATCAACCGCTGCGCCTGTCGCCGCCATAAGAGGCATGAGGGCAAGGCCGAACAGCATGGTGACATTGCCGTCCTGTTTGCGGACAAGCCGACGGGCAGTTTGGTGCAGATGTGTGCCGATACGGTGCAGAATGCTCATGATGGTGTCTCCTTGGAGAAACCATCGCAAGAGATGTGCCGCTGTCATGCCCTCGGCTTTCGCCGGGAATGACATAGCCAACAAAAAACCCGGCGTTTCCGCCGGGCCTTTTTGTATTCCTGTGGAGCAGGAAATTCCGTAGTTACGCGGCTTCTGCCTCGTCGGCATCCTCATCATCACCTTCACCGGAAGCTGAATCAGATGCAACCTTGGCGCGGCGTGGGTTCTTCGAAAGGCTTGTCTCAATCTTCTTCAGCGCTTCTGTATCCGTGATCTCGTCAACAGCAGCGATTTCGCTCATCAGACGCTCGAGAGCCGCCTCATAGAGCTGACGCTCCGAATAGGACTGCTCAGGCTGGGCATCCGAACGATAGAGATCGCGCACCACTTCCGATACCGCAATGATATCGCCGGAGTTGATCTTCGCCTCGTACTCCTGCGCACGACGGCTCCACATGGTCCGCTTGATGCGGGCGCGGCCTGTCAGCACTTCCAGAGACTTGGTGATGGTTGCAGCATCCGACAGCTTGCGCATGCCGACCTGGGCAATCTTGGCTGTAGGCACACGCAACGTCATCTTCTCTTTCATGAAAGAGACGACAAAGAGTTCAAGTTTGAAACCGGCTATTTCCTGTTCTTCGATGGAGACGATCTTGCCCAGGCCATGGGCGGGGTAAATGATGAATTCGCCTGTCTTGAAACCAAGGCGCTGCTGACCAGCTTTTTTCGTGCTCATTCCTGTCCTCGCGATTGATCGTCGCATAGTGCCTTTTACGGTGGCACCAACACACAGTGAGTTGGCAAAAAGGTCTGACCCCTTTTGCTGTGAGATATTCCAAAACAGCTGAAGCTATTTTCGAACATCAAGACAGATCGACTGGCCACAAACACACAAAAGATATTCCACGGCAGAAGCATCTGCTTGGCGAATACCTATTTTGGGGTCCTGAAAGGCGTTCTGAACGCCGATCCTGCTGCGTTGTGGCTGAAATCCTGACTATGAATAAAGTGTTACCACAAATTTGGCATAAAATCAAAGGGTTCCTGTCTGCGGCTCGTAACGAAGGTTAACGTGGAGAAGAGGGGACTCCTCAAAATCGGTTTAAATACCTTTGTTTCACCATGAAAAAAGGCCGGGATTTCTCCCGGCCTTGGTATTTTATGGCAAAACAGCCTTGTTTCAGGCGGCCAGACCGCGAAGCACGTATTGCAGGATGCCTGCGTTCCTGAAGTAGTCGATTTCATCCAGTGTATCGATACGGCACACAAGCGACACTTTCTGCACCTTGCCATCGGCCGATGTGATCTCGGCTTCCACCTTCTGGCGCGGCTTGATCTTGTCCAGACCCTTGATGCTGACGGTCTCATCGCCCTTCAGACCCAGTGTCTGCCAGCTCGTGCCTTCCTCGAAGACGAAAGGTACAATGCCCATGCCCACAAGGTTGGAGCGGTGGATACGCTCGAAGCTCTGGGCAATCACGGCCTTGACGCCCAGCAGGTTGGTGCCCTTGGCAGCCCAGTCACGCGAGGAACCGTTGCCGTATTCGATACCGGCGAAGATCACCAGCGGAGTCTTCTCCGCCTTGTACTTCATCGCTGCATCGTAAATTGGCATCTCTTCCTTCGATGGATAGTGGATGGTGTAGCCACCTTCCCGACCGTTCGGGCCCATCATGTGGTTGCGCAGGCGGATGTTGGCGAAGGTGCCACGCATCATCACCTCGTGGTTGCCACGCCGTGTGCCGTACTGGTTAAAGTCAGCCGCAGCGACCTTGTTATCGAGCAGATACTTGCCAGCCGGTGACGCCGCCTTGATGGAACCGGCAGGCGAGATGTGGTCTGTCGTGATCTTGTCGCCCAGAAGGCCAAGCACGCGCGCGCCAACAACATCGCTGACACCGGTTGCAGCCTTCTTGATGCCTTCGAAGTAAGGCGGGTTCTGCACATAGGTCGAGGTGTTGTCCCAGGCGTAGGTCTGGCCGGTGGCAGTCTTGATCTTCTGCCAGTTGCTGTCGCCCTTGAAGACGTCGGCATATTTCGCCTTGAACAGCTTCTTGGTGACGTACTTGGCGATGAAGGACTGGATTTCCTTGGAAGTGGGCCAGATGTCCTTCAGGAACACCGGCTTGCCATCCTTGCCAATGCCCAGTGGCTCTGTTGTCAGATCAATCTGCACCGTGCCAGCCAATGCATAGGCCACCACCAGAGGCGGCGAGGCGAGATAGTTGGCCTGCGCATCCGGCGACACGCGGCCTTCGAAGTTGCGGTTGCCTGAAAGCACCGACGCCGCGATGAGGCCGTTGTCGTTGATCGACTTCGAAATCTCTGGCGCCAATGGGCCGGAGTTGCCGATGCAGGTTGTGCAGCCAAAGCCGACAACGTTGAAGCCGAGCTTGTCGAGATCCTTCTGCAGACCAGCGTTGGCGAGATATTCCGCCACCACCTGCGATCCAGGAGCCAGCGAGGTCTTCACCCATGGCTTGGTCTTGAGGCCTCTGGCAGCTGCGTTGCGGGCCAAGATGCCAGCACCAATCAGCACAGAGGGGTTCGAGGTGTTGGTGCAGGATGTGATCGCTGCAATCACCACGTCGCCATGGCCGAGATCGAAGTTCTTGCCTTCCACCTTGACGCGGCGGCTGATCTCGACGGCCTTCTTGTAGTCGCTTTCCATAGCGGCGGCGAAACCGGCACCAACAGACTCAAGATCAATGCGGCCTTCCGGACGCTTTGGACCCGCCATAGCTGGCTTGACGGTGGAAAGATCAAGTTCCAGCGTATCAGTGAAGACAGGCTCTGGCGAAGCAGCCGTGCGGTACATGCCCTGCGCCTTGGCGTATTTCTCGACGAGTGCAATGCGCGCATCCTTGCGGCCAGACATGGTGAGGTAATCCAGCGTTTCGCCATCAACCGGGAAGAAGCCACAGGTGGCACCGTATTCCGGACCCATGTTGGCGATGGTAGCACGATCAGCCAGTGTGAGGTTGCTGAGGCCCGCGCCGTAGAACTCGACGAACTTCGAGACAACGCCCTTCTTGCGCAGCATCTGCACCACGAGCAGAACAAGGTCAGTCGCCGTGACGCCTTCCTTCAGCTTGCCGGTGAACTTGAAGCCGACAACCTCTGGCAACAGCATCGACTGTGGCTGGCCAAGCATCGCAGCTTCCGCCTCGATACCGCCGACACCCCAGCCCAGCACGCCGAGCGCGTTGATCATGGTGGTGTGCGAGTCTGTGCCAACAACGGTGTCAGGATAGGCGATCTCGATGGTCTCAGCCTTGCCCTTCTTGTTCTTCACCTTTTCCTTCTTGGTCCAGACGGTCTGGGCCAGATACTCAAGGTTCACCTGATGGCAGATGCCTGTGCCAGGCGGCACAACACGGAAATTCTTGAACGCGCCCTGGCCCCATTTCAGGAACTTATAGCGCTCCTGATTCTGCTCATACTCGCGCTTGACGTTCTGGCTGAGGGACTTGGCTGTGCCGAAGAAATCCACCACAACCGAGTGGTCGATCACGAGATCAACCGGCACCAATGGGTTGATCAGGTCAGGGTTGCCACCCAGCGCCTTCATGCCATCGCGCATGGCAGCAAGGTCAACCACGGCAGGAACGCCGGTGAAATCCTGCATCAGCACGCGGGCCGGGCGAAAGCCGATCTCGGCTTCCTTCTTGCCCTTGTTGGTCAGCCATTTGACGAAAGCTTCAATGTCTTTCTTGCTGACAGAGCGGTTGTCTTCGTGGCGAAGCAGATTTTCCAGCATCACCTTCATGGAAACAGGCAAATTGGAAATGCCAGCCAGGCCGTTCTTTTCGGCCTCTTTCAGCGAATAATAATGGTATGTCTTGGAACCGACCTTCAGTTTCTTGAGGGCCTTGAAGCTGTCGAGTGATGTCATCGGTGCATCCTGCAATGATAGTCCACTTTGGGCGGGCGACGAAAACGCGGGAGTGGGACCCACGTCATCGAAGGGCCAGAAGCGTCAGGGGACGCGCGTCGCTCCGGGTGTGCCCGGATGCCCGCGCGGGTTCGCGCACGACGCAGCCAGCGCGCTCTATAGAACATTTTTAAAAAGCGGGGTAGTGGAAACAATAACACTGATGACTGGTTTTAGCCTTTTGAAAAATGCCTGCACTTTTGCCGTCTCGAACCTTGCCTGCTCTGCAGGCGAGTACCGGCTTTTTGCGGGGCTCTCGTTTCAACTGACCAGCGGCGAAGGCCTTGTCATCACCGGCCCAAACGGGGCGGGCAAGACGACCCTGCTTCGCACGCTGGCTGGCCTCAAGCGACAGGATGAAGGCACCATTGTTTTTTCCGGCTTGAAAGAAGATGCGCCTCATACACACGGTCTGCATTTCATTGGCCACCGCGATGGCTTGCGCGCGGCTCTGACTGTGCGGGAGAACCTCGCTTTCGCTGGCCACCTGCTCGGCGAAAGCAAAGCCATTGATCAAGCGGCTGAACGCCTTGCGATCACGCGCCTGCTTGATCTACCAGTGGGTGTGCTTTCAGCCGGACAGCGCCGCCGTGCAGCATTGGCTCGGCTGTTGGTGAGTGAAAGACCGCTCTGGTTGCTGGATGAACCGACGGCGGCACTCGACAGCGCCTCGCATGGGATTGTTGAAGGCTTGATTGCCGAACACATTAGC
>JBOFGV010000119.1:0-10618 GCA_051649305.1 Beijerinckiaceae bacterium
CTTTTGGGCAGAAAGGCGAGCAAGCTGCTCAGCATTCTTGAGATAGACCTGACCTTCCTGAGTTGCGATCGAAAGACCGCGCTGGCGCAGCTCATTTTCCGCCTGGATGCGGGCGAGTAACACGGCGCGCTCGACAGCATTGGCCCCGACAAGACGAAGTTCTTCCTCCGCCAATCGGATGGACCCTGCCTGTTCTTCACCGAACTGCCTAAGCGCTGTTGTGCGGCTGTCCTGTGCCTGCCGATAAGCATCAGCGCTGTTCTTGGCCGCCTGGGCTTGATCCTTTGCCTGGCTTGATATCTGCTCGGTCGCTGACCTAGGCCTGATCGTGTTGAGCGCCCCGTCGAGCCTGATGACGCTTTTGGTCAACTCGTTGACGCCTGGCACAGCTTTTTCGAAAGATCGAAGCTCTTCAGCGATGCGTGCCAGATCAGCGATAGGCATACCAGACGCTTCGGCCATCTTGAGAAGGCCGTCCGTCAACCGCTTCACCTGGTCTGTCGTGAGTTCTGTTGTGCGCAAAGTGGCGATCATGTTCGCCAGACCGCCGTCCGCGACCCCGCTGCGCGTGCCTGGCGATGGAGCACTTAGCTTCAAGCCGATATCCTGAAGAAGAGTGCGCAAAGCTTGCACATCCTGAGACTGCGCAACCTCCCGGAAAACAGCCTCAATCTGATCCCGCATGCCGCTGGTAAGCTTTGCCACTTCAGCCTGTGCGGAGATCAGATCGCCTACAGAACCGCCGCCTGCGAATGCGCGCTCCTGAGCTTCCCGCACACGCTCCAAAAGCGCTGGCAGGTCATTAAGTGCTGCCTTGTACTTTTCCGTCTCCGCGGCTGCCTTCGCCGTACTGAGACCATATGCAGCCAACCCAGCAGACAAGCCCGCAAGGGCTAGACCCCACGGGCCGCCAATAAAGCTGTAGAAGCTGCCCATCACGCGCATGGCGCCGGCAGCTGCAGCGTGGGCTCGGGTCATCTGCCGAGCCTGTTCGGCAAGACCAGCGTTAAACTTGGCTGTCTTTTCGGCGTCCATCGACCGAACCAGCGCATCGTTGGCATCGGCCAAGGCCAAGGTCTGAGCGGCGCGGTTCGATTCTGCCTCAAGAGAAACTTGAGTGCTGGAGCCTACAGATCGCTGCGCTTGCTGAGCTATCTTCTGGTCCAGATCGGCAAGCTTCTGGCGCTGCTGGACTTGACGATCGTTGATCTTTGAAAGAGTGGAGTTGGCCGCAATCAGGCTTTTGGCATTGTCGAGACGAGCCTCGTCCGCGCTGAGAGTTGCGCGAGAAGCTGCCTCTGCCTGTCGGACAGCAGCGGCCTGGAGCGTAAGCGTGCTCCCAAACCCAGCGTCTCTTTGGCGGCGTTGTGCAATTTGAGATTCAATCCGCTCAAGGCGCTGAAGTTCCTGAGTGTAACGGCGAACAGATTCCGGATTGTTTTCGTCAATCGACTGGCTGAGCCGGGCTGTTTTGACTTGTTGAGCCGGGAGCTTTGAGTTCTGCAGGCGAGACAGAGCAAGTGCGTTCTTTTCGGCTTGCTGCTGGACGCTATAAAGGCTTTTCTGCTCGGCAGCATAAGCAGCCTGGCGCTGCTGCGTTGCTCGACGGATCGCAGCCGACGCCTTATCCTGGCCAGCCACAGTCAGGTCAGCAACGCGTGCAGTGCTCTTGATCGCTTCATCATCAAGCTTCGCCAGCTTCTTGGCTTCAGACTCTTTGATCTTGCCCAAGGCTACCAGCTTGGCTTGGTCCCTCTGAGACTGAGCAACGGTACTTCTTGAAGCAACTGCGTCATCTGGCGCTGCCCTGGCAGTGGCCTCCTGAAGCGCCAAGATTTTTGCTCTTTGCTGTGCTTGAGCAAGCTCGGCGCTTGCAGCTTCAGCAGCAGCCTTGGTCTCCTGTTTTTTCATATCGACAAGCTTGGCGCTTGCGGCTCGCATCGCCGAAATGCCACCACCAGCGCTGGTGAGCCCGCGGCCGATGAATGAGCCGGAAATGAGCGCACCAGCAACCAAGGCAGCGTTACCTACGACTGGAATGATATCGGCAAGGCGCTGCATGATATTGAAGAGGGCCTGCGAACCACCAAGCGACTGGTCAAGCTCGCCAACGTACTTCGTCAGAGCGTTGGTGAGCAGGGTGATCCCGGCTGAAGGCAATGCCCCCTGCTTGGAGAAAGTGGCTCCGATGTCTTTGGACCGGCGCAGCACCGCGTCCATGACCTTCTGGGCATCCAGAAGACCTTCAGAGCCCATGTCACGCAACCGCCCGACAGAGCCACCAGCAAGCTCTTCAGCCAGAACCTGTGCGAGAGCGATGTTGTTTTCGAGGACGGACTTCAGTTCGTCTCCAGCGAACCGCCCGGAGCCAAGGCCTTGTGCCAACTGCATCGCAGCGGCGCGGGCTTCCATGGTGCCAGCGCCGCTGATCTGAGCGGTTTGCTGGACAGACTCTACAAAGCGGAGAACGTCACTCTGAGAACGACCGAGATTCTGGCTGGCTTGCACCATGCGCGAAATGAGCATGGCGGTACCGTTGTATTCCGAGCGAGTGCGCTGCGCGATCTCAAATGTACGCTGCTCAAGGGCTACCCGCTCTGATGTCGTCTGCGTAACGACAGACAGCCGGTTGCGAATTTGCGCAGCCGATTCGGCAAGCTGGCCGGTCGATCGGACCAGCGCCGCGGCCCCAATACCGCCCATAAGGGCTGGCAAAAGAAGCATCGTTGATTTTAGCTGCGTTGCAGCGTCATTGGCGCGAAGGATAGAGACACCCAAGGCGCGGAATGAATTGCCAGCAGTCATCTGGCTTGCTGACCGGCTCAGGGAGCTGACAGATGACGTTGTCCGGCCCAAGGCCGTGGTCATCTGCGCGCTGGAACGCCGCACCTCAGTTGAAGCATTGCGCATGCTTCCGCTGAACCTGTCAATGCCTTGGGTCTCCAGGACAACCTGAAGTGTTCCAACGACAAGGGCCATGGTTCAGCGTTCCAGTTTTCTCATGAGTTCAGAAAGTGGCTTGAGTTTCCCGGCCCATGCTGAGCCGGCCAAGGCCGCGGTATGCCACGACCAGGCAATCATTCGAGTGCCTTCAACCTTGTTTCGGGCAGTGACGTATCGCGTGATCTCGTTCGGGGTCAGGCCCCAGACAGCATCGGGGTCGAGTCCAACTCGTGCTCCTGCATCAAGGATGGCTCCGATATAGTCTCTGCCCCCGTCAAAAAAGGGGGGTCATCATCTTCCGCTGTCTTGCGCGCTTGCTCTGCTGCACGCTGCAAAGCTGCCTGATCTGCCGCAACTTCAGCGTCCGTCTTGCCCAAAAGGGAAAGCAGGAAAGCATCCAAGACATATCCAGCAGCCTCAGAAAACGTGAATGGCAGGTCTTCAAAGGTGCTTTCGGCGATTGAAACCTTGGTCTTCTCGTCTTCAGCCTTCTTCATCCCGATCTGCAGCATTTGCTTGATGACAGAAGGAACATAAGAGCGGATGGACGGTTCAAGAACTGAACGGAAGTCCCTGACATCCATTGTTGCCGTTCCTGCCCGGTCACCTTCATAATGGATGTTGACGACGATCGATTTCCCGTCAGGCTTGAACATTTCCTGAAGTCTGACCTGGTCCCCGGTGGTGTACCGGAGAACCACGTCTGACAGGCTCTCGAAGCCCTCTACTCCTTCAAACAGAGGGAAACGAACGCTGCCACGATATTTATTGGCCATGGTCAGAACCTGAAAGCAGAGATGAGAAGAGCTGGGTTGTGCCCAGTGTACGTGAAACCGATATAACCATTGGCATTGATGAAAGCATCAACCTCCAAAGGATCAAGCCAGAACAGGCGCAGCCCGTTAGCCGGGATCGAAACGCTTCCTCCCGGCGTGACAACAGGACCAACACCCGGAGCCCACGCCTGTGATTTGACAACCGCTCTCTGCACCGTGATCGCCGCAGTGTGCTTGTTCTCAAACAGTACGAAACATCTGGCACCACTCCAGACGATCTCATCACCAACCGGATCAGTCGCGACTGGCAGAGCAGCAGCGCTTGCTGCTGCGGCCGGCTTAGGAACTGGGGTAATAATAGCCATTTAGCGTCTCCTGCCAATAAGGCATGTTACAGGTAAGAAACGGCGCCACCGGACTTGAGCGTGATTTCCAGCCGCTGAATTTCGTTTGGCTGGAAATTGCGGCTCGAATTCGTGACGAAGCAGGATGGGTAGCGCTCCTTCACTGCAGTGCCATTCTTGGTGATGCGGATAGCGCGCTGTGTCCCTGCGTTGAAAAGAGCCTCCAGGCCAGCCACCTCGTTCTGTGTGGCCAGAGAAGGATCGTAGTTCATCGTCAGGCTAATCTCTGCAGAGTCGCGGAGAGCCGGGATGTACTCCATCTGCGTTGACGCAAGTGTTGAAGCGTCGAGTTGGTCAACCGTAGATTCGATCGTGAATTCTGTGACCTGCTGGATGACGGTCCAGATTGCGGTTGTCGGGTCGGCCGTCGATCCAATTTCAATCGTGCTGTTTGAGCCACGGTAAGTTGCCATGGTGTTTTTCTCCTGTGATGTGTGGGAATTGCCGGGCTAAGCCCAGCCTTCACTCAGCCTGCCGCGATGGTCAGGATGCGAAGTGAACCTCAAAATCGATGATGCGGCGGATCAGCCTCGACGGATCGTCGAAGAGCATTCCATCCATGATGTTGTAGCAGCGCTCGACAGCCAGAGTGTCCAGAAGGCCACGGAAGCCCTCCAGTCTGGTATGAACAAGATCACCGATTGTGTTGGCGCCTGTCGCGCCATCCAAGGATGAAGACCTGATATCGATCTGGACCCTGGCAGAGGCTGGCCCGTAGGAATTCAATTCACGATTGCCGCGCATCGTGATGGGCGAAAGCAGAATGTGCGGAGCTATTGCGTTCTGCTCCACTTGCAGCAAATAGATGCGCTGACCGACAACAGTCACGATAGCAGGGTCTGCAAGCAGGAATTTGCGCAGAGGCTGCAACGGGAAAGATGCCATTTCTAAGCTTCGCCTTTTCCACCGTTACGGCGGCCTACCTGAGAAATAGAAGCTAGTATTGCTGTCCCCGCTGCGTTGAGAGCAGCACGCGATCCGGAATCGAAAGCAGGACGCAGGAACGGCTTCGGGCTAGCGCCGGGGTGAACCTTGCCCCCAAACATATGAGGCGCTGTGCCCAGCTCAATGAAGTGGCCGATCTTTCGCATGTGCCCCGTAAGGCCCAGGAGTGAGCGGTTCTTTGTTTCGTGCTCGACCTTGATCAGGTCAGACATGCCCCTGCCCTTGTCAGAACCATTCAAAGCCAGGTTCAGGGCAGCCTCTGCACGCATGGGAAGGAGAGCGGCCTCATGCGCTTTGTGGACTGCTGCTGGCGTGACTGCCGACCCCATGATCTGCAGGCGACGGGCCACCTTTGCCACGCCCTTCACTCCTGAGCGCGCCATATCAGGTGACGCCCTTGTCCTGCTCAACCAAATCCATGTCGATGGTTTTCCTGGTCATGAGGTCGGGCATCACAGCCGTGATATTGAAGCGCTTTCCAGAGAAGCGCACAGACATGACCGCGGTCACATCTTCCACATCAAAGTAGCGAAACCGAGCGCGATAGGTGACGTAAGACTGTCGCTCACCACCATCTGAAGTTTCCCGTCCGCGCAAGGGATAAACCTGAGCGAAAACGGTCTTCAAAAGAGTTGGAGACGGGTTAGGTTCGCCATCTGTGGTTTGATCGCCAGGACGCCATATCTCGACTGGCGACGACCGAACGCCGGACCTCACAAGACGGCGCTCCACATGGAGCCGTAGCGTGTCATGACACGATAGGGCTTCAGCATTTCATCAACCCCAAATTCGATCTTGCGGCTTACCTGCAGTGCGCGCGGCTCCATGATGGTCGCTTCGCGGTTCAGGTCACGGCTGGCTGCCAGCAACATGATCACGTCGCGAAGGTCTGGCGCGTCTGCAGAAAGATGAGATTGGTCGCGATAGCCAACAGAGTAATCGATCTGTACGGCGCGCGGGGTGTCCTGCAGCGCCGGCAGGCTGTCTGCCCCGCGGATCAATGACCATATCTGATCCTTGAAAGACAGGCGATACAGATCGGCTGGCGCCGCTGTGAGGACGCCTGCGCTGTTCCGATATTGGATCGTGACCGCAGTTTCAGGCTCCGCATTGGCTGCAAAACGAAGCGGTGGGGCAGGAAGTTCCAGCCCGTCAGTCCAGTTTGGAAGCGAGAGCCGAAGCACCCGCCCCAAGATGCTGATCTGGCATCTCTGCTCCACATACCGCGTTACTGCTGAAACGAACGTCGCGAGAAGGGTATCTTCGTTCGTCGCCCAAGATCGGTTGTTCGCGCGCAGCTCGGCCGGCGCCACAGGAGACCATGGTTCCGTCGTTATGATCCGAAGGTCCATGGTCTTTGATCCTGTAGTTGGTCAGTGGCTTTTTGGCGTAGCTCAGCATCACGGGCCTGAAGGAGCAGGCACAGCTTCCGGCTCAGGCGTGGGTGGCAGCGCTGGAACTTCAGGAGTTGCGCTGACCATCGGTTCAACGGGCGCCATAAATGGCTGAGCCTCTTGCACGACGACTGGAACAGGGTTCCAATCGTCATCAACCTCAATTTCGATCATGTCTTCGCGAGGTGGCTTGAACACATGGACCTTACCGTAGCCTTGATTGATGGTCACTTTCGCGACAACCGGGTCCAGGCAGCGGATGGTGTCCTTGGGAGCAAGATCATGATCTTTGACAAACATCACCGGACACTGATTGTTCCATCTCATCACTTTGATCTGGGGCATGTGTCAGTCCTCAGGTCGCAGGTTTGGCAGGCGCCGGGGCTACCGGGGCTGCTGGCTTGGCCGGCGCCGCTGTCACCTCTTTGAAGGTGGTGATGTCACCAGCCTCAGTCTTGGAAGTGACAGCTTCGACCTGGACGGTTTCAAGGCCCTCTGGAGCATTCGCCGGCTCAACGATACCAGAGTTGATTGCCCCGTGGGCCTGAAGAGGCGCAAGGCCAAGAAGATCGCCGTCTGCACCTGTAAGGAGGCGAGAGGCGTCGATAATCCGCACCGGGACCATGCCGGTGGATTTGATGACGGTGTAAGTGGTTGGCATTCTAATTCTCCAGTTGAAAATCTGCACGAAAGTTGGGTGTGGCCGGCCTCATGCCGGCCACAAGGTCACTCAACGGAGATGATTAAGCGCCCCACTGCACGGTGCGCAGGATTTGAACCGCTTCGCTGTACTTGATTGCCACGTCATGGCTGAGCGTGGCCTTGATCAAGGTCAGTTCGTGCTGGAAGGAAGAGATGTGGTTGGTGCCGTCGAAGTACGACGCCTGATCGGAGATCGACAGAGTGAGGCCCTGCGTTTCACCGAACAGAACCTGACTGAAGGCGACGAGCGACAATTCGGATTCGTTGGTGCCCGCGCCAAGGTTGTTGGGAATCTGGCCGGTGACCAGGAACGGATAATCCTTGAAGCGAGGGGAAGTGCTGTCCATGGTCGGGTAGGCGTTGGTTTCGCCGCCCGCCGTCATCAGGTCGGTCAGGTAGCCCTTGACACGCTGCGTTCCCATCCAGGCAACGCTGCCCTGGAGTTCTGGGAAAGACTCAATGGCATTGAGAAGCGGACGAACAGCCGCATCAACAACAGCCTTGGATGGAGCAGTACCAGCGGCAGCGTTGAAAGAACCGATGCCAACGATGTTGTGAAGGCCGCGCGGGTTCGGGGCGGTGCCGTTACCACGGATCATCGCGGTATCCAGCGTGATACCAATTGCCTTCGCCATTTCATTGGCGGCAGCAGTCCACGCACGGCCACCAGTGTAGGCGATCAGCTGGTTTGACATTGGCACGAGTGCTGACAGGAGCTTCGCGCTCATGCTGATGTCGCGCAAGGTCGCCACGGACGAGTCGATGCGCGCTGCTTCAGCCCGGTAGCTGGCACTCGGACGGGATGCCATCGCAGACTGGCGATAGTTACCGTTCGGCATAGCCTGGACATTCGGGCCACCACGCATGAAGGCCGAATAAGGGCTCAGTGTCTCATAGATTTCAGGGTTGAAATCAGGAGGGACAGCGAAGCCGCCAGAAGAGTTGGTGGTGGTCACCATGTTCTTCTGAGCAACCGCGAATTCGGAAGCCACTTCACCGTAGCCGTCTTTCTCCATCTGCTCGAACACGGCACGTGGGCCCTGGCGGCCTTCCTCGTTCTTTGCCTTGATCATGCTGTGCATGACCAGACCAAGCTTCTCGACCTTGGTGAGGTCTTTCTTGGCAGCCGCGGGCGTGCGGGGCTGGTCAGTACGATCCTGCGAAGGAAGAGTGTCGATGCCCTTCAGGCGCTCAGAACGTTCCAGGCGCTTGATGTTCGCTTCTACAGCTTCGATCGCCGTAGCGGCGTCATCGAAGGCCTTGCGGTCAGCTTCCGTAGCCTCGTCAGCGAGCGCCTTGGTTTCAATGTCAGCGAGGGCCTTGATCTGATCCGCAAGGGCCTTGCGCAGTTCGTTCAGGGTTTTCATCCTGATTTCTCCATAAAAAAAGCCGCCCTTGCGGAGCGGCTGGTGTGGTCTTTCGACCGGCGATGTGGACTGTGGTCAGGTCGCCAACGCGGCGTCCGCCTTGGCCCTGACAGCCTTGGATCGCGCTCGGAGAGCGTCCTTCTCGGCATCTGTGAGTTTCTTGGGTGCAGAGGCTTCAGCATCAGCCAAAGCCTGTTGCTCAGCCGCCTTCAGCGCGGCTTCAGCCTGCGCATTCGGGAAGGCTGAAATCACGGCGTCCGTGATCCGTTTGAGGAAGCCCTTGGGAGGCTCAATGTCGTCCAATGCCTTGACGGTCAGGAATGTCTTGTCGCCATCCAGAGCCTTGCGAGCGGCCTCGTATTCAGATTTGGGGATGATCAGGCCGGTAGCCGGGTCTTTCATGTAGACATCGAAGATTTCTTCGATGAGGTCGCGCGCCAGTCGGATTTCTTCACCGCCCTGTGCGCCCTTGATCAGAGCCTGGCTGTTCGCCGGAATTGTGACAACCGAGCATTCAACAAGCTCAGAAGCCACGATTTCGAAAGACCAAGTCGGCGTCCCGTCTTCCATGACGATCCGCTTGATCGTCTTCGGAATAAAGCCAATGGAAGCTGCGCGGAGAAGACCTTGATCAATAAGCTTCTCCGTCTTGTCCACTTCAGGACTTGTACCCTCCTTGGCAAGAACGACATCCCCCTCCATCTTCTTGCTGCCCTTGACCACATTTGCCCATGAGCCAATCAAGTCAGCGCTACGGTGGTTCAGAAGGGCAACCGGATTTTTGGTGAACTCGGTCAGGTCAATGCCATCAGTGAAAACGATATCACCATCGCGATCAGCAGACTGGGTGGTCATGACGAAGCGAGCCGATCGCGCCTGCTTATTCCAGGAAGCCGGCGACCGAACAGCCTTGAAAATGATTGCGTCTCGCGAAGACGATTTCCTGCGCGACATGAATTCGTCGATCGAAACTTCTTGGTCAGTCATTGCTGATCTCCTAAGCGGCCAAGCTGACGAGCAAGGCAGCTTCGTCTTGCGTGAGGTGAAGCGGCTCCGCGCCCGGCTGTGAAAATGTGTAGACGTTCAGAGCGAATGCGCGGGCAATCTCTCCATGGCCGGCGCTTTCAGACGCGGTGCCCACGACAAGAGAGGCGTTCCCTCCGAATCCACTCGCTGAATTCTCAGACAGCGCCGAAACCGACATTTCGACACTGGTGAAGGCAACCGTTTCAGATCTACCCGCCGCAGATGATGCGGTCGAAACCAAGCGGCTGCAGTTGGCGCGCACAACCGAGCCGAAGGCTGCCGCAGAAGAGAAGGCCGGGATCAGAATTGTGATCCGCTGCGGTGCCCGCCGTGGCGGTTCGACCACGCGCCGTTGTGGCGTTGGGCGGCGATACCCCCCAACTCTCGGACGATTGTCGATAAACTCACCAGTGCCAGACGCGACCGACGACGTGTCAAAGTAGGTTACTGCGACAGACCTGATACCAAACAGCTTGGCAGCGAAATGCCGCGCTGCGAAAAACCTGGCTTTCAACATTATGGCGTCAGGACCACTGAGGTGCGGTTGCCGGAGGAGTCCACACTCGCGACGACAACATTGCGAGCGTCATCGACGGAACGGAACGTTTCCACTGTCGTTCCTCCACCCGAAAGTTCCCCAGCCAGGACCGCTGACATGATCCGCATCAGGTCGGCGGCCGTGTAAGTGCCTTCTAGCTGCACTGACCATGGATCGCTGGCCGCTCCAGAGGCGTTAACCTTGGCGCCCATGGTGCCAAAGGTGTTGTTGTCTACAGACAGGGCAGACCAAACAGATGCTGCAATCGCCTGAGGCGTAAGAACTGAGGTATCAACCGTACTGGCTTTCATAAAGCCCAAGCCGTAAGGCTGGCACGAGGCACTGACGGCAATCGCACTCTGCGCCACTCCGAATGCGGAAGCGCCCAAACTGCCGCTCGCACTCACCGTGACTGTGGAAAGCGCCCCGCCAGCCGCAAGACCAGAAATGGAAGCAGCCCCGTTTACGGACACCAGAGAGGCTGCAACGCCGCCTGCTATCAACCCACCGAAAGCAGATGCAT
>JBOFGV010000120.1:0-16334 GCA_051649305.1 Beijerinckiaceae bacterium
ACTGCGATCTTGAGGGCAGCCTTGGCGGTGCGCTTGCCGTTGCGGGTCTGCAGCATCCACAATTTGCCGCGCTCAACCGTGAACTCCATGTCCTGCATGTCGCGGTAGTGCTTTTCCAGAATACCGTAGATGCGCACCAACTCGCCGTAGGCGACAGGCATGGCGGATTCCATCGACGCCTTGTTGGAGCCAGCGGCCTTGCGCGCGACTTCCGTGATGTCCTGCGGTGTGCGGATGCCGGCCACCACATCCTCGCCCTGTGCGTTGATGAGGAACTCGCCGTAGAGCGCCTTTTCGCCGGTGGATGGATTGCGCGTGAAGGCAACGCCGGTGGCAGACGTATCGCCCATGTTGCCGAAGACCATGGCCTGGATGTTGACCGCCGTGCCCCAGGAAGCCGGGATATCGTGCATGTCGCGATACTTGATAGCGCGGGCGTTCATCCACGAGCCGAACACAGCGCCAATCGCGCCCCAGAGCTGCTCGGATGGGTCCTGCGGGAAAGGCTTGCCGAGGGTTTCCTCAACCATGGCCTTGTACTGCGGAATCAGCGCCTTCCAGTCCTCTGCCTTCAGGTCGGTGTCGAGCGTCAGGTTTCGGCGCTCTTTATACTCTTCAAGAATGTCCTCGAAGTGGTGGTGATCAATGCCGAGCACCACGTTGGAATACATGGTGATGAAGCGGCGGTAGCTGTCGTAGGCGAAGCGCTCGCCGCCACCTTCAGCCAATGCCTGCACGGTGATGTCATTGAGGCCGAGGTTCAGGACAGTGTCCATCATGCCGGGCATCGAGGCGCGCGCACCGGAGCGCACCGATACCAGAAGCGGGTTCTTGGCATCGCCAAAGGCGCGGTCTGTCAGTTTGCCGACGTGCTTCAGCGCAGCATCAACCTCGCCCTTCAGGCTGTCAGGATACTGCCTGTTGTTGTCGTAGTAAGCTGTGCAAAGCTCGGTGCTGATGGTGAAGCCGGGAGGCACAGGCAGGCCCAGATTGGACATTTCTGCAAGGTTGGCCCCTTTGCCACCCAACAGGTTTTTCATCCCTGCCTCGCCCTCAGCCTTGCCATCTCCGAAGGTGTAAACCCACTTCGCTGAACCTGTTTTGGCCATTGCTGCACCCATGTCCTTGCAAACGCTTTCAGTGACAATGGTTGCCGCCTGAAACTGATTTGATCAATTGCCGCCCTTCTGGATGAAAGGGGAAAATATTGCAATGCAGCAATTTGGTTATGCGCCCTGAACAGAGCTTGAACGCAAGCCAGCTATGCAAAATTCCGATAGATTGCACAAATCTTGTGAATGAATGCGCTATTTTACATCAGGATGCCAGCCAAGAACCAGCAACATCACAACGAATCCAGCAACATAGGCCACAGCCACATGCCAACCACCGGTGATCCAGCGCCCGACAGAACGGGCCTCGGGATACATGCTGGCGAGGGCAACACCGGCGGATGATCCAAACCAGATCATCGAGCCCCCAAAGCCAACGGCATAGGCCAGCATGCCCCAGTCATAGCCGCCCTGCTTCAAGGCAAGAGCTGTCAGCGGGATGTTATCGAACACAGCGGAAACAAAACCGAGCCCCATGGTGGTTTGCCAGGAAGGCGCAGGCAACTTGTCGACGGGCATCATCGAAGCGCAGGTAACAAGCGCCAGCAGAAACAGCGTGCCCTTGAATGTCTCAGGCATGATGGACCAGTCGGGCTTCCGAATCGCGGCTGTAGCAAAAATAGCTACCCAGACGGCAAGGCCGATCACCGGCAGGATATCGAGCAGAAACTTGGCTTTCTGGTTCGCAATGACATTGGCGGATATCGCCACAAACAGGATGAGAAAGACGATTCCCACGCGCGTCCAGTCGACATGCAGACCTGCGGGCGCATCCTTGGTAATGGGCGCATAGCGGTGTTGCTGGAGGGCCGCCGGAATACCGCAAACCACCAGCGCGACCACCGCGGCCACATAGGCATCCACCACCTTGAGCGGGCTGACACCGGCAATCCACATCATGGTGGTTGTGGTGTCTCCCACCACTGAGCCGGAGCCACCGGCGTTTGAGGCTGCAACAATCGCCGCGAGATAGCCGATGTGCACCTTGCCGTTGAAAACCTGTCTTGCAACAACGCCGCCGATCAACGCCGCAGCAATATTATCCAGAAAGCTGGAGAGGATGAAAATCAACACCAGCAGGCAAAACCCGCCCTTCCAGTCATCGGGCAGATAGTCTGGCATTAGCGACGGAAGCTCACTCTGCTCGAAGTGCCGCGACAACAGGGCGAAGCCCATCAACATCATGAAAAGGTTGGCAAGCGTCACCCATTCATGCGCCATGTGGCCTGCAAAGCCAGCCAGACCGACCCCGGTTTTGAAGCCGGTGAACAGGATTTTATAAAGCGAGATCGTTGCAAGACCTGCGAGCGCGACTCGAAGCGTGTGGTTGTGAAACAGGGCCACGCCCAGCAGGGTCAGGGCGAAGAGAATGAAATCAACCGGAATGCCTGCAAGGGTATGCGTAATCATTGAGCCAGCTTTTGAAGGACGTCTCCAAGATCCGATATCAGTGCGCCAACCTTGTTACAAGCCTTGCAAGGCGATTGATTACTTCACGCCGTTTGCCGCCAGCGAAAATGAACCAAAGCTGCCGGGAACAGAGAGGCTCCAGAGCACGTTCTTGTCTCCAGCGGGTGACTTCGCGAAGACAAGATTGGCGGTCCTCACCTGTGCCGCGTTGATGTTCTTGTCGATTCGGTGCCCCGCTACCGGGGTGTAGGTGACACGGCAGCTGACAGCGCTCCAGCCCTCGGGCAAGCCTCTCACATTGGCGTCTGTGGCATTCCCCCCTTGCAGGTTAAAGCGTGCCTGACCGGTGAAAACCGCGTGGTTTCGACCGCAAATGCCCTCTGGCCGCATCGTGCCGCCGGGCTGCACCAGCAGGCTGAGAACTGACAGTGGATCAACAACGCCCGTCTTGTGGCTGTCTGTCAGTGGCGCGCGCACCGCTTTGGGATTGTCAGGAATCGCCACATCGAGAGATGTCGGGCGGCCTCCGCTGAGGATCATCGCCACCTTGCCGGGTCCGCGGTTGGTTTGTCCGGTGTAGGAGAAATTGCTGCTGCCCGGTGCACCACGCGACACAAGCGTGGCTGATGAGGCGTTTTTTCCTGAGCCGGAATCGCTTTTGGCTGTCACCTGCCCGGGACCCACAACAGCTGATGCGCTCATGCGGCCGATCTCGAAAGGGCCACCCGCCTTGCCAACCACAGCCACCAACGTTGTCGTGCCGTTGGGTGTCAGAACCAGTGTTGCAGAACCAATGGGCAGGCCCGCAAGCGCCATGGTGTAATTCACGGTCACAGGCTCGGCTGCTGAAACAGCTGTCGCAACGAGCAGGGTTGCGAGAGATGATGCGGAGGCAACAGCTGCGCCGGAGAAACGGAATCGCGCCATGGTATCAGTTCCTTGTTGATCGCCTGTCCTATGTGCCAGCGCACCTGAACATGGCTTGAAGATGGCGGCAAGGATGTGTTTACTTGTCAGCCCACAGAAAATTGATATGCGGCGAACTGCTCCCTCAGCGTCGTCTTCTGGATCTTGCCAGTCGAGGTATGGGGAATTTCAGCCACAAAGACTACATCATCAGGCATCCACCACCTGGCTATCTTCCCTTCCAGAAACCGCAGGATGGAAGCCTTGTCCTGTGCTGCACCCTGCCTTGCCAGAATGATCAGCAGCGGGCGCTCGTCCCATTTGGGATGCGCAATGCCAATGACTGCAGCTTCCGCCACATCCGGATGACCCATGGCCAGGTTCTCGATGTCGATGGAAGATATCCACTCGCCACCTGATTTGATCACGTCCTTCGAGCGGTCCGTAATCTGCATGTAGCCATTGGAATCGATGGTCGCGACATCGCCTGTATCGAAGAACCCTTCGGCATCCAGAATGCTCTCGCCCTCGTTGCGGAAATAGCTTGCAGCCACCGCAGGGCCTCTTACCTTGAGGCGGCCGAAGGTTGTGCCATCCCATGGGCGGCGCTGACCCGAATCATCCGTGATTTTCATTTCCACCGTGAAAGGCGGGTGGCCCTGCTTCACCTTGAGATCATAAAGAGCATCGTTTTCAAGCGCTGCTGTCTCTGGTTTCAGCGAGCAGAAAGACCCCAGCGGGCTCATCTCCGTCATGCCCCATGCGTGGTTCACGTCAACGCCGTATTTCCTCTCGAAAGCCTCTGTCATGGCGCGCGGGCATGCCGAGCCGCCGATCACCACACGTTTGAGGGAAGATATCTTGCCTTGTGTCGCCTCCAGATGTTGCAGCAGCGACAGCCAGACCGTGGGCACAGCAGCCGTGACGGTGACGTCATAAGCCTCCAGCAGTTCGTGGATGCTGGCTCCATCCAGCTTTGCTCCGGGCAGCACCAGCCCAGCTCCCGCCATAGGTGCGGCAAAGGCAAAGGACCAACCATTGGCATGAAACAGCGGCACAACAGGCATGGCGACATCCATGGCGCGCAGGCCGAGATAATCACCGTTGTTCACCGCCATGGCGTGCAGCACATTGGAGCGATGGGAATAAACCACCCCCTTGGGATTGCCCGTGGTGCCTGAGGTATAAGCCATGCCGGCAGCGGCGTTTTCATCCACAGCAACCCAGTCAAAATCCCCGTCAACGCTGCCGATCCAGTCTTCATAGGCAACCGCGTTCCGCAAGGTTGTTTGCGGCATGCTGGCGGCATCCGTCAGCACAACAAACTGCCGAACACCCGGAATCTGCTCCTGAATGGATTCGAGCAACGGCACGAAGGTGAGATCGGTCAGCATGATCCTGTCATCAGCGTGATTGATGATCCAGGCGATCTGGTCCTTGAACAGACGTGGATTGACCGTGTGGTAGACACAGCCTGCGCCCGTCGCACCGTACCAAGCCTCAAGATGCCGCCAGGTGTTCCAGGCAAGCGTGGCGACACGGTCCCCCGGCTGCAATCCATCCGCAACCAGACGCTGGGCCATTTGCAAGGAACGGCGGCGAACCTCTGCGTAGTTTGTTGTGTGAACCGGCCCTTCGACCGAACGGCTGACGATAGCGCGGTCCGGGTGATAGATCGCGGCATGATCCAGAATGCGGTGAATGCGCAGCGGCCAGTCCTGCATGAGACCTTGCGACAAACCCGCCATTTTCTGCTCCCCACACACAAAGATACTGAACAAAATCAGCCTTTCGGCTATTAGCCTTGATACCATTCTCCTCTAGGCAAAATATTGCGCAAGTTACATTTGGCGGCTACGGACAGACATCACAGGAATACCAATGCCGAACTCCATTACGCCAGATCGCACCTATTTTCGCTTTATTCGCCTGCATCAGCGGGTTTTTGCGGAAATGGGCCAGACATTGAAACCAACCGGACTGTCCATACCGCAGTTCGATGTGCTGTCGACACTGACAGAACAGCAGGGCCTGTCGCAGAGTGATCTGGCGACTCGCCTTTACGTGACCAAGGGCAATGTCTCGGGTCTCATTGACCGTCTGGTAGACGCAGGCTTTGTCGAGCGCCGCAATGCGCCGGGTGATCGCCGCTCCAATGCGCTGTTTCTGACAGAGGCAGGCCGCGTGGTGGCGGATGAAGGCATTCGGTTGCAGAAGGCTTTCGTGGCTGAAACACTGGGCAAGTTGCCGGCGCAGGATCTGGGCGTACTTGATGGCATCATTACCGCCTGGCGCGATACTGTGCGCACCCGCGCCAGCAAGGCATAACATGGCTGTCGGAGCCCCAATCGATCCGCTGTTGCTGTCTGTCACAGAGCAAATCACGCTGCTTCAGACAAAAGCGCTGTCGGCAAAGGAGCTCCTTGATCTGACGCTTGCACGCATCGACAAGCTCAACCCTGCGCTGAACGCCATTGTGTTTCGTGACGATGCTAAAGCAACTTCTGCTGCCAATATGGCAGACGAGCGCCTGAAGTCCGGCACAGCGCGCCCGCTGGAAGGTCTGCCCATCACCATCAAGGACGCGATGGATGTGGAGGGCTTTCCCTCCACCGGCGGCAGCCCCGGCCTTAAAGACCGCGTGCCAACAGTGGATGCTGTCGCGGTCGCGCGCCTGCGGCAGGCTGGTGCCATCCTCATTGGACGCACCAATGTGCCGGTTTTCTCCGGTGATTTTCAAAGCGTCAATCCCATGCATGGCTTCACCAGCAATCCGTGGAATCCGACCTTCTCATCCGGCGGATCATCAGGTGGTGCAGCGGTGGCGGTTGCCACCGGCATGAGCAGCTTCGAGATTGGCTCGGACCAAGGTAGCTCCGTGCGCTGGCCTACAGCCACAAACGGTATTCATGGCCTGAAATCGAGCTGGGGGCTTGTCTCCAACTGGGGCATCATTCCGCCTCCACCCGAAAAGCGGACAGACCGCAATGTCGAGTTGGTCGCCATCGGCCCGATGACACGCCATGCGGCTGATCTTGATCTGCTGCTGCCCATTCTCTCAGGCCCCAGAAACATCGGCATTGCTGGCCCTACCCTCGCTGCGCCGCGCCATCTCACGCCCAAAGGCCTGCGCGTGGCGGTTTGGCTGGATGAAGCTTTTGCGCCGGTGGACAGCGCTGTCTCGGACGGTGTGCGCCATGCTGCCAAACTGCTGGCTGACCAAGGTGCCATCGTTGACGAGCGCGCGCGGCCAGCCTTCCGTTTTGAGGAAGCCTATGAGGTTTTCGCGCTGCTCAACCACTGGATTGTCGGTTACGGACTGCCGCCGCGCTTGCGGGACAAGATTGCCGGTCAGGCGTCGCTGGTGTCCCCCAACGATCTGTCACACCGGGCATTGCAGGCGCGCGGCATCCGCATGACGCCGGGATTTTATCAGGAAGTAAACGCCCGCCGCCAGCGCCTCATCCGCCAGTGGGCGGCGTTCTTCACGCGCTACGACGTGGTTCTGTGCCCTCCAGCACCGGTTGCGGCCCTGCCGCACGACCATGAACCCAACATCATGATCCGCACACTTGATGTGAACGGCGAGAAAATCCCCTATCTCAATTTCCTGCACTGGGCCTCGCTGGCCACCGGCAGCAACCTGCCCGCGACTGTCTCGCCAGCTGGCATGACACCAGATGGCATGCCGCGCGGCGTGCAGATCATCGGCCCCATGATGGAAGACCGCACGCCGATTGCGGTTTCGATGATGCTGGAAAAACTGCAGGGCGGGTATCACGCTCCGCCGATGTGACTGATAACATCAAAAAAATGCCTTGATTGTCGTCTTTCGCTCACGTCTCTTGTAGGCCTCTTGCCTTGCAGTGCTTCAAACGAATATAAAGCAGGTAGTTTTTCAGGTGTGCGCATAATGAAACCCGCTTCAAAATTGATCATCAATGGCTTGGCTGCTGCTGCCGCCCTTGGATTTGGCTTGTTTGCCAGCCCTGATGCGCAGGCGCAGGGCTCGAATTGCCAGGCAGACTTCCAGAAGATGATGGGACCTCGTCAAACCCTGATTGGCCGTATCAACGGATACCGCAACAAGCGCCCGACAGCGGATCAGGCCTGCTCGACCTTGAGCCAATTGGTGGCTGCCGATTCGCGCGTCATCAAATGGATGACCGAGAACAAGGACTGGTGCCAGATTCCCGATGAGCTGGTTGGCCAGCTCAAGGCCTCCAGCGGACAGGCATCAGCCTCGCGTAATCAGGCCTGCGGTGCCGCCAAGAAGCAGCGCGCCATGATTGCCCAGGCCCGCGCCGCACAGGCCCGTGCTGCCCAGCAACAAGGCGGTGGCGGTGGCGGACCACCTGCCGTTGGTTCCGGCGTGCGTCTGCCACAAGGCGCGCTGTGAGCGAAACGGCAGCAGCGCCCGCTGATGCTGCCCGCAACAATCTTGTAGACCGTTTTGCCCCTGAACCTTGGCGGCCCTATCTGCGCATGGCGCGGATTGACCGACCGATTGGCTGGCAGCTTCTGCTTCTGCCGTGCTGGTGGTCAGCAGCACTTGCTGCGGGTTATGCCAATGCAAATCCCCGATTGGACCATATCCTGCTGTTTCTGATCGGTGCCATCGCCATGCGTGGCGCTGGCTGCGTGTGGAATGACATCGTCGACCGTGATCTCGACAGGCAGGTGGAACGAACCCGCAACCGGCCCCTCCCCTCCGGGCAGATATCCGTGCGCAACGCTGTGCTGTTTGCCACGACGCTGTGCGTTGTTGGACTGTGCGTTCTGCTCAGCCTCAACAGCTTCGCGGTTGCCCTTGGCTTTCTCTCTCTGCTGCCTGTCGCCATCTATCCTTTCATGAAGCGCATCACGGATTATCCGCAGGCTGTTCTTGGCTTTGCCTTTTCGTGGGGGGCATTGATGGGATGGGCGGCTTTCCACGGCAGTCTTACGGCAGTCCCCGGCATACTCTACTGCGCATCAATCCTGTGGGTCATTGGATATGACACGATCTATGCGCTGCAGGATATCGAGGATGACGGCATCGTCGGCATTCGCTCAACAGCGCGACGCTTCGGCGTAAATGCACCTTTGTTTGTAAAGGGAAGCTACTGTTCGGCGCTGCTGCTGATGGCAACAGCACTTGTTCTGGCCGGTGTCGGCTGGCCCTCTTGGGTCGGCTACATGCTGTTTGCAGGCCATCTCTTTTGGCAAACGCAAAGCGTGAAGCTGGATGACGGCCCGATGGCGCTGCGGCTGTTCAAATCCAACTGGCATGCCGGATTGTTGCTTTTTGCAGGCCTGCTGATCGATTGTTTCGTTTGATCAATTGTTTTGTTTGATCACTGGCGGATTGCGCCGGACAACGCTACATAGGGCTTGCGGGGCTGCGCGGTGCGACATGGAGACATGTATACCCGGGGCCTTATCGATCCTTCGGGAGCTGTCCCTGTCCAGAGCCGTGGCTTTGGGCACACGGTGCCCACCTACTTATGTAGGTCTCCGGATTCGATCCTCCATCGGCCGAGGTGGCTCCGCACCTTCTCTTTCCCTTGCTCTTTCCCCTGAAGCGTCATGCTGAGCAAAACCGACATCCGCACGTCTGCCCTCGCCAAGCGCAATGCTGCCTCAGTTGAATGGCGCGCCATGGCCTCGCGGGATATCGCCCGCCATGCGCTGGCCGCCGCTGCCAGTGGTCCGGGCGGTCCTGTGGCGGGATACTGGCCCTGCCGGTCTGAGGCTGATCCGCGCCCGCTGATGGATGCGCTCAGCCAGTATGGACGCATGCTCGCCCTGCCGGTGATCGAGCATCCCAACGTCATCTTCCGCCGCTATATCGAGGGTGTTGATCTGGTCGATGCAGGCTTTGGTACCATGGGGCCTGATGCCAGCGCCGATGTGCTGCGCCCAGCCATCCTGCTGGTGCCGCTGGCCGCCTTTGATGCCAGTGGCAACCGCATCGGCTGGGGACAGGGCCATTATGACCGCGTGATCGAGCGGTTGCTGGCCGATGGTGCACCGCTGATGACGATTGGAATCGCCTTCAGCTTTCAGCAGGTGGACGCCGTGCCAGTGGAACCTCATGACAGGCCGCTTGATCTGATTGCGACGGAGCTGGGGTTGTTTTCAAAGGACTAATTTCGATGCCGCTGTTGACGGCACAACGCCTAGCCGCCACTAAACCAGCATGCGCATTCTCTTCATTGGTGATGTGGTCGGGCGTCCCGGCCGTACGATTGTAACGGAACAGTTGCCGGATCTGCGCCGCCGCTGGAACCTCGATGTGGTCGTGATCAACGGTGAAAACGCCGCCGGTGGTTTTGGCATTACCGAAGATATCTATCAGGAATTTCTGGATGCAGGCGCTGATGCCGTGACCCTTGGCAACCACAGCTGGGACCAGCGCGACGCACTTGTCTTCATCGAGCGCTCGCCGCATCTGGTGCGCCCGGTCAACTATCCCGCCGGAACGCCGGGGCGCGGGGCGACACTGATTGAAACGCGCGACCAGCGCCGCGTGCTCGTCATCAACGCCATGGGCAGGCTTTATATGGAAGCACTCGATGATCCTTTCCGTGCCGTTGAGAAAGAGGTGGAGGCCTGTCCGCTGGGCGCAGTCTGCGATGCGATCATCGTGGATATGCACGCCGAAGCGACCTCTGAAAAGCAGGCCATGGGCTATTTCCTTGATGGCCGCGTCAGCCTTGTTGTCGGCACGCACACCCATGTACCAACAGCCGACCATCGCATCCTGCCCGGCGGCACTGCCTATCAGAGCGATGCGGGCATGACCGGCAACTACCAGTCCATCCTGGGCATGGACCGGCATGAGCCCATCCGCCGCTGGCTCAGCAAGACACCGGGCTCACGCCTGGAAGTTGCGGAAGGCCCGGCAACCATTTGTGGCCTCGCGATTGAAACAGATGACCGCACGGGCTTGACGCTGAAGGTAGCACCCGTGAGAGTGGGCGCTGTGCTGGATCAGGCGCTGCCATCCTTCTGGGAGCCAGCCTGATCTCCTCTTCCCGCATCGTAACCACAACCCTGGAACCAGCCCTCCCCAATGCTCCTGTCGCTCAATGCTGAAATTCTGCTGGCGGTATGCATGTTCTTCGGGGCAGCCCTCTACAGCAGCGTGGGGCACGGCGGCGCATCTGCCTATATCGCGCTGATGGCGCTGTTTGGCGTCGCCCCCGCCGTGATGCGGCCCACAGCACTGGTGCTCAACATCATCGTTACGGTTTTTACAAGCTGGCGCTATTTCAACGCCGGCATGTTCCGTTGGCGCACCCTCTGGCCCTTTCTGCTGGGGGCTGTGCCCTTTGCTTTCATGGGGGGGGCTATCAATGTGCCGGGGCATATCTATCGCCCTCTGCTAGGTGTCGTGCTGTTGCTCTCCGCCACGCGGATGATGTGGCCAACGGAGTTGCGCAGCACGAAGGAGTGGCATGATCCGCCGGTTTACATCGGCGTGTTGTGCGGCGCGGCGATTGGCTTTCTCTCGGGCCTGACGGGAACCGGTGGCGGTATCTTCCTCTCCCCGCTTCTGCTGTTCCTCGGCTGGTCTCTGGCCAAGCCTGCATCTGGCGTGGTGGCGGTGTTCATCCTCTGCAACTCTGCCGCTGGCCTGCTTGGAAACCTCACGTCGGTTCAGGCCCTGCCGCCGGATCTTCCGCTGTTTGCAGGCGCAGTGCTGGCCGGTGCGCTGCTGGGGTCAACGCTTGGAATCAAGCTTGCCACGCCGCTCATTTTGCGCGCGCTCGGCATTGTGCTGATCATTGCAGGCCTGAAACTTCTGGGCCTTTATTGACAACAAAACTACTCTGCCACAATTTGGCCTGTGTTTGTTCGCATTGCCTTATTTGAGCGCCACAGGGGTGGCGAAGACAGGTCAGTTTTATGCCCACCATTACGCTTGTTGACGACGACAGAAACATCCTCACTTCCGTATCGATGGCGCTTGAGGCCGAAGGCTTCCGCATCAACACCTACACTGATGGCGCGATGGCGCTTGAGGGCTTGAAACAGAACCCGCCGGACCTCGCCATCTTTGATATCAAGATGCCGCGCATGGACGGCATGGAGCTGCTGCGCCGCCTGCGCCAGAAATCCGATCTGCCGGTGATTTTCCTCACGTCTAAAGATGAAGAGATCGACGAGTTGTTCGGTCTCAAAATTGGCGCTGATGACTATATCCGCAAGCCGTTCTCGCAGCGCCTTCTGGTGGAGCGGGTGAAGTCCATCTTGCGCCGCTCAGGCGCACGCGACATGGCCCCGGCCAACAAGGATTCTGACGCCAAGATCATGGAACGCGGTCTGCTGACGCTTGATCCCGAACGCCACACCGTCACCTGGAAGGGCAAGCAGGTTGTGCTGACCGTCACGGAGTTCCTCATCCTGCAATCGCTCGCCCAGCGCCCCGGCGTGGTCAAAAGCCGCAACGCGCTGATGGATGTCGCCTATGATGATCAGGTCTATGTCGATGACCGCACCATCGACAGCCACATCAAGCGCTTGCGCAAGAAGTTCAAGGTTGTCGAGGACAGCTTTGAGATGATCGAGACGCTCTACGGCGTGGGCTACCGCTTCCGCGAGAATTGATTGTCATTCCCGACCGTGTCCGGCGTAGCCGGATCACGAGAGCGGGAATCCAGCACAAAGCGTCTTCTTCAAAAGATCTTTTGACGCCTTCGGCGACCCACTGCGCTGGATCCCGGATCTCGCAATTCGGCTTCGCCGAATGCGGTCCGGGATGACACTGCAGTACGCTCAACTCACCAGTTCACCCCGGAACGCCCACTTGGTCATGCGCTTTTCAACCAGCGCGCAAAGGGCGTACATCAACACGCCCATGATCGCGATGGCGAAGAGTCCTGCGAATGTCGTGGGCGCATCGTTACGCGCACCGGCTGACAGCATGAGGAAGCCGATGCCCCGGTTGCCGCCAACAGTTTCCGCAATCACCGATCCGATGAAGGCCAAGGTGATCGCGACCTTCAAGCTGGCGAAAAGATAGGGCATGGCGCGGGGAATGCCGACCTTGGTCAGGATTTCCCATTGCGTCGCGCCCAGCGAGCGCATGACATCGCGCATCTCAGGCTCGATGGTGGCAAGGCCCGTCGCGACGTTCACAACAATCGGGAAGAAGCTGATGACAAAGGCGGTGATGATGGCGGGCGCCGCACCCACGCCCAGCCAGATCATCAGGATGGGAACAATCGCGACCTTTGGTACGGCGTTGAAGCCGATCAGCAGCGGATAAAGCCCTGAATAGACAAAGGGCGATGCGCCAATGGCCAAGCCCAGCAACAGGCCGAAGACGATGGCGAGGCCAAAGCCGATCATCGTCGTCCACAATGTCTCAAGGCAGAAGCGCAGCAGGATGTCCCAGCGCTGCACCATGACCTCAAAGATCTTGGTGGGGCGCGGCAGCACGATTTCCTGCACGGCAAAGATGATGCAGGAAAGCTCCC
Organism: Beijerinckiaceae bacterium; assembly: GCA_051649305.1. Taxonomy (GTDB): domain Bacteria; phylum Pseudomonadota; class Alphaproteobacteria; order Rhizobiales; family Beijerinckiaceae; genus JADCCX01. Next base: position 12,896 of record JBOFGV010000120.1, read on the forward strand.
AGATCAGCAGCAGGCCGCCCATCACCAGATAGGGCATGGCGAGTTTGAGGAGATGGCGCTGGTTCTCGTTCATGGCGGCCATCACGCATATTCCTGATGAATCAGGTCACGCAATTCATGCACGATCTCGACAAAGGCTGGCTCAAACGTGCTGGCCAAGGTGCGCGGGCGCGGCAGGTCAATCGACTTCCTGACAATCACGCGGCCCGGCCGCTTGCTCATGACATAGACGGTGTCCGCAAGATAAACCGCCTCGCGCAGATCATGCGTCACCAGCACAGCTGTGAATTTGCGCTCCAGCCAAAGGTTCTGCATGACGCCCCAAAGCTCCTCACGCGTGAAGGCATCGAGCGCGCCGAAAGGCTCATCGAGCATCATGATTTCCGGCTCGTGGATCAGCGCGCGGCAGAGGTTCGACCGCTGCTGCATGCCGCCGGACAACTGCCAGGGATACTTGTCACCAAAGCCGCCAAGCCCGACTGAGGCGAGCAGAGCATCCGCCTTGGCAACATACTCCGCCTTGGCTGAGCGAAAACGCTGCTTGTGCGGTTCCACAACTTCCAGCGGCAGCAGGATGTTGTCCCGTGTGGTGCGCCAGGGCATGAGGGTCGAATTCTGGAAGGCCATGCCCACACCGCGAATGGGCTTGGTGACCTTGGCGCCGTGGACAACCACTTCGCCGGAGGTAGCGGGCAGAAGGCCGGTCACCAGCTTCATCAGTGTGGATTTGCCGCAGCCTGATGGCCCGACAACGGCGATGAACTCACCCTTCTCGATAGACATCGTCGCATCAGCAAGCGCCAATGTCGCGTCCTTGCCCCGCCCGTAGGCGAGGCTGACCTTGTTCAGTTCAACCAGAGCCATGGTTTATGGTGCAACCATGCGGTCTGCCTTGGCGGGCAGGAACCTGTTGGTGAACACCTTGTCAGGCGCAGGTGCAGCAGGCAGACCAAAGGCTTCCGACACATCCTTGATGGAGCGGGCAAAGCGCGCCTCATCCACATCGCCCATGCCGTTGGCCTTGACGTATGGCGTCAGCACATTGGTCTGCATGGAAAGCTGCAGACGCTCCAGTTCCAGCGCTTCATTGATCAGCGGATCGCGCTTTTTGGTGGCCGCAATACCAACGGCAGGATTGGCGATGACTTCCTTCCAGGCCTTCACGGTGGCACGCAGGAAGCCCTGCACGGCAGCCGGGTTCTTGGCCAGCTCCGGCGAGACGATGATGCCGTTGCCATAAACATCCATGCCCGCCTCGCTGTAGCGCAGGCTGACGATATCTTCCGCCTTCACGCCGCGTGCCTTCAGATCAAGGAAGGACGAAAAATAGTGACCGGTGATGAAATCCACCGAACCATTCACAAGGCTCGCCTCACGCAACTGCGGTGTCAGGTTGATATGCTCGACCTTGGCCTTGTCGATGCCGGTTTTCTTGGCGAAGGCCGGGAACAGGCGGAACGAAGCGTCAAACACCGGTGCGCCAAGCTTCTTGCCTTCCAGATCCTTGGCGGAGGTGATACCGCTCTTCTTCAGGGCATAGGCACCGAAGGGCGGGAAGTCATAGGCCATGAACACGCAGAGCACTTCAGCACCCACATTCTTGGCGTTGTATTCAATCACGGAGTTCACATCTGCAAAGCCGATATGATAGGCACCCGATGCCACGCGCTGCAAAGCACCAGCCGAACCCTGCCCGGGGTCCATGCTCACATCAAGGCCTTCAGCCTTGTAGTAGCCCTTGTCGAGCGCCACCAGAAACGGCGAGGTTGGGCCTTGAAAAACCCAGTCAAGCGTGAATTTAAGCGTGGTCTGCGCCGAGGCAGGCAAGGCGCTCATCACGAGCGAGGCGGAGGTTGCTAGGGCAGCAAAAAGGCGGCGGCTGATGGCCATGGGGCGATCCTTCCGGGAAGAATGAACTGAACGGTTCATTAAGCCGGAGAAGGGCTTGCGCCGTCAAGCGCTGTGCCCCTCACAAGGGAAGTTCTGCACGGGCTTGTGCATGCACCTTTGGTCTAAGCTCTGGCAGTGCTCGCCAAAGCCGCTGGCCTGCGCTTGGTCAAGAGCCAGGCAACAACACAAAGGTTGACCGCGTTCCACAGCACACCATGCAGAAACGCCATGCGGTAGGAGCTTGTCCAGTCGAAGATGAGGCCAGAGACGTAGCCCCCTGCTGCCATGCCGAAAATGGTGGCAGAGATGACAATGCCGATGCGTGCACCGGCCTCGCGCGGCGGCAGATATTCGCGGCAGATGACAGCATACATCGGCACGATGCCGCCCTGAAACAGGCCGAAGATCCCCGAGATTAGATAGAGCGACGTGAGGCCATCAAAAAACAGATAGAGCGCCAGCGCTACGCCCTGCATCAGCGCACCGATGAACAGTGTTGCGGTTCCGCCAATCTTGTCCGAGACAATACCGGAGCCGACCCGCGAGATGATGCCAAGCATCAACATCAGCGACAGCATCTCCGCCCCGCGCGCCACGCCGTAGCCCAGATCACCACAGTAAGCGACGATATGCACCTGTGGCATCGACATGGCGACGCAGCAGGCAAAGCCCGCAACGGTGAGCAAAATTTGCAGCGTGCGGGGCGAAATGCCCAGATCCGCGCGGGCGTTATCCGTGGCAATTTCAGCGGCCGCCATGGTGGAGGCAGACGGGCGGCGGCGCAGCAAAAACGCCAGCGGAATGATGGTGATCGCCAGAAAAATGCCGATGGCGATATAGGTTCCACGCCAGCCCAGATGCGGCAGGGCGGCATTGATGAGCAGCGGCCAGATGCCGCCAGCGAGATAGTTGCCCGACGCCGTGATGACGACCGCCAATCCGCGCCGCTTGACGAACCAGTGCGAGACATCGGCAATCAACGGTGCAAAGCCAGTGCCTGCGCCGATGCCGATCAGCAGCGCATGCGCCAGCGAAAACGTGATGAGATTGGGGGCAAGGCCCGCCAGCACAAAACCAGCGCCAAGGCAGCTGCCCGCAATCACGATGGGCAGGAAAATGCCTGTCTTGTCCGCCATGCGCCCCAGCACAATGGTACCAAAGGCAAAGCCCAGCATCATCACCGTATAGGGAATCGTGGCATCCGCACGGTTGATGGCGAACTCGGTCTGCACAGCAGGCAGCACCACCACAATAGCCCACATGCCGACGCCGACAAGCGTGGCGATGAGCAGCGACAGCCCAAGCCTGCGCCGGGCATAGGGACTGTCAGGTGTGTAGGGATCATGGGTTGATGTGGTCACATCACAGGCTTGCCAGATGGGTGGGGCGCGTCAAGCAGGATTTGGTTTTCGATCGATTGATTTATCACGTGGCTTTGATTTGTTTGGTCAATCCTTAGAGGTCATCGTGCTGTCAACCCCCACCCTGACCCTCCCCCTTTCTGGGGGAGGGAAGCGCTAGAGCTGCAGAGTTTGGAGCAGTACGAAGC
>JBOFGV010000121.1:0-29343 GCA_051649305.1 Beijerinckiaceae bacterium
CAGGAATACCGATGATACCCTTCACATTGGAGCGGAAGGCCGCTGGCTGCACCCATTGTCCGAGATAGGCGTGGGGCACAAAATTCCAGGCGTTCTCCTGCATGCGGCGGGCAACCGCCTTCCGGGCATCCAGCGTGGGCGCTGCCGCCCACTCGTTGCGCATCACCTCATGGGCAGCATCTTCCGGCCAGCCGAACCATCCCTTGTCGCCGGTGGCGGCATGGCCTGCAAGGCTAATCGGGTTGCCGATATTGGCACCTGACGCCCATGTGATGAAGATGTTCCAGCCACCTGCATCCGGCGCGCCCTTGTTGCCGCGACGCTGCACAATGCCGCCCCAGTCAGCAGCAGCCAGCTGCACATTGGCGCCGATCTGGCGGAGCGCCTGCGCAATGAGCTGGGCCGAGTTGTTCATAAACGGGATGGTCGTCGCCTGCAGAATGACAATCGGGCGACCATCATAGCCAGACTCTTTCAGCAATGCGGCTGCCTTGGTCAGATTGGGTGCGCCCTTGAACCAATCTGTATTGGCGTCGTTCTCCATCGGCGTATCGCATGCAAACAGCGAACCGCAGGTGCGCGAGTATTTCGGGTTGGCGAAGGTTGCCTGCATGAAATCCTTCTGGTTGATCAGATGCAGCATAGCCTGCCGCGCCTTCACATTGTTGAAGGGAGGATGCAGGAAGTTCATGCGCAGCCAGCCAACGTTGCCATTGGGGTTGAGCACCTGCAGCGTCAGATCCTTGTTGCCGGCGAGCTGGTCCAGCAGGTCAAAAGGTGGGCTTTCCATCAGGTCGATTTCGCCCGATTGGAGAGCTGCAATTGCCGTCTGCTCATCCCGGATGTTGTCGATGATGACACGGTCGAGCTTGACCACCTTGCCACCCGCAGAGCCATTGACCGGCTCGGAACGCGGCACATAGTCAGCGCGACGATCATAAACATAGGCCACGCCTTGCTTGGTGGCATCGCGGTTCATGGTGAAAGGGCCGGAGCCGACCACTTCCTTGATCTGTTGCATCGGGTCGGTTTCGGCCTCCTGCTTGCGCATGACATAGCAGACATTGGTGCCGAGCTTGGCCAGTGCATCCAGCACCATGCCGTAAGGCTCTTTCAACGTGATGCGGAAGGTCTTGTCATCCACAACAGGCGTATCAGCCACGCGCAGGAAGAGATGCTGGCCAAAGCCATCGCGCGCAGCCCAGCGGCGGATAGAGGCCACACAGTCAGCAGCCTTGACAGCAGAGCCATCGCTGAATTTCAGGCCATCGCGCAGTTCAAAGGTATAGGTCTTCTTGTCATCTGAAACGCCGTGCTTACCGACCATCTGCGGCTGCGGAACCGAGTTCGCATCCGCCGAGAACAGCGTGTCATAGACCATGCCTGCATGATAGGACGTGACGTTCGCTGTGGTCCAGATCGGGTCAAACGAACCGATATCGCCATGGATGACTGCCCGCAATGTGCGCGCCTTTGAAGGTGTTGTCTGTGCGGTGAGAATGGCTGGGGCGGCAGTCAATGCGGCAGCAGCAAGACCGCCTTTCATGACGGTACGACGGGTGGTGCTCATGATGATTTTCTCCCTGTGTGATCGCACCTCCCGGCATCATGTCTGATGTCCTCCCCGGCAGGCGATGCACCATTGAGACACGGAGTTGCACGATGCGCAAGGGGCTGTCTCAGGGCGTGACGGCGATAGCCTCGAACAGAAGCCTGTTCGCCTCTGGCAGTGGCACCGGCTTGCTGGTTGCGCGCTCCACATAGACATGGGTGTAATGGCATAGCGCCACTGTGTTGGCTCCACCCTGCCGGAACAAGCCAAGCTGATAGGTCACGCTGGAGCGGCCAAGCTTCGTCACAGCCAATCCAACCTCCAGTTTTTCGGGATAAGCGACGCTTTCGAAGTAAACACAGCCGGTTTCCACCACGAGACCAACTGTTTTGGATGTCTTGGGGTCGAGCAGTCCAGCGTCAGTCAGATGCCGGTTCACGGCAGTGTCGAAGTAGGCATAATAGACCACGTTGTTGATGTGGCCGAAGACATCGTTGTCATGCCAGCGGGTATCCATGCTGATGAAGTGCCGGAATGCGCTGCGATCCAGCGGCTGTTTGCGTATAGCTGTCATCACCATGCTGCCCTGTAGATAGCCAGTGCATCCGCCTCTGTCAGCGCACGCGGATTGTTGACCAGCAACCGTGTCTGTTTCATCGCATCCGCTGCCAGCATGGCCAGCGCGTTCTCGCCAATGCCCATGTCGCGCAGGCGAGTGGGAACCTTCAGCGTAATGGCAAGCTGCTCCAGCTGTTCAATGAAAGCCTCCGCCCGCTTCAGGCCGCGCACCTTGGCAAGGGTCGGGAAGACGTCAGCTGCAATCTCGGCATAGGTCGCTGCCGCCACTGACAGGTTAAACCGCAGCACATGGGGCAGCACCAGCGCGTTCGATAACCCGTGGGGAATATGGTAGTGCCCGCCCAGCGGATAGGCCAGCGCATGTACTGCCGCTACGGGCGCATTGGCAAAGGCCTGCCCAGCGAGCAGCGAGCCGAGTAACATCGCACCACGCGCCTCGCGGTTGGTGCCGTTGAACACAGCTTCGTGAATGTTGGCCCCAAGCAAACGCAGCGCCTCCCGCGCCAGACTGCGCGACAGCGGATTGTTGTTGGCATTGGCCGAGGCATAGGCCTCGATGGCATGCACCATGGCATCAATGCCGGTGGCAGCGGTGGTAAGGGGCGGCAGGCCGAGGGTCAAATCAGGATCTAGCAAAGCAATGTCCGGCAGAAGCACCGGCGACACAACGCCCTTCTTTTCAGCCTCACCCGTAGTGACGATAGAGATCGGAGTGACCTCCGAACCCGTGCCTGCGGTGGTCGGCACCAGCATCAGCGGCAGGCGCGGGCCTTTGGCGTTGCCTACACCGTAGATGGTGGACAGCACCTCACCAGAACCTGCCAGCAAGGCAGCGAGCTTCGCGACATCCATGGGCGAGCCACCCCCAAGGCCAATGACGCCAGTGGCGCGATGGGCAGTTGCAGCCTGTGCTGCCGCCAGCACATTGGCCTCAGGCGGATCAGCCATCACGTCATCAAAAACAGCGATATCGATATCCGCTGCCTTGAGTGCCGCAAGCACAGGCGCGACAAGACCTGTTTTCACAAAGCCCTTGTCCGTCACCAGCAGGATACGCGCGCCAAGTGCGGACAAAGCGATCTCGCCAATGCGGGCCACCTGCCCTGCGCCTGAGATAATTGATCGTGTGGTGTTGAAGGTGAAAGGAGTCATAGCAGTCTTTGTCTCGCACCAAAGCCGCGATTGCAATCCACCATGTCATTCCCGGCCGGAGCGAAGCGGAGGGGAATGACATAGAAGCGCAAAACCGCAGTTGAAGCTTTCGACCCATCAGCCTAGACAGGCTGCATCACACGCAAGCAAGCAGTTCCTATGTCCGCATCCCCCTCGCCCCGCTCCGTTACCTTGACGCCACCACACCGCGCGCTGCGTGGGCGCGTGGCTCCTCCCGGATCAAAATCGATCACCAACCGGGCGCTTCTGCTTGCGGCCCTTGCCAAGGGTGAGAGCCGGTTGACCGGCGCTTTGAAGAGCGACGACACAGCGCATATGGCGAAAGCCCTGATGGCCATGGGCGTTGTGGTTGAAGAGCCAGACGCCACCACCTTTGTGGTCAAAAGCACAGGCAAATTGCACGCCGCAAAGGAGCCGCTTTTTCTCGGCAATGCCGGCACTGCGACACGATTTCTCACGGCAGCTGCTGCGCTCGCTAATGGCAAGGTGATAGTTGATGGCGACGAGCACATGCGCAAGCGCCCCATCATGCCGCTGGTGACAACGCTTAGATCCATGGGTGTTGATGTGGAATGCGCCACGGGCTGCCCGCCTGTGATTATACACGGCAAGGGCCATGTTCCCGGCGGTCGTATCGAGGTCGATGGCGGCCTCTCCACCCAGTATGTCTCGGCCCTGCAGATGATGGCAGCCTGCGCCGACGGGCCGGTTGATATCGCCCTCACTGGCGAAGACATCGGCGCGCGTGGCTACATCGACCTCACTGTCGCCGCCATGGTGCATTTCGGTGCGAAGGTAGACCAGATCAACCCGTCGCTTTGGCGCGTGCAACCAACCGGCTACACGGCGGCCGATCTGCTGATTGAGCCAGACGCATCGGCAGCCACCTATCTATGGGCGCTGGAAGCCTTGACGGACGGACGCATCGATCTGGGCGTGGCAACCGAGGCTTTCACCCAGCCTGATGCCAAGGCCCATGCGCTCATTGCTTCTTATCCCGATATGCCCGCGATCATCGATGGCTCCCAGATGCAGGACGCGATCCCCACCCTCGCCGTCATGGCGGCTTTCAATGAAACGCCGGTGCGTTTCATCGGCATCGCCAACTTACGCGTCAAGGAATGCGACCGCATCCGTGCACTTTCAAGCGGCCTGAATCGCATCAAGCCAGGGTTGGCGCATGAGGAAGGTGATGATCTGCTTGTGACGGGCGGTCAGCATCTCATCGGCCAGCGCGTGAGTGCCAGCATCGACACCTATGCCGATCACCGCATTGCCATGTGCTTTGCGCTGGCAGGCGTGCTGATGGAAGGCATCACCATCCTCGATCCCAACTGTGTCGCGAAGACCTATCCCAACTACTGGCGCGACCTCGCCGCGCTGGGTGTGGCGATGGAGTTTGAGGGGTAGGCTGGTTTTATCAGTTAACAATGACGTTTTGATCTGATGCGCTTGATTTGATGTCTTTAAGCTGCATAATCCTGTAATGCAGTTTATACTATCTAATCACGAAGACGAACGCTACAGCGCCAGAGTTTTGGCTGCTGTTCTTGTCGCGTTGTTTGCTTTCTTTCTAAGCACGCCGACTTTTTCTGCTCCCAAAGAGCATATTGCACCCGTTCAGAAAAATCCATCAGCACTTTCACCGTGGAAAGCCTGTGTTGATGGCAAGGGTGAAGCTGCGCTGGCAGCATGCCGCAGGCTTGGAGCGAGCGGGTCTGGCTTCTCTTTAACAGACAGAGCCATAGCGCTGGCCATCGCAGGTGATCTTTTGCTGGATGCGAAGAAGGTCGAGGCTGCCATCTCATCCTATGACAAGGCACTGACGCTGAATCCTGTCATGACCTCTGCGCATTACATGCGCGGAAGGGCTCTGGTGGAGTTCAAACAGGAGGTTGAGGCGCTGGCTGCCTATGACAAGGCACTCACCCTCAATCCAAACGCAGTCCAGGTTCTGCTTTACCGTGCTCGGCTTTACAGGGCGAGAGTAGCCTATGCTCTGGCACATGCCGATCTTGATCGTGCATTGCGGCTTGACCCGAGAAATTTTGAAATTCCATTTGAACGCGCGCGCCTGTTTTACAAAGAAAAACGTTGGCAGGACAGCATCGAGCAATCGGGAATTGCCCTTGCTCTCAACCCTCTGGAAACCAGCTCTTACTACAACAGAGCCGGAAGCCGCTGGGAAGCAGGCGAAAAGGAAGGGGCACTTTTTGATATAAGTGCCTACTTGCGCAACAATCCTGATGCTCAGGATGGCCTCCAAAGACGCTCTTTTTATCTGCGCGATATGAAGCGCTTTCAGGAAGCATTGCCTGACGCAGAGCGCCTACTGAAACTTTTCCCAAAGGACGGTTGGTCTTGGTACAATATGGCGCTTGTACAGGAAAAGCTCGACGACATAACGGCCAGACCAAAAGCATTCGAGTTTTATGATCAGGCGATAAAACTGGAACCTAGGAAAGCAAACTACAGATTCGACAAGATTGATACCTTGATCAACATTGGCATGTATAATGAGGCAGCAAGTGCGCTTCTGACTGTCAAGAAATTGTTTCCAGATGATATGCGCACCGACCGCGAACGTGGCCGTCTTTTCGTCCTTCAGGGGGACTTACCTGCCGCCCGCGAGGCGCTTGCGGCAGCAAACAAACTGAATGCTGATGATAATGATTTGATCTACTGGTCAGCCCGCGAAGCTTACCGCAGTGCGCGCTACGAAGAAGCTTTGGAAAAACTGGAAACGGTAAGGCGCAACACACCGGATTTCGAGATGGCTATCTATTATCTTGCCATGTCAAAGAGATGGCTGAGACGACATAAAGAAGCTATTGTCGACTTTGATGCCTACATCACCTTGGCTCCAAAAGACCCGGATGGATACCTTGGCAAGGGAATTGCCCTCTACAGGCTGGCTGAATACAAGCCTGCACAACAACAATTTGAACTTGGTCTGGAAATTCAACCCGCTGGCAAACTCCTGCGGCACTGGTTGATGGACTCCTTGATACAGTCACGTCAGTTCAAAGCCGCCGAAAAGCAGTTTGAAGAGATCGAAACGCGTAATTTGATGGATGACTGGTCCAGAGGAATGAAACTTCATTTGTTTAACACAACAGGACGCTGGAAACAGACCATAGAAGCTGTCAATGCACTTTTGCCAGAGAATAAAATGACCATTCAAGCCCGATTTGAATATGGACGGGCACTGGTTATGACCAAAAAAGTTGATGATGCTCTGAAGGAGTATCAGGCCGTTATTCAAGATGGATCATCTCAGTATTACACTGCTTATTCGCATGCCAATGTTGGAGAGCTTTTGTTCATGAGGCATGAATTTGTCAAAGCACGCGAGCACTTTGAAGCAGCCATGGTGGTCTATGCAACCGCATCTGATATTCCAAGACGGTTTTATGCGGCCATTCAGAGGGCGAAAGCATATTGACGATGCATAGGTGTCCTATTCTACACCAACTTCTCCGCCACCCCCAGCGCGTCCGCCAGCCTCTGCTTCGCACTGCCGGGTTTCAGCGGTTTCTGCTGGCTTTCGTGCGGTGCCCATCCAGACAGCCAGATGATCTCGAAGGTGGCGCGGATGCGCCCGTCGGGATCTGCAAAGCGCTCGGCGTAGATCTCGGCTGCGCGCACCATAAGGCTGCGGGGTGTGAACTTTCGGCTCCGCTCGCTGAGAACATTTGTGGCTCCCATGGAGCGCAGATCAGCCATCAGGCGGAAGATATCGGCATAGCGCACAGTGACCTTTTCACTGTCAGCCACCGGCAGGGCAAAGCCTGCACGCTGCAGAAGCCCGCCCATATCGCGCACATCCGCGAAAGGGAAAACGCGTGGGCTGACACCGCCGGTGATTTCGCTTTCGGCCTGCGTGAGAGACTGGCGCAATTCGGTCAAAGTCGCACCGCCCATGAGGCAGCCGATGAACAGACCATCCGGCTTCAGCGCGCGGCGCAATTGCACCATCACGCCCGGCAGATCATTGGCATGCTGCAACACAAGGCCAGAGGCGATGAGGGCATAGGTCTCGGCAGGCAGATCAAGCGCTTCGGGCAAGCCTGATTGATGATTGTCAGCCTTATGAATGCGCTTATGCAGAACTGTCGCTTCAGATCGCAAAGACTGGAGAGCCGCGCCGAAATGCCCTGTCAAAGTGCCAAAATCCAGCATGCTTTCAAAAGGCCGCAGGATGGGAGCCATACGATCCATCAGATCATCGGCAGCGCGCGCGAGCAGAAAATCGGCTCCATCTGCCAATCCATTGCCTTGCAGGACAACACGCCGGGTCAAGCGCTGGCGCAGCAATGCATGGTCAAAAAGCGATGATGGCGCAGGTTGGTTCATCGTCTCCATATGGCTCTCGCCAACACGTCCGTAAAGGTCCATCATGGGGCATGATCCATGATCAACCACAAGATATGCTGGCTGAGGAAAGCAGACCAAAGCCTTGGCAAAGGCTGATGGGCCTGTTCCGCTCGGCGCGGCTGGCAACACTCGACCTTGTCTATCCACCATTGTGTGTCGCCTGTGGTGAAATCACCAGCCAGCCCGCAACGCTGTGCGCGGCCTGCTGGCGGCAGATGCCGTTTATCTCGCGGCCTTATTGCGAGCGCCTCGGCACACCATTCAACGTGGATATCGGCGGGCCATTGCTCTCGCCAGCCGCCATAGCAGACCCGCCCGTGTTTGACCGCGCCCGGGCCGTGGCCCACCACAATGGTGCAGCGCGCGACATGGTACACAAGCTGAAATACGGCGACCGGCAGGAACTGGCGATCGCCATGGGCCAGCTGATGGCGACCAGTGCAGCCGAGGTTTTCGCCAATGCAGATGTGTTGGTGCCGGTTCCCCTGCACTGGACACGCCTGTGGCAGCGCCGGTTCAACCAGGCAGCCGCATTGGCCAATGTCATCTCAGTGCAAACCGGCATTGCCTGTGACCCCACCCTGTTGCGCAGGCGAAAGCGCACCTTGCGGCAGGTTGGCCTGACACGCCCGCAGCGGCAGCAAAATCTGCAAGGGGCTTTTGTGGTGCCCGAAAGCACCAGAGCAGCCGTTATGGGCAGGCGCGTGGTGTTGATTGACGATGTGATGACCACTGGCTCCACCGCCAATGCCTCGGCGCGCGCTCTCATCAAAGCAGGCGCATCCGCTGTCGATTTCGTGACATTCAGCAGGGTTGTGACTGGCGCATGAATCGCTATGTAAGGAGGCAGGAGACTTCGCCATGCCATCCGTAACGATTTATACCAAGAATTGGTGCCCCTACTGCGATGCTGCCAAGACACTGCTGAAACAGAAGAAAGTGGAGTTCACCGAAATTCCGGTCACATCATCGGCTGAACAAGCGGAAATGGCGAAAAAAGCCTCTGGTCGCAGCACCGTTCCGCAAATCTGGATCGGCGACAAACACGTTGGCGGCTGTGATGATCTCTACGCGCTGGAAGACAAGGGCGAACTCGACAGAATGCTGAAGAGCTGAGATCCGCACTTTCCTTTCATGGCAACAGCACCCATTTTCCCCGCATGATCAAATACGCCCTGCAGTGCAACAAAGGACATGGCTTCGAAAGCTGGTTCGATTCAGGCGCTGCCTATGACAAGCTTGCAAAGCGCGGCTTTGTGGAATGCCCGGTTTGCGGCTCAACGCAGATTGAGAAGCAGATCATGTCGCCATCCGTGCGTCTGGCCGCGGCCCAGCCTCCCAAAGACGCTACAGCTGAAACAGGTCCTGCCAGTGCGGGTGCTGCTGCCCCGGCACAGGCCGCTACCCCGGCTGCAATTTCACCGGAACCTTCCGTGCCTGCGATTATCGAAGACAGGCCACTGGCCATGCACCTCGAAAAGGCAGAGGAACTGCGCGAAATGATCCGCAGCTTTCATGCCCATGTCGAGGCCAACACCGACGATGTAGGCTCCAAGTTTGCGGATGAAGCTCGCAAGATCCATTACGGCGAGACGGAAGAGCGCGCCATCCGCGGCAGGGCCACGAGGGATGAGGCAGAAGAGCTGCATGAGGAAGGCATCGGGTTCTTGCCGCTGCCTCCCCTGCCAGACAAACACAACTGAGGCGTATCAGCTGCCGACGTGCTGAGCTATCAAGGCCTTTGCATCAGCAAGCAATGTTTCCGCCGCGAGGCCTTTGCCCTTCGCTTCAGCCAGCCATTCCGCCTCAACGATCTTCGCACGCTCTTGCCACTTCGCAGTTTCAGCTGCATCAAGCGTAACGATGTTGTTGTTGCGCTTCTGGGCGATTTCAAGGGCTGGCTTGTCGCCCTCATCCATCACACGGCCAATCTGGGCTGCAATCGCAGCGCCTGAATTGGCATCAAGAATTGCCCTGAGATCAGCAGGCAGCCCGTCGTACTTCGCCGGGTTCATCGCGAGCACAAACATGGTGGTATAAAGCCCGCGCGTACCGGTGAAGTTGGTATGAGTCTTGGTCAATTCAGCCACCTTCAGGCTGGCTGTCACTTCCCACGGAATAACCGTGCCATCAATCACGCGGGTTGCCAGCGCTTCGGGAACCTGCGGCACAGGCATGCCAACCGGAATGCCTCCAAGCTTCTCAACCAGCTTGTTGATCATGCGTGTGGGAACACGCAGTTTCTTGCCTTTAAGATCATCCAGTGTGCGAATGCCATTGCCCGTGACATGAATAACACCCGGACCATGGGTGTGCACAGCGAGCACGCGCACCCCTGCAAACTCATCCTTCAGGTGCTTTTCATAATAGGAATAAGCGGCTTTGGATGTTGGCTCCGCATTGCCTGCAATGAAAGGCAGGTCAAACACCTCCGCCTTGGGAAAGCGATTCGGCGTATAACCCGGCAAGGTCCAGACGATATCGGCAACACCGTCGCGCGCCTGATCATAAAGCTGCGGGGGCGTGCCACCCAGCTGCATGGCGTTGAAGATATCGATCTTAAGACGGCCTTGTGAATCTGCCTCGATCTTCTTCGCCCAAGGGGTCAGAAAGTTGCGCGGAACAGTGGCGACACCAGGAAGAAAGTGATGCAGCTTCAACGTGACCGGGCTCTGAGCGCGGGCTACATGCGGAGCGGCGATCAGCGACGCCGCTCCAGCCAAAGCGACACGGCGGGTAATGGCAAGGGAGTGGGACATTGTTCTGCTCCTGCAAAGGGAATCAACGCTCTGACAATCAGACTTTTGCGGCGCATTGCCAAGATGGATTGCGACTGGTTGGGAGTGGCAGAACAAAGAGCCTACAGCCCCAGACTGACCTTCGACTTCCGGTCCAGCTCTTTCATGCGGCTGTCATAGCCAGACCAGCCGACCTTGCTGCGCAGTTTGCGGCCAGAAGCGAGGCGCTTGGCCGCCTGCTGTGTGCCTATCGCAATGCCCATGCGCGTTGTATCGGCACGGTAGCCAAAGGTTGCTTCCGGCACTTCGCCAGTGACAGGATAACCAATAGAGGCAAGATGCGTCCGTACACGCTGGCAGTACTGTACAGACAGAACCGAGAAGCGCTTTTCGCCATGGCCCGCTCTGTATTTCATCGCAGCGGTGCAGATATCGCCTTTGCCAAGACGCCAGGCCTCCGCAAGGTATTTCACGCCGAGACGAATGTTCATTTCAGGCTCGGCCAGCGTTTCAATCGGCCCCTGCAAGCCCAGCATGCGCGCTGTTGGCGGCATCACCTGCATCAGGCCGTACTCGCCGTCCTTGCCGCGCGCTGCAGGGTTGTAATTGCTTTCCACCCGCATCACGGCATCAGCCATAGCAGGCGGCAGGCCAAGCTTCTCGGCCTCGGTTTTGGCAATGGCGCGGTAGAGCTTGATGCGCTCTGCGCGAAGCTGTTGCTCGTTTGGCGCCACATCCGGGCGCGGGTCGGCCAATGCGGGAGCCATGAAAAAGGCGGCAAACCAGAGGCCTGCCGCCATCAATCTGGAGAAACCCGACACTTACTGTGCCTTGATGAAGCCTGACGAGAGGCTTGAAGGCGCAAGGCGCTGGGTATCGGAAATGATATCAGGAACCTTGGCAGCGGGCAGAGAGGCCTGCGGGCCAGCTGTAGGTGCATTCGCAGCGGCCTGACGGCGCGGTGGCAAAGGCACGGTCACGCGATGCGGCGTTATTTCCTCAAGTTTGGCTTCATCTGTCTTCGCTGTTTCCTGCGAACCCAGACCAACTGACCCCATCATGCGCTGGAAAACGGAACGATCCGGTGCTTCAACAGCTGCCGGTGCAAGGGCCACGGCCGATGCAGCTGCGGGCGCGGCAGCTGTTGATGCGGTTGTTGTTCTTGCAGGCTCGGCTTTGCCAGGTTCAACTTTCGCTGGCTCGCCTCTGGCAATCATGACCTTTGCTGGCACAGCTTTCGCTGGCTCTGCCTTTGGCGGATTGGCTTCTGCGTTGATCTTTTCCTGGTTGACCAGTTCAGCGATCTGCAAGGGCGTGCGCCCTTTGGCTCTGTGCGCCTTGTACTGATCAACCGGGATCTCGACAGGCGTAAAAGCCAGGGAGTCCAGACGGCTCACACCATTGCGGGTTGTGCCAACGGACTGACCGGACAAACCACCGGCTGTTGCAATGGCGGTGTTGCCCTTGAAGGCAGGGTGCATGTCGCCGTCGCGATAAACGCGTTTCACAGCACGCGTACCTTCACTGACAAGGGCTGCCACCTTTATCTCGTCGTTGCGCTGCTTGGCGGCAACGGCGGTGCGGACTTCTTCATCCGCGCCGGTGTCACAGCTTTCGCCACCGAAGTTGTAGCGACCGTTGCAGGCTGCAACCTTCACTTCACTGCGGGTGACCTCAAAATGATCATTGCCCTGCTTCAGGTTCTTCCAGAATGGCATGTGCGGATCATTGCGATACTTCGCCAGATTTTCCGTTGTCATGCGGAAGGGATAGGACTGAAACTGGATCTGCTTCTGACCGCCGGCAAAGGCCTCGCGGGTCAGGCCATAGATATCAGCCATCTGGTTGTCGGTCATGGCAAAGCAGCCCATCGAGGAGCAATCGCCATGCACCATAATGAGGTTGCCGGTACGGCCGAGCTGGCGGTCAAACGTGTTGGGATAGCCAACATTGAACGACAGATAGAAATTCGAATTCGGGTTCATAGCACCCGGCGTCACTGTGTAGAAACCTTCAGGAACCTGACGGTCCCCTTCACGCACCTTGGGACCAAGCTGACCGGACCAGCGGCATGTCGGGAATGTCTTCAGCAATTCCAGCTTGCCGCCGGATGTCTGCTTCCAGACTTCGATCTCGCTTTCCTGCTTGTAGGCACGGATCAGGATAGGTGCATGGGTGCGCATGCCTTTCTCCCGCATCGCTTCCTGCGTCGCCATGGAGATCGGCACATAATGACGGCCGCTGCGTGGCAGAGAGCCATGATCATTACAGGCTGACAGGCCGAGAACCGACACAAGTGCAGCTGCAAGAAGGGATGAGCGGGTAGACAACATTTTTGACCGGTCACTATCCAAAAAAGATCTGGCAATACAAAAGCACCAACGGGAGCAACCCCATGGTGCACAATGCATTAGCTTTTATCCTTACACGTTTCTTATCGCAAGGGCAGCAAGACACGGCAGTACGGTCAACAATTCGTTAGCGATGTCCACATGGAACAAGCCGCAAACCGCAGACTGCGGTGCATGACAACCAGATTATGGCTTATTTGCAGCTGATGATAAAAGCCTGCGGGTCTCGGGTCGTCGACCTGCGCTCGGATGAGATCGAGCCTGTCACGTCATCAGCGGCAGCCTTGCGGTAGAACTGGGCGACTTTGAAACCTTTTGATTCGCAAAAACTGTCAGCAATGATCTTGCCGCAGGCGCTGTCCTTCTCAAGGCATTCGCCCGTGCCATACCCTTCCTGATCCGTGATGATGAACATGGTTTGGCGCTTTTCAGTCATGCTGTTGTTGGCCACTGACGGATTGGCAAGCAGCACGCAAACAGCACCTGTTGCAGCAAGAGCTGCCGCAAAGACTGTCCATCTTGAACGAATTTTTTGCATGGTGATCCCCGTCAACCACAAATGACAGGGTTACAGTCGGGCATTATGGTTAACAAAGGCTGAAAGACGCAACTTTCACTGGGTATCGTCGTTTTTCAGATGCCTATTGGGAGGCTGTGGCTTGCCTTTGAAACGATGGCAATCCCACGGCATTGGCAACAACCACGTACTTGTCGTGCACACCTTTGCCAATCACGTTGACTTCCTTGTGATAGCGCACGAGCGCCACTTCCATATCGCGCGGGAATATGGGTGCCACGTTGGGCGATCCTAAAGCGTAGGCGCAGGTCAGCATAGCAGCCACAGCATGATCCAGTCCTATTGCCATAAAGCCCCCAGCCTCTACCAACGCGGAAAATGACGCAAATTGCGCAATTCCAACCAGCATTAACAGCGAAGTCCTGCTATAAGACTGGCAGGATCATTCAAATTTTATGGAACTGACGTGAATTATCGCCACGCCTACCACGCCGGCAACTTTGCAGATGTGTTCAAACACGCGCTTCTGGCGCGCATTCTCACGCATCTCACGGCCAAGGACACGGCCTTTCGCTATATCGACACCCATGCTGGCATCGGCCTCTATGACCTCTCGCGCGATGAGGCGAAACGTACCAACGAGGCTGATGCGGGCATAAGGCGGTTTCTCGCCACGCCCCGTCCGCAGATCATGGAGACCTTGTTTCAGCCCTATATCGCTGCGCTAAAGGCCGTGAACGGAATGGAAGGCCTGCACTATCCGGGATCTCCCATGGTAGCAGCTCTTTTGACACGCCCTCAGGACAGGTTGGCACTGGCGGAGTTGCACAGCGAAGACGTGCGCCATCTCGAAAGGCGTTTTGACCACGACAGCCGCATCATGGTGCGTGCCATGGATGGCTGGACCGCGCTGAAAGCCTGGACTCCCCCACCGGAGCGGCGGGGCATGGTGCTCGTTGATCCGCCTTTCGAGGAAAAGGACGAGTTCCACCAGATGCTGAATGGCCTGGCAAACGCTTACAAAAAGTGGCCGACCGGCACTTTTGCCCTGTGGTATCCGCTCAAAGCGACCGGCGACGTCCGCCGCTTTGTTGGGGATTTGGTCAATCTCGGCCTGCCCAAGACATTGCGTCTGGAGCTGGTGGTGGAAACGCAAGGCGACAGCCACCGCCTGCTGGGTACGGGCATGATTGTGGTCAACCCGCCCTGGAAACTGAAACAGGAGGCAGACATCATTCTGCCGTTTCTGGCGCGCGCCCTGAGCGATGCCAAATCTGGCCACTGGAAAACCGAGTGGCTCGTAGGCGAAGGCGGTGGCAGGAAAACGGGGGAGGAGTGATCCCGCGCGCAGATGAGCAAACAATCAAGTCAGATATTGACGTCCTGGGGAAGAATGTGGCAGCTTCAGACCATTGGAATCGAATGAGCGTGAATAAATTCTTGCACCTCATTTTATGAGGTTTAAAGTTATTATTAATTTGAATGAAGATCGCACGTTTTGGTGCGGGATATGAACAAAATTCTCGACATTAATTGACATTTCCTGGGGGAATTCAAAATGGCTACATACACCAAGCTTGTCACCACGGTGGCCGGATACAGCTTCACAGCGTCTATCACAGCTTCAACGGCAACATCCGTAACGATTGCACTGACTGATGGCACCACGATGGTGCTTGGAGGCACTGGTTTTGTTGTTTCTGGCGGTGCCATGACAGCCGGCAGCATTACCTCGATGACGCACAAGAACGCCGGAGGCACCAATATCGAGACATGGACCGGGATTCCGTCTTTTTCAGCTACAGGTTTTCAAAGCCAGTTGACACCAACGGTTAACACTGACGCGATTTTTGCCGGCATTCTCAACAGCGGTGACAATCTCAGAGGCAACAGTGCAGCTGACATTTTGCTTGGTTATGCAGGCGGTGATTTCATCAGAGGCCTTGCAGGCAACGACACTATTGACGGCGGAGCAGGCGAGGATATGGCCAGCTACGACAATGATTCTGCAAGCGGCGGCGGAGCAGCTGTTGTCGTCAATTTGTCTGCGAATGCAGTGAATGTGGGCGGTGTTGTTGCTGCCGGGACAGCACGGGACGGGTTTGGTAACACCGATACCCTGATCAGCATTGAAAATGCGCGTGGCACAGCCTTTGGAGACACATTCATTGGTGGGACCGGACTGAGTTTCTTTGAGGGGTTGGCTGGTGCCGACACATACATCACCAATGTCGTGCAATACGCCGATAACTACTATTCGAACGGCTTTGGCTGGGTAAACTACCAGGGAGATGGCGGCACCTTGGGCATAACGGCCAATCTTCAATCGGGAGCTGGAACAGATTCGTTTGGCGCGGTGGAAAGCTACACCAATATCACAGCCATTCGCGGAACTTTGCTTGCGGACAATGTGACCGGCAACCAGTACTACAACTTCTTCCAGGGCCTTCAAGGTGCAGACACCTTCAACGGTGGTGGTGGCTACGACCGTGTGGGTTATGAAAGAGATGCGGGTGCTGGCGGAACAGCAGGCGTTACGGTGAACCTCACAACAGGCGCTGCCACTGATGGTTTTGGCAATGCAGATGTGTTGAGCAACGTTGAGCAGGTGATCGCAACAAATGCTAACGATCAGATCATTGGCAACAACTGGGATAACTTCCTTGCTGGCCTCAACGGAAATGACAACCTGGCGGGAGGGGATGGCTTTGATACATTCCGCCCAGGACTTGGAACCGATACAGTTGATGGCAGCGTTGGCACAAATGTGGACCAAGGCTACGATGACCGCGACCAGCTGGATTATTCTGATACCAATGCTGACGGAAATGGTCTGGGTGTTATCATCAATCTGTCGGGTTCAAGCATCACGCATGAGTCTTTCACAGTCCTGAGCAATACAGCGCGTGACACCGGCGGAAGCACAGACACTCTGATTGATATCGAACGGTTGCGGGGCACCAATGGTCGCGATTATTTCCGCGGCAGCGATACAGCCAACCTCAGGGAAGAGATTTTCCGCGGCATCGGTGGCAATGATGTCATTAACGGTGGCGCTGGTTATAATATTGTTCGCTATCAGGGTGACACTGCTGATTTTGGTGGAACAGGCTTGGGCGGCACATCCGGTGTCATCGTCAATCTCTCGGCAGGCTCAATCACGGTGGGAGCCCATACCGTCTTGTCCGGTACAGCGCGCGATGCCTTTGGCGCGACTGACACACTGACCAACATTCAGGGCGTGCGTGGAACAGGCCTCAACGATTATGTTGTGGGTGATGCTGGCTATAACACGTTTCGCATCTTCGGGGGCTCGGATTTCTTCGATGGCGGCGCCGGAAATGATGTGCTTGATCTGTTTATGGATGACGTGTTCTTTGGAATTAGCGGCACTGGCTACACCGTTGATATGACGACGGGAACGGCTGTTAATTTCTACGACAACCTGACATCATACTTCACGAACGTCGAAGAAATTAACGGTTCAGAGCGCAACGATACACTCACGGGCAACAGCAGCAGCAACAATCTCTTTGGTTCTCTTGGAAATGACAGCATCAACGCTGGCGCCGGGGATGACACTATCAATGGTGGCGCAGGGAGTGATTACCTCAACGGTGGGGCCGACTTTGATATCGTCAGCTTTAGCTTTGATCCAACCTACGGTGCGTTCAACAACCTGCAGCGGTCAGAGTGGTTCGCGACACCGTGGACAGGTGTTTCCGTCAACCTTGCCTCAGGTTTTGCTACCGATATGGCTGGCAATGTTGACACGATTGCTCTGGGCACGATTGAAGGCGTGACGGGTACATTCCTTGCAGACATTCTGGTCGGCGATGCCGGAAACAATACGTTCTATGGTCTCTCGGGCAACGATTACATCGACGGTGGAGATGGCAGCGACACCGTAACCTATGGCGACTGGGGCAACCGTTCAGGCAGCGGAGCGCCTGATCTCGTTGGCATGAACGCTTCCCGTCCCAACGGCGTGACTGTGACGCTTGTTGCAGCTGCGCCTGGCACTGCAAGCGACAGCGAGGGCGGAACCGATACCCTCGTTTCCGTGGAGAACGTGATCGGTTCAACCGGCAATGATACGATCAACGGCAGCACCGTTGCAAACACGCTGAGTGGCGGCGCGGGCCTTGACCAGCTCAATGGCGGAGGAGGGGCTGACACACTCAACGGTGATGCAGGCAATGACACCCTTGATGGTGGCGTTGGCAACGATTACATGGTTGGTGGTCTTGGTGATGACACCTATGTCATCGAGAGCAACCTTGATGGCATCGTCGAAGCCTTTGGCGAAGGCACAGACACCGTGCGTTCGACATCCGCCTTCAGCCAGCTTGATGCAGGCCTGACGCTCGAGAACCTCACCTACATCGGCTCGTCGACCAGCACGCTTTATGGCAACTCCCTCGGCAACATCCTGACCGGAGGCGCTCTTTCGGATAATCTCAACGGCTTCTTTGGTGCAGACACACTGAACGGTGGTGATGGCAATGACTTCCTCTATGCCGACAACACCGACGTCGTGAACGGTGGAGCCGGAAGTGACGCTGTCTACATCCAGTCCACCACGGGCACCTCGGTCAACCTTGGCATGGCTCAGGTGGAATTCGTGGTTGGGTTCAGCGGCAACGACACGCTGGATGGCTCGACAGCAACAGTCGCCGTCACGCTGCTGGGTGGTGCAGGCGCAGACGTCCTCAAGGGCGGCTCGGCCAATGACTTCATCTACATGGATGCGGCTGACACGAGCGTTGATGCCGGTGGCGGCACCAACGATGTGGTGGTCATTTCAGACACCGCAGGGGCGACACTGAACGTTGCAGCGGCGAATGCAGAATACGTCATAGGCGGCGGCGGGGCTGATGTCCTTGATGCCACCGGCAGCGTCAATGCCGTCGTCATTCAGGGCGGTGCAGGCGCTGATACGATCGCTGGTGGCAATGCCAATGACTATTTCTACGGCAATGGGGGCGTTGACGTCTTCAAGGTGACATCGAACGCGCAGTTCGATGCGATCTTTGACTTTGTTGACACAGGCGGAGCGGAAGACGACCGGATCGACGTCAGGGGCCTTGGTGCAAACTTTGACACGCTCGCGGAAGTGCTGGCGGCCACAACCGATTACAGCGGCACATCGCTCATCGATTTCGGCGGCGGCAACCTGCTCTATGTCTTCCAGATTGCCAAGACGAGCCTTGACGCAGACGATTTCATCTTCGTGTGAGGGGGAAACCCCTCACGTCAGGTAGGGTGCATTCATGCAGATTATACTGCTGACAATGGGGCGCGCAGAATTGAAAGGTGTCTCAACTCCTGCTAGGCGACAGCCTTCATGTCCCGCTGGCTGGTAAGCGCACGCTCTGCCTGAAGGAAGGGTTTAATCTCACTGACAGGCAGAGGCTTGCTGATGAGAAATCCCTGGATGTTTTCGCAGCCGCACGAAAGCAAAGCCGAAAACTGCGCCTCGGTCTCAACGCCCTCAACGGTCAAGGACATGCGCAGATCACGCGCCAGCCGGATGATGGTATCAACGATTGCCAAGGCGTCGGGGTCAGCATCAATGTTGCGAACAAAAGACCTGTCTATCTTGAGCTTATCAAAGCGGTATTTTCTGAGATAACTCAGGGAAGAATAGCCGGTGCCGAAGTCATCGAGAGCGATGCGCACCCCAAGGCCTTTGAGCGAAGCAAGCGTCGCTTTGACCAGTCCCGTATTGTCCATCAGTAGGGATTCCGTGATTTCAAGTTCAAGCCGGT
Source organism: Beijerinckiaceae bacterium (assembly GCA_051649305.1). GTDB lineage: Bacteria > Pseudomonadota > Alphaproteobacteria > Rhizobiales > Beijerinckiaceae > JADCCX01. Next base: position 19,059 of record JBOFGV010000121.1, read on the forward strand.
CTGGCGTCAGGCCCGTTGTTGTCAGGACATTTCTGACCTGATCAAACAAGCTGGGTGACAGGAACTGCACCGGCGAAAGATTGACCGCAATCCGGATATTCTCCGGCCACTTTACCGCCTCATGGCATGCCTCTGCCAGAACCCATGCGCCCAGAGGCTGGATGAGGCCAACCTCTTCTGCCAGCGGAATGAACTCAGCAGGGCTGAGCGTGCCAAGCGTAGGATGGTTCCAGCGCACAAGCGCTTCAAAACCTGTCAGTCTGCGCGTTTCGGCGTGCACCTGCGCCTGATAGTAAAGCTGCAAACCGCCGTTCTCTATGGCGAGACGCAGCTCAACCTCAAGCTGACGGCGTCTTCTTGCAGCAGCGTCCATCTCCTGATCAAACAGACTGTATCCGCCTTTGCCATCGTTCTTGGATTTGTAGAGAGCAAGGTCGGCATGACGCACAAGCGTGTCTGCATCCCTTCCATCAAGGGGTGCATAAGAGATGCCGATGCTGACACCAATCATGGCTTCGCAAACATCAAGATTAAAGGGCTTGGTCAATGCTTCTGTTATGCGTTCTGCGAAATGCGCAGCTTCCTTAGGTGAGTCCAGCATCGTCAGGATGATTGCGAACTCGTCACCGCCAAGGCGTGCAACAGTATCATGGTCACGAACCAGACCTTTTAGCTCTTCGGCAACCTTGACCAACAAGGCGTCACCAGCGGGATGGCCTTGTGTGTCATTGACCACTTTGAAATTGTCGAGATCAAGCAGCAACAAAGCAAACTTCTCGCCGCGCCGATCAAGTCGGGACAAAGCCTGCTCAAGCTCTTCCCGCAGAAGGGTGCGGTTTGCCAGGCCCGTGAGCGCGTCATACTTGGCCATATGCTCAATCTTCCGACGCGACTCACGCTCGGCGGTCACATCGCGTCCAACGCCGCGAAAGCCATCAAACTCCCCGACTGCATTCAAAAGTGGGCGCGCTGTAAATGACCACAGCATGCGCACGCCTTTTAGATTTATCGGGATATCAAAATCACGAAATGCCTTTCGTCTCAAAAAGTGTTGATTGAGTAATTTCAAGCCATGTTTGTCACTTGAGCTGCAAGTCTCCAAAGGTGCGATGGGAATGCAATTACGCACATCGCGACCAATAAGCTCACCCTCGGTTTTCCCAATGAGATCACAATACCGCGCAGAAATATGTTTGAGTTTCATATCCTTGTCGGTTGACCAGAGCCAATCACTTGCATGCTGTTCAAAATCATTCAGAAGCAAGCCAACGACATCCCGTTGTTCTTCGCTGTCGACCTGCGCCTGAACCTGTTCAGTTACAGTTACTGCCAGGGAGAAAGAGCTTTTCAGAATAATGACGACAAAGCAGGCATACAGAAAAAAGATCAAAGTGCTGGCTGGGCTGTATGTTGAAATGAGAGCAATCATGCCGCCAGCAAAAACCGTACACCCGAACACTATGGCAGCAGGTGTTACAGTAGCCAGTGCGAAACCGCTTCCACACATCATGCCTGCAATAACAGTGATAAGAACGAGCTTTTGGTTCAAGTCAGCAGAGGCATAAAAAAACGCAGGCAAACAGCCCCAGGTCGCCCCAAGCACAGCAGCATAGAGGACGGCTAGACGGATACCACGGATTGATGCGGTCAGTCGGGGAGGACTATGCCTGCCTTTCCACCATGATGCACAGACATAGGCAGAAAGGATGCATACGCAAAACGCCCAGATCAAGACCGGAGTTTGATCCGCACCACCCCAGAAGATCATCGTGATTGCGAGAGCGTTTACGGCATTTGCCGCCATCATCCAGGGTGTGTAACGTCGTATAACACCGATTTGGGCGGCCCGGACTCGGCCAGCAACTACGGGATTGTTTGTCATGTTGCCAAGGAGCAGAAATGACTCAAACAGTTGCCTTGGATTAATCAAAACGCAAACCTCTTAGCGCAAAGGAAGCTCGCAGATTTGCATACAGCCCCTGAATAATTAACAATGCCGCGCGCAAGTTAAATGTCGGTTACGGTGGCAGTACATTCATCTTTTTCTTTCCTCTTTAGGGCAATTGCACCGAGTTTGTGCTTAACACAATCCAGAGAGAGTATTTTTCAGTTCCAAGAAAACGTAATTTTCTGCCACGTCGACATGCTTAATACCGGGTAAATCAGCTGCCCAAAATTTATGCGGGATTGTAACCAAATCTACAATCTTGAGTGGTACCATTTTCCACACTCATACTTTGCCGACTGCAAGATGAGATCGGGGACCATACGATGACAGTTACAGGCAAGCTTTCCAGATTTGGCAAAAACACCTCGGGCAATGTGGCGATGATGTTCGCACTTTCGCTCACGTCACTCATGGGCGCATCGGGTGCAGCTGTGGACTACAGCCGTTATTCCAACGCACGCTCGGCCATCAGTGCGGCATCTGATGCCGCAGCTTTGGCGGGGGCCTTGTCACGCGGAGATGCGACGGCGCGTCAGGCGGCAGCCAAGACGGTGTTTGAAGCCAACCTGAGGGCAGCCAACTTTGTTGGCACTGTGGATGCGGACTACAAGAACATCCAGACAAAGGGCGTCAACACCGGCTACCGTGTCGAAGCCAAGGGTAAGGTGCGATCTATGTTTGGCGCCCTCACTGGTTCGAGTGAACTGGAAGTTGTTACGGCAGCACAGGCGCAGTCAGCTACCGACGATCCTGTTGAGATTGCGTTTGTACTTGATACAACGGACTCGATGGAAGGCGACCGGATCGATACCCTAAAATCTGCCACCAACGGCGTTCTGGACGAATTCACCAAGCGTTCCCTGAAAGCTGGCATGTTCAAGTTTGGCGTTGTGCCCTTTGGGCAGTACGTCAACGTTGGTCTGCCCAATCGCAGCAAACCCTGGCTCGATGTTCCCGCTGATTACCAGACGCCTATCACAACACATTGCCACAATGTCTTCGACAAGATTGGAGACACGAACTGCCGTATCGTCAACTATCCTTTCCAGCCTGCGGTTCCGGCCAGCAAGTGCAAGAAAGATGGACGCGACAGGCCATGCGGAGGCAGCCCGGCTGTCCCTGCCTATTCTGCGAATGTCTGTGATCCTATCTATTCAACAACACCGCGCAATGTTTGCGGTCCTCATGGGGGCGACTGGGTGCGCTGGAACGGTTGCGTTGGCTCACGCAACTTCCCGCTCAACACGCAAGATGGTGGTTACGGCACGCGTATTCCCGGCATCATGGGCGTTACCTGCGGAACACCACTCCTTGATCTGACAACAAACGTGAGCACCGTACGCTCCACGATCAACGGGCTCACCACCAGTGGTGAAACCTATATCCCCTCAGGCCTTATCTGGGGCTGGCGCATGCTGTCGAAAGGTGAGCCGCTGGATGCTTCTTGTGCAACATGTGGCACGCGCAAGTTCATGGTGCTGGTGACTGACGGTCGCAACACCAAAGCACCAAACTACCCAAACCACGATCTGGACGACGGTATGCTGGCGGACAGCCTGACCAAGACAACCTGCCAGAATATTGCCACTGACAAGGTCAACAATGTGCGCATCTACACCATTGCTTTCGAAATGGATGGCCTCGATGGCAAGAAAATCCTGCAGGATTGTGCCGCGAGCACTGGCGGACAGTTTTTCGATGCAACCGATGCTGTCAAGCTGCGCGAAGCATTTGGCCAGATCGTCGATGCTGTCATGTCCGTCAAGCTGACGCACTAAATTTTCAGACTTTACTCGACAGATTTCGAGGGCTCTCCTTTACCGGGGAGCCCTCTGCTGTTTGTGGGTGCATAGCAACTGGCAATCTTGCAATGAGCCTGTCATGGACCGTTGCAACAACGATTGTCTGATACTACCTTTCCTTCACAGTTTCACGGGTCTTACACGAGGTTGGCACATGTCTTGGTTCAAGGGCGGCAACATCACTCCGGGCGCACAGGGCATTGATCCTTCCGCTGCCCCGCAGCAGTCCGGCGGCTTTCTGGGTGGGTTGGGCAACAACCCCATGGGCTCGCCCTGGGGCAATGCCGCCAACCAGCCGTCCTATGGCTACAAGGCACAGGCAGGCGTGGCGGATGACATCGATTTCGAGGTCAAGGGCAACGAAATGCAGTTCGTCGAGATCGAGCTTGATCCGGGCGAGAGCGTGATTGCCGAAGCAGGTGCCATGATGTTCAAGGACGCCAGTGTTTCGATGGAAACACTGTTCGGCGATGGCTCTGCCGCTTCGCAAGGCGGTGGTTTCATGGGCAAACTCATGGGAGCCGGCAAACGCCTGCTGACCGGTGAAAGCCTCTTCACAACCCAGTTCATGCATCAGGGCCATGGCAAGGCGAAAGTCGCTTTCGCAGCCCCCTACCCCGGCAAGATTTTGCCCATGCGTCTTTCAGAACTCGGCGGCACATTGATCTGCCAGAAGGACAGCTTTCTGGCCGGTGCCAAGGGCGTGTCCATCGGCATCGCTTTCCAGAAGAAGATCATGACAGGTCTCTTTGGCGGCGAAGGCTTCATCATGCAGAAGCTTGATGGCGACGGCTGGGTGTTCTGCCATGCCGGTGGCTCCATCTATCAGCGCACCTTGCAGCCGGGCGAAATGCTGCACGTCGATACAGGCTGCGTGGTGGCCTACACCGCAGGCATCGATTTTGACATCGTGCGGGCGGGCGGCGTGAAATCCATGATCTTTGGCGGTGAAGGCGTGTTCTTTGCGCAGCTCACAGGCCCCGGCCATATCTGGCTGCAGTCCCTGCCCTTCTCGCGCCTTGCGGGCCGCATCCTGGCCAACGCCCAGGGCGGCGGTGAGGAAGGTTCCGTACTGGGTGGTCTGGGCCGTGTCTTTGATGGCGACAACAGCTGAGGCTATTTTTGTGTCAGCGTAATGTGGCAACAGCCTTCTGGCCGCGCCTCAGACCATGTTGAGTTTGAAAAGCCGACGCCTGCCGCCTCGAACAGTCCGCGATCAAATTCGCCAGCGATCTGGCAAAGACGGGCCACACCTTCGGGCGGCAGACCAGCTTCAATCCACGCCTGTTTCAATGGACAGGCGTGCACACGAATTTTGAATGCATCTTGCGTTGCCTCAGCATCATGGGGGTAAAGGTCACCGCCATCCGGGCTGAAGGACAGGAAGCGGCGACCAACGGCTTCAGGTTCAGGTGGGCAATCTTTGAACAGCAACGGCGCCACCTCTACACCACGTCTGTGGCAGGCTTCGCCGAGCGCTGCCTGCGCATCTTCTGCACCATGACGCTCTGTCAGCACCTCGAGAACGAGACGGTACATGTGGGCGCGCCCCTTGAAGGCCTCAATGAGTTCGCGGCGCAGCGTTGGGGCATCAGCTGACATTTGTTCCTCCCTTTGCTGCAAACAGTATTGCCCGAAACGGCTTGACCGCAAACAGGTCATAAGTTGAATGAAAGGAGAGGGATTGATTCCTCCTGCTCTGCAAGAGATCATCAAGCCTCAGCGTTCTGGAGATACATGCATGCCCCATTATGATGTGATTGTTGCCGGTGTCGGCGGCATGGGCTCTTCAGCCTGCTACCATCTTGCCAAACGTGGCAAGCGGGTGCTGGGATTGGAAAGGTTTGATCTTGGCCATTCCATGGGCTCCTCGCATGGCATGACGCGCATTATCCGCATCGCCTATTTCGAAGGGACACAATATGTGCCTCTTCTGAAGCGCGCGTCGCAGCTGTGGCAGGAGACAGGCAAGGAAGCGGACACCCAGCTTCTGTATGTCACCGGTTCCATGGACATTGCGCCGGAAGGCGAAGGCTTTGTGGAAGCCTCGCGCGATTCCTGCCTTGAGCATGACCTGACCCACACCGTTATGAGCCGCAAGGACATCGAGAAGCGCTTTCCTGCTTTCACCTTGACACCCAAACACATCGGCCTTTGGCAGCCTGACGGCGGATTTGTTGCTTCCGAACGCGCTATCTACGCCCATGCTGGCCTTGCCATGAAACACGGTGCGGAGCTGCGTTTCAACGAGCCACTGCTCTCATGGAAAACTACACCTGACGGCGGCGTGGAAGTGAAGACTGCCCGCACTACCTACACAGCAGGAAGTCTGGTGCTGTCATCAGGCGCATGGATGCCAGAGCTGGTGCCGCAGCTGGGCAAGGCCGAGCATGTTGTCAAACAGGCCATTGGCTGGTTTGGCGTGAAAAACCCGGCGCAATTCGCGCCCGACAAGTTTCCGGTCTTCATCCTGACGGTTGAGGAAGGCAACTTCTACGGCTTCCCATTGTGGGAGCATCCCGGCTTCAAGCTCGGCGGACCGCATTTTGCCCGCGAGCCGATTGACCCCAACGATATGGACCGCACACCAAGCGCGAAACAGGTAGCGGCCATCCGTGATTGCCTGCGCAAGTATATCCCTGATGCTTCGGGCGATCCGATGGGCATCAAGGGTTGCATGTACACGGTCACGCCTGATGAGCATTTTGTCGTCGATCGTTTGCCGCAGGCGCCGCAGGTTGTCGCTATCTCGGCCTGTTCAGGCCATGGCTACAAGTTCTGCTCTGTGCTGGGAGAGGTGGCTGCTGATCTCGCGACAAAAGGTGAGACGCCTTTTGATATCTCGCCGTTCTCCATATCACGTTTCGCGAGCTGAAGTCTGGCAGCCTGTCAGATCTTGTAGGCGCAGCGGAAGCCACCCCAGTGGCGTCCGTTCACTGTGATGGGCGCAACATACTCTTTCAGCACGACGAATGTGCCGCCGCCCATGTCGCGACGATACGCATGGATCAGATAGGGCTGGGTTGAGCGGGCGCAGCTCAGCCCAGCATGATCATCAAAAATGCGCAGGTTGCGGCAGTTTGCTGCGTTCCAGACGGGATCATTGGCACGCTGGGGTTTTGAGTATTCCAGATTGTGGACTGGCAGGTAACCGTTGCGATCCACCGCGACGCAGAACACAATTGCAGGATCGCTGTCCTTCAGTTTCTCCTGCAGGGGTGTAAGCCAGGTCTGCAGAACAGTGCTGACACGGTTGGTGCACTGGACAGGGTTGGTTCCAGCAATCGGCTTGTAGTCCACATCAAAAAGCTCTGCGCTGGATATCTTTCTTTCGCTGAGAGCGCTTTCAAATACAGCCGCAATAGTGGCAGCTGTTGTTTGCGAGCGCTGGATAAGCGGCAGGGCTTCCTGCTCAAGGGCAGCAAAAAGCGCGCTTATATCTGCCGTGAAAGCGGATGAGGCAGCCTCGAAGGCGAGATGCACGCCAAGAGAGCTGATACCAACCACCCTCGCAACAACAGTCGGAAGGGTGCTAAGTTTCACCTCGAAGCGATTGCCTACAGCTGGAGACCAATGAGGCTTGCTCGCCACAAGCAAGCCACCGGTGCTGACATCGATTGTGGTGGTTTCCACGAAGCCACCTGCGAAAGTGGCAACAACCGGCAGTTCTACGGGCAGGCGGGGCGACGCCCTTCGGTTGCCCAGAACAGTCTGGCGTATAACAGTGATGAAGCGACGCCCCAGATCAGAGATGCTGGATGAGACCTCCTGCGCTGCAGTCTGCGCATCCTTGCTACGTTCGCTGGCAAGAAGGGAGGCACTTTCAATAGCTGATATCTCTTTATCAACATCAGATGCAAAATGCGCTGCCTCGTTGACACGGCGCGCAAGTTCACCCGTTGAAGCCTTTTGTTCTTCCACAGCCTCAGCGGCGCTGGCAAAGAGTGGGGTAACCTCGCCAATCTTTGTGACCACACCGTTCGCCTGCGCGGTTGCTTCCCGCACCTTCTCCTGCAGCTGGAGAATATGATTTCTGATTTCAGTCGCGGCTTTCTCACTCAGGCTGGAAAGGCTTTTGACCTCATTGGCAACCACTGCAAACCCTCTGCCCGCCTCCCCTGCGCGGGCGGCCTCGATGGTTGCGTTCAGCGCAAGAAGATTCGTCTGGCGCGCAATGCCCGATATTGTTTCAAGAATCGAACCAATGTCCCTCGCTGCCTGCGATAGGCCCGTGAATGACTGCGTCATATCAGAAGCCATAGCTGCAGCTTCCTGCGTACCGCTATTGGCCTTTGCCATGATTGCAGCCATTGCATCAGCGCTGGAAGACAGCTCATCGGTTGATTGCGCTATCGTACCAAAGTCCGCAGACATGCGCATGGCAGCCTTGCTGATCGACTGCGTTTGAAAATTGATACCCTGAAGGCCTTCATCAGCCTTTCCAGCCGCATCACGCGCCAGGACGGCCGAGTGATCTACATGGGAAAGAGCATGCAGAAGGTCAGCTTCGACCATATCAATCGTGGCAACGATTGAAGCCTGTGCACTGTCATTGACAGGGTGATGCGCAGGGTTGAAGGAAGAACCTGGAGCAAGACCTGATTTCTCTGTCCTGTCGGCCGCCAAAGCGACATCGGTTTCAACTTCTTTGCGGAAATAGCGCTTCAACGCGATCATAGGAATCTTCTTGGAAACAATACGCAACCATAACGAGAAGACATTATCAGCAGGTTAACAGTCTGTTGACCATAAATTTTCAATACAACCACGACGGGCTGACAACAAAAAATGGAACTGAACAGCAATTCGCGCGGGATTCTGGCCATGTGCATGGCTATGGCGCTGTTTGTCGTCAACGATGCTTTTGTGAAACTGGCAACGACAAGCTGGCCAGTCCATCAAATCATGGTGGTGCGCGGTCTCTTTGCCACGCTCATCGCCTTCACTATGGTGGTGGCTCAGGGTCAAACCGCAAAGATGCCCCTTTTGGCGCGCCCATCCGTGCTTTTGCGCTGTGTAACGGAAGGCTTTGTTGCCCTCACCTTCATCAGCGCGCTCGCCTCCCTGCCTATCGCTGATGTGACCGCCATCCTGCTGCTGTCGCCATTGCTCATCACGGTGGCGGGCGCTTTGTTTCTCGGCGAGGATGTGCGCTGGCGTCGCTGGGTGGCTGTCATGGTTGGCTTTGCAGGCATGCTTCTGGTTGTACAACCGCAGGGAGGCAGTGCCGGTATGGCTACCGTGCTGGCTTTCCTGTCTACACTCGGTGTCGCTGCCCGCGATATCTTCACGCGCCGCCTGTCCAGTGACATCCCCAGCAGCATTGTCGCCGTGGGAACAACCATTGCGACCACTCTCACTGGAGTTGCACTCTCGCTGTTTCTGCCCTGGGCCGGTTTTGACTGGACAACCATGCTCTATATTCTGGGAGCAGCCATCACCGTTGCCACAGGCAACTATGCTATCATCATCGCATTCCGCGATGTTGAAGTCTCGGTGGTGTCGCCGTTTCGCTACACCGTGATATTGTGGGCGGTGATTGCAGGTTATCTCGTTTTTGGAGATGTTCCGGGCGCTGTCGCCCTGCTTGGCATTGCTCTTATTGTTTGCAGCGGAATCTACACGCTTTACCGGGAGCAGGTCACAAAGATGCGTTCGGACAAACCAGGTTAAGGGGGAAGATTATCCTGAAAATACCCTTGCCACATTCAACCCATGCGTTTTGAGAATAGAACCCATCACTTTTTGAACTACCTAACAGCGTGCATGGCTAAATATGGCTGTTGCATATCCTAACAAAACGTTGAAAGACCATTGCCCAACAATAGCCTTAAACCGTGAGGGTAGGACATGCAGGGGCTTCTGGGTTTGGCCAGAGGAATTGACCGGATTACCAAGGCTTTCAGCCTTGTTGCCATCTGGCTGGTTCTGATCGCATCGCTGCTGAGTGCAGCAAACGCATTTGTGCGTTATGGATTGAATGCATTCATTGATCTGGGCAAGAAGTATCCTGCTTTCGCCGGAAACCTTGACGGCATTGCCCGGGCCTATTCCAACAATTCCAACGGCTTTCTGGAAGGCCAGTGGTACATGTTCGCGGCAACCGTGCTTCTGGGTGCTGCCTGGACACTGAAGGTCAACGAGCATGTGCGGGTTGATCTGGTCTATGGCGCGATCAGCGAACGTGCACGGACATGGATCGACCTGCTCGGCGGCATCTTCTTCCTTGTTCCATTCTGCATCCTGATGATGACCATCACCTGGCCATGGTTTATGGAATCCTGGAGAATTGGAGAAGGCTCGACCAACGCAGGCGGCCTGATCCGCTGGCCAGTTAAACTGGTTCTGCCGGTAGGCTTCTTCCTGCTGTTCCTGCAGGCGATTTCTGAAATCATCAAATGCGTCGCAGCGCTGACATCCAATTACGTGCGTGAATTCGCTTACGAGAAGCCACTGCAATGATCGACATTATCAAGCACAATATGGCCCCGATCATGTTCGTGGGCCTCATCATGTTCATGCTGATTGGCTATCC
>JBOFGV010000122.1:0-6561 GCA_051649305.1 Beijerinckiaceae bacterium
GTGGCACTTGATATTGCCGCTCTCAACCGCAAGAACGCGAGGGTCGCATAATGGCCGAGGTTATCAACTCACTCGCCGACCTCAAGGGCGGCGCTGCTTCGGTTCAGGCTGAAGCTCCAAAGCATGTTCAGAAGCTCGACAAGCTGGGCCGCGCCTATGCCACCGGCAAGCGCAAGAACGCCATTGCCAAGGTCTGGATCAAGCCAGGTTCGGGCAAGATTGTCGTCAACGGCCGCGCTGTTGAAGTGTTCTTCGCCCGTCCGGTTCTCCGCATGGTGCTGACACAGCCTCTGCAGCTGGTTGACCGCCTGACACAGTATGATGTCATGGTATCCGTCAACGGCGGTGGCCTTTCCGGTCAGGCCGGTGCGGTTCGTCACGGCATTTCGAAGGCGCTGACATACTATGAGCCAGCCCTGCGTTCGCCGCTGAAGAAGGAAGGTTTCCTCACCCGCGACAGCCGCGTGGTCGAGCGCAAGAAGTTCGGTCGTGCGAAAGCCCGCCGCAGCTTCCAGTTCTCCAAGCGCTAATATCAACCGTTTTCCGGTTTCAAAAGGCGGCCTTCGGGTCGCCTTTTTTGTTGTTCAAACGCGTTTGTCCGTGGTATTTCCTATCATGTTAGTCGCGATGCAAATCGTTGAAACAAATAAGAAAAGGGCGGAACATCATGAAAGCATTTCTCGCAGCCATCATCGTAGCCGTCGGTATGGGCGTTGTCGCCGCCAGCGTATTGGAAGGCAGCCAGGCAAGCGTTGGTCAGAAATATTCTACCAGCAGCGTGCGCAACTAAGTCAGCACGGCGCTGAAAGGGAGATAGTCGAGGCTGTCTCCCGGTGAAACGCCGGTGCTGTCGTGCGGCAACCGCACAAGGCCGTCTGTGTTCGTCATAGACGATATGATGCCGGCCCCTTCGATCGGGTAGCGGCTAGCCGAAGCGATGCCGTTATCCTGGCTGAGTGAAACACGCAGAAATTCTATGCGGCCTGTCTTCTTTTTGTAGCTGAACGTTGATCGAACAGGCAAAAACTTGGGCTGCTGCCAGTTCTCGCCGCCCAGTGCCGCAATCACCGTCCGCACGATCTGCGTAAAAGTCACGAACACGGCAACCGGATTTCCCGGCAGGCCAGCAAAGGCCGCGTTGCCGATGGTGCCCATGGCGAGCGGGCGGCCCGGCTTGATGGCAAACCTCCAGTAATCCAGACGGCCTTCTGCTTCCATCGCGGTTTTAACGTAATCAGCGTCACCAGTGGAAACGCCGCCAGATGTCATGATGAGATCGTGGTTGATTGAGGCCTGTTTCAGGGCCTTGCGCAATTCATCAGGATTGTCCCGAATAATGCCCATATCCGTGACATCGCAGCCTGTTCTTTTGAGGAGCGCTGCCAGCATGAGCCTGTTGGTGTCATACACTGTGCCGCCAGACAGCATTGAACCTGGCTCCACAAGCTCATCTCCCGTCGAGAACAGGGCCACACGCACACGTTGGCGCACTTCCAGAGTGTGATGGCCAGTGCCAGCCGCAAGTGCCAGATGTTGCGGCAGCAGGCGCGTTCCCGCCTTGATGGCAATAGTGTTGATCGCAAGTTCTTCCCCTGCCGCGCGGCAGTTGGCACCTGCTTTCAGGCCTGCGGGGAGAATGACGCTATCCCCGTCGAGCTGCACATCTTCTTGCATGAAGACAGTATTAGCTCCGGATGGCATCGGCGCGCCGGTGAAAATGCGCATCGCGGTGCCATTGGTGAGGGCAGGAATATCGCGCGCACCCGCTTGCAGGCGGCCAGACACTGTCATGCGTGTCTCGCCTGACGGATTGAGATTGCTGTGTCTCACAGCATAGCCATCAACCGCCGCATTGAAAAAAGCGGGCAGGGTGCTTTTCGTAATCAGATCCTGTGCCAGCACGCGGCCATCACACTGCGTCAAAGACAGCGTTTCTGTTCCCACCACCATGGGGATGCGCGTGTTGATGAAGGCGAGTGCATCATCAATGGTCAGCGGCGCATCACCAAAGGCAAAGCAATCGTTGCTGAGCTGCGCCATGTTTCAGCCCTGGCGCCAGTCAACTGCTGAGGGCGCTACTGCAAGAGCCAGCGCAACCTCAACAATGGTTTCCACGTCATCGAGCGCGATAACCGGACGCCTAGCATCGGGCAGGGGATCATTGCTGGCAACAGCCTTGATCGTCTCATTGGCTGGATAAAGCGGCAATTTACCGTTGGCAGCACGATACACCTCGATCTTGGGATGAGGCGCGCGCTTGAAGCCTTCTATCAGCACGAGATCAACGGTTGAAAGCTTTGACAGCAGCACTTCCAGCGGTGGTTCAGCCGCATCGCGCAACTCATGCATCAAGGCAAAGCGGTTTTCTGAAGCGATCAGCACCTCTGTCGCGCCAGCAGCACGGTGCTCGTATGAGTCTTTGCCCGGCGTGTCGACATCAAACATGTGATGCGCGTGTTTGAGTGTGGAAACCTTCAATCCGCGCGCGGTGAGAAGCGGGATGAGCTTGAGGATGAGCGTTGTTTTGCCCGCTCCGCTCCAGCCAGTGATGCCAAGGATTTGCATGACGGTGTGATAGAGTGGTTTGGCCAGATATGCAAAGTCCGGCCAAAGCTGTCGTCATAAGCAGCTGCTCCACCTGCAGGATTTGCGGATGGAGCAGCCACCATTCAGCTTATGCCAGAATGTCAAATCCTGACATCGACAGTGCATACGGGTTGTAGATCATGATGCCGCTGCCCGCGCCTGTCGGAATGACGGTGTACCCGCCGCTCCAGTAGGCACCTGCATAGGCCTGACCAACAGTCAGACCGGTGCCGGAAAGGACGATCGAGTCATTCACGCCGCCGAACTCGAAGTCGTAAACCGCATCCCAACCAGTGTTGCCAACAGCATAGACATAGTCATCGCCTGTTCCGGTGTAGATGTAGTCGTTGCCTTCGCCGCCGTAGATATCATCATCGCCACCTTCGCCGAGCAGGAAGTCGTTGCCTGCTTCACCTACGAGCAGATCGCTGCCTTCGCCGCCCTGGATCCAGTCGTCTCCTGCGCCGCCATAGACGATATCGTCTCCAATCTCACCGAAGACAAAGTCAGCTCCAACGCCAGCGATCAGATAGTCGATGCCATAACCGCCGTAGAGCCAGTCAATGCCATCGTCGCCGTAGAGGACATCATCGCCAAATTCACCGAGCAGGAAGTCATCGCCAAAGCCGCCGTAGATATAGTCAATACCATTGCCGCCATAGAGATAGTCGAAACCGTTTTCTCCATAGAGATAGTCAAAACCATCACCGCCAAGGATAATGTCACCATCGTTGCCAGCGTAGATAATGTCGTCGCCGAAATCGCCTGTAATCCAGTCAATGCCGTTTTCGCCAAGGAGATAATCTGATCCGTCGCCACCGATCAGATAATCAGTGCCATCTCCACCGTACATATAATCATTGCCCACTTCCCCGTAGAGATAATCATCCCCACCGTAGCCGTAGAGCCAGTCATCACCACTCGATCCTGTAAAGTAGTCGAGATCATAATCACCGAAAACGGTGTCGTTTCCTGTGTTTCCATACCAGAAGTCATCTTCATAGATATAGTATTCAGACATTGGTTGGTTCTCCTGTCAGGAATCTGCAGCGATGATCTCTGCTTGCATTAAGCTGTTAGTTGATGGGCACTGAACGCGCCATGAACATAACTGACAGTGTGTCAAACTGATGGTGAGAGGAGTTCTGAATTGAAAAAAGCCGGGTTGCCCCGGCTTTTTCCTGATTGATTGATGCGAAGAAGAAAAAGCTTACTCAGCAGCTTTGAGGTTCCCGCCAGCAGGAACACCGGCTTCCTTCTTCATCTGCTCTTCAGCCCAGATCGAGTGGTGCTCCTTGGCCCAGTTTACATCAACCTGGCCGGAACCCATGGCGTCAAACGCGCCTTCCATGCCAACTGAGCCGATGTAGATGTGCGCGAGCATTGCGCCAATCATGACAAGACCAACCACGCCGTGCACGATGTTGGAAAGCTGCAAGCCTTCAAGACCGGTCCAACGGAACGGGAAGAGCAGCATCAGGCCCGAGATCGTTAGGGCCAGACCACCCAGAATCACGGTCCAGAAGATGACCTTCTGACCGCCGTTGAAGCGGGCAGCAGGCGGGTGTGTATCACCCAGAATACCGCCGCCAGCCTTGAACCATGCAATGTCCAGACGGTTCGGGATATTGTCCTTGATCCAGAGCAGCAGCATCAGCACGAGGCCGAGCATGAACGGGAACGAGAGGTAGTTATGGCAGAACTTGGCAAACTGCGACCAAGGGCCAAACATTGCATCACCGAGCCATGGCTGGATGATGAATTTGCCGAAGGTGACGTTAACGCCGGAAGCTGCCAGAACAAGGAATGTCGAGGCTGTCAGCCAGTGCGTGAAGCGCTCAAGCCCGCTGAAGCGTGTGATGGTCTTGCCAGACATGCCCTTTGAGGTGCGAATTTTGCCGCGCTTCAGGTAGAACAGCATCAGAGCGCCTGCAAAGCCGAGGATCGACAATGCGCCGACCCAGAGCATGATGCCCTGATGCACAGCGCGCCAGTCCTTGTTGCCCGGTGCAATGACGTTCGCCGACTTGCCATCAGGGATGGAAACACGGCCCTGCACGGTCTGGCCGGGCTTCAACGCATTCATCAGCTGCTCTTCCTTCACGGAAAGGGCAGTGGGGTTCACGGATGTCGGCTGCTGCGCCATTGAAGGCTGCACAGTCCAGACCATGAGCATGACGGCCAAAGCCGCAATCATTCTTGCCATCGGGAATCTCCCCGTTTGATGTTCTTGTTTTGATAAAACCTCGCCCCGTTGTGATGCAGGGCGAGGAGGGATCACAATCAGACGTTGATGCCCTGCTTGTAGGCTGTCTTCCAGCCCCAGGCACCCGAGCCATAGCCACGCTTCATCACGCGCTCGCGGTATATCTGCTCCACCATGTCGCCGTCCCCTGCGAGAAGCGACTTTGTCGAGCACATTTCAGCGCAAAGCGGCAGCTTGCCCTCGGCCAGACGGTTTGTGCCGTACTGGACATATTCAGCAGCTGAATTGTCGGCTTCCGGGCCGCCAGCGCAGTAGGTGCACTTGTCCATCTTGCCGCGCGAACCGAAGTTCGCGGTTTTTGGATACTGCGGTGCGCCAAACGGGCAGGCGTAGAAGCAGTAGCCGCAGCCGATGCAGAGGTCCTTGGAGTGCAGCACAACACCATCAAGCGTGGTGTAGAAGCAGTTCACAGGGCACACAGCCGCGCAAGGTGCGTCTGTGCAGTGCATGCAGGCCATCGAGATCGAGCGCTCTCCGGGCTTGCCGTCATTGATGGTGACGACACGGCGTCGGTTGATGCCCCATGGAACATCATGCTCGTTCTTGCAGGCCGTTACGCAGGCGTTGCACTCGATGCAGCGATCAGCATCGCAGAGGAATTTCATTCTTGCCATTGTCAGTTCCTCCCTTAAGCCGCTGCAATCTGGACAAGGGTGACCTTGCCTTCATGCATGCCTGTCACCGGATCATAACCATAGGTCGTGACGGTGTTGACGCTTTCGCCGAGCACGATTGGATCGGTGCCCTGCGGATAGTTCTTGCGATGATCCTCGCCCTGGAACTGGCCGCCGAAGTGGAATGGCATGAATGCCACGCCCTTGCCGACGCGCTCTGTCACCAGTGCCTTCATGAAGGCCTTGGAGCTGCTCTCAGGACCGGTGACGAGAACCTTCTGGCCATCCACAATGCCGCGTGCCTGCGCATCGGCGGGGTGGATTTCCACAAACATGTCCTGCTGCAATTCTGCCAGCCATTTGTTCGAGCGGGTTTCTTCACCACCGCCCTCATACTCGACCAGACGGCCGGATGTGAGGATGATCGGGAAGGACTTCGCTGTTGCCTTGTCCACAGCAGCTTTCTGAACCGAGAAGCCGATGTTTGGCAGGCGGAAGTGCTTGAAGTCCGGGCGTGTTGGATACTTCGCCACGAGATCAGGACGTGCCGAGTAGATCGGCTCGCGGTGAGTTGGCACCGAGTCTGGCAGGTTCCACGCCACGGCGCGTGCCTTGCCGTTACCAAACGGGATGCAGTTATGTGACAGTGCCACACGCTGGATACCGCCCGAGAGGTCAATCGCCCAGGATACTGTGCCGGGGTTGTTGCCACCAATGCGCAGGATGGTTTCACGCTCCTTGTCCGTCAGTTCCTTGTCCCAGCCGAGGCGCTGCAACATGGCATAGGTGAACTCAGGGTGACCGTCCTTGATGTCAGATCCCAGCGGGAAGCTGTTTTCTGCCAGCATGCTGGTGCCTTCCACTTCGCCTGGAAGCAGGTTGTCCTTGCCGCGCTGCAGACCGAAGCGTGGGCGGAATGCGCCACCACCGTCGTTGACGTTCAGGTTGGTGGTGTAAAGCAGGTGCGTGCCGGGGTGCTTGACCTCTGGTGTGCCCCAGCATGGCCATGGCAGACCGTAGTAGTCGCCCGAAACCTCTGAGCCATCCTTTGGCGCACGAAGGGTGACAAGGTCAAACTTGCCCTGGTTCTTCATA
>JBOFGV010000123.1:0-34542 GCA_051649305.1 Beijerinckiaceae bacterium
CCACGCCTATCTCGGACAATGGGTGCAGCCAGCGGCCTTCCGCTCCAATGTGAAGGGTATCATCGGTATTCCTGAGTTGCTGCCGTTCTGGACCATCGAGAAGGTGTGAGGTTATTGGTGAGGGGGTGCCATCTCAATGATTTGCGCTGTCAACCCCCACCCTGACCCTCCCCCTTTCTGGGGGAGGGAACACTCATCACACTGCTTTGTATTGTTTCAAATTCTGTAGCCCTGCACTTCCCTCCCCCAGAAAGGGGGAGGGTCAGGGTGGGGGTTGACCGGCACAAATCTGTGAGAACGACCTCGCAAGGAACAAACCCCAAATGCGCATTTTCACTGCTGCTCTCGCCCTTGAGGCCAACACCTTTATTCCGTTGCCAAGCTCCTACCGGGCTTTCACGGACAAGATGTATTTTCCGCCCGGAACACACCCACCCTTTGCCACGTTGCAAAGTGCTGCTGTCTGGGTGACGCGCGAGCGCGGCAAGACGGATGGTTTCACTGTGATTGAGGGATCATCCTATTCAGCACAACCCGGCGGCACTGCCACGCGGGATGCCTATGAGCGCATGCGGGATGAAATTCTGGGGCAGATCAAGGCGGCGATGCCACTGGATGGCATTGTGCTCAGCCTGCACGGGGCGATGGTTGCGGACGGATACCTCGACTGCGAAGGCGATTTTCTGGAGCGTATCCGTGCGATCACAGGACCAAAGGTCGTCATTGGCGTGGAGCTTGACCCACATTGTCATCTCACGCTCAAGCGCTGCAAGCTTGCGGATGTTATCGTGCTCTACAAGGAATATCCGCACACGGATTTTGTCGCCCGTGGCCACGAGGTGGTGACGATGGTGACGGACATGATCAAAGGCAAAATCAAGCCGGTGAAATCCATCTGGGATTGCCGCACGCTTGGCTCGTTTCCAACAGACAGGCAACCCATGCGCGGACTGGTCGACAAGATCAGCGCGATGGAGGGCAAGAACGGTGTCCTGTCGATCTCAATCGGACATGGTTTTGCACAGGGTGATTCTCCCGAATGCGGTGCACGCATTCTGGTGATCACGGACAATGCCAAGGCAACCGGTGACCGGATTGCCGAAGAAATTGGCCATGAACTCGTTGCCCTTCGGCAGATCATCAAACCAAAGCTCTATAAGCCAGATGAAGCCATTGACGAGGCCCTGTCTATCAAAGGGCTCGTGGTCATTGCTGATACGTCGGACAATGCTGGTGGCGGAGCACCCTCTGACAACACGACGTTCCTGCACCGGCTGATCGCCCGCAAGGTCAAGAATTCTGCCGTTGCACCGCTGTGGGATCCGATGGCTGTCAAGTTGGCGTTTGATGCCGGAGTTGGCACGCGCATGCCATTCCGCTTTGGTGGCAAGACTGCGCGCACCTCAGGCAAGCCGGTGGATGCGGAGGTGGAGATCGTGTCCTGCGCGCCCGAGAGTTCCCAGAGCTTTGCTGGCAGTCCAGTGCCGCTGGGTGATGTTGCGACCTTGCGCACAAAGGAAGGCGTCTCTGCCATACTGATTTCCACGCGCGCGCAAGCCATGGGAGTCGATCTTTTCAGCAACCATGGCGTTGATCCAAAGAAGCAGAAAATCCTCGTGGTCAAGTCAAACCAGCACTTCTTTGCTGCTTTTGCTCCTATCGCGGCCAAGGTGCTCTATGCAACGGCTGGAGGGCCGCTGACACTGAACCCGCGAACGCTGCCTTACCGGCATATCCAAAGACCAATCTGGCCACTGGACAAAGGCGCAAAAGGGGCGCTCATTATGTAACCTGACGGTGAGGGGGAGAGCGACGCGATGCACAGCACAAGACGGACATTCCTCGGTGGCGCAGCGGGCTTGATTGCCGCGCCAAACCTCAGCTTTGCGCAAACCGCCCCCACCCGCGCCCGCACACTGCGTGCTGTCATGCATTCTGACCTGCGCGTGTTTGACCCTATCTGGACCACAGCCAACATCACCGGCTATCACGGCGCGATGATCTACGACACGTTGTTTGCTGTAGATGAGAACTTCGCCCCGCAGCCGCAGATGGTCTCGAAATGGGGTGTGTCTGACGACAAGCTCACCTACACATTTGAGCTGCGCGATGGTCTGGCTTTCTCAGATGGTGAGGCTGTCACAGCAGCTGACTGCGTCGCCTCCATTCGCCGCTGGTCAGCGCGGGATGGCTTTGGCCAGCATCTCTTTCGCCGTGTGGCTGATACGCCGGTGGTCGATGCCAAGACCTTCAAGATCGTGCTGAAAGAGCCATACGGTCTGGTCATTCCAGCACTCTCCAAGCTGGATCCCTCGCTATGCTTCATCATGAAGAAGAAGGATGCGGAAACGGACCCGAACACGCAGGTGCGTGATGCGCTTGGTTCCGGCCCCTTCACCATGAACCGCGACGAGACACGCGCGGGCAACCGCTATGTCTATGACCGCAACCCACGCTACAATCCCCGTGCCGAAGCGCCTTCCGGTCTGGCTGGCGGCAAGGTGGTCAAGCTTGACCGCGTGATCTTCGAGAACATTGCGGATCAGGCCACAGCCCTCAGCGCGTTGCAGAATGGCGAGATCGATTTTTACGAGGTGCCACCGCAGGATCTGCTCGATACCATCGAGAGCGATCCCAACATCACGGTGCAGGGCTTGAACAAAACCGGCCATATGGGCTGGATGAGGCTCAACCATCTGCACCACCCGTTTGATAAGGTGGAGGCGCGCCGCGCCATGCTGCACCTCATCAAGCAGTCGGACATCATGAAGGCTGTGTTTGGTGAAAAGCGCTGGAAGGAGTGCGGCGCATTCTTTGCTTGTGGCACTGATATGGAAAACGATGTCTCGACGGAATGGCTTAAGGAAGGCCAGAATATCGCCAAGGCCCGCGATCTGTTCAAGGCCGCAGGCTACGATGGTCGCCCGGTTGTGCTGTTGCAGGCCACAGACCATTATCTTGCCAATCCTGCACCGCTGCTGATTGCGCAGTGGCTTCGTCAGGCGGGCGTCAATGCCGAGGTCGCAGCGAGCGACTGGGGTGGAACTGTCACCCGCCGGTCCAACCGCAAACCGCCTGCGGAAGGCGGATGGAACATCTTCATCACGGCGGCCACGGGCTATGGTTTCTCCAATCCTGTTGCTGCCAGCGGTCATGCTGCCACGGGCGAGAAAGCATGGTTTGGCTGGCCGGAAAATGCGAAGCAGGAGCAGCTGCGTGATCAATGGGCGCTTGCGCCTACGCTGGCAGAGCGGCAGAAGGTGGCGCGTGATCTTCAGGCCAACGCCTGGGACTATGTGCACCATGCGTATCTGGGGCAGTTTTTCCGGGCCTCGGCCTGGCGCAAGAATGTGCGTGGTATCATCGGCATGCCGGAAATCGTGCCGTTCTGGAATATCGAGAAAGTCTGATGTTTGCATACATATTACGCCGTATTGCCTCCACCTTCGTGGTGATGGCCACCGTCGGTATCTTCGTCTTCCTGCTGCTGCATCTGTCGCCGGGTGACCCAGCGGCGATCATCGCCGGTGACAACGCGACCTCAGAACAGATCGATGGCATCCGCAAGAAGCTTGGTCTGGATGATCCCTTGCCGGTGCAGTTCGTGCGCTGGGCGGGGGATGTGCTGCGCGGTGATCTCGGTGTCTCGATCTTCTCCAATGAACCGGTGTTCAAGCTGGTGGGGCAGCGGCTTCAGCCGACTGTCTCGCTCGCTCTGCTGACACTCTGCGTTGCTGTCACGCTGGCGGTCAGCTTTGGCGTAATTGCCGCCTGGAAGGCAGGCACTTTTGTTGACCGCCTGCTTATGGTCGTCTCGGTGGTTGGCTTCTCAGCGCCTGTCTTCGTGGTGGGCTATCTGCTGATCTACGTCTTTGCCATCAATCTGCGCTGGCTGCCGGTGCAAGGTTACACGCCTATATCCGAAGGCATTCTGCCTTGGCTGCGCAACCTTGTGCTGCCCGCCACAGCGCTTGGCCTTGCCTATGTGGCGCTGATTGCGCGTATCACCCGCGCCACAATGCTGGAGGTGCTGGAGGAGGACTATATCCGCACGGCGGTTTCCAAGGGCGTTTCAACGCGCACGCTGCTGTTGAAACATGCCTTGCGCAACGCCGGTGTGCCGATTGTGACGGTGATTGGCATCGGTGTGGCGCTGTTGATCAGCGGTGTTGTCATCACAGAAACGGTGTTCAATATTCCAGGCATTGGCCGCCTTGTTGTGGATGCGATTTCCAAGCGGGATTACCCGATCATTCAGGGTGTCATCCTGATTTTTTCCGGCGTCTATGTGCTGATCAACCTGTCGGTTGATCTCATCTACACGCTGCTTGATCCCCGGATACGTTACCAATGACTGACACTGTTGAACTGCCAGAGGTGCGCCGTCCGCCGTTTCGGCCATGGCGCTTTGTACAACGAAACCCCACGCTGGTGGCAGGTGTCTTTATCCTGTTGGTCATCGCATTGATCGCGCTGTTTGCGCCATGGTTTGCCGGTGATCCGCTGACAATGAAGCCCATCGAGCGCCTCAAGCCGCCATCAGATCTATATCCTTTTGGCACGGATAATCTGGGGCGGGATGTCTTTGCCCGCACGGCCTATGGTGCGCGTGTTTCGTTGCTGGTTGGCCTGTCGGTTGCCGCCATGTCGATCAGCATTGGTCTCGTCATCGGTCTGGCTGCTGGTTACATCCGCTGGGTGGATGCCATTGCCAGCCGCATGCTGGATGGTCTGATGGCGATCCCGGCGATTTTGCTGGCGATTGCGCTGGTGTCGCTCACCAAGGGAAGCATCGGCATTGTCATTCTCGCCATCACGATCCCCGAGATTCCAAGGGTGGTGCGTCTTGTGCGCAGCGTGGTGCTGTCCACCCGCGAAGAGCCGTTTGTGGAGGCGGCGATTTCGATCGGCACACCGACGGTTAAACTGCTGATACGGCACATCCTGCCTTCCACCCTGCCGCCGCTGATTGTGCAGGCAACCTACATCTGCGCTTCGGCCATTCTGGTGGAAGCATCGCTGTCGTTTCTGGGCGCAGGCATTCCGCCCGAAATTCCCACATGGGGCAACATGATTGCGGGATCACGCCTGTTCCTTGGGCGTGCGCCATGGACGATATTCTATCCCGGCATCGCGCTGGCGCTTGTGGTGCTGGCGGTGAATCTGGTAGGCGATGGCCTGCGTGACAGGCTTGATCCGAGGCTTCAGAAGCGCATGCGCTAGGAGCCGGTATGCGCCTTGGACTTGATCAAACCCGCGGGATTGTCGCGGCGCTCGGCACGACCCAGACGATTGCCTGGGCCTCAACCTACTATCTCCCTGCCATTCTGGCGAATTCCATTGCCAAAGACATGGGCGTTTCGCCCGTACTGGTGTTCACGGCTTTCTCGCTCTCACTGATCGTATTGGCTTTGGTTGGGCCTTTGGGTGGACGGTTGATTGACCGGCATGGCGGGCGCGAAGTTCTGCTGGCTTCCAATGCCATCTTTGTTGCCGGATTGCTGCTGCTGGCAGCCTCAAACCATATCGCGGTGGTCTTTGTCGCATGGGTGGTCATTGGCCTTGGCATGGGCATTGGCCTTTATGAATCAGCCTTTGCCACGCTTGCTGTCTACTATGGCAAGGAGGCAAGGCGATCGATCACAGGCATTACATTGATTGCCGGATTTGCCAGCACGGTTGGCTGGCCACTGACAGCACTGATGGAGGCGCAATATGGCTGGCGAGTGGCCTGCATCGGCTGGGCACTGATCCACCTGCTTCTGGCTGCGCCGCTGAATTTTCTGCTTCCGGGAAAACCTGTTGCTACTGCCGAGGGTGCGGATATTGCTGCGGGCAAGAATACACCTGAGACTGCAGAAGCGAGCGCTGCTGAAAGCGCACCGCCGCCACGCTACCTCGTGCCGCTTCTGGCCTTTATCTTCGCTGTTGGTGGTTTTGCCAGCACAGCCATGTCAGCGCATCTCCCGCGTCTGCTTGAGGCAGCTGGTGCCACGACAGCCGTTGCCGTCTCTGCAGGAGCGCTGATTGGCTTTTCACAGGTCGCGGCGCGCATTTTGGAATATCGTTTTATGCAGGGGTTCCACCCCCTCATTTCAGCACGTCTCGCCGTTCTGAGCCACCCTATCGGGGCTTGCCTTCTGATGCTTTTTGGCGGTCCGGCAGCCTATATCTTTACGGTGTTTTATGGTGCGGGCAACGGCATCATGACCATCGTCAAAGGCACGCTTCCGTTGGCTCTGATGGGCCCCAAAAACTATGGCTATGTGCAGGGGTTAATCTCTGCGCCTGCGCGGTTCTTGCAGGCTTTTGCACCCATCCTGTTTGGTTATGCCATTGAGGTCATGGGCGGCAGTGCGGTGTGGATAACAGCAGGACTAAGCCTGTCTGCTTTTGTAGCGTTGATGTTTTTGAGTGCGCGGACGTCTGAGCGCTAAAAGTGGCACATGAAAAAGCCCCCTCCCGACGAAGGGAGAGGGCCTTACCCACCGATCTATCAGATGAGCTTACTTTTTGAACGCAGCGACTGCAGCAGCGCCGGGAGCTCCGGCTTTCTTCATCCAGTCCGCTGTCAGTGTTTCACCAACCTTGGCGAGGTCAGCCTTGAACTGTGCTGATGGTGGCTGCACCTTCATACCCTTGGCAGCAAGCTCCTTCAGGAACCAGCCGGTCTTCTCTTCCGAGATGCGACGGCCGCGCTCTTCTGCATCAGCTGATGCTTTCAGGATGGCGTCCTGTGTCGGCTTGTCGAGGGCCGCAAAAGCCGCCTTGTTGACGAAGGTCACGTTGTTAGGCAGCCAGGCCTGAGTGTCGTAGAAATGGGAGAGTGTTTCCCATGTCTTGGTGTCATAGCCGGTGGCACCTGATGACATATAGCTGTCAGCCACGCCGGTCGCGAGCGCCTGTGGCAGTTCGGAGGCCTGAATGGTCAAGGGCTGCGCGCCAACGATTTCAGCAATACGGGTTGTGCCCACGTTGTAGGCGCGCCACTTCAGGCCCTTCATATCAGCAACCGAGTTCAGCTCTTTCTTGGCGTAGATGCCCTGTGGCGGCCATGGCACTGCAAACAGCAGCATCAGGCCTTGCGCATCAAGCGCTTTGGCAATCTCTGGCTTTACGGCGTTCCAGAGCTTGCGCGAGTCGCCGTAGGATGTCGCCAGAAACGGCACGACATCGATACCGAACAGCGGGTTCTCGTTCTCGTGCAGCGAAATCAGCACTTCGCCCATCTGGATCTGGCCAGTGGCGGTGGCACGCTTGATTTCTGGAGCCTTGAACAGCGAGGCGTTGCCATGAACCGTGATGGCGAGCTTGCCGCCGGTCGCCTTGTCGATGTCCTTTGAAAACTCGACCAGATTTTCCGTGTGAAAGTTGGTGTTGGCATAGGCGGCTGCCAGATTCCATTTGGTTTGCGCCATCGCTGGCGAGGCCAGCATGGCAAAGCCGGCTGTGGCTGCAAAGGCAACCGATGTCAGGAAATGTCTGCGCTTCATAGTGCTCCTCCTCGAGCGTTCGTGGTCAGTGGGATCATTCAACCCGGGAAAACCAGTTTAGGCAACCACATCACCAAACCGGGGAAAACTGTGACGATGGCGACAGCCGCCACCAGCAAGAAAAAGAAGGGCAGGGCAGCCAGCGCGACGAAGTTGGAATCCCGCCCCGACATGCTTTGCAGCACGAAGAGATTGAACCCGACTGGTGGCGAAACCTCAGCCATTTCAACCACCAGCACCATGAAGATGCCGAACCAGATCAAGCTAAACCCAGCCTTTTCGATCATCGGTAACACGATGGCTGTTGTCAGAACGATCATGGAGATACCGTCGAGCGCGGTGCCAAGGATCATGTACATGAAGGTCAGCACTGCGATGAGACCGTAAGGTCCCAGACCAAGGCTATCGACCCAGACTGCCAACGCATTGGGGATACCAGTAAAGGCCATTGATTTGCTCATAAAAGCCGCGCCCGCCAAAATGAGCATTATCATGCAGGTGACCTTCACCGTCCCCATCACGCTGGCCCAAAAAATTTGACGACTCATAAAGCCCTGCCACCAGGCAATGGCGAAAGAAGCCACCACGCCCCAGGCCGCGCATTCTGTCGCGGTCGCTAAGCCTAAGACAAGAGATAAGAAGATGAAGAGTATTAGCAGCGCTACAGGAATAAGATTTTTGGATTCCCGCACTTTCTCACGGAACGTCATCTTCGGTTCAGGCGGCGGGGCTTGATCTTTGTTAATGATGTGCCAGATGGCAATGTAGCCCGAATATAGACCCATAACGAGCAGGCCGGGAATGAAGCCCGCCAGAAAGATCTGGATGATCGAGACATTGGCAGCCACCGCATAAACAACCATTATGATCGAGGGCGGGATAAGGATGCCGAGTGTTCCTGCGCCCGCGAGGGAGCCCAGTGCCATCTTCTCGTTGTAGCCACGCTTCTTAAGCTCAGGCAGTGCGATCTTGGCCACTGTCGCTGTTGTTGCTGCAGATGAGCCTGAGACAGAACCGAAAAGGCCACAGGCCAGCACGTTGACATGCATAAGGCGGCCTGGAATGCGGTTGAGCCAGGGTGCTAGACCGCGAAACATTTCTTCAGAGAGCTTAGTTCGGAACAGGATTTCGCCCATCCATATGAAGAGAGGCAGGGCAGCCAACTCCCAAGAGGCTGATCCGCCCCACACGATAATAGCCAGTGTTGAGCCAGCGGTTGTGTTTCCACCGACAAACTGCATGCCGACAAAGCCGGTGGCGAGCAGGGCGACGCCGATCCAGATGCCGCCAACGAGCATACACAGCAGAAAGACCAGCAGCAGAAGTGAGATTGAAACGAGATCCATGGTTACACCGCGCTCTGCATGGCTTGTTCGATGATTTCTTCGGTCGTCTTGGGCTTGGGTTTCTCATAGCGCGGCGTGCCGCCCAAGATTACGTGAACAAGCTCGTCGAGGAACGCGATGGTCAGCAGCACAAGGCCGCCGCAATAGCCCAGCTGGGGAATCCACAATGGCACAGCGACAACGCCGGTGGAGCGGTCGCTCAGCATCCATGAGAAGTAGGTGAAGTTGACAGTATGCCAGGCGAAAAAGCCGATGAAGCCGAGGCCGACAAGCAAAGCGACAATTTCGATGATCTGCTTCTTGCGGCCTTCAAACCGGTCCACCATCAGGCCAACACGGATCATGTCACCGGAGCGGAAGGTGTAGGCGAGGCCGAGAAATGACATCGCCGCCATGCACCATGAGGCAAAGTCGTCGCCCGAGGGAATGTTGAGGCCCCACGGGCGCCCAAGAGACATCACCATCATCAGCACGAGAATGCAGATCAGGAAAAAGCCCGACAGGATGCCGCCAGCCAGATAAAGTCCGTCCAGAAATTTGCGAACCATTGTCTCCCCCGTCAAACGCCTTCTGCACCCGTTGGGTTGCAGCAGGATCAGCGCACCCCCTCCGGATGAAGCACGATCCAACGCCTGTTTCCATTTGTCAAAGGAATGGTGAAGTGATATTTTCATTTTGTCAACAATTTATCGATGATGTATTTTTTTCAATGAATTTTCAGATCGACACTTGCAAATTGTCGATAAATCGTAAATGTTATCGGTCAGGTTATTGGGAGAGCATCAAATGACTCTGTGGCAGTTCTGGATTGATCGCGGTGGTACGTTCACGGATGTGATCGGCCGCGCGCCTGATGGCACATTGTCGGCACGCAAGCTGCTCTCCGAGAATCCGCGCAGCTACCGCGATGCTGCCGTTCAGGGCATCCGCGAGCATCTCGGCCTTGCCACCGGTGCGCCAATCCCGGCCAACACGATTGGCGAAGTGCGCATGGGCACAACCGTTGCCACCAATGCGCTGCTTGAGCGCAAGGGCGAGCGGATGGCGCTGGTGACGACGCGTGGCTTCCGCGATGCACTGGAGATTGGCTATCAGGCCCGCCCTAAAATCTTCGCCAAGGCCATCGTCAAGCCTGAGCTGCTTTACTCCGATGTTGTTGAAATTGACGAGCGTGTGCTGGCTGATGGAACTGTTGAAAAGCCGCTGGATGAAGCGCAGTTGAGAGCACAGCTGGAAGACCTCAAAGCGAAGGGCTTTCAGGCTTTGGCACTGGTCTTCATGCATGCCTGGCGGTTTCCGGCCCATGAAAAGCACGCTGCCGAGATTGCCCGCAGCATGGGCTTTGCGCAGGTCTCGGTCAGCCACGAGGTTTCCCCGCTGATCAAGCTGGTGGGGCGCGGCGACACGGCGGTGGTTGATGCCTATCTCTCGCCGATTCTCGGGCGCTATGTGCAGCAGGTGGCAGATGAGCTTGATATCAAGCGCACCGGCGCGCGCCTTATGTTCATGATGTCATCGGGTGGCCTCACGGCAGCTGAGCTCTTTCAGGGCAAGGATGCGATTCTGTCTGGCCCCGCTGGCGGCGTTGTTGGTCTGGCTGAAACCGGCAAGTCCGCTGGTTTTGACAAGGTCATCGGCTTTGACATGGGCGGCACGTCCACGGACGTTGCGCATTTCGATGGGGTCTACGAGCGTGCCTTCGAAACGGAAGTGGCCGGTGTACGCATGCGCGCGCCGATGATGCTGATCCATACGGTTGCAGCGGGCGGTGGCTCTATCCTGCACTATGACGGCCAGCGCTTCCGGTGTGGGCCGGATTCTGCCGGTGCGAATCCCGGTCCCAAGGCTTATCGCAACGGCGGGCCACTGGCTGTCACCGATGCCAATGTGATGCTGGGCAAGCTTTCGCCTGATCTCTTTCCGGCGATTTTTGGTCCTGCCCGCAACGAGCGACTGGATGCTGATGCGGTGCGCGAGGCTTTTGCGTCACTGGCGAAAGAGGTTGGTGGCGGCAAAACTCCAGAGTCTGTGGCGGATGGTTTTATCACCATTGCCGTTGAAAACATGGCCAATGCGATCAAGAAAATCTCGGTGCAGCGCGGCTATGATGTGACGCGCTATGCGCTCAACTGCTTTGGCGGTGCAGGCGGCCAGCATGCCTGTCTGGTGGCTGATGCGCTCGGTATGACCACCATTCTGGTGCACCCGTTCTCCGGTCTTCTCTCGGCTTACGGTATGGGGCTTGCGGATATTCGCTCCTCGCGTCAGCAGGCGATCGAAGGTGCATTTGATGAAACCGGCCGTGCTGCAATTGCCGAAACCGGCGCACGCCTTGGCGCAGAAGCTGCTGCCGAAGTGGCCGGACAGGGCGTGTCTGCTGCTGCCATCGAGGTGTTTGTGCGTGCACATATCCGGTATGCTGGAACGGATACGCCACTGGAAGTGGAGGCGGGGATATTCTCTCCCTCTCCCCGTTTAGGGGATGAGGGCAAAGAACAGCAAGGCAGTGAGGGGCAAGGTGATGAAACACTGAGTCAGCTCACCCAGCCCCTCACCCTAACCCTCTCCCCGCAAGCGGGGAGAGGGGATACCATTGCGCCACTTCAAAACCTGCAAGCCGCCTTCCAGAAAGCCCATCGCCAGCGATTTGGCTTTATCGATGAAACCAAGAAACTGATCATAGAAGCTGTCTCGGTCGAGGCTGTTGGTGGCGGTGCCAAAGCCGCTGAAGCCGAGTTCGAAGTGCTCAAGCGTCCGTTGCCTGCACCTGCCAAACTCACGCGCTTCTTCAGCCAGGGTGCTTGGCACGAGGCTTCCGTGTTTATGCGTGAGCAACTGTTCCCGGGCGCTGCCGTTGCCGGTCCGGCCCTGATCATCGAACCAAACCAGACCCTGGTGGTGGAGCCCGGCTGGCGTGCCGAAGTGACGTCCAAGGACTATCTCGTCATCAAGCGCACAGTGCCGCTGAACCGCACAGTGGCTGTCGGCACCAAAGCTGATCCCGTGATGCTTGAAGTGTTCAACAACCTCTTCATGTCCATCGCCGAGCAGATGGGTCTGACGCTGCAGAACACGGCCTACTCCGTCAACATCAAGGAGCGGCTGGATTTCAGCTGCGCCGTCTTCGGTGCTGATGGCGCACTTTGCGCCAATGCCCCGCACATGCCGGTGCATCTCGGTTCCATGGATGAGAGCGTCAAGGCGATTATCCGCCAGAATCCGGTGGTCAATCCCGGCGATGTCTTTGTGCTGAACGCTCCTTACAACGGCGGCACGCACCTGCCCGATATCACGGTGTGCACTCCGGTGTTTGATCAGGCCGGCAAGGAGCTTTTGTTCTGGGTGGCCTCACGCGGCCATCATGCCGATGTCGGCGGTGTGGCCCCCGGCTCCATGAGTCCTTTGGCGACACACATTGAAGAGGAAGGCGTCTATATCGACAATCTCAAGTTGGTGGATCGCGGGCGTTTCCTTGAAGACGATATCGTGCGGGCTTTCACCACGGCCAAGTATCCCGTGCGCAATCTCACGCAGAACATGAACGACCTGAAGGCGCAGATTGCTTCCAATGCGCGCGGCCAGCAGGAGCTGGAAAAGATGGTCGAGACCTTCGGCCTTGATGTGGTGAAGGCCTACATGGGCCATGTGCAGGACAACGCCGCCGAGATGGTGCGCCGCGTGCTGGACCGCCTGCACGATGCCGAGTTCACCTACCCGATGGATCAGGGTTGCCAGATCAAGGTGAAGATCACTGTGGACAAGAAGGCCCGCCGCGCCACCGTCGATTTTACCGGCACATCTCCTCAGCGCAGCGACAATTTCAATGCGCCGATGCCGGTGACGCGGGCTGCGGTTCTCTATGTTTTCCGTGTCATGGTGGATGATGAAATCCCCATGAATGCGGGCTGCCTGAAGCCTATCGACATCATCATCCCCAAGCAGTCTATGCTCTCGCCGGAGTATCCGGCAGCGGTGGTGGCGGGCAATGTGGAAGTGTCACAGGCCGTCACCAACTGTCTGTTTGGCGCGCTGGGGGCCATGGCGGCTTCGCAGGGCACGATGAACAACCTGACCTTTGGCGACAACACCTACCAGTATTACGAGACGATCTGCTCAGGCTCGCCCGCTGGTCCCGGCTGGCACGGCACATCGGGCGTGCATGTCCATATGACCAACTCGCGCCTGACCGACCCTGAAATTCTGGAGTTCCGCTTCCCGGTTGTGCTGGAGGATTTCCATGTGCGGCGCGGCTCCGGCGGCAAGGGCCAGTGGAACGCGGGTGATGGCACCAAGCGCACCATCCGCTTCCTGCAAACCATGGACTGCGCCATCCTCTCGGCCCACCGTAAGGTCAAACCTTTTGCCATGGCGGGCGGTTCGTTGGGTGAGCTGGGCCAGACCTATGTTCGCAGGCTCTCTGGTGAGATCGACATGCTGGAAGCCTGTGACCAGACCGTGCTGCAGGCAGGTGAGGCGGTTACTGTGGTGACGCCGACTGGTGGTGGGTATGGAAAGGCGTAGTTCCTTCTCCCCGTAAAACGGGGAGAAGGTGCCCGAAGGGCGGATGAGGGGCTGGGTGAGTTTAGAGCTATTTCACCTTGCCCCTCACCCCAGCCCTCTCCCCGCGTGCGGGGAGAGGGAGTGGCGCGCTAAACCGCAGTCGTTGAAGGCGGCATTGCACAAGCGCAAGTTGTGCCTGTTTTTTAGGCTTAGCAATTTCCTTTCCAATGCATCCGGCATTCTGTCGAAGCGAAAGGAAAGCCCTTACCTTAAGCTCAAAATACAATCTAAACGTGTAGTTCTAAGGGGTTCGTTAACCAAAGCTGATTAACAGTTGCTTGTTTGGATGCATAATCTGGAGAGCATCATGTCATTTGGTTCGGGACGCACACAGAAGCCTGAAAAGGCCGCCGCTGTTTCCATGCCGGGGAGCATCAGCTCTGTCCGCGCCATCAACACTGTTCTGGCGCTGGAGCCACGCATCGCTTTTGACGGCGCGATGGTCGATACCGCAGAGCAAGTGGTGTCGTGTGATGGTTTCGACAATGCGTCTCAGGCCAGCAGTGTCGAGAGTGTGGCGTGTTACGTCAATCTGGTTGAGCCAATGGCCGAGGCTTGCTTTGCTTCGCCGCGCACCGAGATTGTCTTTGTGGATACCAGTGTGCCTGATGCAGCTACCTTGCTGGCTGGCATCCGCCCCGGCGTTGAGGTTGTGCTAATCGATTCAACCCGCGATGGCATTGCCCAGATCGCCGATGCGCTGGCGCACAGGAGCAGTGTTGATACCATCCATCTGATTTCGCACGGCACGGAAGGCACCCTGAAACTCGCCGGTGGTGATGTGACTGCCGAAACAATCACGGGCAAGCATGCCGCTGATCTCGCGCGCATCAGTCAGGCACTTTCGGCAAATGCTGACTTCCTCGTTTACGGCTGTGATTTTGCCAGTGGTGAGGCAGGCCGGATTGCAGCACAATTGCTGTCTGAAAAAACAGGTGCTGATGTCGCCGCCTCCGATGACAAGACTGGCCATGAAACGCTGGGCGGTGACTGGGAGCTTGAATACGATACCGGTCGCATTGATGCGAACACCGTTATCACGGCACAGCTTGCCGGGGAGTATGTGCAGCTTCTGGCCCCGCCAGTTGTTGATCTGAACGGTGCAACGGCGGGCACCAACGTTGCTGTCACATTCACGGAAAACCAGATCCTTGGTGCGACTGGCGTAAACTCCAACCAAGCCAGCGTTCTGACGCTGGCACCTGCAGCAACTGTCACAGGTGGCGGCACCATCCGTAGCATCGAAGTGACGCTTGGTGGCGTCGAGGCCAAGAACGCCGAGTACCTCAATGTCAACGGAAGTGCCGGTATCACCTTCCAGCTCGACGATGTCCGTACCGTGAGCGCCTACACCATTGCTACCGGCAATGTTGTTGACCTGAATTACAATGCCGCAACCAATAAACTGACGATAACGAGAAACGGTGGTGGCAACATTACTGACGCGCAGGCACAGGCTATTGTTCGCGGCCTTGCCTACTACAATGTGCTCGATAATGTCGCCTCCAACACACGCACCGTAGAGATTGTAGCCAAAAATGCTCTGGCGGAGGTCAGCACTGCCGTCACTTCCACAATCACAATTGTCGAGACAAACGATGCCCCGACTGTAGGTGCCATCTATGTCGATAAAAACGGCAATAACCAGTATGACATTGGCGAAGCTTCGACTGGCTACTACAACTCCAACATTTCACCCGGCAGCAGCATCAGCCAGGTTATTCACCAGCGCTATGTTGACATCCCTGCGGCAGCAAACCCTGCGGATATGGTTCTCACTATTTCGCTTGCGCGGATCGACAACAGCTTCAACATCAAGATTAACGGCGTTCCGATCATTCAGGTCAGCAGAAGCCAGATCGAGACAAACAGTGGTGGTGACTATAACGCCGGCACCGATTACATCCTGTCGGTTGATGCCAATGGTGATGGCATTGGTGACGGCACTGCCTTTTTCAACAGCCCCTGGAACGCCAATACCAACACCAATACACCGCGCCTTGTGATCACTATCAAGGAAGGCTCCATCACCTTTGAAGGTACGCAGAACGCGGCTGACACATGGGCAAGCCGCAAGACCTTTGCACTTCCCACAGGCTCGCTGGTGCTGCCTGATCTGGTGAACGGACGCAATGTCATCGAGATGTATAATCTGGATGATCCGGGTGGTGACCTTGTCTTTGGCAAGATCGAAGCCAAGCTTGATCCAGCGAATTCCTTCGCGCGTCCCAGCGGTGTAGCGATTTCACCCATCAACATGTCGCCTATATTCTCTGATCCTGATGGAGATCCGCTCAGCTTTACGGCCACAGGCTTGCCTCCGGGTCTGACAATCTCGGCAGCTGGTATCATTTCCGGTACGCCAACCACACCGGGAACCTACACAGCGGTTGTGACAGCAACTGACTCCAACAGTGCGCCGATCAGCAGCAACGTGCTGTTCAACATCACAAATTCCAACGTTGCGCCGATTGCATCAAATGACACTGTTTTTGTGAATGAGGACAGTTCGCTCAACTTCAATCCAAAGGTCAACGACAACGATCCCAATGGCGATGTGCTGACCATCACTCAGATCAATGGTGCGGCAATTGCTGCGGGCAGCACGGTTGCGCTTGCAGGGGGGCATACTGTCAAGCTTGAGCTCGACGGCACACTGACAGTAACACCGGCTGCAGGCCAAAGCACCGGCGATGTGCTCTTCACCTATACCGTGCGCGATCCTGGTGGATTGACCAGCACGGCCAATGCCAAGGTCACAATTCAGGCTGTTGATGATGCGCCTGTCAACACAATGCCAGCAACCGCCTGGACAACAGCTCAGAACTCGACCGGCGTTTCACTGACCGGCCTTTCCATCGCTGATGTCGATGCTGCTTCAGGGGCCATGACTGTTACGCTGAGCGTCACATCCGGTTCGCTGACAGCGACTGCTGGCGGCGGTGTCACCGTCACTGGCAGCGGCACTGGCAGCATGGTTTTGACCGGCACGTTGAGCGCATTGAACGCTTATCTTGCCGGGGCTTCTGTGCCGCAGTTCGTTCCAACGACGGGATTTGACGGCACAGTCACGCTCACCATGTTAACCAATGATCAGGGCAATACCGGATCAGGCGGTCCGCTGACGGACTCTGACACCCAAAGCATTATTGTTACCGGCGTAAACGATGCGCCGGTCAATACATTGCCAGTGACAGGCTGGAACGTGGCCGAAGATGCAGCCTCGCTGACGCTCACCGGCCTGTCGATTGTCGATATCGATGCGGCATCAGGCAACATGACTGTCACGCTGTCTGTTGACGCAGGGTCCTTGCTGGCTTCAGCTGGTGGTGGCGTCACTGTGTCTGGATCAGGAACAGGGTCGATTGTACTGACTGGAACTTTGGCCAATCTGAATGCCTATCTTGGCGGAGCCTTTGCGCCGCAGTTTGTGCCGTCGGCCAATTTCAACGGCTCTGTCACTCTGTCCATGACGACAAATGATCTGGGCAACACCGGCGCTGGCGGAGCCTTGAGCGATACCGACACGCGCACCATCACCGTGACCGCTGTCAACGATGCGCCGACACTGCTAGCGACCATTCCTGACCAGACTGTTCTTGAAGATCAGGCTGTCAACTATGTCGTGCCAGTCGGCACTTTCGGCGATATCGATAGCAGTTTGACCTGGTCTGCAACACTGGCTGATGGTTCCGCGCTTCCTGCCTGGCTTACATTCAACACCACCACGCGTACGTTTACAGGCACACCGCCAGCCAACTTCAATGGCGTGCTGGACATCCGGGTCATTGCTGGCGACGGCCAGTTCACAGCCAGCGATACTTTCCTTCTGACGGTTCAATCCGTGAACGATGCGCCGGAGGGAACCGACAAGACGATATCGCTTGCGGAGGATGGCACGTACACATTCACGGCTGCTGACTTTGGCTTCACTGATCCCAACGATACCCCGGCCAACACGTTCCATCAGCTCGTTATCAAGAGCCTGCCCGCCAACGGCACTCTGCGCCTATCTGGCACAGCGGTTGCAAACGGCGATATCATTGCGGTTGCTGATCTTGCCAATCTGACATGGACACCAACGCTCAATACATCGGGCACAGCACTCGCCAACTTCACGTTCAGCGTGCGTGATGATGGTGGCACAGCCAACGGTGGCTTCAACTCGGATACGCCTGCCAACCGGATTACGTTTGATGTCTCGGCAGTCAACGATGCGCCTGTAGTTACTGCGCCTGTTACGTTGGGTGGCACAGAGGACACCTCGCTTGTCCTCTCCGGCATTTCCTTCACTGATGTTGATGTGGGCTCTGGTGGTGTCAGCGTCACCTTCACGCTGCCTGCAGGGCATGCGTTGAACTGGACCGCTACTGCCTTCATCGGTGCAACAGGATCAGGCACGAACACAATCACGCTGACAGGGCAGCGTACGGCGATCAACAATGCCATGCTTGCAGGCAAGTTGAGTGTGATGCCCGCGACAGACTTCGTTGGTACAATCGTTCTGTCCACGCAAATCAATGATAACGGCAACACAGGCAGTGGTGGCGCGCTGACAGGTAGCGGATCAACCAATCTGGTCTTCGCAGCTGTCAACGATGCACCTGTTCTTGCCCTGCCATTGGCTGACCAGAGCACGCTCGAAGACCAGTCCGTAGCCTTCACATTGCCCGCCGGATCGTTCACGGATGTTGACAGCAGCCTGACGCTGACAGCCACATTGAACGGTGGCGGAGCATTGCCCTCATGGCTTGTGTTCAACCCTGCAACACGGGAGTTTACCGGAACACCACCGGCCAACTTCACGGGCGTTCTTGATATCCGCGTCTCGGCTTCTGATGGAGAGTACTCGGCGTCAGACACCTTCCTTCTGACTGTGCAAGCTGTGAACGATGCGCCTGCCGGAACAGACAAAACCATCACCTTGAATGAAGATGCGACATACACATTTACCGCTGCAGACTTTGGCTTCTCTGATACCAGCGATACGCCGGCCAACGCGCTGACGTTTGTACGCATCGACACATTGCCGGCCAATGGCAGTCTGATGCTGTCAGGAATGGCTGTCTCTGCTGGGCAATCTATTGCTGTTGCCAACCTCGCAAGCCTGACCTGGACACCGGCAACGAATGCGAACGGCGCAGGCCTCGCGGGCTTTACGTTCTCTGTTCAGGACGATGGCGGAACAGCCAACGGCGGGCAGGACACAGACGGCACGCCCAACAGCATCACGTTCAACGTTACTGCTGTAAACGACGTGCCGGTTGCTCCGGTTGTTGCTGCGCAGACCCATGTCGACGGGCAGACTGTTTCGATCAATGCAGCCTTCACGGATGTTGACAATGCAACGCTGACATACAGCGCAGCCAATTTGCCAGCAGGGCTGTCCATCAACACTGTCACTGGCGTCATCAGCGGAGCATTGGCTTCGAGTGCCTCTCAAGGCGGAACCGGTGGTGTCTACAGCGTTACTGTAACTGCCAATGATGGTGCAGGTGGCGTAACAAACACCACCTTCACTTGGACAGTCACAAACCCTGCGCCTGTGGCGGCTAATGACAGCTTCACCACAAACGAGGATGTGCCCTTCACGGCATCCCTTATTGCCAATGACAGTGATCCTGATGGCGATACATTCAGCATCATCACGACGCCGCTGACACTGCCGACGCGCGGCAGCGTTGTCATCAATGCTGACGGCACATTCACCTATACACCAACGCTGAATGCGAACGGTTCTGACACCTTCACCTACGAAATTCGCGATGCGGATGGCGCAACGCGTTCGGCTACTGTCACCATCACCATCACGGCTGTTAACGATGCCCCGCTGTCAGCCCCCTTGACTGCAAGGAGCGGAATTGATGGTGCGGCCGTTTCCGTCAACCTTGGCTCAACATTCTCGGATGTTGAAGGCAATATGCTCACCTATACAATCACGGGCCTGCCGACCGGCCTCACATACGACACGGCCACGGGCGTCGTGAGCGGAACCATTGACAACAGCGCCTCGCAAGGTGGAGCGGGCGGCGTTTATACTGTGCAGGTTCAGGTCAGCGATGGGCAGGGTGGAACAACAACCCGCAGCTTCGACTGGTCGATCAGCAACCCTGCGCCTGATGCCAGAAATGATGCTATTTCAGCCGGTCCAAACACCAGCACATCAGGCTCACTTTTCGTGAGCAACGGCTCTGGTGCCGACTCTGATCCTGATGGTGACACGATTGTCGTGGGCGAAGTTGCCGGTCTTGGTAGCAATGTTGGCGTTCCAGTCGTTGGTTCCAACGGCGGCACCTTCACCATCAATAGTGATGGAAGTTACACGTTCAACCCCGGCACAGATTTCATAGATGTGCCTTTAAACCAAACGCGCACAACCACCATCACCTACACGCTCTCGGATGGTGAGGGGGGCTTTGACACTGCTACTGTCACTGTCACTGTGACAGGCGTGAACGAAGTTCCGACCGTGAGTGCCATCGGGAACCAGATCAGTCTGGATTCGGATGCTGTTGTTTTCAACGTCGCACCGTTCTTCAATGATGCGGACAACGACACACTCACCTTCAGCGCGCCGGTTTTGCCGGATGGACTGAGCATCAATGCTGCAGGTGTCATTTCAGGAACGATCGCGAAATCTGCATCCCAGACCAACGGCGGTGTTTACACCGTGGTTGTCACCGCTGATGACAACAATGGTGGCATCATCACGCAAACTTTCACCTGGACAGTGACCAATCCCACGCCGACAGCTGTGAATGACACCGCTACAACAAACGAGGATACAGCGGTCACTATCGATGTCCGGGCGAATGACACAGACCCCGATCTTGATCCTCTGGTTATTGTGGCGACTGGCCCCAATGCCCCTGTTGCGGGCAACGGCACTGTCAGCATAGTGGCTGGCAGTCTGCTCTATACGCCCAACGCAAACTTCAATGGCACGGACACCATCGTCTACACCATTTCAGATGGCAACGGAGGCTTCTCGACTGCCTCGATTCTTGTCACTGTCACCGCTGTCAACGATGCGCCGGTATCGGTCGCTGTGCCTGATCAGCGCAACAATGTTGGCAATGTCGTCAGCCTGAATGTTGGCAGCTTCTTTTCAGATGTCGACAGCAATGATGTGGCTTCAACTGAGGATCTCGACTTCGCAGTGACCAGCCCGCAAAGTGTCACCGGGCTTCCCACTGGTTTGAGCTTTGATCCTGAAACCGGTGTTATCAGCGGCACAGTCGATCCTTCGGCTACAACATCGAGCCCGTACACGATCACTATCACAGCGACGGATGCCAGTGGTGCAACCGTATCGCGCGTGTTTGTCTGGCAAATCTACAACGATGTTCCCATTGCTGTAGATGATGCTGTGACAACTTCGGAGGATACGGCAGTAACGTTCAACGCTCTGGATGGTACTGCTTCAGGTGGTTTGCCAGATGTTGATCCTGAAGCATTTCCATTGACGGTCATTTCCGCAACGGCCGCCAATGGCACTGTTGTTTTCAACTCCACAACCGGGGAAATGACCTACACGCCCAATCTCAACTTCAACGGCGTTGATACGATTGTCTATACGGTTCAGGACAATGGCGGCAATCAGGCGACAGCATCAGTCACCGTCACAGTGACCCCTGTCAATGATGCGCCCACTGGCCCTGCTACTCTTTCCAATGTTGCCAATTCCGACAGCGACACAGTCGCCATCTCGCTTGGTGCCTTCTTTGACGATGTCGATCTTGATGATGTGCCCAACGTTGAAAATCTGGTCTTCTCAGCCACCAATCTGCCAGCAGGTCTGTCCATCAATCCGGCGACTGGCGAGATTACAGGAAAGATTGCGGCAGGAGCATCAGGTGTAACCGGTGACAGGACCTATGCGGTCACCATCACTGTGCAGGATCGCAACGGTGGCGCGGGTACGCTCTCGGTGTCGCGCAGCTTCGATTGGCAAGTGACGAATCCTGCGCCATCGGCGGATGACGAAGCCGTTACAATCAACGAGGACACTGTTGCTGTTATTCCGGTGCTGGTTGGCGATACGGACCCAGATGGTGATACGCTGGTTGTTGATCAGGCAACGGCCGGAAACGGAACCGTTGTCATCAATGCCAATGGCACGTTGAACTACACACCAAACCCACATTTCAACGGAACTGACACGATCGTCTACCGGATATCCGATGGTAACGGTGGCTATGCAACAGCGAGTGTCACGATCACTGTAACGCCTGTAAACGATGCACCAACATCGCTTGCTATCAGCAATCAGACAGCGGAGGATTCATCCTCTGTCAGTTTTGCAGCTGGCTCCTTCTTCACCGATGTCGATTTGAATGACACTGCACCTGATACTGTCATTTACAGCGCAACAGGACTGCCGCGCGGTCTGAGTATCGATCCCACCACAGGTCTCATCACGGGTTCATTGGCCAGCGATGTTTCTCAGGATCAGCCCGGTGGTGTACATTCAGTCACCATCACATTGACCGATCTTGCCGGTGCATTCTCGTCACGAACACTGACCTGGACTGTGACAAATCCTGTGCCGGTTGCCCTGGCTGACAGCGCGTCGGGCAACGAGGATACTGCTATCAGTGGTACTCTCGCCAATGACAGTGATCCTGATGGTGACACGCTGACCTTCCAGACCTCGCCAGTCGTGGCTCCGCTGAATGGAACTGTCGTCATCAACAGCAACGGCACCTATACCTACACGCCTGCAGCGAATTTCAACGGCACGGACACCTTCACCTACCGTGTGAGCGACGGGCAGGGTGGTTTTGCAACGGCCGTTGCAACCATCACTGTTCTGGCAGTCAATGACGCGCCGGTGGCTGTGTCTGATACGTCCACAACCAATGAAGACCAATTGGTCAACATTGCTGTTCTTGGCGGTGATTCCGACGTCGACGGTGACACGCTGACAGTCACGTCCGCTGCTGCTCCTAATGGCACGGTCACGATCAAGCCGGATGGAACCGTTGATTACGTGCCAAATGCCAATTTCAGTGGCACAGATACGATCACCTACACCATTTCTGATGGCAAGGGTGGGACCGCCACAAGCACTGTTACTGTCACCGTGGCAGCCGTGAACGATCTGCCGGTTGCAAACAATGATACAGCCTCCACATTGGAAGATACATCGGTCGACATCACCGTGCTGGGTAACGACACGGACCTTGATGGCGATACGCTCACCGTGACTTCTGCTTCCGCAACCAATGGTACTGTGGTCATTGGTGCTGGCGGCGTACTCACGTTCACGCCGGACCTGAACTATCACGGTCCTGCAACCATCAACTACACCATTTCTGACGGCAAGGGCGGAACCGCATCGGCATCTGTTGCCATCACGGTTGTTGCTGTCAATGATGCACCCGTTGCCACATCGCCAGCTGTTACAACAGCGGAAGATACATCTGTTAATGGTGTTATCACTGTGAGCGATGTGGACGGTGGAGCGCCTGTCTTCACCGTGCTGACTGCACCTGCCCATGGCACTGTGGTCGTCAATGTTGATGGCACCTACACCTACACGCCTGCGGCCAACTACAACGGCTCTGACAGCTTTGCTGTTACTGTATCCGATGGAAACGGCGGCACGACAACAGTCACCATTCCGCTCACTGTCACAGCGGTGAATGACGCGCCTGTGGTTGCGGTTGCCGCACCAGACCGCACTTCACCTGAAGACCAGCCATTCTCTTTCACAGTGCCGCTCACAAACTTCTCTGATGTGGATGGACCGGCGCTGGTCCTGACAGCCACATTGGCCGACGGTTCTGCCTTGCCATCGTGGGTGATCTTTGATGCTGCAACGGGCGCTTTCTCGGGCACGCCTCCGCAGGACTTCAATGGTGCCATCGATATCAGGGTGACGGGCTCTGATGGTACGCTGTCCGCAAGCGACACATTCCGACTGACAATATCTCCAGTGAACGACGCGCCGGTTGCAGTGGATGCTGCGATTGCAACGGCAGAAGACACGGTGTTGAACGGCACGCTGCCAGTGGCAACTGATGTTGATGGCAATGCTCTGGTCTATTCAGCAGGCACATCTGCGCCAACCCATGGATCAGTGATCATCAATGCAGACGGAACCTACACATACACGCCTGACGCCAACTACAACGGACCTGACAGCTTCACCTACACGGTGAGCGATGGAACGGTTTTGATCGAAAAGACAATCACCGTCACAGTATCGCCCGTGAATGATGCGCCGGTTGCGACTGCGGACAGTGCAACCACTCTCGAAGACACGTCCGTAAATATTGCTGTTCGCGCCAACGACACAGACATCGATGGCAATGCTCTTTCCATCTCGGAAATCAATGGCGTGCCTGTGGTGGTCAATACGCCTGTTGCTGTTACAGGCGGCAGTGTTGTCCTCAATGCTGATGGCACACTGACTTTCACGCCGACTGTGAATTTCAATGGTGCTCCGTCCTTCACTTATACGGTGTCTGACGGGCAGGGTAGTTCTGCAACAGCTACGGTCAATCTCACTGTAACGGCAGTGAACGACGCGCCTGTGCTTGCCATCGCTATTCCGGATGTCAGCTTCGCTGAGGATCAGGCCGTGGCCTTCGCTATCCCGGCCGGAACCTTCACGGATATCGATGGGCCTGCACTCACCTACACTGCGACGCTGGCCGATGGATCGCCTTTGCCCTCATGGCTGGTGTTTAACCCGCTGACACAGGGCTTCGCGGGAACGCCGCCACAGGACTATAACGGCGTTGTTGATATCAGGGTAACCGCGAGTGATGGCACGCTTGTCGCCAGCGATGTTTTCCGCCTCGCCATCACGCCTGTGAATGATGCGCCTGTTGTCAGCAACCACGCCTTCACTACTGCTGAGGATGCTGTATTCAGCGGCTCGCTGCCAACAGCAACCGATGTGGATGGTGATGGTCTGACTTACGGGGCTGGCAACACAGCGCCGTCTCATGGCTCGGTCACCATCAATGCAAATGGCACTTTCAGTTACACGCCGAACGCTGATTACCATGGATCAGATACGTTCACCTATGTGGTGAGCGATGGAACCGTCTCTGTAGAACGGACCGTGACGGTCACGGTGACGCCGGTCAATGATCTGCCCGTGGCTGCGAATGACTTCAATTCAACGGATCCGCTGGATACGGTGAGCGGTACAGTGCTGGCCAACGATGCTGATATCAAGGACGGCGATCTGCTGACTGTAACATCGGTTGATGGCACAGTGCTTAGTGGTGGCTCTGTCACAGTTGCAGGCGCATCGGGCGGGTTGCTCACTATCGCACCCGATGGCACTTATACCTTCGACCCCAACGGTGACTTCAACGCGCTACCGCCTGGCGTCTATGCCAGCAGCACGTTCAGCTACACCATTAGCGATGGAAATGGTGGAACGGCAACTGCTTCGCTGACCATTACAGTGCCTGGCGTGAATGATCCGCCTACAGCAGTGGCCGACATTGTTACGACCGCCGAGGATACGCCGCTAACATTTGATCCGCGCGGTAATGACACCGATCCGGAGCTTAACCCGCTCCTTATCACGCATATCAATGACCAGCAGATCAGTGTCGGCGCACCAGTAACGCTCACAGCAGGCACAATCAGGCTCGAGACCGACGGGCGTATCACCTTCATTCCGAGTTCGAATTTCAATGGGCCAGTCAATCTGACCTATACTGTTTTTGATCAGGTGGATGGTTATGCAACAGGTAGCATCCGTATCAACGTGACTCCAGTCAATGATGCGCCGATGGTTGTCACTCCTCTTGCTGACCAGATTGCGCTTGAGGATGGCTTGGTCAGTTTTGCTCTGCCAGCCAACACCTTTGCAGATGTGGATTCCGCCTCACTCAACGTGACTGCAACGCTTGCCGATGGATCGCCTTTGCCTACATGGCTTGTTTTCAATCCGGCAACACGCCTTTTTGAAGGGACGCCACCACAGGATTATGCAGGCGTTCTGGATATCATGGTTGCGGCTTCAGATGGCAATCAAACTGTCAGTGACGC
Organism: Beijerinckiaceae bacterium; assembly: GCA_051649305.1. Classification (GTDB taxonomy): domain Bacteria; phylum Pseudomonadota; class Alphaproteobacteria; order Rhizobiales; family Beijerinckiaceae; genus JADCCX01. The sequence goes on from JBOFGV010000123.1 coordinate 25,421, forward strand.
GTTCCAGCTGACGATTGCTTCCGTAAACGATGCTCCTGTCGGCTCTGATATTTCGCTGATAACCTCTGAAGATACTCCCTATACTTTCACCGGCACCGAATTCAGTTTGACTGATGCCCGTGACAATCCCGCCAATGCATTGCAGGCAGTTGTCATCGATACATTGCCCGCAGCCGGTGTTCTTACGCTCAATGGTGTTGCAGTTTCTGCTGGTCAGACCATTGCGGTCTCTGATCTCGCGTCACTGATCTGGACACCACCACTGAACGCCAGTGGCAATGCGCTCGCCACCTTCACTTTCCGGATGCAGGATAATGGCGGAGTGGCGAATGGCGGTGCTGATACTGACAGTATTGCTAAAACTGTCACACTCTCTGTCACGCCCGTGAACGATGCGCCAACTGCTTCGTCACAGGCCTTGATCACAGCTGAGGATGCACCTGTGACCGGGGTAGTAACCGCCAGCGATCTTGATGGTGATGCGCTCAGCTATGTGCTGGATTCAAGCCCGTCCCATGGCACTGTGACCGTGAATGCTGACGGCACGTACCGTTATGTGCCTGACGGCAACTTCAACGGTACTGACAGCTTCACGGTTCGTGTGGCTGATGGCAAAGGTGGCTTCGCGCTGGTCACGATTCCAGTGACAGTGACGCCTGTCAACGATATGCCGACGGCAACATCACCTGCTCTGGTCACAGCTGAAGACATGCCTGTGACTGGCGCTGTTACCGGCGCTGATCTTGATGGCGATGCGTTGAGCTTTACGCTCGATGTTGCGCCCGCCCATGGCACAGTGACAGTGGGTGCTGACGGTACCTACCGTTATGTGCCTGATGGTAACTTCAATGGCGCTGACAGCTTCACGGTTCGTGTGGCTGATGGCAAAGGTGGTTTTACTCTGGTCACAATTCCAGTGACGGTTACGCCCGTGAACGATGCGCCAACGGCATCATCACCAGTCGTGAGCACTGCGGAAGATACGCCGCTGATTGGTGTTGTGTCTGGAACAGATCTCGATGGCGATACACTCAGCTATGTGCTGGATTCAATCCCGTCGCATGGCACGGTGACCGTGAGCGCTGACGGCACGTACCGCTATGTGCCTGATGCCAACTTCAATGGTGCTGACAGCTTCACGGTTCGTGTGGCTGATGGCAACGGTGGCTTCGTGCTGGTCACGGTTGCTGTGACGGTGACGCCGGTCAACGATGCGCCTGTTGCTAGGCCAGACAGCGCGGAAACAGTCTACAATACTGCTGTCACGGTCAACGTGCTTGGCAATGACAGTGACATTGACGGAGCAGCCTTGCGTGTGACTGCAGCCACATCGGGGCAAGGCAGTGTCACGCTCAATCCAGATGGAACACTCACCTTCGTGCCTTTAACAGGTTTCTCCGGCGAAGCGTTGGTCACCTATACGGTGTCAGATGGCAATGGAGGATTTGCAACAGGCACCGTGCGTATCCTGGTTGGCCCTGCGCCCGTTGTGACTTCGCCCTCTCCATCTGTGGATAAACTTGATGTCAATGCGCCGGTTGTAAGCAACGACCGTAACAATGTTGATCTGTCATTCAAGACAATTGCTGCTTCAGGGATTATTCTTGAGACAGTCAATACGATCTCCAATATCAATGGTTCCTTTGTTCCGCTTGATACGCCTCACCCCTTGCTGACAGCTGTCAATGGCATGTCGCCGCTGAGTGGTGGCGTCGAGCTTGGACGTGGCGGGCGTATTGTCGACCCGGGCGTGGTCGGACTTGTTCCGGGCTATGGCGCAAACGGTATTACGGGCAACGCAGGTTTTGGCTCTGGAACTGACTTCAATGGTTTCTCTGCAATCGAATCTGCTGTGCGCTATGGCGAGCGCGGCTTTGATCTGTCCTCAAACCACCACCTTGACCTTGGGCTTGTGGTTCGTGAAGGGGGTATCCAGTTCAATGTGCGCGAGCGCGGCGTTGTAACTGGCGATGTTTGCCGCAACTGGCTTGAAGCCCGCCAGAGCAACGATCAGCCTCTTCCGGAGTGGCTGCAGCACATCACGGAGGGAGAATTCCGTGGAACACCTCCTGCAGGGCTTGAAAAGCTTGAGCTCAAGCTCATTGTGCGCCTTGAAGATGGGTCAACCGAGGTGAGGCTTGTCTCGCTGGATCTCAGGACCGGGATTATCACGCCCATTGAGCCAAAGACGGAGCCATCGCCGCAAGCAGCGTTGTTTTCTGCGCAGATCACTGCTGCTCTTTCGGCAACGCAACCTGTGATAGGTGAAACAGATATCCTGAAGTCGCTCCTTTGATTTGTACAGTTGCTGGCGTATGTGTCGAAAAAAACACACGCCATGATTGTATTTTTTTCAAGGATTGAAGACTTCTTAGTAGAATGTTAACCAGAGCAAGTGACCTTTCACTTATGCAAGTGAGTCGACAAAAGCATCGATTTGCTAGGGCTGAGAAAAAGTAAAAATGGGGCTCGTGCTTCACATCCGCAACATGCTTTTGACGCTGCCGGTCCTGGCGGCGGTTTCAGCGTGCGCGATCAAACCGGAGCCGCTGACAGCCACTGAGAATATTGCTTTTGCATCAGATAAGCTGAACCGCGTTGTGCAGGGGCAAGAGTCCATTCGCGGGCCGGTTTCCCTGCATGAAGCCATGGCACGCGCACTGAAGTATAATCTCGATACTCGCGTGGAAATGGCGCAAACCGCGCTCAAGATCAAGGAAATCGATCTTTCCGAATACAAACTGCTGCCGAGTATCGTGGCAAACAGCGGTTTTGCCGGGCGTGATGCAACAAATGCAACGGTTAGCGAGAACTTGGTGACGCGCCGAACAGGCACAGAACCATCCTCGTCCAGCGAGCGTAACCTGTTGTCCGCTGATCTGACGATGAGCTGGAACGTGCTGGATTTCGGCCTGTCCTATGTCCGGGCGCAGCAACTGGGTGACGAGGCGTTGATTGCCGCTGAGTCGCGTCGGAAAGTCGCCAATCGTGTCATTGAAGATGTGCGTACAGCCTACTGGCGCGCTGTCACCTATCAACGCTTGATTGCAAGGTTACGCAGTCTTGAGGGGCGAACTGTGCGTGCCCGCACGGCGGCCAGAACTTTGTACAACGAAGGGCAGACACAACCCATGCTTGCGCTCTCCTATGAGCGTGAGCTTGTTGAGGTGCGCCGCGAAATCCAGAAAGTGGAAGGCGATCTGATTGTCGCCAAGGCACAGGTTGCTGCCCTGATGAATGTTCCACCCGGCGTTCCTTTTACGCTCGTGGATGCCCGCTCGGGTCTTGGCCTTTCACTCAACAAACCTGCTGATCAGCTGGTGATGACGGCGCTGCAAAATCGCCCAGAGATGCATGAGGTGGCCTACCGCATGCGCATCAACCAGAAAGAGGCGACAGCTGCTCTGCTTGAGCTGTTGCCCGGTGCGCAGCTTTATCTTGGCGGAAATTTCGACGGCAACAAGTTCCTGCTGAACAACAACTGGCTGGCCTATGGTGCCAAAGCCAGCTGGAACCTGATGAAGATTGTGCATTATCCAGCGAAGAAAAATCTCATTGATGCGCAGGACAACGTGCTTGATCAGCGCGCACTGGCGCTGACCATGGCGATCATGACGCAGGTGCATGTCAGCCGGGCTCGCTATGCCCATGCGCAACGTGAGCTCCGGACAACGGCAGACTATCTCAATATCCAGAACGATATCCTCGCCCAGATCCGCGCGCAGGCCTCAACCGATAAGACCAGTGAGCAGGCGCTCATCCGCGAGGAGATGAACGCGCTTCTGGCTGAAGTGCGGTTTGATCTGGCCCATGCGCAGATGCAGAACGCTTTTGCTAATGTCTATTCTGCACTGGGGCTTGATCCGGTTGATCAGACCATCAATCTCAATGCCGATGTCAAAACGGTTTCAGCCGGTTTGAAGACGCTCTGGCAGAAGCGCGGCGACTCTGTCGGCGTGCGCACAGTTGGTTTGCTCCGCACTCCGCGGCGTCCCAAGGCTGTGATTGCGCCCGGTGCGATGCTGCCGCCGATGCCGGGACAGGCAACAGGACAGATCGCACCGCAGATGCCACCGATGCCGGCACCGGGCAGCGGATCGCGCTCGATTGGTGGCACATTCCTGCCACCACAAGTACCATCGCCTGCGACCACACAAAGTGTGCCTTCGCCAGCCAAGCCTGCTGAAAAGCAGCCCTGACATCTACTCTGCTTAAGACGCTGGTTACCATATTCTGCCAAGGTGAAACTGGACCCTGGAGTGTCTGGTGTGATGGCGTTGCGTGTTGCGTATTTCTTTGCCGTGATTGGTATCGTGGGCTTGCCTTCAGCGGCCGCTGCCAATGAGCCTTCAGCCCTGCGCGGTGTTGTGCGCGCTGTCCATGAAGCCGCTATTTCCTCCGATATGGCGACGCGTGTAACGGCTCTGCCGTTTCGCGAAGGCGAGGCCTTCAAAAAAGATGATGTGCTTGTGGAGTTTGACTGTGAGCGGTTGCGGGCTGACCTGAAAGCAGCGGATGCCGAGCGCCGGGGGCATCATGCGGCCTGGGAGAACAGTGCGCGGCTGTTTCAGCTACGAGCAGCAGGTGCCCATGAGGTTTCGATGGCTGCCGCCACCCATGACAAGTCTGCTGCCATGCTTGAGGGTTTGCAGGCGCGGGTGAAGCAATGCCGCATTCTGGCACCTTTTGACGGTCGCATTCTCGATCTCACGGTGCGACGTCACGAAACGCCATCTCCTAACCAGCCCCTGATCCGCATTCTCGATGACAAGAGTCTTGAGATCGACATGCTGCTTCCTGCCAGCGCGATCAACAGCATCAAGCCAGGCACGCCCTTCACCTTGACACTGGATGACACCGGTCAGCGCCTCTCGGGTGAGATCACCCGCGTCAGCCCGGCGCTGGATATTGTGAGCCAGACATTCAAGGCATCCGGTGTTCCCAAAAGCGATCTGAAAAGTGTTTTGCCCGGCATGAGCGGGAGCATCACGCTTGGCAAAGGCGCGATGTGATGAGCGCTGCCAAGGGTGAAACAAGCGCTTTTGCAGGAGCGCGCGTAGTGGAAACGGCCACTGTTTTGCAAGCCGTCAACGCAGGTGGCTTGGCCACAGCCGGTTTGCAGATGATCCTGCAGATCGAGCGCGATGCGCGGCGGGCAAAATCGGTTTCGGAGCTGCAGTTTCTGATGGCCAACGAAACGCGTCGTGCGGTGGGTGCCCGGCAGATTTTTATCATGCAGCACGAGGGCAAGGTTGCTGCTGTCTCCAGCCTTTCGTCGGTCGATCGTCAGTCGCCTGTTGTGCGCTGGATCGAGCGCAGTTTTGCAGTTGTTGTCGCCAAAGCCCCTGCCGCGGGAAACTGGCAGCAGAATCTGCGCCAGCTGACAGATGCTGCGTCCGGACAGGACGAAACCGCCCGCGTTTTTCCTTTTCCTGAAATGATCGCCGCTTCTGTGGTGGCACCGCATGGCAACGGGCTCGGGGCTGTGGTGGCTGTGCGTGAAACTGTTTTCAACGAGAATGAGACGGTTGTGCTGCAACGGCTTTGCGAAACCTATGGCCACGCGATGGCTGCCCTTGGCGGCAGCAAGTCCTCTCTGCTCTCACGTCTGCGCCGACCTGCTGTCGGGGCTGCGGCTGTCTGCGTCATTGCAGCCCTTGGTTTCATTCCTGTGCCTATGACTGCGCTGGCCCCTGCCGAGGTTGTGCCACTGGAGCCATCGATCATTGCGGCACCAATCGATGGCGCGATCGAGCAGGTGCTGGTTGATCCCAACCAAGCGGTGAAAACAGGCGATGTGCTGTTTCGCTATGCTGATATACAAAGCCGTGGTGCGCTGGATGTGGCCGAGCGGGAAGTGTCGGTTGCCGAAGCCAAGTTGCGGCAGGCCTCGCAAATGGCATTTGTTGATCCCGCCGCCAAGCGCGAGCTGGCTGTGGCGCGCACCGAGTATCGTCTGAAGAAGGCCGAGCATGCCTTTGCGGCTGATATGCACGAGCGCAGTGTGGTGCGTGCGCCAAAGGACGGAATTGCGGTTTTTGCTGACAAGCGCGAGTTGATCGGACGCCCGGTGAACACTGGCCAGCGTGTCATGGAACTGGCTGATCCGGCTCGTACACAGTTTCGCTTTCAGGTGCCTGCTGATGATGCGCTGGTGCTGAAGGAAGGTGCTGTCGCACGTGTCTTCATGGATTCTGATCCTCTCAATCCTATGGCGGTCACCATCACCCGGGCGTCTCCCATGGTGAAACAGAACGACAGCGGCGGGCTGGCTTTCCGGGCTGACGCCGTATTGCAGGACAAGGCGGCGATGCCGGCACTTGGCCATCGCGGAACGGCGCAGATCAGCGGTGATAAGGTCAGCCTTGCCTTTTATCTCTTCCGCCGTCCGCTGGCAGCGCTCCGCCAAAGGACTGGCCTTTGACTGCTGCTCCTGCAACACCGCCGCCTCTGCCACAGCTCAGGGAGGACATTCGCCTGTTGCCGGATCAGCGTCGGCAATCGGGTGAGGCGCGCTGGCTTATCCATGATACCCTGCGCGACAGTTTCTTTGACATCGGGCTTGAGGCATTTCAGCTCCTCTCTCTCTGGTCGCGCGCTGCCTCAGCGCCAGAGCTTGCCAGTCTGGTGCAGCAGGTGCATGGACGCGCTGTTGAAGAGGAAGAAATTGCGACACTGGTGCGCTTCCTTGCCCAGTCGCGGCTCACCTTGTCTGCAGCTGGTGGCTGGCGTGAGTTGAGTGCAGCATCAGAAGCCGCCCATGGCAGTCTTCTGCACCGGGTGCTGCACAACTATCTCTTTTTCAAAGTGCCGTTGTTTCAACCTGCCAAGGTGCTGGAAGCTACTCTGCCCTTGGCACGTGCGCTCGCCAGCAAGGGCATGCTTGTCCTCTATGCCCTTATCTCGCTCACCGGGCTTTATCTTGCCTCGCGGCAGTGGGGTGATTTTGCCGATGGCCTCTCGCGCCAGATGAATCTTTCCGGCGCGATGCTGTTTGCCATCACGCTGTTTGTCATGAAGATCTTTCACGAGCTCGGGCATGCCTATGTGGCCACAGCCATTGGCTGCCGTGTGCGCAGTATGGGCGTTGCGGTCATGATGCTGGCTCCTATGCTCTACACCGATGTGACCAACGCCTGGCAGTTGCCGGAGCGGCGCAAGCGGATGGCGATTGATCTTGCCGGTGTTGCCGTTGAAATGGTGATTGCTGGTCTCGCGCTTTTTATCTGGGCATTTCTGCCACCAGGTGATGCGCGCGATGTGGCGCTGGTTGTCGCCACTGCGGCTGTCGCCATGACGCTTGCCGTCAACCTCAGCCCCTTCATGCGTTTTGATGGCTACTATGTGCTGGCAGACCTGCTGGATGTCCGCAATCTTCAACCAAGGGCTTTTGCTTTGGTGCGCTGGAAACTGCGTGAGTGGCTCTTCCGATTAAAAGCCCCTTGCCCGGATACGATACAGGGCGGTCTGCGCGCCGTTGTGATTGCATATGGTTTTGCCACGATGCTTTATCGTCTGGTTCTCTTCGTGGGCATTGCGGTGATGGTTTATCTCATGACCTTCAAACTGCTCGGCATCGTGCTGTTTATGGTCGAGATTGCAGTGTTTGTGGCCATGCCTGTGATACGCGAACTGAAAGTCTTGTGGAGCCTGCGTGCCACTGTTCTGCGCACATCGCGCACATGGATCAGCGCTGCTGTTGTGGCGGGTCTTGCTATGCTCGCTGTGGTGCCATGGTCAACGCAGGTGCGCATTCCGGCTGTGCTGGAGCCTGCCCATTACGCGCGGCTTTACCCATCCGTTTCAGCTGAAGTGCGCGAGGTGCGTGTCGCCATTGGGCAGGTTGTGGCAGAAGGTGATGTGCTGCTTGTCATGGCCTCGCCCCGGCTTGAGAAAGAGCTTGCGGTTGCCGAAGCGCGGCTGGCGCTGATTGAGCAGCGCATGGCGCGCCGTATCGGCGACAGCAAGGACCAGCTCGCTTCCCTGACATTGGAAAAAGACCGTCTCGCCCTGATGGAAAAGAAGCGGGCCTTGCTGCGCCAGATGGACAGCCTGTCGATCAAGGCCAGTCTTGCCGGCAAGGTGGTGGAGCTTGATCCCAACCTTTATGCGGGCCGGGTGCTCTCACGCGAGGATGAGGTTGGCATCGTTGTGGCTGACCGTGGTGCTGTGGTGCGTGGCTATGCCGATCAGCAGGATATCTGGCGCTTGCAGGCAGGCGATGCCGCGCGCTTCCTGCCGGATGATTTGCGCAGCGAGCCAAGGCCTGTGCGTGTTGCTGCACTGGCTGCCTCTGTCAGCGCGACCATCGATATCCCCCAGCTTGCGGAAAGCCATGGCGGTCGCCTGCGGGCACATCCGCCCCAGCCCAAGAGCGGGCTTGTGCCGCTTGATCCAATCCATCTCGTTAGCCTGACACCCGAGGGGCAGGCGGATACGCCAAGCCGCAGCATGCGCGGCATGGTGCTGGTCGACGGCAAGGCCGAAAGCCTTGCAGCCACGCTTTGGCGTCGGGCTCTGAAGGTGCTGGTGCAGGAGATGGGGGCTTAGCCCTGTCTTTCCCCTCCTCGTTTACGGGGAGGGGCAGGGGTGGGGCTTCTTGTCTTTGCTGCTGAAATCGCGACCCCACCCGGCTCGTTGCCTTGCAACGATCCACCCTCCCCGCAAGCGAGGAGGGTAGAGTCCTGATCGCCAATTCTTACCCACCAAATCCGGAGCGCTTGGCCCAGCCGGTGGTGCGGCTTTCAACCAGATCGACAACGATGACGAGCGCCACACCGAGAATGGCCAGCACAATCAGGGCAGCAAAAATCAGCGGCACGTTGAAGTCTGCCGAGGCCCGCGTGATGAGATTTCCGATGCCTTGATTTGAGGCATTCTGCTCACCGATTACACAGCCGACATAGGCAAGTGTGATCGCCACCTTCAGCGCGCCAAAGAAATACGGCATGGAACGGGGAATGCCGACCTTCCACATGATGTCAAAGCGGGAAGCACCCAGCGCTTTCATCACGTCTTCGGTTTCCGGCTCGATGGTGGCGAGGCCTGTGGCGACATTCACGACGATGGGGAAGAAGGAGATCACGAAAGCAGTCAGCACCGGCGGCAGCCAGCCCACCCCA
>JBOFGV010000124.1:0-6784 GCA_051649305.1 Beijerinckiaceae bacterium
GGCTGGCGCTAAAGGCACGTTCTGGGACGGGGTGCGCAACCACTCCGCCAAACTGAACCTGATGGCCATGAAAGCCGGCGATCAGGGCTTTTTCTACCACTCCAATGAAGGACTGGAGATTGTCGGCATCGTAGAGGTGATCAAAACCGCTTATGCTGACCCAACAGCAGAGCCGGGTGAGCCATGGGTTGTGGTGGACCTGAAAGCCGTGAAGCCGTTTCCCAAGCCGGTGTCCCTGCAGCAAGTGAAGGCAACGCCTGCGCTGGCCAAAATGAGCCTTGTCACCTCCATGCGTCTGTCTGTGCAGCCTGTGACCGATGAGGAATGGGATCTTGTCTGCAAGATGGGTGGTCTGTAGCCAGCTCAAAGCTATGCTATTATGCATATCTGATTTGTGAAATCGCTTCCGCCATCACAAAAAAGTTAGGTCGCGTGAACGATTTGTAATGCCGCATTCACTGTTCGTGAACCCTCTCTTCCTATATAGCATTCATCTGACATTCATCATGTACGACACGGTGCGGGCTTGAACCTGAACCGGATGAGGCGAGCAAAACGTACAGCTGGATAAAGGTTCTGAAGGATGGATGCCGCCTTGCGGTTTTGGTCCTGAAGACTCCGGTCAGTGTCAGATTTGTCGTGCAGCCCATTGGTTCCTTTCGACCAGAAGCTTCATACCCAACAATGCAATCACCTACGGTGTTTGTGGATAAAGTGCTATGTCTGTTACCACTGTTTCAAACGATTTGAGATTGAAAGAAGCTGCAGTGCGGCCTGTCGCTGTTGTCAGCTCTTTACAGCGCGATCTGCGTCTCGATTTTTTCCGTGGTCTGGCCCTGCTCATTATTTTCATCGATCACGTCGCAGGCAACCGCTTTGCTGCGCTTACTCTTCAGAGCATCGGCTTTGCCGATGCAGCCGAGGTTTTCGTGTTCATCGCGGGCATGGCTGCCGTCTACGCCTACCGCAAGGTCTACATCCGCGATGGCCTGAAGGCTGTCAGCCGCGCCGTGTTGTCCCGTGTTCGCACGCTGTATCTGGCGCATCTCATGATGCTGACAGGTTTCGCTGTTCTCGCCGGATTGTCGCTGACCGGGGCCACAACCTACGATCTTGTGCACAAGCTTGGCCTGAAGCCTATGCTTGAAACGCCATTGGAGGCCGCACTTCTGGCCCCTGTTCTGGCCTATCTGCCGAACTATCTCGACATCCTCCCGCTCTATGTGCTGCTGCTGGCGACATTGCCAATCATTCTGGCAGCCAACCGCATTCATGTGCTGCTGCCTCTCGCTCTGGCCTCTTTGAGCTACGCGACAGCGCAGGTGACGGGCGTCAACATGCCCAATTTCGGCAATGTCTTCGGCTGGTTCCTCAATCCACTGGCCTGGGTGCTTTTGTTCACAGCGGGTGCAACCGTCGCCAACCTGCGCATCTCTGGCTTCTGGCTGCGCGTGCCGCGTGCGGTTGTTGCATTGATCACAGTTCTGTCGGCAGCGTTTGTGGTGCTGGCCTTCCTGCACGCTGCACCATGGCGCATCGTGATGGCCTTTGAGCACTACTCAGTGCTTGCCCTGGACTTTACGCCAGACAAGGCACTGCTCACCTGGCATCGCCTGCTGGACATCCTGGCGAAGGCCTGGCTTGTGGCTGTCATTGTGCCAGTTGCTGCCGTGTGCTTTACACAAGGTATTGGCGGCGCAATCAGCCGGTTGGGACGTCATTCGCTGCCCATCTTCATCGCAGGCACGTTCCTGTCGATCTTCGGCTCCGTGATCGTGCATGAAGCTGATCATCATATTTTGGCTGATGTTCTGGTAACCGCAGGTGGCATTGGCCTTCTGATGGCACTGGGCTGGGTGCTTGAAAACGCTCGTCTGCAAGTGCCCACATTCAAGGCACACACAGGCAATCATTCACTCAGCGTGAATCAGCAGCAGAAATAACCCGTTTTTTCAGCAATCAGGGCGTCGCGCGTGCCGTTTGCGTTTCTGCACCGGCAACCATCTCTGCCAGAAGAGTGCCAACACAGCTGTGCATTTCGTCTGTCATGTGCAGGCCGTCCCCGTCCGTCATCTCTGACATGGGCACCTGATGCTTTTCAGCCAGTTGCTTCATCGCAGCGAAGCGCTTGAAGTGGAACACACGGCCGCGGGGGCCTTTTTTGGCTTCCTCGCCGATCAGATCCTGCATCGGCAGGGCATCGGGATCGTGCAGAACCACCGGCGCATACTGCAGATCAAGCAGGATAACCGGAATGCCCTGATTGGTCAGCGTGCGAAGACCTGACTGGATTTCCTCACGGCGGCCATCAAGACCATTGAAACGCAGCACATCATTCACACCAAGCTGCCAGATGACGAGCGACGGCTTCAGCGCCAGCACATCAGTCTCAAATCGCTGGATCGTCTGCTGCATGGTTTCGCCGCCCTTGCCCTTGTTGATCATGGTGATCTCGGCAGTGGGCCAAAGCTTGGCAAGAGAGGTTTTCATGGCAGCGGGGTAAAGCTTGTTCTTGGCATTGCGGCTTATGCCCTCTGTCGAGGATGAGCCAACGGCCACAATGGTCATACGGGCCGCTTTCATCGCTGTTGTGCCATCATAGGCAGCAAGACGGGCAGAGCGGCATGTCGAATCGTTCAGGGGTTCCGCAGACGCAGATTGGGACACAAAAAGAGACGTTATCAGCGCAAGGGCCGTACCAAACGTTTTGCTCAAAGCGGTTTCCCCGATAACCCTCTTCATAACCCTGCAATGCACTGCATTTATTGTTGTCAGCCTTCGCAGGGTCTCATAGCTCGTTATTGAGGACAAGATCATCGTGGGAAATGTATGAATGTCAACTGAACGACTGAAGCGCGACGCTGCCGCTGCTGCCCTTACACTGGTAGAAAACAACATGCGTGTCGGATTGGGCACAGGCTCCACTGCCAAGCACTTTGTCGAGTTGCTGGCAGAGCGTGTCCAGAATGGCCTCAAGGTGATCTGTGTGCCGACGTCGGAAGTGACGGCGGCTCAGGCGTTGTCACTCGGCATTCCGTTGGCAACTCTTGACGAGGTGCCCGAGCTTGATCTGACCGTTGATGGTGCCGATGAGCTTGATCCTGCTCTCAACCTGATCAAAGGGGGCGGGGCAGCACTTCTGAGGGAAAAGATTGTGGCCGCAGCCAGCAATCGCATGGTGGTGATTGCGGATGAGGGCAAGAAAGTGGCTGTTCTTGGCAAGTACCCCTTGCCAATCGAGGTCAATGCTTTCGGTCTGGTGGCAACGAAGCGCCTGGTTGAAAAAGCCTGTGGCGCGGCACCAGTGCATCTTCGGTTGAAAAACGACGGTAGCACCTTGATTACAGATGGCGGACATTTCATTCTTGATGCACATATGGGCAGCATTGCAGATGTCGCTGGTCTTGATGATGCCCTGCGGCGCATACCCGGCGTTGTGGAGCACGGCCTGTTTATCGGTTTGTGTGACATAGCCTATCTTGCCTCTCCCAACGGGGTTGCCGTTCTGGGCCGGACAGCGTAACGGTCCCTTTCAGGTATCGTTTGAATTAACTTTGGGACGGATATGACCATGACAATCTTTAGGTCGCTCCTTTTGGCTACAGCGTTGATTTTCAGCCATTCTTTGGCGATTGCGCAGCAACCTGCGCCTGCTGCTCCTGCGCCAGCTGCTGCCCCCATCACCGAATCACACCTTGCTGTTGCCCGTGAAGTTGTGGCTGGTTCCGGTCTTGGCAGAACATTTCAGGGCATGGTTCCGCAGATCGCAGACCAGATCAGGGCAAGCTACACCCGCACGCGCCCCGAGATCGTCAAGGATATGGAAGAATCTCTGAAGGCGATGATCGAAGATCTGAGCAAGCAGACTGACCAGATCACCAACTCTGCGGCCCGTCTCTATGCTAACCGTTTGTCCGAGGCTGAGCTCAAGGAAGCGGCTGCTTTCTTCAAGTCCGCCGCTGGTCAGAAGTATGTGAATTTTCAGGCTCAGATTCTGAATGATCTCTTTGCTGAAATGCAGGTCTTCTCCCAGACCCTTGGTAACGTCATGGTGGATCGCCTGCGCGAAGACCTGAAGAAAAAGGGTCATACCATCTGACGCCACAAGGCGGGGTGTTTGCTGATATGACAGCAAAAGACAACAAGCAGGCAGCGATGCTTTTCATCGCTGCCTCTTTTTCGTTGGGCGTTGCCCTGCCGCTGCTGATGGCTCCGGCGACAAAATCAGCGCCACTTATAATCGGCTTTGCTGCGCTATGTGCCGTTGGCGCTGTTGTGCTCAGAGACGGTATTGTTCCTGCGCGTGCCAGCATGACTGCTGCATTGCAGCTGCAACCGGTGCGGCTTGCAACGCTCGCCGTGCTTTTCATGGCTGTTTCCGTCTTTTGGTCGCACAACATTGCCGCCAGCGCGGACCAGTTTTTGCAGTTCCTGATCCCGCTCGTCAGCGTGTGTGCCTTGCTTATCTATTTTGCGCCATCCGCCCCTACCAACCGGTTTTGGCCATGGATACTGACAGCTGCCCTGACCGCGCTGATCATTATTTATGATCTCAAAACCGGCATGAAGCTGCGCGAGCTGACAGGCGGGCGAAACTATGTCTACAGCTATAACCGATCGATTGTTGTTTTGGTTGTGCTGTTGTGCCCGCTGCTGGCGCTTGCTGTTGCAAAGCGCAAAGTATGGCTTGGCCTCGCCTTTCTGCCCATTTTTGCAGCCGCCTTTGCCGGAGACAGTGAAACAGCCAAACTTGGGGCTGCCATCATCATCTTGATCTTGCCGTTGTCGTTGCTGGCACCGGCATTTGTGAGATGGGCGGGACTCGTTTTCACACTGACGATACTCGCTGTGTCGCCGTTCTTTGGAACTGTGGCCAAGCGTGTTCTTGGCGCCGCTTTCCACAATGTTTTGGCCAATGCGCACTCGGATGACCGGGTCAATATCTGGCTCAGTTTTGAAGCTGCAGCGCAGCAAAAATGGCTTTTGGGCAATGGCTTTGGCTCAAGCCTTAACCTCCAGAATGCTGCCGTTGCCAAGCTTATTCCGCCAGAACTCGTCACTCTGCTGGGGGCAAGCCATCCGCACAATGCCTTCCTTCAGATCTGGGTTGAGTTGGGGCTTGTCGGAGCACTGCTTTTTGCCGCCCTTGCAGTGCAGTTGTTTGTAGCTGTCCGGCGGATGGCTCCAGTCCTCCAGCCTTTTGCGCTTACCTGCATCGCTGCGGTTGCTGGCATCGCGCTTGTCAGCCATGGGGCCTGGCAGGCCTGGTGGGTAGCGGCCATGGGCGCAGCAATGGTCGGCTTTGCGGCGCTTGATCATGAGTTGCGCAACGCGCCTTGAGTAACTACCTCTGGTGCATACACTTTCCGGAAAGCTATTTTGATGTCCTCCTTTGATACCGATCTCTTCGTCATCGGCGCTGGTTCCGGTGGCGTGCGCGCGGCGCGCATTGCGGCTGGCCATGGTGCCAGGGTCATGCTGGCAGAGGAGTTCCGCATGGGCGGCACCTGCGTCATCCGCGGCTGCGTGCCCAAGAAATTGCTGGTCTACGCCTCACGCTTTACAGACAGTTTTGAGGATGCCGCAGGTTTTGGCTGGACTGTACCGGAACCCACTTTTGACTGGCCCACACTGGTGCGCGCCAAGGAAAAGGAGATCACGCGGCTGGAGGGCATTTATGGCCAGACGCAGGAGAAGGCAGGTGTGACCGTCATTAGGAGCCGTGCCGTGCTTGAGGACGCGCACACCGTCCATATCCTGAGTGATGGCCGTCGCATCCGGGCAAAGCACATCCTCATAGCGACAGGTGCAAAGCCCAACCTGCCGCATGATCTGCCAGGTGTGGAACATACCATCACCTCGAACGAGGCTTTCGATCTGCCCACCTTTCCAAAGCGCATCGTCATTGCCGGTGCGGGCTACATCGCGGTTGAATTCGCCGGATTGTTTGCTGGGCTCGGCAGTGAGGTCACGCTCATTTATCGCGGTGATAACATCTTGCGTGGCTTTGATAATGACATGCGCAATGGCTTGCGTGATGCCTACGAAAAGCGCGGTATCCGATTCATTTTCAACGATGTTTTTGCGAAGATTGAGAAATCAGGTGAAGGACTGGTTGCCCACACCAAGGGCGGTTTGAAGCTTGAAACTGATCAGGTGATGTTTGCCATCGGGCGCTCTCCCAATGTTGATGGACTGGGATTGGAGAAGGCTGGCGTGAAGCTCGGCAAGGACAATGAAGTTCTGGTCAATGCCGCTTCGCAGACCAATGTGCCCAACATCTATGCCGTGGGTGATGTGACCCATCGCGTGACCCTGACGCCGGTTGCTATCCGCGAAGGACATGCCTTTGCTGACACCGTGTTTGGTAACAAGCCCTGGACTGTTGATCATAGCGATATCGCTACAGCGGTGTTTTCAACGCCCGAAATCGGCACTGTCGGTATGAGTGAGGAACAGGCGAAGGCGGAGTTTGCAGCGGTCGATATCTACAAGGCAAGCTTCCGACCGATGAAGGCAACAGTGTCTGGCCGCGAAGAGCGCATGATCATGAAGATCGTCGTCGATGGCGACACTGACCGCGTTCTGGGCATTCATATCCTAGGTGAGGATGCAGGCGAGATGGCGCAATTGCTGGGTATCGCGATCAAGATGCGGGCGAAGAAAGCAGACTTCGACAACACGATGGCGCTGCATCCATCCGCCGCCGAAGAACTGGTGACGATGCGCACACCCAGCGAGCGCTGGCGCAAATCCTCCTAGCGTTGCAGGGCTTTCCAAAGCC
>JBOFGV010000125.1:0-67701 GCA_051649305.1 Beijerinckiaceae bacterium
GCAAACACCTTGAGATCACCGGCATGGGTGAAATCGACCTGCGTGGTCAGCAGTGTGGCTGAGGCAACGCGCTTGTCTTTTTTGGCGGCAAGCCAGGCCAGCGTGATCGCCAGCATCGTGCCACCCACACAATAGCCAACGGTGTGGGCCGTTGGCTCGCCGGTAATCTCGCGAGCGACATCAAGGGCGGCAATGATGCCATCATGCATGTAGGCATCGAAATCAGCCGTGGCATGGCGCTCATCCGGGTTGACCCATGAGATGACGAAAACAGTCAGTCCCTGATCAACACACCAGCGCACATAGCTCTTCTCGGCATTGAGATCGAGAATGTAGAATTTGTTGATCCATGGTGGAACGATAACCAGCGGAACAGCATTCACCTCCGGCGTTGTGGGTGTGTACTGGATCAACTCAATCAAATGATTGCGGAACACAACCTTGCCCGGCGTTGTGGCCATATTGACCCCAACCGCAAAGCCCTCTGTGCCCGATTGCCTGATCTTGAGATCGCCGTGTCCGGCTTCCACATCCTCAGCCATCATGCGAAAACCACGAACGAGGTTGTCACCGCCTTCGGTCAATGTTGTGCGCAGCAGTTCAGGATTGGTCGGGACAAAATTCGACGGTGAAAGGGCACCAGAGAGTTGTTTGACGTAAAAGCCCGCCTTACTTTTTGTATGCTCATCCATGCCATTGGCATCCTGCACAAGGCCATCTGCCCAGCGTGAGGTGATGAGATACGTCTGTTTCAGGAAGTCAAAATAGGGATTGTCTGACCACTCGGCATCCTTGAAGCGACTGTCCTTTGCATCAGGGGCTGCGACAGGGGCGGGCTCCTCACCGTTGATCTTTTGGAGCGTGTTGCTCCACAATGCTATCATGTTGCTGGTCAGACGGGACTGGGCGTCGATTGCCCGTGAAGGATCGGACATCCAGTGCTCCGCCAGATGACCAAGGGTTTTCACCATGTCATTGGCTTCCGTTGCCGGGGCCAGAGCCTTTTCGCCCGCTTCACGCGGCTTCAGATAGGCAGCAGCAACCTTTCCAGCCTCTTCCATCAGGCGGGCCGTGTTGAGCGCCAGTTTTTCGAAGTCCGGCATGCCGGGCGGAGGAATTTGCGTGTCAGCGGCCTCAGGCGCAGGTTTTTGCGCAGGCGCAGGGCCGGTTACCGGCTTTCGCGGATCGTCCGAATTGTGCATCTCACTCCCCGCAGTTCAGACTATCGTTCAAATGATTGCCGTATTAAAGGTTTTATCACCTTGTTAGGTCACCACTTGAACAACCGAGTATCATTAAACCCATGCTTATCACAGCCGCCAAGCTCCAAAGCGCAAAAAAACGCAAAAAAATTGCTCATGCCGGGCAGTTTTTTAGCAGGGCAAGTGTTGTTGTCGCCGCGGCCTTTGTTGCGGCGTGCAGTGCCACCGATTCGACGCATCCATTGCGCGGCGCTGCGACAACCGTGGGGTGGGCCACGCAGACAGGTGAACCCAAGGATTTTGTGCTCGCGCGCCGTTCAAAAACCGAATTGGCCTATGTCCCGGTTGGGCGTGAGGCAGCTGTTCGTCCTATTGCAGTCAGAAGTGCAGCAGGTGCGCGTGATCTGGAAGCGGAACTCGACAGCACACGCGACAGGAGCGAGGCTTTTGCGCGTCGCCAACTGCCTGCAGGCGCATACGGACAGCCACTGCCATCACTGGCTGCACCGGCCAGAACCTCGGCACGCCCTGGCTTGCCTGAGCGCCCGACCGCCGGAGCACCGGAAAGTTTCCCGGTGAACCCGAACCGTTTGCGTCAGTTGCGCGAGAATTCGCGTCAAGTGACTGAATAAAGCCATCCAGTCTCCCATTTTATCCCTCTGCCGAAGGAGGAAACCATGAACGAATTCCATCGCATCCGCCGCCTGCCACCCTATGTTTTCGAGCAGGTGAACAAGATCAAGGCAAAGGCACGCGCTGCTGGGGCCGATATCATTGATCTTGGCATGGGCAACCCTGATTTGCCTGCACCAAAGCATGTGATCGAGAAGCTGATTGAGACAGCGGGCAAGCCGCGCACAGACCGCTACTCATCCTCCAAGGGGATTGTAGGTCTGCGCAAGGCGCAGGCAGCCTATTATGCCCGCCGGTTTGGTGTGAAGCTCAATCCTGACACGCAGGTTGTAGCGACGCTCGGCTCTAAGGAAGGCTTTGCCAATATGGCGCAGGCCATCACCGGACCGGGGGATGTGGTGCTTGTGCCCAATCCATCCTATCCCATTCATGCCTTCGGCTTCCTGATGGCTGGCGGCGTTATCCGCTCTGTGCCAGCTGAACCAACACCGGATTTCTTCCCGGCAGCAGAGCGTGCGATCATGCACTCCGTGCCAAAGCCGATTGCGCTGGTTGTCTGCTATCCGTCGAACCCGACGGCTATGGTCGCCAACCTCGATTTCTACCGCGATCTCGTGGCGTTCGCGAAGAAGCACGACATCATCCTGCTGTCCGATCTCGCTTATGCCGAGGTCTATTTTGACGACAACAACCCGCCTCCATCGGTTCTCCAGATCCCCGGAGCGATGGATGTAACGGTTGAATTCACCTCAATGTCCAAGACCTTCTCGATGGCTGGCTGGCGCATGGGCTTTGCCGTTGGCAACGAACGCCTGTTGGCGGCCCTGACCCGCGTGAAGAGCTACCTTGATTATGGTGCCTACACCCCCATTCAAGTCGCTGCCGCAGCCGCCCTCAACGGACCTGAGGATTGCATCAAGGAAATGCGTGATACCTATCGCATCCGCAGGGATGCCATGGTGGAGAGTTTTGGCAAGGCGGGCTGGGATATTCCCGTGCCTGAAGCAACAATGTTTGCCTGGGTGCAGATACCAGAGAAATTCCGCCATCTCGGCAGCCTCGAATTCTCCAAGCTGCTGCTTGAAAAATCCGAAGTGGCTGTCGCCCCGGGCATTGGCTTTGGCGAGCACGGCGATGATTATGTCCGTCTCGCGATTGTCGAGAATGAGCAGCGCATCCGTCAGGCTGCACGTAACATTGGCAAGTTCCTGAAGACGGCAGACCAAACATTGCACAACGTGGTTTCACTGAAGAAGACGGGATGAGCCGCGCTCTGCATTGACATCGGCCTTGCGCCTGTGCAACGCCCGCGCTCATGAGCAAATCTTCTGAAACGCTTCGTCTTGCTGTTGCTGGTCTTGGCACTGTCGGTGCCACCGTCGCGCGTTATCTCGCGACCAATGCGAATGCTTTCACAGCGCGAACCGGTCGAAAGGTCGAGGTTGTGGCCGTTTCAGCCCGCAGCAAAGGCAAGGATCGGGGAATCGATCTTTCAAGCGTGCAGTGGTTTGATGACCCTGTTGCCATGGCCAAAGAGGCCAAAGCCGATGTTTTTGTTGAATTGATCGGTGGCTCGGATGGCCCCGCCAAACAGGCTGTGGAAGCGGCTCTTGCCCGTGGCATGCATGTCATAACGGCCAACAAGGCACTTCTCGCAGCACATGGCCATGCGCTGGCCAAACTTGCGGAAAGCAAGGGCGCATCCCTCAAGTTTGAAGCGGCTGCTGCTGGCGGTATTCCTGTTATCAAAGCTCTGCGCGAAGCCATGGCCGGCAACGATGTAAAAAGGGTGTCTGGCATCATGAACGGCACCTGCAATTACATCCTCACGCGGATGGAAGCAGAGGGGCTTACCTTCGAGGCATGCCTGAAGGCCGCACAGGAACTGGGTTATGCGGAAGCTGACCCGACCTTTGACGTGGAAGGTTATGACACGGCCCACAAGCTGGCATTGCTGACATCTCTCGCATTCGGCACCGAAGTGGATGCTGATTCCATCTATGTCGAAGGCATTTCCAACGTTGCGACGCTGGACCTGAAAATGGCGGATGAGCTTGGTTTCCGCATCAAGTTGCTGGGCGTTGCCGAGCGCACTGCGGCGGGCATTGAGCAGCGTGTTCATCCGACCATGGTGCCGAAGTCTGCCCAGCTGGCCCAGGTGATGGGTGTGCTCAATGCTGTCAGCATCGTTGGTGACACCGTTGGCGAACTCACCTTCGTTGGTCCCGGAGCAGGCGGTGGAGCCACAGCATCGGCGGTTCTCGCTGATATTGCTGATGTAGCGCGAGGGGAAAATCTCCCGGTGTTTGCGCGCCCTGCAACTGGCCTTGAGAAGCTCGTGAAAGCGCCCATGCAGCGCCATGAGGGTGGCTATTACGTTCGCTTGACTGCGCTCGACAAGCGCGGCGTCTTTGCTGTTATCGCGGGCACAATGTCCGACCATGGCATTTCGCTTGAATCGATCATCCAGAAGGGCTCCCCCAAGCTGGCGAGCGTGCCGATTATCCTGATCACTCACGCTACAACCGAACACCTCATTCGTGCCGCTGTTGCAGCGATTGCCGAGAAAGGCGTTCTGGACGGTGCACCACAGGTTATCCGCATCGAGCGGGCGTGAGAAACATAACAGCATTGTCACAATAGGCGCTTATGTCCTCCGGAAGTCTGGAGGCTCAGCCATGATAAAATCGTTCTTGTTTGCGTTCGCAGTTTTGCTGCCCGTTGCTGCTGTTGCGGCAGATGTAGCTGTTTTTGGCAGCCGCGATGCCGGCCTTGTTATGAAGCCGGTGCAACTGCCGTCTGGAAAGATTGCCAACTACACGCTCGGTATCGGTTCGGGCGCGTTTCGCCATCCCAGTGATCCGCCTGATGTCATATGGAGCGTTGGTGACCGCGGCCCCAACATGACCTGCGCCGAGGCGATCAGATTGATTGGGCCTGAAACAAAAGAATTTTGTGAGAAGGCGAGGGCAGGGCGGATTTATCCAACGCCGGATTATGCTCCGTCCATTTACAAGGTGCAGATTGACCGTGCCTCTAGTTCATTCCGGTTGCTTGAAACCATTCCACTGAAGACGCGCTCCGGCAAGTCCGTGACCGGCTTGCTCAACCCGCAGACCAAAGCCAGCAAAGACACTGGTCTTAATATGGCGGGCAACGTGCTTGCAGACAACGCTGACAACTTTGATCTCGAAGGCATAGTTCGCCTGTCTGACGGCAGCTTCTGGATTGCAGATGAGATGGGGCCATCGATAGCTCATATCTCTGCAGACGGGCGCATCCTCAAGCGTCATGTTCCAGCTGATGCCGCCGATGACTACAAAACTTCCGAAGCCGAGATTATCCCTAATCTTCCTGCTGTCCTGTCGCGCCGTGCCAGCAACCGAGGCTTTGAGTCGATTGCCATCTCACCCGATGAGCAATTTCTCTACACCATCATGCAGAACCCGTTGGCAAACCCCGATATAAAAACCTACCAAAACGCCAGAAACAGCCGCATCTTCAAGATTGAGCGCAGCAGCGGCAAACTGGTTGGAGAATATGTCTATCAATTGGATGATCCAACGACATTTGGGGCTGATCCTTCTGACAAGCAGAATGACCCGCGTATCTCTGAAATGGCTGCTCTTGGGCTGGACCGCCTTCTGGTGCTGGAGCGCACGGAAAAGACCACCAAGCTGCATGAGATCAACCTTGTTGGGGCAACCAATATTCTTGGTACAAAGTGGGATGATATCGCGACAAAGCCATCACTGGAGGCCAGCAATGATCTCGCTGGAACAGGCATTGTTCCTGTCGCCAAGACTTTGCGATTTGATACATTCAAGGCCATGAAAGATGCACCTGAAAAGATCGAAGGCATTGCCTTTCTGGGAGATGGCACGCTCTTATTGATCAACGACAACGATTTCGCCATTCGCGGGGATGAGACCAAAATTCTGCTGATCAAGGGTGCAGTTTCGGTTGATCCCGCTGTCTACAGGCGCTGATGGCTTGTATCAGTGAAGGGCATCGGCTAGTGCGGTCCAATCTCTCACGTGATTGGATTCCCCATGGTTGATCTCGTCGTCTCTGAAAATCAGATCATTGAACGCATTCTCACCATGGAATTGGTGCGCGTTACTGAGCGTGCTGCTGTTGCCTCCGCAAGGCTTCGGGGTCACGGCAACGAGAAGGCAGCAGATCAGGCGGCAGTGGATGCCATGCGCCGTGAGCTGAACCGACTGCCTATCGATGGCGAGATCGTCATCGGCGAAGGCGAGCGCGATGAAGCGCCGATGCTGTTCATCGGCGAAAAGGTTGGCACCAAGAAGGGCCCCAAGGTGTCCATCGCGGTTGACCCATTGGAAGGCACCACGCTTTGCGCCAAGGATATGCCAGGTTCCATCGCCGTGATGGCCATGGCGCAGGCAGGCACTTTGCTTAATGCGCCGGACGTTTACATGGACAAGATCGCCATTGGTCCAGGCTATGCCAAGGGCGTGGTTGATCTCGATGCATCGCCAACGGATAACATCCATGCGCTGGCCAAAGCCAAGGGCGTCAAGCCTGGCGAAATAACCGCGCTGGTGATGGACCGCGAGCGTCACTCCAAGCTGATTGCAGAATTGCGCAAGATCGGCTGCGGCATCCGCCTGATCACAGACGGCGATGTGGTTGGTGTGATCCAGACCACCGAGCCTGACATGACTGGCATCGATATCTACCTCGGCATTGGCGGCGCGCCTGAAGGCGTGCTGGCAGCTGGCGCGCTGCGCTGCGTGGGCGGCCAGATGCAGGGCCGTCTGATCCTCGACAAGCCAGAGAAGGTGGAGCGTGCCCGCAAGATGGGCGTGCTCGATCCCAACAAGAAATATGACCTGTCGGAACTGGCATCAGGCGATACAGTCGTGGCAGCCACGGGCGTGACCGATGGCTCATTGCTCAAGGGTGTGCGCTTCCGGGGCAACATTGTTGAAACCGAAACGATCATTTACCGCTCGCTCACCGGCACCGTACGCCGCATCCATGCCGAGCACCGTGAACTGAGCAAGTTCGCGCTGGATTGATGGCGCAAAACGCCTTCCTCAACGTCACAAAATCGCTGACAGGCCGCACCTGGCTTGACCGGCTTGATGCCGCCCGGCAGCGTGAGGCCATGACCATTGCGCAGGTGTATGGTCTGCGTGACAGCCTGTCACGTGTTTTGGCAGGGCGGGGCGTGATGGCCACCGAGGTTGAACAGTTTCTCGAACCAACACTGCGCAACCTGATGCCAGACCCTGCCACCTTGCGCGATATGGACAAGGCTGTGGCGCGACTGGCGCAAGCCATCGAGGCTCGGGAGCATGTAGCCATCTTTGGTGATTATGACGTGGATGGCGCAACGTCTGCCGCGCTGCTCTCGCTTTATCTCAACGCTTTTGGCGTGAAGACACGCATCCACATTCCAGATCGGATCACGGAGGGTTATGGCCCCAACAGCGAGGCCATCCGCATGCTGGCAGGCGAGGGCGCGACGCTGCTGGTGACGGTGGATTGCGGCATATCGAGCTTTGAGCCGCTTGCCGAAGCCCGCAAGGCGGGTATGGATGCCATCGTGCTGGATCATCATCTCGCGGGTGAAACCCTGCCGGATGCTGTGGCCATCGTGAACCCCAACCGGCAGGATGATGTTTCCGGGCTTGGTAAACTCGCTGCCTGCGGCGTGGTGTTCATGACGCTTGTGGCGCTGAACCGGGCCTTGCGAGAGACAGGCGTACTGGCGCGCCACACACCGCCTGATCTCATGGCCATGCTGGATATCGTGGCGCTGGGCACTGTGGCGGATGTCGTGCCGTTGCAGGGCCTTAACCGCGCCTTTGTGCGGCAGGGTCTCAGGATCATGCATCAGCGCGGGCGTGTGGGCCTCACGGCACTCATGGATGCGGCAGGTCTCAAGGAGCCGCCGGAAGCCTACCATCTCGGCTTTCTGCTGGGGCCGCGTATCAACGCGGGCGGGCGCATCGGCGATGCTGCACTCGGCGCGCGCCTGCTCACCTCGGATGATGCGGATGAAGCAGCACGCATTGCTGCGGAGCTCGACCGTCTCAACCGCGAGCGCCAGACCATCGAGCTTTTTGCTGTGCAACAAGCCGAAGACATGGTGCGGGCAGAAGAGACTGTGCATGGGGAGCGGCCTGTGGTGGTTGCAGGTTCAGCTAACTGGCACCCCGGCGTCGTCGGGCTTGTAGCTTCGCGCCTGAAGGAGAAATTCCGCCGTCCCGCAGTGGCGATTGCATGGGATGCCGAGAAGGGTGTCGGCACCGCCTCGGCCCGCTCCATCACAGGCGTTGATCTCGGCAGAGCCGTGAAGGCAGCGGCTGATGCTGGCGTCATTGTCAAAGGGGGAGGGCACGCCATGGCGGCGGGCCTCACCCTCACAGAGGCTGCGTTGCCAGCCTTGCGTGATTTTCTCGATCAGCAGCTTGGCGAGCAGACCGAAGAGGCGCGGGCGGTGGACCATCTGATGGTGGATGCAGCACTGACAGCCTCAAGCCTGACAGGTGATCTCGTCAAGGACCTCGCCTTGGCCGGTCCCTTTGGGCAGGCGCATCCCGAACCGATGTTTGTGTTGCCCTCCCACCAGTTGGTGGATGTGCAGCCCGTTGGCTCTTCCCATCTTCGCCTTCGCTTCCGCTCGGCCGACGGCACAACAGGGCAGGGGATAGCCTTTCGCGCGCAGGGGCAGCCTCTCGGCGACGCCCTTCTCGCGCGCCGTGGCCAGACGGTTCACCTCGCCGGTAGTATCCATCTTGATCGCTGGGGCGGGCGGGAACGGATTGATTTGCGCATCACGGATATTGCCGACCCTCGCTAAACCGGTGTTTTGCCATCTTCGGATAATTTTTGTTCCAAACCTGCATATTTGCAGTTGAACCTTCGGGCTGAGCCATCTATAGCCGCCAAGTCTCTGGTGTCATTGATTTGACAACAGAGCGGCTGCGCCCTTCGTCTATCGGTTAGGACACCAGATTTTCATTCTGGGAAGACGGGTTCGACTCCCGTAGGGCGCGCCATTTTTTCTCCCCACGATCTGAAACCCGATGGTTCTGCGTGCAGTTCAGGCGCTGGTTGCACAATTCGGCTGCATGGGCCCACCAGTGAGGCCAAGCGGAAAACCGAAAGGTGAAGCAGAAGAGAGGATCTATTTCAATACCTTATATTATTTCAACATAATTAATATAATTGACTGATAATTTAATAAATCTACCGTGTAATTGACTGTGATGATTATCGTAATGTCAGGCGGCAGTCTGTTGTACTGAGCGGCATCAAACAAACAGGCAATGATCCGCGGGAGGTATTCTGCGGCGACCTGTCGCAGTCAATTCCGATTGACGTTACGGCAGGTGGATAACAGTATCTCTGCATCGTGAGTGATCCGGCCACCGCCACTATGGTGAAGAACGTCGCACGACAGATTTAGCCTTCAGTCCGCCTCGATGGGGACTTAGTGTCTATTTTGTCGTAATTGCGCCGGAGGGTCCCGTGGCCAATTTCTCGATTCTCAACCGCAGCTCGAATGGCGTGTTCTACTACGCCCAGGATTCGATGACGGTCTGGGACAATCTGGTCATCATGGAAATGCAGCAGGCCGGTGCGGGCTCGTATTTCACGATCCAGATGGCGGACGTTCCCAACTTTCCGCAGCTGTTTTTCCGCTTCTACGGCAACTTCAGTTTCATCACGCAGCAGAATACCGAAGGCCAGTTCATACCCTACATCGAGCAAGGCTCGATCGTGAACAGAATCGACGTCATCGATCAGACTGGAAAGATCTACAGCCAGGTCACCGGTGTCGCGCTGCGACTGACGATGAACAAGACGACCCGCCAGTTGGAGCCCAATGATTTTATCGCAACTGCAATTCGCCCGATCGAGGTCATCTCGCCGGCCAACCTGTTCCAGTTCGCCGACAGCCTCGTCGGCTCGGCCGGCATAGAGACGCTGAACGGCTATGCCGGTAACGACACGATCGACGGCGGCGCCGGTGCTGACAGCCTCATCGGCGGTAACGGCACCGATGTCTTCCGCATCCGCGCGGGAGACGCGCCGGCCGGCGAGAGCATCGACGGCGGCGACGGCATCGATGCTATCGAGGCCGTCGGTGTGGCCGCCACGCAGAATCTCCTCCAGCAAGGACGGATAACCCTGAGCGGGCTGTCGTTCAACTCGATCGAGGAGCTGCGTACGAACGGCACCGAGGTGGAGCTGCCGACGTTTTTCTTCGTCGGCAACGGCGGCATGCAGACCGTCCGCGGCAAGATCGGTTCGACGGACGTGGTAACCTTCACCAACGCCTCGAACGCCAACTTCGAGAGCCTCGGGTTCGCGGACTGGACCAACGGCGAGGACCTCGTGGGTATCGTGGGCACTTCCGCTGCCGAGTCGATTTTCGGCACGGGTTTCGACGACGTCATCGTCGGCGGGCTGGGGGCGGACAGCCTGCGTGGCAACGGCGGCAATGATCGCTTCATTGTCCTGGCTGGCGAGGGGGGGCTTGCCGACAGTATTGACGGCGGCATCGGCAACGACACGCTGCAAGCCGACGGTGGAACGGGAACGATGGACCTCCGGCTCTCGACGTTGACCTCCATCGAGACGCTGAACGTCGTCACCGGTACAATCGAGATCTCCGCGCGCGAGATCAATGGCGGCGTCATCGCCGGTTCGCCGACGCTGATCAGCGGGAAGATCGGCACGATCACCGGGAGTTCTGCGCCTGACCTGATCCGTAGCGCAACGGTGGATGTTTATCTCGACAGCGGCATGCAGGGTGCCGACTTCACCAACCTGACCTTCACGAACTGGAACGACTTCGGTGTCGGCGATGGTTGGTTCCGCGTTTTCGGCGTCGCGCAGACCCAGGTCGTGTTAGGCATGGCCAACGAGGAAAACTGGATTGTCCTGAACCTCGCCGCGCAGTCCACGTTCATCCGCGGCGGCTCGCAGTTTGACTATCTTGTCGGCGGGAATTTCGCCGACTGGATTGATGCGGGCGACTCCTACGATTATGTGATTGCGCTCGGCGGCAACGATATTGTCGACCTCGGCGGCGGCGGCGACTACGCGCTCGCCGGCGCGGGAGACGACGCGGTCAGCGGGCTCGCCGGCAACGACACGATCCTCGGCGAGGCCGGCGTCGATACACTGAATGGCGGCGCGGGTGCGGATTCCATCGACGGCGGTGCCGATTTCGACTGGTACTTCTTTCACACTGAAGGCGGCGCCTCCGCGATCTCGATCGATCTCACCAATGGCGTCTTCGTTGACAGTTTTGGTACCACCGACAGCGCGATCGTGAACATGGAGGGCTTCACCGGCACCAACAACCTCCAGCCCGGCGGCACGCTTTCGGACGTTATGGTTGGCAACGCGGTCACCAACGTGTTCTTCGGCTTCGGCGGCCGCGACCACCTCTTTGGTGCTGGCGGCAACGACTATCTGGATACCGGCGCGGGGGTCGTGGGCCAGTTTGACACCGCCGACGGAGGCACCGGCAACGACACGCTGGTTGGTGGGCCGAATGCCGACTTTCTCTATGGCGGTGACGGCACGGATTCGCTCGTCGGCAACGACAGCGACGACTGGCTGGTCGGCGGCGATTTCTCAAGCTCCGGGTTCAATGGTGAGGATTCCGCCTGGGGTGGGGCGGGCGCCGACGTGCTGGCGGTGGGGTCGGCCGGCGGCCGCTTCTCGCTTGCGGACGGCGGGGCGGGCAACGACACCCTGTATGGGAGCTCTGGGGTGGCCGGCAACGACGTTCTGCGTGGCGGCGCTGGCAGCGACTACATTTGGATGGGATCGGGCGGGGCGGATGTCTTCCGCTTCGAGACCGGTGACCTCCTCTCGGGCGATGTCGACACAGTGATCGTGTCTTTCTCGGGGACCTGGCAATTCTCTTTCGCCACGTCGTTCCAGAACATGATCGCGGTCAGCGCGGGCACGAACGCGGGCATGTCGGGGGTCTACCTCGCGCACACGGGCTCGACCTGGGCTTGCTGGGTGCCGTTCGTCACGGTCGAACAGATTCAGTCGACGTTCGTGTTCGCGTGAGGAGAGACGTTGCCCCCTGTGACAGGCCGGTTGCGTTGTAGGCGGCAATCGCGGGCCAAACACCTCAGGCGGAGGCGTGCCAGGTTCAGATCGTGGATCGAAACCCGCCAACGCATCGGATTTGCTTGGTGATCGACGATATCATACGAATCAGATCGTAATTTCAATAAGATAAGTGTTCATTGTTTCGTCCTGCTTGGCGCGCCATTTTTGACCTAAATCCCTGAAATTACGAAATCCTATCAATGGCTCCGAGCGAGTTCTCGGTCTTGGTGACAATTCTGGCAAGAATCTGCGCGTTTTCGGGGTTCATAAGGGCATAGTCCGTTTATTGTACCCTTTCTACTCAAACGGAAGGAAAGCGGGCTTCAGCCAAGCTGCGCCATATTTTGCGAAACGCTCTGTTGGACTGCCAGGTTTTTAATCTGCCGTTTGAACAGCTTTCCGGTTGGCGAGCGTGGCAATTCCTTGCAGAAATCGATTGATCGAGGGCATTTGATGGAAGACAGTTTTGCCCGGCAGAACGCTATCAATTCCTCTGACAGCGATTCATCTGGCTGACGCCCGTCGACGAGTTGCACAACAGCCTTCACTTCCTCACCAAACTCTTCATGGGGCACACCAACAACAGCAGCATCAAGCACGGCTTCGTGTTGCAGCAAAAGATGCTCGACTTCCTGCGGATAAATATTCACGCCGCCAGAGATGATGACGAATGATTTTCTGTCAGTCAGATAGAGATAACCTTCGTGATCAACACGCCCGATATCGCCCAGTGACGTCCAGCCCTGTGCATTGCGGCTTGAGTGCGTTTTTTCCGGATCGTTGTGATACTCGAATTGATGTCCGTTCTCGAAAAACACTTCTCCTTCGGAACCAACAGGCAACTCGTTGCCTGCTTCATCGCAGATGTGAATGACACCAAGCTTTGCTTGCCCAACGGATCCGATGTGCTGCAGCCATTCCTCAGTGGTGATCGCCGTAAAGCCGTTGTTCTCTGTCCCGGCGTAGTACTCGTTGATAATAGGCCCCCACCATTCAATCATGCGGTGCTTGACGTCGACAGGACATGGAGCGGCCGCATGGACTGCCATCTCCATAGAAGCCATGGAGTATCGGGCGCGCGTTTCGTTTGGTAATTTCAACAGACGCACGAACATGGTTGGCACCCACTGGCTGTGCGTGATGTTTTTGGCCTCGATCAAGGCCAGCGCCTGCTCGGCATCGAATTTTGCCATGATAACGGCAGACCCGCCTGCCTTGATCGTGACCATTGTGTGCCGGAGCGGCGCAGCGTGATAAAGCGGGGCAGGGCAGAGGTAACGGGTTTCATTGTTGTAGCCGAACAGGCTGGTGAGCAGCTGGATCAGCATAGACGGACTGCCGACAGGGCTATCTGGAAGCGTCCATTTCACGCCTTTTGGCCGCCCCGTCGTGCCCGACGAGTATAGCATATCAAGGCCCTGCGATTCATCGGCGATAGGGTACTCAGGTTGAAGGGCGGCGAGTTTTGTAAAGCTCTGGAACGCGCCTTCTTCATTGCCTACAACCAGGATCGGGCAGTGACGCACACTGGACGCTGACAATGATCCGATCCTGTCGATCATCGTGTCAGAAATGATTGACACCGATGCTCCGCAGTCGGCGATTATGTACTGTATCTCATCATTTGTGAGGTGAGTGCTGGCTGTTGTGTAAAAGAGGCCGCTGCGGTCTGCGCCAAAACAAATCTCAAGAAATTCGCGCCTATTCTCCATCAGGATCACAATATGATCACCGCGCTTCAAACCCATGCTGCGAAACAAATGGGCGATCTGATTGGCGCGCGCTTCCAGGTTACCAAAAGTGACGTCTTCACCATCAGCGCCCATCCGGAATGCAACATCATGCGGTCGCTCAATCGCGTAACGGCGGGGATGAAAGGGTGGAAGTTCAGCCGACATGATCGTCGAACCGGATAACGGTTTTGCCAAAGATGTCTGTTTTGCCGTATTCCGCAAGAGCGGCTTTCAGATCAGAGAACACGTATGACTTGCCAATAACTGGCCTAACCTGATGCTGCTTCATCGCCGCGAGCATGGCTTCGAAGCCATCACGGTGTCCAACTGTAACGCCCTGCAATCTGACCTGCCGGGTCACAATCGCGCCGAGCTGCAGTGTCGGCGCAAGCCCAGAGAGAACACCGATAAGCGCAATTGTGCCGCCAATCCGGATGCTCTTCACGGATTGCGTCAACGTCGTCTCGCCGCCAAGTTCAATGATGGTATCGAACCCGCCGCGCTCAGGACAAATCTCGCGTGACATCCGTGACCATTCGGGCGTGGTTTTGTAGTTGATGGTCATGTCAGCACCAAGGCTGCGCACTCGCTCCAGTTTTTCATCGCTGGAGGAGATGACAGTGACATGCGCTCCATGCAGCTTGGCAAAAGCCAGCGCAAAGAGCGCAACTCCGCCGGTGCCCTGAACGAGAACGCGATCGCCCGGTTTGGTCGCCGCATGAGTCGAGATCGCGCTCCATGCTGTCAGTGCCGCGCAGGGCAGGGTGGCGGCCTCTTCGTTGGTCAAGTAATCGGGAACGCGAACCACGCCTTGCTCGCAAAGACAGACAAGTTCCGCCATAACGCCGTTGAGAGGGCCGCCCAATGACGAGGCGAAGCGCTGCGGATTGGGCTCTCCGGATATCCAGTCCTGAAAGTATGCCGGGCAAACACGATCACCGATCTTTACCCTTGTTACTCTATTTCCAAGTGCGATGACTGTGCCTACACCGTCCGAAACCGGGATCAACGGCAACTCGCCGGTAGCACGGCCATAGCCCCGGTTCAGCACAATCGGATCACGCGCGTTCAGGGACGCTGCATGCATGCGGATCAGGATATGTCTGTCTCCTGGCACTGGATCAGCTCGCTCTGTCAGCTGAAGGTGGTCAAGCCCCCAGTCTCCCTCCATTTGAAAAACGCGCATGGGTTGTTCCTTTCTGCGCTCAGAGCTTGATTGGGGTGGGGTCCCAACGACCCAGCCGTTCCAGCAGCATGGCCGTGCTGCCATCCGTCAGTGCAGCCACCTGAGCTGCGCCGATATGGCGTGTGAATGGATAGATATCGCGCAGGCCCTCCGCGCCCATGGCGTGGAGCAGGCGCGGCAGTTCTGCCTGTGCAAGCTGGACCGCATTCACTTTGGCTGCGGCAGCGAGATGGCGGACATCTTGACCAGCTTCGGTTGCCAGCATTGCGGCTTCAACGAGAGACCATGCAGCCGCCAGCGCAGTGGCGCACTCCGCAAGCGTTGCACGCCACACCGGATGTTGCATCAGCGGCTTGCCAAAGGCCTGTCGCTTTTCGCCATGGGCTTGCGCAATCCGAAGGGCCGTAGAAACCATGGCGCAGCACATAGCGGCCACATAAATCCGGGCACCATTGATCTCGCTAAGAATGGCCTTGAAGGCCGTGCCGGGTGGCAGGATCATCCGGTCAGCGGGAACAAAGCATTGTTTCAATCGAAAGCCGCCAGTGCCGATGCTTGCCTGCGAAAAGCCTGACTCGATTGGAAAACGCTCGCAGGATGCATCGGTCAGATCGACGAGGAAAGCGCCAATGCCATCGCCTTGCCCTGCCTCGCCGCACTGCGCATAGACGATGCTCAGCTTCGCATGACGGGCATTGACGATCCAGATTTTCTCACTGTCCAGAAGCCAACCGCCGTCCACAGCTTTTGCTGTGCAGGACATGGCAGTCACGTCAGAGCCAGCACCCGCTTCTGTGAGTGCCGTGCAGGCTGTGGCCCGTCCTGACAGCAGGTCTGGCAACAGTTCGCGGGCAACCATATCTGGAGCTGTAATCGCAATCCGCTTTGCTACGTTATGTGTATTGACCAGCGACATCGCCAGACCAAAATCGACTGCGGCGATGATGGCACAGGCCTCAGCCTTGACCCGAAAGCCCAGTCCAAGTCCGCCAGCGCTGACCGGCACTTCGATCCGGGTCAGGCCGATCTCTGCGGCACGAGCGAAAACGCTCGCATCGGGTGGCAGCCCCTTTGCCCATTCTGACGCTCCCTTGGCGACAACGTGATGCGCAAAGTCACGCACGCTTGCAAGGAACGCAGATGCCTCATCACTGTGCATTGCGGCTTCCTGTTTGGCTGACCTTTGCAATCAGTTTCTTTCCAATCCCGACAATTCCGACAGGCATGAAGATCGTCGCGAGAACGAGGATCAGACCGTAAAGGATCAGGCGAAGGCTGTCGGCGAAGCGCAGCAGCTCTGGCAGGAAAACGACTAGAAAGGCGCCGATAACCGGTCCGGCGATCGTGCCTGTACCGCCCAATATGACTGCAAGAATAGCATCAAGCGATTGTGCAACGCCAAAGATCTCGGGATTGATAAAGCCCTGGAAATGCGCGTAGAGCGCGCCTGCGAGCCCGGCGTACATTGCGGAAACAACAAAAGCGAAAAGCTTGTATTTCCAGGCAACGATGCCAATGGAGCCAACCAGATCTTCATTCTGCCGGATGGCTTGCAATATCTGTCCGACGCGCGAACGTGCAATAAGCGCCGCCATAAAGGTCAGCCCCGATGCAAGCACCAGCGCCAGATAGAAGAAGGCCTCACGGCTGCCACCCCATGGCTTGGGGATATTTGATATGCCGCCTTCACCGCGTGTGAGCTCGCGGAAGTTGACGAGCACAATCACAATGATGAGGTTGAAGGCCATGGTAACGATGGCGAAGTAATGTCCTTTCACGCGCAAGCTTGGATAGCCGGTCAGCAAGGCAAAGCATGCCGTGACCAGCGGTGCTGCTACGATGGTCGCCCAGATGGGCCATTGGTAGTGAATGCCGATGAGGGTTGAGCTGTAGGCACCTATGCCCATGAACCCGGCCCCCACGATGGAGACGTAGCCAGTGTAGCCTTGAATAAGGTTCTGGCCTTGCGCGACAATGACCCAGATCAAAGCCAGAACGCTGAGATGAAGGTAG
Organism: Beijerinckiaceae bacterium; assembly: GCA_051649305.1. Lineage (GTDB taxonomy): Bacteria > Pseudomonadota > Alphaproteobacteria > Rhizobiales > Beijerinckiaceae > JADCCX01. Next base: position 16,890 of record JBOFGV010000125.1, read on the forward strand.
TATTTCACCGTCAGAACCTGCGGCAATGACGCCAGGATTCCAAAAGCCACTATCCAGCCAAGGGCACCGAGATAACGGTTCATGGCGCACGCCCCAGGAGCCCTTGCGGCCTTACGAGCAGAACCAGGATCATGACGACAAATGCGATCACATCCTTGTAGGCCGAAGAGATAAACCCGGCAGCAAGCGACTCTGTGATGCCCAGAACAGTCCCTCCAAGAATGGCACCGGGGAAAGAGCCAAGACCGCCGAGGATCAGCACAGCAAACCCCTTGACGACCAGGCCTTCGCCGATACCAGGCGCGATGGCGAACAAGGCTCCCACCATGATCCCGGCAGCAACACCAAGAGCGGTTGATATGCCAAAGACGATCAGAGGAATTGTCTTTACATTGACGCCCATCAGGATCGCAGCGTCGCGGTTTTCAGCCACAGCACGAATAGCTTGTCCGGTCTTTGTTTTTTCCACGAAAATCATCATGGCGGCGACCAGCAAGATCGCAGCGATGATCACATAGAGACGCAATTCGGGAACGGTGATTCCGTTAAATCGAAAGACCTTGCTGAGCGTGGTCGGGATGACAACCTGCTCGTGGCCGAAGAGCTGCAGATTGATCCCTTCCACCATCATGGTGAGCCCGAGAGCCACGATGAAGGCGTTGATATGGTTGGCGTTGCGCACTGGCCGATAGGCCAGCATCTCGACAACCACCCCAAGCAGGACACCGACAGCCAGAGCAACAGGGATTGCTACAATGAGCGGCAATCCCTGTCCTGTTACCAGAAAGTAGGTGAGGTAGCCGCCGAACATCGAGATCGAACCATGGGCAAAGTGTGCAATGCCCAGGATGCCAAAGACCGTTGTCAGGCCAAGGGCGATCAGCACATAGACGCCGCCGATCGCCAGACCATTGATCGTTTGCTGGAGGATTTCGATGAACATCGAGCTGCCTTCAGCCTATTTCAGTGTGCTGAGGAACTGCGAATAGGCCTTTGCATCGGAGGGAAGCTCCTCGACATAGACCCACTTGCCCTTTTGCCACTGGAACGCACCATTGGAGGTATAGGCTTGGCCGTTTTCGTCGAACATCTTCCCGTCAACCGCCTGATACTGCATCACCACCTGTGGTGGGATCGGCAGGGCACGGAGTGCCTTGGCAACAGCCTCGGTGTTGTCGACTGTGCCCGCAGCCTCAATCGCAGCCTTCAGTGCATAGAGCTGATCGTAGGCATAAGGCGAGCTTGGCGAAGGCGAGGCCTTGAACATCTTGGTGTAGTTCTCATGGTAGGCAATGCCGGCCTTGCTGGCAGAAAGCAGCGTCAGTTCGGTCGGGCGCAGGTCCCATACACCTTCCATTTGCTCGGATGTCGTCACGCGCAGGAACTGCTCTTCGCTGCCGCTGGTAAATCCGTATCGCGGCACGTTGAGGCCCAGCTCAATCGACTGACGGTAGACAAAGGCAGCTGGCTCAACATAGCCAACGACCAGAATGGCATCTGGGTTCAAGCCACGGATCTTGGTGAGCTGAGGCGTCATGTCACGATCACGCAGGCCGAAGACTTCGCGTGCGACGATCTCACCGCCTGCCTTCTTCACTTCCTTTTCAATGGCATCGACATACTGAGAGTAGAATCCGACCTCAAGCGCGCCGACAACTGCGATACGCTTGTGGCCCTTCTTGGCGATAAAGGTGCCTGCGCCCTGACCGGTATAGTCAGCAGGTGGGCGGGTACGAACGAGGTTCGGGATTTTCTGGGTGGTGATAGAACGTTCTGCTGCATTGCCAACAAGCATCACAGCTTTTTCTTTCGCCATGAAGGAGGCGACTGCGCTGGTGGAGCCAGAGCAGCAGAAGCCCAGAATGTACTTCACGCCGTCCCGGTCAATCAGCTTGCGGACGGCGTTGGTTGCCTCTGTTGGATTGGCTTTGTCGTCATAGGCAATAACTTCGATTTTGTAGTTGTCAGCGCCGACCTTGATGCCGCCAGCAGCGTTGATCTCCTCGGCTCCCATTTTGACTGCATTGGCCTGTGGCAGGCCATAGACGGCACCGCCACCAGTGAGTGCATCGGCTACACCGATGGTCAGTTTCTTTTCTGCTGCTGACGCTGCGCCTGCGGTGAGGGCTAATGCCAACACTGCAAGGGTACTGGTTATCATTCGTTTCAACATGGTTTCCTCCGTTTGGTTTTGTTTTGATTAATGTCCTAGATAGGCACGCATAACTTCCGGGTGGCTTTTCAGTTCTTTGGCTGGCCCTTCCATGACAATCTTGCCAGCTTCGAAAAGGTAGGCGCGGTCAGCCAGATTCAGGGCCATCATCGAGTTCTGCTCAACCAGCAGGATGGTCATTCCCATCGCCTTGATCTTCGCCAAAGTTTCAAAAACACTGGCAACAATTTTGGGCGCAAGGCCAAGCGACGGCTCGTCAAAGAGGCAGATGCGTGGCCGCGCCATCAGTGCCCGCGCAATAGCCAGCATTTCCTGCTCACCGCCCGACAGCTTGCCTGCAGCCTGCGTCTGACGCTCACGCAGGATCGGGAACATATCCATCATCCTCTCAAGGTCAGCATCCTGATCCTTGTCGGTGCGGGCGTAGGCCCCCATCCTGAGGTTCTGCAGGACATTCATCTGCGGAAAAACCTGCCGACCCTCCGGGCACATGGTTATGCCGGAGCGGACGATAGCATGTCCGCTGGCGTTGGTGATGTCCTTGCCTTCGAAATGAACGGTACCTGCGCGCACCGGGACAAGGCCGCATATCGCCTTCAAGGTCGATGACTTGCCTGCGCCGTTCGCTCCAATCAGCGCAACGCATTCGCCAGCCGATACATCAAGACTGACGCCATGGATCACTTCAATCCCGCTATAGCTCACCCTGATATCGCGCAGGCTTAGCATGTCAGGCTGCCTCGCCAAGATAGGCATCGATGACTGCCGGATTGGCTCTGATCTCCGCAGGCGTTCCTTCTGCAATCTTGGAGCCGAAATTCAGAACAACGATCCGGTCACATAGCGCCATGATCAATGCCATATGATGTTCAATGATAACGACAGCCACTCCGCGCTTGCGAATGCCGCGGATCAATTCCGCCAACTCTTGCCGCTCATGCTCGACAAGCCCTGCTGCCGGCTCATCGACAAGAATGACCTTGGGTCTCGCAGCGAGAGCGGTTGCTATCATCAAGAACCGCTGCTGTGCCGAAGAGATACTGGCAACAGGCCGATCAGCAATCGAAGTAAGCGAGCAAAGTTGCAGCAGATCCTCCACATGCTTTTCCATGTTACTATCAGGCCCGGACGAAACGCCGGGAGGAAGGATTGATGCAAAGGGACTTGTTTGCTGAATGGTATGGCAACCGATGGTCACATGCTGGCGCACCGTAAATTCTGGAAAAACGCGCGCGGTCTGGAATGTGCGGGCAAGCCCTTTGGTAACCCGCGCCGGTTCCGGTAAATTTTCAATCGAATTTCCGGCAAGGAATATCGATCCTGATGAAGCGGGGAGCAGACCGGCAAGCACATTGACAGTGGTCGACTTGCCCGACCCATTGGGCCCGATAAGGCCCAGAATTTCACCCGTTGCGACGTCGAACGACAGATCACGAATAGCGCGGACACCGCCAAAATTCTTGGACAGTCTGTCGACGCGCAGGATTGTGTCCGCCATGGTACGGTTCCGAGAGACAAGGAAAACCAAGGACAAGCGTATACCCCTGCAGAATGGTCGGGTATCGCAAAGATTTTTGCTAGATATTCAATTTTTCGATGATAGCATCCGATATCCAGAAGCCCAAAAGGTCATCAATGGTTCGGATCCGCAACATCAACTCGATCCATGTTTTTGATAGTGTTGCCCGCCTTGGAAGCGTGACCAAGGCAGCGCAGCACTGCGGCAGCACACAGAGCTCTGTCAGCTACCACATCAAGAAGCTAGAAATGGATCTTGGCATCGCGCTCTTCCGGCGCAGCGCACATGGCCTTGAATTGACTGAAGAGGGAACCCGCCTTGCAAGACATGTGGACGCTGGCTTGCAACAGATCAGCGCAGGCATTGATTTGGTCGCCAGCCGGCGCACAGAAGTGCGCGTCGCTCTTGTGCCAATGTTCGCAAGCCGTTTTGTATCTGCCCGTATCAGCGATCTCAGGCAGTCTTGTCCTGACATCAATATCTCATTGCTCAATCATAACAATGCCTTCGTCAACTTCCCAGATCCCCGGGCCTTTGCCGATTTTGGAATCCAGTGGGGAACTGGAAACTGGCCAAAGTTTCAGGCGGTGAAGCTGTGGGAGGAGCGGCTCATTGCGATTTGCAGTCCTGAATACCAGGAGAAGTTCAATCTGAATGAACCCAAAGACATCAAGCGTTGCACCTTGCTTCATGTCGATGACAAGCGGATGTGGTCTGACTGGATGAAGGACTGCGGCATCACATCCCGCCAGGAGCAGCCGAGCATGACACTGGAGGATCGCCATTTTCAGCTGAGTGCGACAATGAATGGGCTTGGGATATCGCTCTTTGCAGAATGGTTGGTCCAGAGTGAGCTGAAGGCGGGCAGTCTCGTTAATCCCTTCAACAAATCCTATCCTACACGCTTCAGTTATTACCTTGTCGTGCCCAATGGGACTCAGCTTTCAATCGCGGCAAAAAGGGTCAGAGACTGGTTTTTGTCGCTCGCCAGCGATGCCCAGAACGTGACCTGAATTATCCAAATATTTGTCTTTGTTGAAGAATGGCGCGCCCGGAACGATTCGAACGTCCGACCCTCAGATTCGTAGTCTGATGCTCTATCCAGCTGAGCTACGGGCGCGTGCAAAGCAACGCAGTGCGTTGGTGCGCTTGCGTGATAGCGATTGTGTGCCGACTGCGCAAGCCTTGCTTGTAATAATATTGGCTGTTTTGCTGAATGCCTGTCAAACGCTCTGCAAAGCCCTGATCGCGCCACGCAATTCCGCCAAACCTTTCAGGCGTCCAATGCCGGTGTAGCCCGGTGTCGCGGTTTTTCTGAGATCATCCAGCATGCGGTGACCGTGGTCTGGCCGGAACACGATTTTCTCCGACGGTGAGCGCTTGCTGTTTTCCGCCAGAAGAACACGCAGCACAGCAATCATATCAAAGTCGCCGTCGAGATGATCGGATTCATGAAAGGAATAACCGTCTGCTTCGCGTTTTGTGGCGCGAAGGTGGGCGAAAGCGATGCGTGGCGCAAACTGCTTGGCGATTTCAACGAGATTGTTGCTGGCCGCGACACCAAGGGAGCCGGTGCAAAAGCACATGCCATTCGCAGGCGAGGGCACAGCATCAAACAAGGCCTGATAGTCCTGTGCCGAGGAAGCGATGCGTGGCAGGCCAAACAGCGGGCGGGGCGGATCATCGGGGTGCAATGTCAGTGTCACGCCCAGAGACTGGGCGACAGGCGTTACCTGCTCAAGGAACTCAATGAGATGCTGGCGCAATTTTGCAGCGTTAACATCGCGGTATGTATCCAGCCGGTCGCGGAAGGCTGGAATGGTCAGCGGGTCCGTGGTTGAGCCGGGCAGGGCGCTCGCAATGACATGGATGAGATAATCAATGTCCTTTTGCTCCATCTTGTCAAACAGCGTCCGCGCCCGCTTTTGCGTAGCCGCGTCGTAGTCGGCTTCAGCCCCCTTGCGCTGCAGAATGAAAAGTTCGAAAGCTGCAAAGCGGTCATTGTCAAAGCGCAGGGCTGTTGCGCCGTTGGGCATTGGCCAGTCGAGGTCCGTCCGTGCCCAGTCCACCACCGGCATGAAGTTGTAGCAGACAATTTTGATGTCGTTGGCGGCCACCGCCCGCAGGCTTTCGATCCACATGGCAATCGAGCGCTTTGCTGCACCGCCTGTGCGCTTCACATCATCGGGAATGGGGATGCTTTCAATCACGGTCAAAGCCAGCGGAGTGCGCCCTGCAGGCGTTGTCTCAATGAGGCTCTTGTAATCAGCGACGCCTTTGGTCGTCCACGCCTCGGCGATAGGCATGTGGTGCAGGGATGAGACGATTTCTGTTGCGCCGGCCTGGCGCACATCATCCAGCGAAACAGGGTCCTTGGGTCCAAACCAACGCCAGCCTTGCCTCATAACCACTGCTCCAGTCAGATAAAATAGTTCGGAAATTGTTGGCGGATCGCGACCGCATCCGGTAGGACTGCCGAGAGGTGTTCGCGCATCGCAAGTTCCGATGCTGCCTTGTCGCGTTTTTTCAAAGCCGATAAAATGATGCGATGCTCGCCGATCACCTGCATCATCCTGCCGGGCACAGGCAGAGTAAGCCTGCGGCACCGGTCGATCTGGGTTTTGGCTGTCTGCGTGATTTTCCAGAGGCCGGGATGGCCGGACATCACTGCAAGGGCTTCATGGAAAGATTCATCTTCGATGTGGAAGCCATTCTGATCGTTGAGCTTTGCCATGGCTTCCTGTCTTGCCAGCAAGCTGTCGAGATGGGCAAAATCCGCATCGTTGGCCCGCTCGATCACGAGTGAGATGGTTGCTCCCTCCAATGCCTGACGCACAACAACGGCTTCGGGCAAGGCATCAACCGGGATGCGACCAACGAATGTGCCTGACTGCGGAAAGATGTCCACAAGGCCTTCTTCAGCAAGGCGTATGAGTGCCTCACGCACTGGGGTTCGGCTCACGTTGTACCGTTCGGTCAGCGTCTTCTCTGAAAGCGGTGTGCCGGGAATCAAAGTCACATCAAGGATGTCATCGCGGATATCCTTCAGGATAACGCTGGAAGCTGTAACACGGACATTGGGCGCATCACGGCGGGCCGCCCCGCGCGGCAGCACGATTGGGCGAGGCGATGCGTACGATGCGTTTCCTTGCTCGTTGCTAGGGTGATCCATTGAGCGTCCAATTGCGATGCAGAAATCTTTCTGCCTCAATTGACATACTAATATATTAGTATATCGACAAGCTAATTATTCGATAAAAAGGGACTTAGGGATGGCGTCCGGGCTTCACCCAGACAGGTTGTTTCCTGCGGATGATCGCACGCGTGGTATTGCGCGTGTGCTCTACAGCGGCATCAAGGACTTGCCGGTGATAAGCCCGCATGGCCACACCGAACCTGTTTGGTATGCGCGCAACGAAGCGTTCTCTGATCCCGCAACGCTTTTTGTGAAGCCCGATCATTACGTCTTCCGGATGCTTTATTCGCAGGGTGTTTCGCTGGAATCTCTCGGCGTTCCCAGAGCTGACGGTGGCGCAACCGAAAGTGACAACCGCGCCATATGGCGGTTATTTGCCAAGCACTTTCACCTGTTCCGAGGCACGCCAACACGATTGTGGTTTGAGCAAGCCATGGAGGATGTCTTTGGCATTGCCGAGCGCCTGACGGAAGCGAATGCAGATCGTCTGTACGAAGCTATCGCTGAAAAATTGACTCAGGCGGAGTTTCGTCCGCGTGCACTTTATGAGCGCTTCAGGATAGAAGCCATCTCAACAACGGATGGCGCTCTGGATAATCTGGAGCACCACGATGCGGTGCTTGCATCAGGCTGGAAAGGCCGGGTGGTGCCTGCCTATCGTCCAGATGCGGTGATTGATCCAGAGTTTGAGGGTTTCCGCCAAAACCTCGTGAAACTGGGTGAAATTACGGGTGAAGATACGCTTGACTGGACTGGATATTTGGCCGCGCATCGCAAACGCCGGGCTTATTTCAAGGCGCGTGGCTGCACGTCAACGGATCATGGACACGCCTCTGCCAGAACCGAGAATCTGTCTGCGCAGGATGCAGGCAAACTGTTTGCCACAGTGATTTCTGGCAAGGCATCACCTGCAGAATGTGATGCTTTCCGCGGTCAGATGTTGACCGAGATGGCGCGCATGAGCCTCGCCGATGGGCTGGTGATGCAGATTCACCCTGGCTCGTTCCGCAATCATAATAGTCAGCTCTTCACACGGTTTGGCCGGGACAAGGGAGCTGATATTCCCACGCAGACAGACTACGTTCGTGCGCTCAAGCCCATGCTGGATGCGGTTGGCAATGAGAAAGACCTGACAATCATTGTCTTCACTCTTGATGAGACGAGCTACAGCCGCGAGCTTGCGCCCCTTGCCGGGCATTATCCCGCCCTCAGGCTTGGGCCTGCGTGGTGGTTCTTTGATGCGCCCGAAGGCATGCGGCGCTTTCGCGAACTGACTACGGAAACGGCAGGCTTCTACAACACTGTCGGTTTCAACGATGACACGCGGGCATTCCTGTCCATTCCGGCCCGTCACGATATGGCGCGCCGTGTGGATTGTGCTTTCCTTGCGCGTCTGGTTGCAGAGCACCGGATGGACGAGAACGAAGCGCACGAAGTGGCGCATGATCTCGCCTACCGCCTTGCAAAACAGGCCTACAAACTTTGAACTGAACCATAACCGGAGGAAGACCCATGAAATCCCGTAGAAACATGATGAAATCTGTGCTCGCCGCCAGCGCCATGGCTCTTAGCCTTGGTGCAGCTTCTGCCCAGACCGTGACATTGCGCTCGGCTGATACGCATCCCGAGGGCTATCCAACCGTTGAGGCGGTCAAGTTCATGGGGCAGCTCATCGAGCAGCGCACCAATGGCAAGTTCAAGATCCAGATTTTCCCGTCGTCCACACTGGGACAGGAAAAGGACACCGTTGAGCAAACCCGCTTTGGTGTCATCGACATGAACCGCGTCAACATGGCGCCGCTCAACAACCTCATTCCTGAGACATCCGTTCCCGGCCTGCCATTTGTGTTCCGCTCTGTCGATCACATGCGCAAGGTTATGGATGGCCCCATCGGCGAGGAAATTCTGAAAGCTTTCGAACCGCATGGCATGGTTGGCCTTGCCTACTATGATTCAGGTGCGCGCTCGTTTTACAACTCCAAGCGTCCTGTCACGAAGCTGGAAGACCTCAAGGGTCTGAAGATCCGCGTGCAGCAGTCGGACATGTTCATTGCCCTCGTCAACGCACTGGGTGCCAACGCTACACCCATGCCGTTCGGTGAAGTTTACTCCGCATTGCAGACCGGCGTGATCGACGGTGCCGAGAACAACTGGCCCTCATACGAGTCTACCCGTCACTTCGAAGTCTCGAAGAACTACTCCATGACAGAGCATTCCATGACGCCCGAAGTGCTCGTGATGTCGAAGCGTGCCTGGGACCGACTGTCTGATGCCGAGAAGGTCATCTTCAAAGCTGCAGCCAAGGAGTCCGTGGTGAAGATGCGTGAACTTTGGGAAGCCCGCGAAAAGTCAGCGGAAGCGGCTGTCAAAGCCAAGGGCTCGGTGATCACACAGGTCGACAAGAAGCCCTTCATCGATGCCATGAAGCCGGTTTATGATCGCTTCGTCACCGATGCCAAGCTGAAGGACCTGCTGGCCCGCATTCAGGCTGTGCAGTAATCATGACCACCAGCTTCTCCCCTCATGCAACCCGGCTGGCGCGTATTCTCGCGCCAGTCAGCCTTGCAGCCTTGTGGATTGCATCCCTGGGTCTTGTGCTCATGACCCTGTTCGTCGCCTGGCAGGTCTTTGGTCGGTACGTGCTGAACGATACGCCCAGCTGGACCGAACCTGGATCGCTTTTGCTGATGAGCTGGTTCATTCTGCTGGGGGGAGCGGTTGGAGTTCGCGAAAATGACCATCTCGGTTTTGAGATTGGTCTGCATTACGCATCCAAGCCGCTGCGTTTGATGATGCGGATTACAACGCATGTTCTGATCATCGTTTTTGGCATCGCTATGACAATTTATGGCTGGCAGCTGACCGCAGCAACATGGCGCGCCAAGATGGCGGGTATCAACCTGCCGCAGGGCATGGACTATCTGCCGCTTGTTGGCGGTGGCGTGCTCATCAGCCTTTTTGCCTTTGAGAAGCTGGTCAATCTTTTTGTCCCGGCTGATGGCAATTCCGGTAACGAAGCGGCCTTGCCCGCGCACAGCTCCGTGGAGTGATTGCAATGGAACTGTGGGTACTTTTTGGTGTTTTCACCGTGCTTCTGCTGATCGGAACGCCTGTCGCGTTTTGCCTTGGCATCGCTTCACTGGCCACTGTTGTCTACATGGGCTTGCCGCCTGTTGTGGTTTTCCAGCAGATGAATTCCGGCATGAACGCCTTTGCCATGATGGCGATTCCGTTCTTCATCTTTTCCGGCGACCTGATGATCCGTGGCGGTGTAGCCGCACGTCTCATTCAGTTTGCCTCGACCCTTGTCGGCCATTTCCGTGGCGGTCTGGGGCAGGTCAACGTTGTTACCTGTACCTTGTTTGGCGGCATCTCTGGCTCGGCCGTTGCAGACGCCTCAGCCGTTGGCGGCATCATGATCCCGCAGATGAAAGAGCGGGGCTATGCTGCTGATTATGCTGTGAATGTGACTGCTAATGCTGCCATCATCGCGCTGTTGATCCCGCCTTCGCACAACATGATTATCTATTCGATTTCAGCTGGTGGAAACATTTCGGTTGCTGATCTCTTCACTGCGGGCATTGTGCCCGGCTTGATGCTGTGCGGCGCACTCATGATCGCGGCCTATATCGTGGCTGTTAAGCGGGGATATCCTGCTGGCGTGTTCCCCGGTGCAAAGGCTGTTCTGCTGGCTTTGGTAGCGGCCACACCCGGCATCCTGCTTATCTTCATTATCTTTGGAGGCGTTCGCTCGGGTGTGTTCACGGCAACAGAAAGCTCATGCATTGCGGTGATCTATGCGCTCTTAATAGCAAGCCTTGTTTACCGCGAGCTTGGTTGGAAAGGCTTCATTGAAGCCACGCACGGTGCCGTGCGCACCACCGCCATGGTTCTGCTGGTCATAGGCACTGCCGGTGCTTTTGGTTGGCTGATGGCATTCCTGCAGGTTCCGCAGGCGATGGTCGCGACCATGAAATCTGTATCCAATGATCCTTACACGATCCTCCTGATGATCAATGGCATTCTCCTGGTGCTGGGCACTTTCATGGACATGGCACCCATGATCATCATCTGTACGCCTATCTTCCTGCCGGTCGTCACCGCCTTCGGTGTTGACCCCGTGCATTTCGGCGTCATCCTGATCCTGAATGCCGGTATCGGTCTGAACACGCCGCCTGTGGGATCTGTGCAGTTTGTGGCTTGCGCCGTTGGCAAGATTTCCATCGGCGAGTCCATGAAGACGATCTGGCCGTTCTATGGGGCGTCAATTGCGGTGCTTTTGCTGGTGACGTACGTGCCCGCATTCTCGCTCTGGCTTCCGGCGATGTTCAAATGAGAAGCCTGCGCACATGACAAAACGGCTTTCGCTGGCATCGCTGGCTGATCTTCCTGCCAGCATCAGGCGGCCTGACTATGATCCTTCTGCAATAACGCCGGGGATCGTGCATCTGGGCATTGGAGCATTCCATCGGGCACATCAGGCGGTTTATATCGATGACCTTTTGCGTCAGTATCCAGACTGGGCGATTATCGCAGCCAGCTTGCGCAGCCCTGCAACGGCAGATGCCCTGAACCCGCAGGATGGCCTCTACACGGTCAATGTCAGCGGGCCGGATGGCCTGTCCCGCCGCATCATCGGGTCTGTACGCAAGGTGCTGGTCTGCCCGGCTGATACGGCTGCGTTGCTTGATACCATGAGCGATCCAGCGATCCGCATCGTCATGATGACTGTTACCGAGAAGGGCTATTGCCACGATCCGGCCACGGGCAAACTGGATGAGGCGCATGTTGATGTGCTGGCTGATCTGGCAAACCCGAATAATCCCCGCTCTGTTCCCGGCCTGCTTGTTGAGGCGTTGCGGCGGCGGAGAGTTGCCGGTGTAGCGCCGTTCACTGTTGTCTGCTGCGACAATCTCCCGAGCAATGGCCGCACGGTGAAGCGGATTGTCAGCCGCTTTGCTCAGCTGCGTGATGCTGAACTGGGTGAATACGTTTCCAAGCACGTGGCCTTCCCGTGCACCATGGTGGACCGCATTGTGCCAGCCACCACTGATGAAGACAGGTTGGCGACAACCAAAGACCTTGGGGTTGAGGATCGCTGGCCAGTGGCTGCTGAGCCATTCTCCCAATGGGTGGTGGAAGATCATTTCCCGTCAGGGCGTCCGCCACTGGAAACTGTAGGCGTGCAAATGGTGGCCGATGTTGCCCCGTTCGAGCGCATGAAACTACGCATGCTGAACGGCAGTCATTCAACCCTTGCCTATCTGGGCTATCTCGCAGGCCATGAAACCGTGGCGGAAGCGATTGCCAATCCTGTAATTCATCGCTTGGTCCATCGCCTGATGACCGAAGAGATCATCCCCACGCTCAATGTGCCAGAAGGCACAGATCTTGGCGCTTACCGCGATGCGTTGCTGTCCCGCTTTGCCAATCCTGGCCTGCGGCACCGCACCTGGCAGATCGCGATGGATGGCACGCAGAAACTGCCGCAGCGCCTGCTGGGCACGATCCGGGATCGTCTGGCGCGGGATCAGTCCATTGACTGTCTGGCCATGGGTGTCGCAGGCTGGATGCGCTATGTCATGGGCCGGGATGAGCAGGGCGGCGCAATCGATGTGCGTGATCCCATGGCTGAAACCCTCGCGGCTGTTTCACAGCAACATGGTCATGATGCCGGGCAGTATTCTAGAGCGCTGTTTGCGATAGAGGCCGTGTTTGGTGCTGACCTGCCTGCGGACCCACGCTTCACAGTGCCTGTCACAAGCCATCTCGAGCAATTGCTTGCTCTGGGATCAGCGGCTGCTGTTGCGAAACTGACCAATTAAACAATCATCCAAAACTTATTTCACATTTATCTCTGGAATTTACTTCCGCGCATACACATGTTTTGTGGCGGAGGTTCATACCGATGCTTTCATTGTCCAAACCACTGGGTCGCCTTGGGTTTCTGGCAGCAGTCACGCCTGTCAATCTGGCGATCTTCATTGCGGCCACAACAGCCATAGCTTTTCGCCCCACAGGTGGCGGCCATCTCGCGGTGCTCATTGTTGTGGGCGCATTGCAGGCAGTGTGGTTTGCGCTGCACAGCAGACGGTTTGCAGATGCGGGCAGGGGGCGTTTCTGGCCGCTGGTGACTTTTCTGATCTGCTTTGGCAGTTTCGCGCTTGGCTACATGATCATGGCAGCCCTTTGGTCTTCACCCGAAATCCAGCGGGAAGCTTTCAAGACTGCTGGTGCGCTGGCCGGTGGTGGCTATGCCGAGCACGTCGAGACCAATGCGCTGATCATCGAGTCTGGTCGTGCGATTGCCGGCCTGTTTGGTGCGGCGGGTGCCATAATTCTTAGCAGCCTGGTGATTATTGGCCTTGGCTTTGTGAGCTTCGCCAGCCTTGTTTTCAGCTGTATTGCGCTCGTTCTTCCGGGGCAAAAAGCGGTTCTTTTTGCCCCGAGACAGAACTGATCAAAGGCCTGCAACAACCCGACTGGCATACTGCGAACCTGTGCAGGAAGAAGCAAGACCAGCGTTGTGCAACTTGGCGGCACCGCGCGCTGTGCCGCACTTGCGGTAGGCAACGGCGAGGTGCTTCACGCCCCAGTACGCGCCGGTGTAGCCATTCAGGCCAGCTGCATTGCCGGTGTATCCAAGGCCACGGGCTGTCTGCAGCTTGATCTGCATTGGGCCGCGCTCGCCAGCCATGCCAACCAGTCCGTAGCGGCAGCGGCTTTCAACCCGGCAGACGGACAGAGCAAGGTTGCGCGGAAGGCCGTTTTGCTCTGCCAGACGCGCGACATCAGCAGCAGCTGGTCCAAGACCAAGGGTTGATATGGACGACAATGACCTGCCGGAGGACTGCTTACGTTTTGTCTTCACATCGGTTGTTGCCGAAGCGTCAGCAGAGCTCTGTTTCTGTAACAGGAAGAAATTCAAGGCATCACCAGTGGCGTTGGCTGTCTGTGTCGAGGCTACGATGGCAATTGCCATAACAAGAGTTTTTGTCTTCATGTTATATTCCCATTCATTGACGTATTGGCGAGGGGAGGCGCTATAGCCTCTATTGTCATGAATGTGCAATGAATACGTCATAAATATTGTAAATATGAGACATGCAGTTGCGATATTGACCATAAATGTTAACAGATAAAACGAATTCTATGAATATTTATTCATTTTGATATGCGCTTTTTGCGGGGCTTGGATTGCGGAAATTTTGCCTCTTGTTTGACAAGCGCGGTCAGGATGAGGCGGTCTGGCAAAAGGCGGACAGTGATCTGTGTTGACTGCAAGCTTGCGGAAGCGCTTGAACGGACCTGTTTACTTCAGCAGCATGTCAAAGCACGGTGTCAGGGGCACAATCCTGCGGCTTTCTGTTGCTGGTTTATAGATATTGGCTATCGCGATGCGTGCCTCCGTAACGGGGCAGAGCGGCAACAGGATTGCATCTGCACTGCGCATTTCATCCATGTCCCGTTTGTCTGGCGTTACCAGCGTTCTGGTTGGGTCGTTGCCAATCGAAATGCCAGTCAGTGGCGTGCGCTTCAGGATGACTGGCAGGGGATCAACAAAATCGAGCGTGACGATCTTTGCAAGTTTTTTGCCTGTTTTTGCCTCATGGTACAGCAAGGCTTTTGCAGCGTCATGCACGCTGATCAGCCAGTTGACCTGATAGTCGGTTTCTGAAAACAGAATGTAGGAGGGCAAAACCCCTTTGCGGGCGAGTTCAGCATGAGCCTCTCGGCTCAGAGGATAGTGCTCCAGCATGGCACGAGCATGCTTCAGGATATCCGCCTTGGCAGACACACGGCCCACAGGCCCGAGCATGTCAGCCTCAACAGGTTTATAAAACGGAGCAGACATGATGCTGCGAGCCGCCCTGTGAAGCACTGAGATGGGAGCGGGCAGGGCGACAGCAGCCACCAAGCCTGCGATCAGCAGATTGGTGCCTTTCAGGTTAGTCTGCACGGACTGGAAAATTCTTATGAGGATAGGCCAGATCAGGATAAATTCGTGGCTGCCGGTGTTCTGCGTTTCAAAAACCGCACCCGCACCCAGAAGCGCGATCAGCCAGACAACCGGGGAATCGAGGCATTCCTTCAGCCTGCTAATTGTGAAAAGAGCGCGCTGGTGCCACAGCAGAACAGCAATCAGGACTGCTGCTGCACCAATTGTATTGAACTTGACCGACAGCAGGGTCAGAATTCTGGGAAGCAAGCTTCCAGTGTTTTGTTTTGCCAGATGGGCGATGTCTGACAAGTACGCCGCAATCAATCCTGTTTGTGCGTTCAGCAGCAACAGAAACGCGATCATAACGAGCGTTGAAACAATGGTATGCGTCGGTGAAAGCCTGCGTGTCAGCAAACCAAGCATGACAAGCGGCAAGGCCACTATGAACCCCGTGATCTTGGTCATGAAAAGCGCAAGCAACAGCATCGATGTCAGCCAGCTTGCCAGCGGTTTTCGCTCCACGAACAGCAATGTTGCACTGAGGATGTAGAGCAGCAGCGAGGCATGCCGGTTGTAATTGCCGTAGGCATCAAAGCCAGGGCTTGGATAAAGCTCGATGCCATTGATCGGCAGTGCAGCATACAGCATGAAAGGCAGCACCAACGCATAGGCATCTGCGCGTGACCTTGCGCTGGCCTCGCGAACGACCACCAGCATCAATGGCAAGGCGACGATCAGGATTGCGTGATGAACCGCGAGCATTGTTGCCGCGCGCGGGAAGAGCTGGTTTGTCCAGTTAAACAGCACATAGCCAAGTGCGCCAACGGGTATGAAGAAATCGACGTGCGGGGTTTGCCCCAGCTGCATGCGATAGGCTGTGTCGACGTAGGTGTAGATATCCCAGTAGTTTGGCCCCAATGGCAATCGCAGCGGCAAGGACAGCACTGTGATCATGGCCAAAGCGAACAGTGCCATCAATCCTACTGGGGACCACATGTGTCTGATCAAAGCGGCCATCAATCGCCCTGCCTTCCGACAGCAGCCAGCAGGTTCACGCGCGATGCAAACTCAGATCGTGCCATGGGATCCATGTATTGCCGGAAATCATCGAGCTCCGGAAAAGACTGCTGGAATGTCTCGGCAGACATATGTGCGTCTTTATAGGGGCTGATCCGCCCGCCGGACGAAAGCGCCAGCTCGTCCAGTCGATCAAGCAGCGCATCTGTCTGCTTGCCGCGCCAGGCAAAATCCAGCGTCAGTGTTGCTCCCTCGCGCGGAAATGACAGCAGGCCCGGCGAGGCTGTTTTACCAAAGATCTTGAGCACAGTGAGAAACGAGCCGTGGTTGGCGGCCTGTGTTGTTTCAAGCATTGTCGCGATGGTTTCTTCTGCCGCTTCCAGCGGAATGATGCATTGGTGCTGGCGCAATCCTTTGGGTCCGTAAAGCTTGTTCCAGTGGCCGACGGCATCAAGAGGAAAGAAAAAGCTTCCGGCGCTGCAGCGCTTCGGTCCCTTTTGCGACAGGGTCTTGGCGCGGTAAAGAGTATTGAAAGCCCTTAGGCTGAGTGTGTTGATGAGATTGACAGGAGGCGTGAAAGGCACACCAACACGCGCCTTTGCTGGCAGTGCAACAGATGCATTGACTCTGGCATGTCGCCCTTTGAGCAGCACACCTTTGCCAAGAGCGCTGCCGGTGGCAAGGCTGTCTATCCAGGCGACAGTGTATGGAAAATCATCCAGCTCTTTCTGTTGTTCTGCTTGTTGAAAGAAATCCGAAAGGCAGGAGAGGGCAACAACCTCCTGAATGATATCGCTGGAGGTGACAGGCATGAGTTGCAGTTCAACCCATGTCACCACGCCTGTCAGGCCCATGCCGCCGATCGTGGCGCAGAAAAGGGCGATGTTCTTGTCCGGGCTGCAGACCTGCCTTGTGCCATCAGATCGCAGAATTTCGAAGGCGCGCACTGATGTGCCAAAGCTGCCTTGCACATGGTGGTTCTTGCCATGGATATCATTGGCCAATGCGCCGCCAAGCGTGACGTATTGAGTGCCCGGAACAACAGCTGGAAACCAGCCGGTGTCGGCAACAAGACGGATAAGATCTCCGAGAAGAAGGCCAGCTTCAGCCCGGATGATGCCTGTTGTCTTGTCAAAAGATATCACCTGCCGGCACTGTCGCATGTCAATCAGCGTGCCGCTTTCGGGAAAGCAGCTGTCCCCATAGCTTCGACCATTGCCGTAGGCGAGCCATGGGCCGTCAGGCAGCTGAAACGATGAGCTGTCCTGCGGTGTCAGGACGCGATCTGGCCTTGTGCTCAACCCACCCCATGAGGTGTATTGCGAAAGCATCAGACCGCCATGATGAAAATGAACGCCACAATCGCCGCCATGAGATGGCTGCGCCAGTCCCTTATCAGGAACATAATCGGATCATCCGGCAATTCCCGCCGCTTGGCGAGAACCCAGATGCGACCGATGACATAGAGGACAATCGGGCAGACCAGCCATATCAGTTCGCGGTGCTTGTAGAGGCCGGATTTGCCAGCCCCTTCTACAAAAAGGGCCAGAACGATGACAGCAGCAAAGCCACTGGCGACACCCAGTTGCGAAAGCATGTCAAGATCAGTGCGGCGATAGCCACGGCCCATAAAGCGCTTGGCATCAGGGTCATCCGTTTCCACGGTATCGAGCTCAACATAGCGCTTCACCAGCGCAAGGCTGAGAAAGAGGAACATCGAAAATGCGAGGAGCCAGTTCGACAGTTCAATAGGCCCGGCAGCATTGCCCGCCAGAATGCGGAGGGTGTAGGCACCAGAAAGTGCGAGCACATCGACGAGCAATTTGCGCTTGAGATAGAATGTGTAGCCGAGATTGAGCGTCACATAGGCAGCCAGCACAAGGCTAAACATTTTTGGCAGCCAAATGGATATCAATAATGCGCTGCCGATCAGCAGCGGAATCATCAGCAGTCCCGCAGAAACCGGCAAGGCACCGCTGGCAAAGGGGCGTCGCTGTTTGCTGGGGTGGCGTCTGTCCTGACGCAGATCCATGATATCGTTCATCAGATAAATGGATGACGCGACCAACCCAAAGCAGATGAAGGCAAGGAGCGTGTTGATCAATGGTTCTGCGAAGAAGACCTGATGCGACATGAGCAAAGGCACAAAGACCAGCACGTTCTTTGTCCATTGATGCAACCGCAAGGCTTTCGCTATTGAATAGAGCGTGCCGTGTTTGGTGGGCGACTGCGGCGCAGCGGTCAAGCCATCAAAAGCAGCATCCGGTGTCAAGCCGAGATGCATAAGAATAGCCTGTTGCCAGCTTGCAGGAAGACTGCTGTTGATTACAGGGTTTTGCCCCGTAGCAAAGCGGCCCCGCAATTCCTGAACATACTGCCAATCATAGCGCAACGCTGTTGGATCACAGGGGAGGGCCTCGATCGAGGACTGTCCTTGTGTGAGCCATTGCACTGCCCGAGACGGTGTATCCCGCAGGGTCAGGACAAACAGTTCCAGACCAAGGCTGGAGAGGATGATATCACGCTCAAGCACGATTGTGCCGCTGGACGCAGCATTGCCTGACAAGGCTATTGGCGCCCCAAAGCCGGTCGCCACATGATCGTGCGTAGTCAATCGTCGCCCCTGAATTTTCCCAGTTTTGACTATGCCTCAAAAATGACTGCTTTGCACCTGCAATCCGGCCTTTACCTTAACCAGCTGCAACACGCCGCAAGGGTCAAAGGCCTGTATTTATCAGACTGGCGATGCGTTCTGCGACCATGACTGTCGGAACATTTAGATTGGCACAGGGAATCGTTGGAAGAATTGAGGCATCACAAACGCGCAGTCCCAAAACGCCATGCACACGACCTGATGAATCTGTGACAGCCATCGTATTGGAAAGCTGACCCATGCGGCAGGTTCCCGATGCGTGCCAGACGCCTGTCACTGAACTTTGCAGATACGCATCGAGGGCGGCCTCGTCATTGAGCAGATCATCCAGCGATGGGCCTTCATGGGTAAGGGCGCGCATGAGGCTGGCACCATAGGGGCCAGCCATATCAACCAGTACTCCGGCAAGCCCCGTTGCCAGACGGTTTTTCGTCGTCACCGGACCATACTTACGGGCGCGATCAGAGAGGCGTGCGGGCTGCGGATATCCTGCAGCGCCGCTGCCTGCGATATCTTTGGCAAGACCTGCAATCGTGTGGAAAGCATCGCGCAAACGGATCAGATCCCGCTCGTCGGATAACAGCCGCATATCAATGAGAGGAGGCTGGTCAATATCGGGATCAAGTTCTACGTAGCCCCGGCTGTAGCTCTTGTTGACCCAGAAGGCCAAAGCACCCATGCGCTTGCCCACGCCATGCCAGGCTGAGCGCCCCATGATGCCAAGGTGCATGTCACCTGCAGGACATCCTTCCAAGCCAGAAGAGAAGCGCCAGACTGCCGGGATGTGATGGGCGTTGTCATGCCGCATGCGGCTCTGGTGCGGCAGGTAAAGGGCGACACCGGCGTAGGGGTGCTCCATGAGATTTTGCCCAACGCCTGCAAGATGTTTGACAGGGTTTATGCCGCGCTCTTTCAGGTGCGCAGAAGGGCCAATGCCGGAGCGCATCAGCAGCGCAGGTGTCTGCAACGCACCGGCTGAAACGATGACTTCTCTCGCGCGTACCGGCACCTCTGCCGCGCCCAGATTGAGCATGACCCCTGTCACGCTCTGCTCTGCCGTGATCAGTCTGGAAACAGAAACACCTGTTATAACAGTGAGATTAGGGCGTTTCCGCACATCTTGAGTCAGCCATGCTAGCGAAGTTGGAACCCGCTGAAGCTTCTCATCAAGGTTCACGGCCTGCGCAAAGACCCCGTCCCGCCATTCGCCGTTTTGATCCGCATGTTCGTGAATGCCACGCTGGCTAAGCACATTGACGGCGGCATTCACAAAGCCCGAGCGCCAGATATCAGGCACCGCACGGATAGGCAATGGACCATCCCTGCCATGCAGAGGGCCGTCCACTTCCAGATGTCTTTCAAGCTTGCTGAAAAAAGGCAGAACGTTGTCCCAGTTCCAGCCATCTGCGCCGTGGGCTTCCCATTCGTCATAGTCGGCTGGTGAGCCGCGGTTGGCACCAATGCCGTTGATTGCAGAACCACCGCCAAGGACGCGCCCTTGCGAATAAGGCACTGCCTTTCGCTGTGCAGCATCGTTGCCTCCGGTTCCGCCCATTTTCACTTTCAAGTTTGTGTAGGTGAGGGCGGGGTCAAAATAGGCAATGCCGGGATAGGCGGCGGCCACCTGGGGCGGCAGGTTCTGTGCTGAAATATCCTGTCCAGCCTCGATCAGAAGCACTTCGCGCGATGGTCTTTCAGACAGGCGAGCGGCCAGAACACAGCCAGCCGAGCCGCCACCAACGATGATCACATCAAAAGGTTTTTGAGGAATCTGCATGCATCAGCATCGCAGCGCTTGCATCGAAGGGAAAGTCCAGTTCTATTGATGCCAGTATTTTTCTGGGAGGAAGACATGACTGTTTCGAAAACAACCAGCCGCCGGACAATCACCAAGGGGTTGGCTGCTGCTCTGATCGCCACACCTTTTGGCACCATGACGCGCAGCGCATGGGCGCAGGCGCGCCGCACCGGCACATTGACATCGCTGATTACGCCGGAACCACCCATCCTCATTCTGGGGGTCAACAATCAGGGGCCAACACTGATTGTTGCCAGCAAGATCTTTGAAGGACTGCTGACCTACTCCCAGAAACTGGAGCCGATGCCCGGTCTGGCCAAGAGCTTCTCGTTGGCAGCTGACAACGTAACCTACACCTTCAATCTGCAAACTGGCGTGACATGGCATGACGGCAAGCCGTTCTCGGCGGAAGACGTGGTCTTCTCGATCATGAACTTCCACATGGAGCTCTCGCCACGCTCGCGCGCGATTTTCCAGCGTATTGAGAGCTGCACTGCCAAGGATGCAAACACCGTTGAGCTGAAGCTGAAAGCGCCGTTCCAGCCTTTCCTGCTGATGTTTGACTCCACCACCTGCGCCATCATGCCCAAGCATATTTACGGCGGGCAGGATGCTGCAGCCATGCGCAACAACCCTGCCAACCAGACGCCGGTTGGCACAGGGCCGTTCAAGTTGGGTGAGTGGCAGCGGGGCAACTTCATCAAGCTCGTGAAAAACGACAAATATTGGCAGGTGGGCAAGCCTGCGCTCGATGAGGTGATCTACCGTGTGATCCCGGATTCAAACCTGCGTGGTGTAGCGCTGCAAACCGGTCAGGTTCAGCTCACAGGCTTCAACGACATCGAGGCTTTTGATGTGCCGCGCTACAAGGCTGAGCCAAATCTGGAAGTGAACCTTGGCGGCTGGGAATATTTTGGCCCGCTATCATGGATTGAGCTCAACCACCGCTCCAAGCCGCTGGATAACCCCAAGGTGCGCCGTGCGCTGTCCATGCTGATTGATCGCAACTTCATCCTCAACCGCCTCTGGTTTGGTGTCGGCAAGGCCGCGACCAGCCCTATCAGCTCGGCCACCAAGTTCCACGATGCATCGGTGAAGTTGCCGGCCTTTGATGAAAAAGCTGCAGCAGCCTTGCTGGATGAAGCTGGTCACAAGGCCGGTGCTGATGGCACACGCTTTGAACTCAAATTCATGCCGCTGCCTTACGGTGAAATCTGGAACCGCTTGGGTGAATACATCCGCCAGCAGTTTGCCAAGGTCGGCATCAAGCTGGTGGCTGAGGCTGTTGATGCCGCCACATGGGCGCGCAAGCTGGGCCAGTGGGAATATGATGTGACGATCAACTTCGTCTACCAGTGGGGCGACCCGACACTGGGCGTGGAGCGCACCTATGTCTCCACAAACATCCAGAAGGTGCCTTTTACCAACACGGCTGGCTACACCAACCCGAAGGTGGATGAACTCTTCAAGACGGCGCGCGAGAACCCTGATCCTGCCGTGCGCGCCAAGGCTTTCTCGGATGTGCAGAACGTCATCGTTGAGGACATGCCATTGATCTGGCTGCTGGAGCTTTCGTTCCCGACCATCCATGACAAGCGATTGAAGAATGTCGTGGCGGGAGCCACCGGCATTCACATGAACTTTGCTGATGTGAGCTTTACCTGATGGGTGAAGCAGGCAAGCGCTCCCTCTCCCCAGTGGAGAGGGAGGGAATGGCACTATGACCCTTTCCGCATTTCTGGCCTTTCTTGGCCGACGCCTTATCAAGGCGTTTGGTGTGGTGCTGGGCGTCGTTATCCTCGCCTTTTTCATTGTGCGTCTGGCACCGGGTGATCCCGCCAGTGTGATTGCTGGACAGTCTGGCGCGGCCGATGCTGTCTTTATGGCACAATTGCGCGAGCAGTTCGGTCTCGATCGGCCTTTGTTCGTCCAGCTTTGGATCTATCTCAAGGGCGTCGCTGTCTTTGATTTCGGATATTCGCACCGCGTGCAGCGCTCGGTCCTCAGCATGATCAGCGAACGCTTGCCTGCGACAGTTTTGTTGACCGGCGCAGCCTTCGTTTTTGCGCTTGCGGCAGGCATTTCGCTGGGTGCCTTGGCGGCGCGGAAAGTGGGGACTGCGACTGACAGCCTTGTCACTGTGCTGGCGCTGACCTTCTACGCCACGCCTATTTTCTGGGTGGGGCTGATCTTCATTCTTGTCTTTTCTGTCTGGCTGAACTGGCTGCCTGCGCTTGGTATGTTCAGCATCAGCGCCAACTACACCGGCCTTGCAGCGGTGCTTGATGTGCTGCGCCATCTCCTGCTTCCGGCTTTGACCCTCGGTTTGTTTTACATGGCGCTTTATGCCCGGCTCACGCGCTCGGCAATGCTTGAAGTCGCCAGCCAGGATTTTGTGCGCACAGCCCGCGCCAAGGGCCTGCAGGAAGGGCCGATCATGCGTCGGCACATCCTGCGCAATGCCATTCTTCCGGTCATTGGTTTCGCCGGTGTGCAGGCGGGGCAACTGGTCGGCGGGTCCATTCTGGTGGAAACCGTGTTCTCATGGCCGGGCGTTGGGCGGTTGGCTTTCGAAGCGTTGCTGGCGCGCGACTACAACCTGCTGCTCGGCGTCTTCATTGTCACATCGGCATTGGCCGTCATCATCAACCTTATTACGGATGTGGTCTCTGCCCTGATTGATCCACGCATCGAGGTGGAGGGATGAGCGGCTTCTGGAAACGCTTTGCCAAGAACCGTGGCGCGGTCATCGGCTGCATCATCTTTGCCGCTGTGCTGCTGCTGGCGATCTTTGCGCCGTTGATTGCGCCGGGCGATCCATGGCGGATGGCTGGCCCGCCGCGCACCGATGCCTTCGATCCTGAACACTGGCTCGGCACAGACATGCTGGGCCGCGATGTCTGGGGCACGATTGTGCACGGCGCGCGGGTGTCGCTGATCGTCGGCGGCGGGGCGACATTAGCCGCGCTGCTGATTGGTGTCACCCTTGGCGCTGTCTCAGGCTATGCCGGCGGCTGGGTTGATGATGTGCTGATGCGTTTCACAGAATTCTTCCAGTCGATCCCGAGTTTTATTCTGGCGCTGTTGATTGTGGCGATCTTCCAGCCCTCGGTTGCTTCCATCGTAGCTGCTGTGGCCATCGTTTCATGGCCGCCTGTCGCGCGTGTGGTGCGCGGCGAGTTTCTGTCGCTGCGCAACCGCGAGTTTGTGCAGGCCGCTGTTGTCATGGGGCAGGGGACATTCCGCATTATCTTTGGTCAGATTTTGCCCAATGCACTTTCGCCGATTGTGGTGCTGTCGTCCTTCATGGTGGCGACAGCCATTCTTCTCGAAGCCGCCTTGTCCTTCCTTGGTCTGGGTGACCCCAATGTCATGAGCTGGGGCTTCATGATTGGTTCCGGCCGTTCCACCATCCGCATCGCATGGTGGACCAGCGTCTTCCCCGGCATTGCACTTTTCCTCACAGTGCTGTCGCTCAACTTGATTGGCGAAGGCATATCAGACGCCATGAACCCACGCCTGCATGACAGGGGCGAGGCATGAGTTCGCCATTGCTGAGCGTTGAAAATCTGACGGTCGCTCTGCCCGCAGGCGGGGATCGTCCGCATGCGGTTGAGGACATCACCTTCACATTGGCGGCGGGAGAAATTCTCTGCATCGTCGGTGAATCCGGTTCCGGTAAATCGATCTCAGCCTCAGCCATCATGGGCCTGCTGCCCAAGCAATTGCCTGCCACTTCAGGACGCATTGTGCTGGAAGGGCAGGATCTGCTGAAACTTTCGAAAGATGAAATGCGCGGTGTGCGCGGACGGCGCGTTGCCATGATCTTTCAGGAGCCGATGACGGCGCTGAACCCTATCATGCCAGTCGGCAAGCAGATTGCCGAGGTCATGGAAGCACATGGCGAGGGCAATGAAGTTACCCGCCGTGCCCGTGCCATCGAGCTTCTCACAGAGGTTGGTATTCCATCGCCGGAGCAAACGGTGGATGCCTATCCTTTCCGGCTTTCCGGTGGTCAACGCCAGCGCGTGATGATTGCCATGGCGCTGGCTCTGCGCCCATCCATCCTGATTTGCGATGAGCCAACCACAGCGCTCGATGTGACGACGCAGGCGCAGATTTTGGCCCTTGTACGCGACCTGCAGAAAACACGCGGCACCGGTGTGCTGTTCGTCACCCATGACTTCGGCGTGGTGGCGGAAATTGCCGATCGTATCGCCGTCATGCAGCATGGGCGTATTGTTGAGATCGGCAAACGAGACGCGCTGCTGGATAACCCGCAGCATCCCTACACCCAGAAACTGATCGCTGCCGTGCCGCGATTGGCGATGCGCAAGGTGAGCGCCAGTGAGGCAGCACCTTTGCTTCAGATCACCAACGTTTCCAAGACCTATTGGCGCGGCGGATTGTTCTCGAAGAAGACGCCGGTGCATGCCGTGAAGGACGCAAGTCTCACCCTTGCCAAAGGCGAAACACTGGCACTGGTGGGCGAAAGTGGTTCTGGCAAATCAACGCTCGCGCGCTGTGTGGTGCGTCTGTTTGATCCGACATCAGGTCACATCCACATCAACGGACGCGAGATAACGGGGCTTTCCGTTGCCGAGATGAAACCACTGCGGCGGCAGGTGCAGATGGTGTTTCAGGACCCTTTCGCCTCGCTCAATCCGCGCAAGCGGGTGGGTGAGATCATTGCTGAAGGACCGGTGACGCACGGCGTCCCACACGCCGGGGCAATGAAAAAGGCGCTGGAGCTTTTGTCTCTCGTCGGACTTGATCCCGCTGTCGCCAGTCGCTTTCCACACGAGTTCTCTGGCGGTCAACGCCAGCGCATTGGCCTTGCCCGCGCGCTTGCGCTGGAGCCTGAATTGCTGATCGCTGATGAGCCCGTGTCAGCCCTTGATGTTTCTGTGCAGGCACAGGTGCTTGCGCTGATCGCAGACATGAAAAAGCGACTCAACCTGACCATGCTGTTCATCACGCATGATCTGCGCGTGGCTTCTGAAATTGCGGATCGCATCGCTGTCATGCGCCATGGCGAGATTGTGGAAATGGGACCGCCGGACCAGATTTTCGGCAATCCGCAGCACGCTTACACCCGCGCTCTTATTGCAGCTATTCCCGGTGGGGAATGGGAAGCAAAGCGCGCATAGGAATGATGTTCAGCCTTGCTTCAAAGCCAGCAACCCTTGCTGGATTCCCTTCAGCATCTGCTTCTTGCGGGCCTCGGAAAAGGCTGAACCATCTACAGACTGCGTCCGTTCGGCCGCTACATCTCGCGCGAGTTTGGTGATGGCATTGGCAAAGTCAGCGGCATTGTCGGCCACAAGGCAGTTGATTGGCAGATCAGAAAAACCGCGCACAGAGGAAAGCGTGGCGACAGATGGTTTGCCTGTCTGGAATGTCTCGATGGTTTTCAGCTGAATGCCAGTTCCCGTGCGGCTGGTGAGCGCCATCACGCGGCAGGACGCCACGAACTCTGCGGCATCGGGAACGCGCCCGAGAAATTTCACGTTGGCGTTTGGAGGCTCGATGCCTGCGGGCATGCGGCCTGCCACACCAACCGTGATGCCTTCGCCAAGCAGAGGTGCCACCTCGTCAAGGAACCAGCGCAAGCCAACAAGGTTCGGCTGCCAGGTCCAGGTGCCAATCAGACCAATGTCATAGGCTGGCGACACGGCAGGCAAGGCATCGGGTGTTGGCAGGATCAACGGCAGAACGCTGGATTTGTTATCAATATCGACGCCAAATCCCTTGCGGTCTTCCTCGGCAAAGCACCAGACAAAGCGGGCAGCAGCAAGCGTGCGATGTTCGATCGCTTCCAGCAACTTGGCTTCCCGCTTGTAGAGTTTTTGCGTGATCCCGGAGGTATGCACGGCATTCTCATGGGCTGATTTATGCTCGACATTGTGCGCCACCAGAACGAAAGGCTTATCGTTAAGAAGCGTCGGGAATGCACCGGCCACAGGCGCACTGTTGAGGATGTAGCCATCAAAGGGACCGTAGTTATACAGCACTTGTCCAAGCCGCTTTTCGCCATAGGCCGCGATCTTGGTGGAGATGACCGGCAGGCCGCGCCTTATGCTGTCAGCAAGCCAGGTTGCTTTCTGAAAGCGCGATGCAACGGCGTTCTCAATCGTCATCCGCTTCAGAACAATGACGTTACTTGCCTCGGGCTCGGGATCATCCGGGCGGAGAAAGCCGAACTGGACCACTTCGCAGCCTGCAGCTTTCAACGTTTCAAGGATAGCCGCATTGGCGATATCAAAGCCTGTGTCAGCGCGACGGGTTGTCAGCAGGGAGGTGATGAAGGCAAGTCGCATGGAATCATTTCATTGTGGTCTGGAGGACATAGCACACCATTCAATGCTTCCGTCCGGCCTTCTGGCGTAAACCCTAACGGCGTGCGTCTATAGGAGAAATGCTGCTTTTCGTGTAAATACACTTTATCACGATTGCCGGGCACAATGACTGCATCTCCCATCACACCATATGCTGTATCGCCAGGGCTTGATCCTGCTTCCGTTCGCATCGCCGTTGTCATTCCCACCTACAAGCGCCCGGAGCATATTGTTCGCACAGTGAATTCTGTGACAGCGCAAGTGACCGAACGCGCCCATGCGGTTGTTGTGGTTGAGAATGATGCGAAAGGCGGCGAGGGTGCAGCCGCAGCGTCAGGCCTCGTGCAGTCCGGTGCTGCAAGAGGCATCGTCATCGTCGAGCCGCGTCAGGGAAACTGCAATGCCTACAATGCAGGTTTTGCCGCAGCTTTGGCGATGTTTCCGAACCTCACACACGTCGCCATTATTGACGATGATGAGATTGCCACGCCGCATTGGCTGGAAACACTCTGTCAGGCTGCTGCGCAGGGTGCAGACATTGTGGGCGGCCCGCAGCTCCCTGTCTTTGACGACAAGGAAGGAGCTGCACGCTTTGCCAATCACCCGGTCTTCCGGCCAGCCCATGCCAACAGCGGCAGTGCCGGGTTGATTACCAGTACAGGCAATTGTCTGATGTCGGTTGATGTTCTCAAGGCCATAGGTGCGCCTTACCTAGATGAGCGGTTTAACTTTCTGGGTGGCGGGGATACCGACTTCTTCACACGCTGCCGCCAGAAGGGTTTCACCTTTCACTGGGCCAGCGAAGCCGCTGTCACGGAAACCGTTCCGGCAAGGCGCACAGAGCGCAGCTGGATTACAGCGCGATCGCTGCGCAATGGTCTGCTTTCCGCTCTCATTCAGCGCAAGCACAGTCCCGGTTTTCTGGGACGGGTGAAGGTTATTCTCAAAAGCCTCGCCCTGCTTCTGGCTTCGCCATTCCGCACCATTATGCTATGGCGGGAAACAGGTTCACTATATGCCGGGTCCTATCACATGATGATTGCCGCTGGGCGCTTGCTGGCTGAGTTTGGTTACAAGATCGAGCAATACCGGGAACCGGAAAAGAACTGAGCATGTCAGCGTCTGGCTTCAATCCTGCGGTTGGCAGTCAGATCTCTGAGGCGGAACTGCGTGCGCGGGGATTGTTTCGGCAAGCGTTGTTTTTGCTCATCCTGCTTGCCGTGTGGATTTCAACCAAACCCTTCACTGCTGCACCTGAGGATGGTAGTGTTCCAGCAGGTGACATTGTCAATCAGCTGACATTTTCGGGCCTTGCCGTTGCCGCCATGCTGGCATTGCTGATGGTTGACAGGCGCGCACTTGCGCCACTCCTCATGCCTTCTTACGCGATCCTTGTGCTGTGGCTTGTTGTGAGCGTAGTCACCACCACACAATCAGCCATCTCAATGAGAGCCTTTGCCTTCACAATCATTGTCATGTTTCTGGCGGCCTCTCTGTTTGCTCTGCCGGAACGGTTTCGGCAGTTCCAGACACTGATGCTTGCTGCGGCCTTGATTGTGCTGGCGTTGGCCTACTTTGGTGTCATTGCGATGCCATCGCGCGGCAAACACACGGATCTTGATCCTTTCGAGCCTGAACATGCGGGCTCATGGAAGGGGCATTTCGATCACAAGAACATTGCCGGCGCCATGATGGCAGTGTTTGCGATTATGGGTGTCTACGCCCTTCGGGTGAAGCGCAACTGGATTGGCGTCGCGCTGTTGCTGGGTGGGTTCATCTTTCTGTATTTCACGAAATCAAAGACATCGCTGGCGCTGTTGCCCGCTGTTATGCTGATTGTCTGGATGGCGGAGCGCGTTCCGGTCCTGCTCGTCCGCATGCTGCTCTGTCTTGGCCCGGTTTTGCTGCTGCTCGCTTTGACCCTTGGCGGTGCGCTTTATCCTGAAATTGCTACGCTGAACAAAGCCTTCATGAAGGACCCTACGTTTACAGGCCGCTTCGATATTTGGCGCTATGGTTTTGAGATGCTGGCAGAGCGTCCCTTGTTTGGTTACGGGTTCGAAGCCTTCTGGCAAACCAGCACCACCCTCAAAGGTGAATCGCGGCTTGAACTCGCCTGGGCTGTCGAGAAGATTATCCATGGCCACAACAGCTATCTCGATGTCATGCTGACCCTTGGTATTCCGGGTATTATTCTTGTGGCCTATGTTTTCCTCATAAGACCGGTGATTGATTATCACAGGTGTCGGCAAAGCCGGGACAACCAACTGCTCGCCACAATGTTTCTTGGCATGTGGATGTTCATTTCATTGGGGATGTGTCTGGAAACCTATTATTTCCGAAGGGCTGATCCCGTCTGGTTTGCCCTGTTGATTGCCGTCATCGGCCTGCGCTTCACCGCGGAATACCGTATCGATCAATCGCCTTCTCAAGCTGCCCAAGCATCCTGAGCATGCGCAGGAGATCTTCCTGGCTGCTTGGTTGCTGCATGGCCTGTGGGGCTGTTGGGGCCGGGGATGGCTGTTGCTGCGGCTGAGCATATTGTGGCGAAGGCTGCGTAATTGTTGCAGCACTCATTGCGGAAGCGGAAGGCGTCATTGCGGACTGTGTCGCAGGCAATGGCTCTTCGATGTTCGCGACAACATCCTGTGAATAGTCAGGTTTGCGGAACACCCCGCTCTCCATGATCGCGCGGACAAGAGCAATCAGGATGCCAAGCATCAGGCCTGCGAGGGCCGCTACCGTCACAATAAGTCTGCGCTGCGGCCCAACACGTTCGAGGGGCGGGAAAGCTGTCGTGATGATCCGGGCGTTTGATGTATCAAGCCGCTCCTGTTCACCAGTTTCGCGGGCGCGCTGAAGAAAGGCCTGATAAATGCCTCGATTGGCTTCGAGCTCACGCTCGCGTTCGCGCAACTCGACGTTGTCACGCCCGCCATCCAGCGTTTGCTTTTTGAGGATATCGACCTGTGCAGCGAGCGTTTTTTCGTTGCTCTGTGAACGCTCAAACTCGGCTTTGGCTGCCGTGCGAATGCGTCCGATTTCTTCCCCCACAGCGCGCTGTGCATCGCGCAGGGTTGACTGTGCAGCGAGATATTCAGGATGCATCGGCCCGAGTGACGTTGACAGGCTGACTGCCCTGCGTTGTGCTTCTCCCAACTGCTGGCGCAAGAGGCCAAGGGTCTGGGAATTCACCGCTTCCGGGATCGAACCGCGCTCCAGCGTTTGGCCCCGCACACTGTCAATCTGCTCCATCTTGGCTTTTGAATCTGCGGTTCGGGAGCGTGCAAATGCGAGCTGGCTGTTGACAGCTGCCAACTGCTCCTCAGTCACCAGTTTGCCACTGGCACCAACAATGTTCTTCTGGTTCTTGTAGCTCTCGACGGCATCTTCAGACTTTCGCACACGATCGCGCAACTCGTTGAGACGTGCTGTTATCGCAGTACTCGCCCGTCTGGCTTGTTCCGAGCGGGCATTTGTCTGGTCTTCAAGAAAAGCGGCAGCAAAAGCATTTGCCAGACGCGCAGATTTTTCCGGTGTTTCCGTCGTTACGCCAACATCGATAATAAAAGTGCGATCACCGCGCCGCACGGACATCTTCCGCCTAAGGACTTCCGATACGCGCAAGGTTTCGTCGCCACCGGAGGACTGTGGAATAAGGCGGGCGAGGACACCGCTGGGGCTGGCAAACTCGGTATCTTTTGTCAGGCGCTCGCGGTCAACTATGCGCTTGAGCATGTCCGCTGAAAGAATGATCCGCGACTGGCTTTCGATATATGCCGTTATTGAATCGCTGTTCAGACCGGAAGGGGATACATCTGTTGCAAGAACGCGCAATTCACGCGGATCAACCAGAATTTGTGCTGCTGAAAAATACTGGTTGCGCAGCAATGTCGTGTAAGCCGCCGCAGCCAGCGCAAAGAGAATTGGCAATGTTAAGATAAGGAATTTTCTGCGCCACAAGGCTCCAGGGATGTCAGCAAGGCCAAAACCAGCATTCGCTGCAACGCGTACAGACGCTGGTTCGGCAACATTTTTGCTGTCGTACTGAAACATAAAACCAGATTTGGCTCTTCTGGATTGCACCAATG
Source organism: Beijerinckiaceae bacterium (assembly GCA_051649305.1). Lineage (GTDB taxonomy): Bacteria > Pseudomonadota > Alphaproteobacteria > Rhizobiales > Beijerinckiaceae > JADCCX01. Next base: position 47,617 of record JBOFGV010000125.1, read on the forward strand.
CAACCAACGCGGTCCAGAATCGCCCCTTTCTTCTGTTTTCAGTCTTGGCGTAAACTCCCTAAGGTTTGGTTTACCATACCTGCAAAAAAGGCTATTTTCAGCGCCTTGCCCTCAAAGATGAGAGCACCTCCATCATAGGTTTGGGTTTGTAGTCGCGATCAAGCGGCAATGGGCGACTTTGCAAAGAATCGTCTCGCTTGAATGTCTCGTGAATCCAGCTGAATTTATCGGTGATGCCCCAGCTGATGATGCTCTGAAGGGTTCCAGCACTTGCTACGGCCTTCAGAAAAGTTTCGACATGTCTGGCTATCAACCTGTCGCGTTCTGCAACAGGCGCAGGCAGCCGCCAGTCGATCACATCCAATTCTGTTACAAGAACTGCGACATCCATCGATTTCAAGTCACTGACAAAACGCCCCACGGCATCTGAATCGATGGGTTGCTCCGCATAGAGATGCCCTTGAAACCCGAGAGCATGAATTGGGATGTTCTTGTCTTTTAGTCGTCTAACAAGAGCGAGTGCATTTTTGCGCCTCAAATCGTGTCGCTCGCCGATATTCTCGAGATCGTAGTCGTTATAGACGAGCTGAGCCTTAGGATCCGCTTCTGACGCTGTTTTGAACGCAATGTCGATATGGTCTGGCCCAAGCAAACGATGCCAGCTTGTGTCTCGCCATGTGCCTTGTTTTGCAGGATCGTGTGCCAGAGCTTCGTTGACAACGTCCCAGGAGGGAATGCGTCCCTTGTAACGACCAACAACCGTCTCGATGTGGCGGCGCAGTTCTGTTTCGGCCTGTCTTCGCGTAGTAATGCTCTTTGTCCATGCCGGCATGGCATTGTACCAGCAAAGGGTATGTCCTCGGACGTCTTTGTTGTGCTTCTTTGCAAAATTCAGAATTCTGTCCGCATCTTCAAAGTTGAAACGGTCTTTTTCGGGATGAACAGCCTCCCACTTGAGATCGTTCATTGGCACGATGATGTCGCAGTGACGAACAAGCGCGTCCTGATAGAGAGGATCGCCAAGAAAATCCTCTTTCATCGCAGCTGAGCCATAGCGAGGCGCGGCAGTCTTGCTGCCTTGTGCCTGCAAAGAGCCTGCAAGCGGCACAGACAATGCGCCTCCGATCACAGCGGATAATACTTTCCGGCGTGAAAGACTTTTGGGCGCTTTCACAGAAGATGGATTTTTGATCATGCGTGTCCGGTTAGGCATCGTCTTGATTTTTTGCAAATCAATTTGAGAAACTTTTCATGACAAGGTTACGGAAGGTATTTTGCGCTAGGGTGGCGCCTGATGACTTTTGACCAGAAAACAATACGCGATTACCTCACCATAACATCGGGTGTGTTTGGACGCCTTGCGATATCGGTTGTCTATTTTCTGATCGTCGCCAATGTTCTGACTCTGGCTGAGTTTGGTGTTTTCGCAGCAATTTCGGCCTTGGGGCTGGTTATGTCCCGATTGCTGGCATTCGGGTTCATTTCGCCAGTCTACAGGGTGGCGACAGTGAAGCATCGTTTGCTCGGTGTTTATACCGGCGGATTGTTGATCTTCGCACTCTTCTCGCTGCCCATCATTGGCTTGCTGGCTTTTGGTCTGCATGCAGTCTTCTTCAAAGCGCAGATAGCGCTTTCGCTTTTTCTGCTGATCCTGGTTGCTGAAATCCTCTGCTGGCGTGTGGTTGAGTATGTCGTCATCATGCTCAATGGTTTGTCGCGGTTTGGAAAAGCAGCCAGTCTTGTCATTGCAGGCTCTGCGATGCGCACGCTTGCGGCGGTTGCCTTCTTCCTTTCGTCATCAAGGGGGCTTGATGTGTGGATTGGCTTTTATGTAGCCGCCAATGTCGCAACCTTGCTCATCGCACTGCTGGTGTTTGCGCCTCCCATGCGGCTGCGCCTTGTCTGGAAGCTTTATCCGCGCAAGCTGCGCGATGCAGTCACAGCAGCACTCTCCGAATTGACATTCTATGTTCAGTCCGAGCTCGACAAGTTGCTTGTCCTGACAATGGCGGGCGATAGAACGGCCGGTATCTACGCGATTGTCATGCGCCTTATTGATCTGACCGCCATTCCTGTCCGCAGTTTTAACCAGATGCTGGTGCAAAAACTGATGCGTGGAACACAGAAGGCGGTTTCTGCCAAACGGCAAATCACTATGGAGCTGGCGATAGCGGTCGTCTCAACCCTTGGCCTTGTCGGCTTTATTGTGCTGCTCTGGTTTTTCCCCACTGCCATGGGTGGCAACGTGGCACGCGCGGCACCGTTCCTGTTGCCCATGCTCGCCATTCCGGCGTTGAGAAACCTCGTCGAGTATCAGGGTGAACTTCTGTATGCGCGTGAGCTGGTTGTGACACGGCTTTTGCTGCTGGCGACTTTGGCTGTTCTCAAGCTGGCTCTGATGGTTTTGCTGATCCAGCGCTATGGCCAGATCGAAGCCTGGGCATTGCCACTGAGTGCAGTGTTCTTCGTGCTCTACATCGTCTCTACACTTGTGACTTATCGCCAGCTTTCGCGGTGAGTGTCTTGGTCAAATCCCTGAGGAGATTGGTCGACGTCTTGGTGAAGGATTGCACGCAGACAGCCAGCTGCTCCGGCTTCAGCTTTGCAACAAACAGCTTGAGCGCATCCTCTGTCATTGCCTCGCCATCCCAATAGGTCAGCGAAAGTGCGGAAGCAGCAGGCCAGTGCCCTTCCATTTTCATAACCTCGGCAACATAGGTGCCGTAGATCTGGTATTCCGAAAAAGTCCTGTGGCGCCCCACAGCAGTCACGACATCAGTACCGGTCATCTGTTCTATTCTTTGGAGCATCGACAGCGCATGATTGCGCCGCCAGCTGACAAGATTGTTGATGTAGCCATCAGCAGGAAATGCCGGTTCTGGCAAACCAAGAAGGGTATGGGCTGATCTCGTCCAGAGAACGTGCTTTTCAAGGCCAGCGTCATCTTCACGGATTTCAGCCTTGGTCCTTTGCAGGCGCACTGTGTCCTTCTCAAGAAAAGCCTGAACACCAAAGGCGCGCACGAAAAAGCTGTCGCTGTCCGCCATAACGAGCACCGGCTCTGAAATGTGACGCGCCACCAGCATCTTGCGCAGCTGCTGCACATGCCACCCGGTCATGGGCCAAACCTGATTGCGCAGGCCGGTGCTGATCCAGCGCCAACGCTTCCTTTTGTCAAACGGCTGACGCACTGGCCTCAGCCAGGAAGGCAGCAACTGGCTGTCAAGGATAATGCTGCGCTTTTCATTTGCCAGCTCATGAAAAAGATGTTCGTCATGGTCAGCAACAAGCAGATAGTGATGCCAGCTGCCTTGCGCCATGGCATCCATGCTCTCGCAAAGTAATTTGCAGCGCTCAAGGTCACCTTCATAGCTTGGTGTAATGATGGCAAATGGCACATCACTCATAGGGGTTTTCCCAGCCCCATCCTGGTTTTCAGCACGCGAAAAAGAAACAGAGGATTGCCTAGGACGTAGCGCTCAAACAGACGCTTTGGCTCTTGTAACAGGCGGAACAACCATTCCATGCGAAGGCTTCTCACCCAGAGCGGCGCGCGAGGAACTTCGCCGGCAATGAAATCAAACAATGCGCCAACACCAATCGCCAGAGTGGCATGTTCCGCAGTGATACGTTGCGCAATAAACTCCTCTTGCCGTGGGTTGCCCATGGCAACCAGCAGGATATCGACAGGGGCTTGTTTGAGGGACTGCAGGAAGAGTTCTGTCTCTTCAGCCGTGGCAAAGCCGTGCTGAACGTTGTCAAAGACATGATGGGTGAAGTTTTTTTTCAGCACGTCACTGGCGCGTGCGGCAACACCCGGTGCGCTGCCCAGCATGGCGATGCGCAAAGGCTGGGTGGAATGCGCCAGCAACGCGGGTACAAAATCAGTCCCGTTCAGGTTGGCTGCGAAAGGGCGGCCATACAAAATCCGTGCAGCAATATCGACGCCCAGCCCATCTGCCAGCACGATAAATTCTGAAAGGACGCTTTTCAGTTTTGGATCGCTGTAGGCCAGATTGGCAGTATGGGCATTACAGAATGCCAGCTTGAGATGCTGTTTCAATCGGATCGCACGCTCAAGGCGATCAAGCGCGGTTTCGCGCGATAGGTCGCTGATCGCAACACCGAAGAGAGACATGGATTGCCCCATGTCGTTATCCGGCAGTGCCATGGTCTCGCCTGAATGCACGGAGCTTCGCCTTTTGTGTGAAAATATGATCTTTGCGATAGCGCATACGAACGCGGGTTGGCCAGCATATCTTGCAACTATGCTTACCTTGCAGGGCTTTATTGCCGGTTTTGTTGCGTGTACGGCGAAAACAATCAGCGTTCGGACTGGTCAAGCACATGTCCCACCCCTTAGGATCAACGCATGGATATGCGTGTTGCACAACCGAAACAAAGGGCGGGTTCTCCGGCTCTGTCTGAGCCAGAGCTGGAACGGGCCCGTGGATCGCTTGGACTGGTTGTTGCTGCGAGCGGCGAGGACCAGCACATCGTAGACCTTCGTCAGTCCGGCTGCGGGCGACTGCTGTTTCCTGCGATCCCCGTTCGTGAGCCACTGGAAGCCGTTGTCGTCAATACGGCTGGTGGATTGACCGGAGGCGACAGGTTCGATCTGACGGTTCGCCTGAAGAAAAATGCGAAAGCGGTTGTCACCACACAGGCCTGCGAGAAAATCTATCGATCCAGCGGAAAGCCAGCGCTTTTGTCTTCCAAGATTCATCTTGAGGACACTGCGAACTTGCTCTGGTTGCCGCAGGAAACAATCCTGTTTGATCATTCGTCGCTCAACCGCTCCCTTTCCGTCGATATGACCGGCAATGCGCGTCTTCTCGCCGCTGAGGCGGTCATTCTCGGACGTCAGGCCATGGGCGAGGTGCTGACAGAAGCGCGGTTTGCGGACCGCTGGCGCATTCGCCGTGATGGCAAACTGGTTTTTGCTGAAGACATGATGATGCAGGCTGACTGGGCGAAGGGGTTTCAGGCGAAGGCTGCCTTGGGAACTTCCACTGCTGCTTTGGCAACAATTGCTCTTGTTGCACCCGATGCCGAGAAACAACTGCAACTGGCGCGAGACTTGCTGAATCAACCAGAGTGTGAAGGCGGAGCGTCGGCTTTTGATGGCATGCTGATCATCCGTCTTCTCGCCTCATCAGGTCTTGCCTTGCGCCAGTCTCTGGTGCCAATACTTGAATTACTGTCTGGTCAGCGACTGCCGCGAGTCTGGATGACGTGAACGGGATAGCTTTGATATGAACCTTACGCCGCGCGAAAAAGACAAACTGCTGATTGCGACTGCTGCCATGGTGGCGCGGCGCCGTCTGGAGCGAGGCGTGAAGCTCAACTATCCGGAAGCCATTGCACTGATCACGGATTTCGTCGTGGAAGGCGCCAGGGATGGCCGCACAGTGGCTGATCTCATGCAGGCCGGTGCCAAGGTTATCACGCGCAAACAGGTTATGGAGGGCATAGCAGAGATGATCTCCGATATTCAGGTTGAGGCGACCTTTCCCGACGGCACAAAGGTTGTGACTGTGCATGATCCCATCCGGTGAAATGATGGGCGGATTGCACAGGATTTGTGCAGTGATTGTGGTGGCTCTTTTGCTTGCCACAACCGCTTTTGCCCATCCCGGCCATTCACCAACAGAAGACCGCTCCGTCGAGAACCGCGATTACTGGATCGAACGTGGCGCGCAGGCGCATGGTGGTTTTGGCTCGTTGATTGCACTGGGAATTCGCATTGGAGACGATGCAATGAAGCAATTGCTCGCCGAACGGCGCGAACTGGACGTGACCTATTATAACGGAAAAACAGCTCCATGCCCCTGTGTGGTGGATGGCATTGGCGTTGTTACCATGGCTTCTCTCGGGCAGGGGACCATGCGGCTTGCTGCGGAACCCGCCGCAGACGGCCTTTTTGGCCGCGTGATTTTCCGGCATCGCAAAACGGGTGCGATGGTTGAGTATTCCATCCCTGTGAGTGTTGCGCCGCTTATGGTCAGCGCCAACTCGCACCCGCCTGTAAAGCGCTGGGACATCGTGATGGATGCTGCAGAAAGCACCCTGTTTTCAAGATTACCTGTCAAGACTTCCAACTGAGGATATGATGATGAAGACCGCTCTCAACAGATTTGCCTGCACCTTGGCATTGCTTGCTGTGCCTACAGCTGCTTTTGCCCATGCAGGCGATCATTCGCACTTCTCTATGAGTGCGCTGATGTCGCATCTCATGGAGTGGGATCATCTTGCGATGATCGCTGGTGCCGCTGTGCTTGCAATCGTAGTGTTCCGGCGCTTCCGCAATCGCAACAACCAGTCCGGGGCGAAATAACCATGGCTTCCAAAGCGCGCAGCAGCACCGGCGGCATAGTGCCTGGCGAGATTTTTCCTGCCGAGGGCGATATCGAGATCAATGCTGGCCAATCCGAGATCAAGCTGGTTGTTGCCAACACTGGCGACAGGCCTATTCAGGTCGGCAGCCATTATCATTTCTTCGAGACGAACGAAGGCCTGAGCTTTGATCGCCAGAAGGCGAGGGGCATGCGGCTTGATATTGCGTCTGGTACAGCGGTGCGTTTTGAGCCGGGCCAAAGCCGCGAAGTGCGGCTGGTGCCGCTAAGGGGGGCGCGGAAGGCGTTTGGTTTCAGAGGTGATGTGATGGGGCAGCTTTAAGGTGATCTTTTCTTTCATCGATGTTGACCGGATCAAGCACCTTCCTCCCCTAGAAAGGGGGAGGTCGTTCCGCAGGAACGGGTGGGGGTTGATAGCTCGCTTTTTCGGCGTCATCGTGCTGTCAACCCCCACCCTGACCCTCCCCCTTTCTGGGGGAGGGAAGCACGCAGTTTTCCAAAACTACTGATCCGGAGATCAGACCATGCCCACCCGTATCCCACGCGCCGCCTATGCCGCCATGTTTGGCCCCACCACGGGAGACCGTGTGCGCCTTGCTGACACCGATCTCATTGTCGAGGTGGAAAAGGACTTCACGATTTACGGTGAAGAGGTGAAGTTCGGCGGCGGCAAGACCATCCGCGATGGCATGGGGCAGGGGCAGGCCACACGGGCCGAGGGCGCTGTTGATACCGTTATCACCAATGTGCTGATTATCGATCACTGGGGCATTGTGAAAGCTGACGTGGGCCTGAAAGGCGGGCGTATTGTCGGCATCGGCAAGGCGGGCAACCCGGATACGCAGCCCGGCATTGATATCATCATTGGACCCGGCACAGACGCCATTGCGGGCGAAGGCAAGATCCTCACCGCTGGCGGCATCGACACGCATATCCATTACATCTGCCCGCAGCAGATAGATGATGCGCTGATGTCCGGCGTCACCACCATGCTGGGCGGTGGCACAGGTCCATCCACCGGCACCAACGCCACTACATGCACGCCGGGGCCATGGCACTTGGAGCGCATGATCCAGGCGGCGGAAGCCTTTCCGATGAACCTCTCCTTCGCCGCCAAAGGCAATGCCGCTTTGCCCGGCGCGCTGATCGAGCAGATCGAAGCGGGTGCATCCTGCATGAAACTGCATGAGGACTGGGGCACGACGCCTGCCGCCATCGACAACTGCCTGTCCGTGGCGGACGACTACGATGTGCAGGTGATGATCCACACCGACACATTGAACGAGTCTGGCTTTGTGGATGACACGCTCCGCGCCTTCAAGGGCCGCACGATCCATGCCTTCCACACGGAAGGCGCTGGCGGCGGCCATGCGCCGGATATTATCAAGGTGGCGGGCTTTGCCAATGTCATCCCGTCTTCCACCAACCCGACGATGCCTTACACCGTGAACACACTGGAAGAGCACCTCGATATGCTGATGGTCTGTCACCATCTCGACAGCTCGATTCCCGAAGACATCGCCTTCGCCGAAAGCCGCATTCGCAAGGAGACGATTGCTGCTGAAGACGTGCTGCATGATATGGGCGCGCTTTCCATCATGGCGTCTGACAGCCAGGCCATGGGCCGCGTGGGTGAGGTGATCATCCGCACATTGCAGACCGCACACAAGATGAAGCAGCAGCGCGGGAAGCTCTCGGAAGATACTGCAAACGCTGATAATTTTCGCGTCAAACGCTACATGGCAAAGGTGACGATCAATCCAGCGATTGCCCATGGCCTGTCAGCGCATATCGGCTCAATCGAAGTGGGCAAGCTGGCGGACCTCGTGCTGTGGTCGCCTGCCTTCTTCGGTGTGAAGCCCGATCTCGTGCTGAAGATGGGCACCATCGCTGCCGCTGCGATGGGTGATCCCAACGCGTCCATTCCCACACCTCAGCCAGTGCACTACCGCCCGATGTTTGGTGCCTTCGGCAAGTCGCTCACCCGCTCCTCCGTGGTGTTTGTGTCGGAAGCCTCCATCGCCAAGGGCATCGCGGGCAAATACGGCACAGATAAGCTGATGCTGCCGGTGAAGAACACGCGCGGCGGCATTTCCAAAGCTTCGATGATCCACAACGCGGCCACGCCGGATATCACGGTTGATCCCGAGACATACGAGGTGCGGGCGAATGGCGAGTTGCTGACGTGCAAACCGGCGAGCGTGCTGCCGATGGCGCAGAGGTATTTTTTGTTTTGAGGGGGCACTTCAGAAAAGGAACAAAGCAGGCTTCGCTGGCGCTTGCTTTTTGTCTTTTGCTACCATGCTTGGCATTGGCCGCGCATCATTGCAAATGGACTGGCGGCGGATTTCCATACGCAGAATTCGAAATTGGGTCGAAAGAGCTACCGAAGACTGAGCAAACCCCGCACGCACCGGTAGCCTTGTCCGATTTTGAAAATTTCCGGCGGGCGTTCAAGACCTTCGAAGTTGGTAATCAGGACGCAGAGAGCAGTCAGCAGCGCGTGCATCCCCGAAGATTGAACTATCGCTTGAAAACAGTTGATAGTCGTTGCCGTCTGCATCCACTGGGCTATCACGCTTCAGCTGTCTTGAGTTGTGATTTTTTGCAAAACCTCGGGACAATCAGCGGGCTTATGCATCTTGGCAATTCGAAAGACACAGAGGTTGCGGCAAAAGGATTCGCACAAATGAAGGGTTTTAAACTTCATAATTTCTCGACCTGGCATGAGCAGCATTACGATTTAATTGAAGATAGGGACGACCCAATTGAAGTCGAAATCGATGGAATGCGGGGTTCAGCCCTCTATCAACGCACTTATTTGCAGGGGCGGCGAGCGCACGATGTAATCTCTTTCGCTGTTCATGACGGTTGCGCCGGACTTTACATGCGTTTGGAGTCAATTGCTGCCGACATTGGAGAAGCAGAATTTTTCGTCCACAATGTCGCTCTTGCAATAGCTTTTGAGAAGCTGAATGATGTGGAGAATCGGGAAGCTTACAAGCGCGATGCTGAGACCTATAGGCAATGGGAAATGGAGCAAGCCATGAGCCGATCTGCGCAACGACCATTGTTGCCGTCGGAGGCAGGTGTACCGCCTGTCGGGCCACCGTTGCCGCTCCTAAAACGCACTCTTCCGTTGATGCTGTTGCCACGGTAAGTCTGGCGTCAAGAATTCGCTTCAAACCTTAGCATGCTTCACCACGCTCACCGCATTTAGCGCAACTTCCTTCTCCCCTTGCGGGAGAAAGAACTACCGCCCTCGCACGCTCTCCACCACACTCCTGAAATGATCGAGCGCGAGGCTGGCGCTGCCTACCAGTCCATCTGAAATCTTGCCGCTTTGCCTGAGGTTGGCCAGTGTGGCGACAATCTCGTCTCCGCGCGCTTCGATGCCTGCGAGTTCAGCCGCTGACGCCGTGCGTGCTGATGTGGTCAGTTTTGTGATTTCTTCAACCAGCTGGTTGCCAACACCGTGGTTCTTGCGACCGACCCAGGCAATGAAACCTGCGAGACCTGAACCAAGAAGTGAGCTGCCCCAGATGACCGAGAGAATGACATCGCCATAGCGCTCGAACATCGTTTTCGTTTCGCCATCAAAATAGGCCATCGCGCCGGGATGCACAGGAATGCGTGCGCCGGTTTTGGCATCGGGCGGCTCGGCACCGTAAGCGATGGGCAGCATGCGGGAGACGCGCGTGCGCAGATCATAAAGCGACTTGGCTGTTCTCCCGGCGAGGTCGTCTGACAATGTCTTGCGGGCCATAGTGCGATAGCTGATGGCCACCGACTGCACCTCCTCACGGGGGCGGCCAGTGCCAAAAGCGCCAGCGGGAATCTCGAACGGTTCCACGCCGATGATGCGGCTGGAGGCGGTTTGCGCTTCTTCCATGGGCACAATGCGCAGGCCGCCGGGCAGGCGTCGGGCAATCTGTGGCACAATATCCGTGAAGTTGCGGGCGGTTGGCACGACAATCGCGATGGCTGCATCCACTTTGCCAGTGCCAAGCAACTCCGGCAAATCGGCCATCTCGCTCTCGATGAGCGTGGCATCGCTTTCGCCGATTTCAGCAACAGCCAGCAGTTTCTGCACAAGCGGAATGTTGGGGTCAGTCAGGCGCACAACAGCGATACGCTTGCCTTTGAGATCGCTGAATTTCTGAATGCCGTTGCGCCTTTGCGGGGCAAGGATAACAACAGCACGCTTGGTGTTGACGAGGATTGTCTGGCCATTGGCAGGCAGTTCAAAATCGCTGCGAATAATGGCAAGATCAACCTTGCCAGTATCGAGCAGACGGGCGCTGTCAGCCGCGCCCTCGGTTGTCACCACTTTCAATCTTATGCGCTCGCGCGCCTCGACGCCCGCCTGCGCAAGAGCTTCGACATAACGATGCGTTTCAAACCCTGCAGGGCCAACGGCAATGGTGAGCGTGCGGGGGAGGCGGGAAAGGAAAAACGCGCTGAAGCCCAGCCCGATGATGGCTAAGACAACAGCAATAACCAGAAGTGAAGAGCGTTTGCGCATGACTGACAAGGATACCCCTTGCCTGTGCGTGTAGCCCGGATCTGCTCAGTGATAAAGCTGATCCAAGCGTTGAGCTTAACGCTAAAACTTACTTCTTGCGCTGGCCGCCGATGCTGCCGGTTGTATCTTCCCGCATGGAGGGGGCCTTGCCATCCACATCAAGCCAGGTGGGCTTGCGCCCGGTTGAAATGCGCGATGTGGGGCAGCCCTTGCGGCGCTGTTCGGCCTCAGTGAAGAACCGGCGTAGATCCTTGTCATCGCCGCTTTTCAGCAAGGACAAACGGTCGATAAAGCACGCTACTTCCGGTCGTTCGGCAGCTGCGCCCTTGGGTGCACAGAACCAACCAGAAAGGGCGATGGTGGTTTTGTCAGCTGATGAACGGAAGGCAAGGCAAGCCTGTTCACGCTCTGCATCATCGGAGAAGATCATGTCCGACACTTCAAAAACGCCGAACTTGGTCTGCATAGGGCCGGGCATACCAGCCCGTACCACACTCAAGCCACGCTCGGCCTGCTGACGGGTCATCTCGATGAAAAGAGATTGCGCCGTGCCGCCATTGGAGCGCCGCACCATGGAAATGCGGGCTTCTGGCAAATGCTGCGAGGCTGTCTGCCACAGCAATGTATCTTCCCTGTCGCCCTGTGTGTTGCTACGGGCGCTGTAAACTGTGGGCACGCGATCAAACTGGGGCGCCTGCAAGGCCATGATTTCAACAGGCTTGCGCACAGTGCGCCAGTCCTGAACCTTAGGCACGCGGGCAGGGGAGCTGATTGAGCCCACTATCACGGGATCATGCTTGGTAAGATGCGCTGGAACCGGGTTTGAAACCGAAAGCATAACCGCCAGACCAACAACAGCGCCAGCGCATCCCATGGCAAGACCAGACATGTTGTTGATGGCAAAATCCTCGACCCGACGCAAAAGCGCGAGCTCGGGTTTTTGCACAGGAGCGGACCTCTTGTAGGCCGCTTCTTCAATCTCTCGTTCAAAACCACGCATGGACGCAACTCACACAACGGGCGCAACGCCTGATCTACTGATCATTCCTCACGATGCGCATCTGCCTACAATTTGACTGAAGGAAGCAACACAATCGTTACCAAGACCGGATGACTTGGGAGTGTGGTGAATGGCAGGTTCAGGGAATGGGTTAATGAAAGATGATCGCGCCATTTGCAGCATCTGCAGTTGACGCGGTTCGCCCCAACGCGATATCCCCAGCGCGGGGGCCCTTAGCTCAATGGTTAGAGCCGACCGCTCATAACGGTCTGGTTGTAGGTTCGAGTCCTACAGGGCCCACCAGATGGTTCTTCTGGCCGACAGAGTCAGGCATCATCTTGTGGAAAAAGGATGATCGCCCGGAAGTCATTGACATTTGTCTGGGTCGGACCGGGCCTGAACACTGTTCCCGCAGCTTCAAACACATCAAGCGAACGATGCTTTAAAAGCATATCAACCGGGTCGATTCCGGCATCGCGTGCCTGTGCGATAGTTGTCGCATCGACAAATGCTCCGGCATGTTCGCCAATTCCGTCAATACCATCTGTGTCTGCCGCCATGGCGATAAAGTTGGTCGCCCCTTCCATTGCCAGTGCAAAGCCCAAAAGATACTCTGTGTTGCGCCCTCCACGCCCTCCATCCGATGTCAATGTAACTGTCGTTTCACCGCCTGATATGATGCAAAGCGGGCGAGATACGCGGCTTTTTGAAAGAGCAATGGCCGCGTGGGCCCGCCCAAGACTGCTGGCTTCTCCTTCCAGATCAGCCCCCAGAAAAATAACGTCGATTTCCATTGAAGAAATAAGGTCGCAGGCTGCCCCCAAAGCCTGCTGCGGTGTCGAGATCAGTTGATTGTGCACAAGTGCCAGTGTTCTTGAGGCTGGTTTTGTCGGTGCATTGGCGGATTTGCGCAAGGCTTTCCAGGCCGTCTTTGGGAGCTTCATGCCACTTCGGGTGGCAATGCGCAGCGCTTCGTCCCGCGCTTGGTCACTCCCAACTGTCGGGCCTGAGCCAATGGTTGCAGGATCATCTGACGGAACATCAGACAACAGAAAGTTGATCATGCGAACACCCGGCGCAAAAGACGGCAGTTTTCCCCCTTTCACAGCAGAAAGATGTTTTCGCACACAGTTCATCTCATCAATCGGCAAGCCAGAGGCAAGCAGCGCCTTGTTGACTGCACGCTTGTCGTTGAGCGTGAGCGGTGCAACCGGCGCACAAAGCAGAGATGAACTTCCGCCGGAAAAAAGCCCAATGATGAGATCGTCAGGGCCTGTCAATCTCAGGACATTGATGATGGCACTTGTGCCCTCAAGACTCATCTCATCCGGCAATGGATGCCCCGCCTCGATGACCTGAATACCGCGCGTTGGAGCGGCGTGGCCATAGCGGGTTATAACAACGCCTTCGACCGGTCGCTGGATATGTTGTTCCAGCACATTGGCCATGGCCGCAGACGCTTTGCCTGCGCCCACAACAACCACACGGTTTGCAGATGGCAGCGACGAGAGGTGAGGCGGGAGGCATTGCGAAGGATGAGCTCTGCTCACACAGGCTCTGTAGGCGCATTCCAGCAAGTGCCGCCAGTTTGTCTGTTGCAGCTCTGCGGCAGGTGTTTCGGTTCTGCTGGGTTGTTGAATATTGTCCATGGTTCATATAAATATCCATGGTTCATTGTTGCCGTCAATCCCTTGAGCGAATAAAGTGGGCCAGAAAGAGACTCACAATGAAAACACGCAAACTATCTGATGATGTCGCCGATCGATTGAGGTTGATGGTCCTGCAAGGTGTCCTGCGGCCAGGCGACCGGATGCAAAGTGAGCGGCAACTGGCTGATGCAATGTTGGCTTCGCGCCCTATCATTCGTGAAGCCCTTGGTATTCTGGAAGGTGAAGGATTGTTACAACTCAAGCGCGGCGGCCTGCATGTGCGTGAGTTGACCGCCGAGCCTATCCTTGAGCCCTTGGTTTCCCTGTTTAGAAGCGAGCCCACCAGCTTTGATGACTATCTTGAATTCCGCGAGGTCATTGAAGGTGCCGCATCTTATTTTGCTGCATTGCGAGCGACAGAGATTGATAGGCAAAATTTAAAGCAAGCCTTTGATAATTTTGTAAAAAGCCATGAAAAAGGAGACCCGCGGCGTGAAGCAGCCGCAGACGCTGAGTTTCACATCGCCATCTATGAAGCCTGTCACAATCTGGCGATCCTGCACATTATGCGTGGCACTTCCTCGTTGTTGCGCAATGATGTTTTCTTTAATCGTTCCCGTCTCTACAGCCGTGTTGGTTATCAGGAAGCGACCATAGAGCAGCACCGGCTTATCTTTGAAGCCATTATGAACGGCAATCCCGAAGGAGCGCGGTCGGCTGCACAGGCTCACATCACCTTTGTGCGCAAAGCAATTGAAGAGCTGAAAAAGGCTGAAGCCCGCCTAGATGTCTCACGCAGGCGCGTGATGGAGCGTTCTCAATTCACGTCCTTTGAGTAGGCTATAACCGATGGAGAGAATGCGCTTTCGCACATCTTAGATATGATCCATGGTAATAAAATATTTCCATGGTATTGACATTGGCTTGCATAGTGATCCATGACAGCTGTCAGTTGCGCATCACGTTCAGGGCACTGGCGAGGTGTGGACGGGAGGATCACAAATGAAACGCTGTCACGCCTGGAAGCTTGTCGCGCTCAAGACCGTTAGCGTCAGCCTTTCGTTATCTCGCGCCGTTCATTTTAAACATGCAGTGCCCATAGCTGAGACGCGCATGACCGCGCGTCCTTTATTGAACAATAGGGGTTGTCCATGCGTCGCCACCGCCGTGTAAAAATTCTTGCAACTCTCGGGCCGGCATCCTCCAGCAAGGAAATGATCAGCAAACTGTTCATAGCCGGCGTGGATGTCTTCCGCCTCAACATGAGCCATCTGCCCCGTGAGAAACTCGGGGATATGGTTCACTTGTTGCGTGATCTCGAAAAGGAGTTCCGACGCCCGGTCGGCATTCTGGTTGATCTGCAAGGCCCAAAGCTGCGTGTTGGAAACTTTGAAGACGAAGCAAGTGTGCAACTGCAAGGCGGCATGAAGTTCAGACTGGATGCCAACCCGATGCGGGGTGATTCAAGCCGCGTCTGTCTTCCGCATCCTGAAATCCTGAATGCGCTGGAGCCAGGGCATACTTTGATCCTGGATGACGGCAAACTGAGGCTTGTTGTTGAATCTGCTGCACCGGATGAGGTGACTGCGCGTGTGGTTGTGGGGGGAATGCTCAAATCCCGCAAGGGCATCAGCTTGCCAGATACTGTTATCCCAGTCTCAGCCATGACCGAAAAGGACCGGGGAGATGCGGAAGCCGCTCTTCAGGCAGGTGTAGACTGGATTGCGCTATCGTTTGTGCAGCGCCCAGAGGATATTGCTGAACTTCGCCGGATCGTCGGGCGCAAGATATCGATCATGGCCAAAATAGAAAAGCCACAAGCTATTCAGCGTCTTGAGGCTATTGCTGAAGCCGCTGATGCGCTCATGGTTGCGCGTGGTGATCTTGGTGTGGAAATGCCACTCGAGAAAGTTCCCGGCGCACAAAAGAAGATTATTCGAACTGCAAGGAGCTTGGGTAAGCCGGTGGTTGTGGCAACCCAGATGCTTGAAAGCATGATCATTGCGCCTGTGCCAACACGGGCAGAGGTGTCTGATGTCGCAACCGCCGTTTATGAAGGAGCGGATACCGTCATGCTGTCAGCCGAAAGTGCTTCCGGCCAGTTCCCGGTTGAAGCTGTTACCATGATGAACCGGATCATCGAGGAAACGGAAAACGATCCCTCCCACCGTGATATGATCAACACCAAAAGAGCTTTGCCTGAAACAACCGGAGCGGATGCCATTGCAGCGTCTGCGCATCAGATTGCTGGCACACTCAACATCCGGACGATCTGCGCCTGGACATCATCGGGATCAACCGCCCTTCGCATTGGCCGCGAACGTCCTGATGCAACAGTCATTGCCTTGACGCCCAATGTTGCCACAGCACGCCAATTGAGCCTTGTCTGGGGTATACATCCTGTTCTGACAAAAGACGCCAGTGATGTGGAGGATATGGCCTCCCGTGCATGCAAGTTTGCGGTCAGGGAGGGTTTCGCTGCCGTTGGCGACCGCGTGACAATCATTGCCGGCGTACCCTTCGGTACGTCTGGTGCCACAAACATGGTGCGTATCGCTTTTGT
Source organism: Beijerinckiaceae bacterium (assembly GCA_051649305.1). GTDB lineage: Bacteria > Pseudomonadota > Alphaproteobacteria > Rhizobiales > Beijerinckiaceae > JADCCX01. The sequence goes on from JBOFGV010000125.1 coordinate 63,710, forward strand.
TGCGAAAGAGCATGCTGCATTGGCGTGAGACGTTATTGTTCGGTTTCTGCTTTGAATAGAAAAATTCAAACTTCATTGCGCACAAAAACACCGTACCTTTTCATGCAGCACATCTGAGCTGCATGAATGCTTTTGATTGAACCAGCGTACCCGGCGACTCCAGCTTATTTGAGGACCCATCTTGCGCTTCCATAGTCAGCTGAGTTCCTGGACCAAGGCGCGGAGCAAGTTAACTATAGATACCTTGAAAATTCCCGGGGTCAAAAAACGACCTTGACGCGACACGACGTATCAATATATTAAAAAATTGTTAAAACAGATAACTTTCGATCGTTGCGTAGCTTATAAAAAACACAAGAAGAATGAAGCTCATGTCTTTGAGCTTAAAATAACAATATTAATTGCTGCGAGCGATCCGTTGGTGCTTTTGCATAGAGTGGGTGGCTATGAAATGAGTAAATATTTTTCTTATTTTGGCATTTTGGCCTCTGTAAACAGATGCTCATTAAAAAATTGCTTTGCCAACGCAAGTCATGGTCTTCATGATTGTTCTAAAATTGTCATGATTGTAATCAACAATTGTATTCTTCGATATCAATATAATTTTTCTGCACGTTCAGCTGACCAAAACCCTGCAAAATTTCTGAATTCCACGTCCCGAAAGGCGTTCGCGCTAAATAACTGCGCCGCCTAGCGAAATCACATCTTTCCCATTCCGACATCGCGCAAGAATTCTCTTGGCGCAATTTGAAATAACCAAACTTCCGAGGACAACATCATGAACGCTCCTTTTTTCATTACCGGCGCATCCAGCATCGTTGCACAGTCTGTCACGGAGGATGGTGGCACCTACACCTTCACCAACAGCTTCTTGTTTGGCGATGACAGCCCGACGGACTTCCATGGCCTTGATGCCATCATCCCCGTATCAGGCACTGGTCCTGGCCCCGCGTTGCCACTTGGCACGCTGACAGCGCTGATCACCGATGATGATCTGGGCAGCGGTGATCCCGATGGCACGATCAGCTGGACCTACACGGTCAGCAACAGTGCAATCCAGTTCCTCGCAGTGGGTCAGCAGCGCACTGAAACCTTCAACATTCCGGTTGTGGATGGCCAGGGCAACATCACCCTGATGCCTGTAACCATCACCATCACAGGCGCCAATGATGCGCCTGTTTTCACATCCTCGACCGGCGGGCCGGTTGTGCTCACAGAAGACAGCTTCGGTGCCCCTGCCACCGGCAGCATCAGCTTCAACGATATTGATGTGCTGGATACGCACACAGCTGTCGTGAGCGTTGCAAAGGGTGGTGTGATCGCTGGCCTGACACTCGATGATACTGCTCTTGCCGCTCTTCTTCAGACAACAATGACGTCCACCACCACAGATGCAACCGGCTCTGTGGCCTGGACCTTCACCGGTACAGATGCGCAGTTCCAGTATCTGGATGTCGGCCAGATCTTGAACCTCACCTACACGATCAAGATTGCTGACGGCAGCGGCGCATTTTTCACGAGAGACGTCGCCGTCACCATCACGGGCACTGCAGATGCAGCGACAATCGCCGTTGTGAACCGCGCCGATGTGGCCGAAGCGAATACAACGACAATGGTCAATTTCAATATCGCTGATCAGGTGACAATCACCGATGACGACGCATCAGATGTTGCGGACGATTATATTGACGGATCGGGCGTTCTGTCGATCTTGTCGGCTTTGACACCACCTTCAGGCACGCTTCTCAGCCTCATTACTTTTGACGCCGGAACTGGCGCAGTGTCCTATGATCGTGCGGCCTTCAACTGGCTGGCATCAGGCCAGTCCGTCACCTATTACATCGCCTTCAATGCCCAATCCGGCGACGATGGTGTTGTTGCCAAAACGCTGGCCTTCAAGATCACTGGTGAGAACGATGCACCTGTGTTTTCGTCTCCGGGTTTCAATCTGCTCTACATTGATACTGCGGGGGATAATACGTTCGGGCCATTGGGCAGCACATTGACTGCAACAGACGCTGATACCGCCAACACGAAAACCTTCGGCATTGACGGCAGCGTTGCCAGCACCAATGCCAGCTTCACTGTGATGAAAGCAGGGACTTACGGCACGCTGCATGTTAACGCGAGCACAGGTGCCTTTGAATTCGTCCCAACTGACGCCGCCATCGAAGCGCGCAAAACCAATGCGACCGAGACCTTCACTTTCACGGTATCTGACGGAACCACCACAACCAACCAGACGCTGACGGTAAGCATCGGAGGCGAAAACGATGCGCCGCGTGGCACGCCGACAGCTTCGCTCGCTGCAGGCACAGAAGATGTGGCCTACACCGTCACTGCGGCTTCGCTTTTGCAAGGCTTCACTGATGCTGAGAGCGACACGCTGAGCATCTCGACCCTCACGTCTTCAAACGGCACTGTTGTCAACAACAATGATGGCACCTACACCATCACGCCTGCTGCAAATTACAACGGCCCCATCACACTCACCTACACCGTGAGCGATGGCGCGGCCACACTCGCCGGTCAGACCCGGACGTTTACGGTTGGCGCGGTGAATGATGTAGACACGTTTGTTGCCAACACCACGCTCAATTCCGGCGTTTTGACCGGCGGCAACCTGCGCATCGGCAGCGGCATTCCCGGCAGCGGCTTTGCCGTTGTGACAGATGCGACAGACGCTCCAGGACTCGAAATCGGCCTCAACGCCGGCCATCGTTTCACCGGCGAACGTCCGGTTGATATGGCGCTTGATCCTACAGGTCGTACTTATGTGGTCGCCAGCGGCACAACCCTTGGCACACCGCAGGGCAGCTCCAATACCAACGATGATGCCTGGGCCCGTTGGAACTTCCAGTTCTCGATCGGCACAGACACCGATGGTGGCACAGTCAAGACAATCGGTGATTACAATATTGTCTTCACACTGAGCACGCTTGACTCCAACAGCGCCAACCCTGTGACGCGCGTTACATGGACCATCGACCAGCTTGCTGCGCAGATCGCCGCCGGTCCTGGCGGGGCTACCGCCGCAGCCGCCTTCCTGAACCAGACAGTCTTTCAGGGATCAGAGAATTTCGAATATATTCTCACTGCCGCCAACGCCGCAGGCTATAACTTTGACCCAGCTGCCGCCGGTCGTTACCGCGTCTCGGTTGAAGTGCGCGACGAAGGCAACAATTCCATTCTGGCCGAGAACTTCATCAACATCGTCGTCAATCCGGCGCCTGTCGCCGGTAATGATACGCTGGCCGCAACGGAAGACACTGTTTCGATCTTCACAGTGGCAATGCTGACTGGCAACGATACGGATGCCGAAGGCAATCCGCTCGTCATCCATTCTGTCACCAGCGGCGCTGGCGGCACAGCTGAATTGCTCAGCGATGGCACCATCAAGTTCACACCCAACGCCAACTTCAATGGCGCGGCGACCTTCACCTATGTCCTCAGCGACGGCCGTGCTTTCAACAATCTGTCAAACACCGCCACTGTCACCGTCAACGTGGCACCGGTGAATGACGCGCCTGTGATCACGAGCGCGGCGCAGACAGGCGATGCGTTTGAGGGTGGTTCTCTGGATAATGTTGTCATGGCGGGGGACAATCCGTCGCTCACCAATGGTTTCGAGCCGGGCGTGAACCGTGACACTTTCATCGTGAGTGCGATCAATACCAATACTGCTGTGAGCGGCGTTATTGATATGGCAGCGGTTCTTGTCGCAGTGAAGGCGAATATGGGCCCAACCGCCAGCATGGCGGATGTGATTGCACAGGTCTGGGATTTCCTGGACGACAACTATGTTGTCAACAATGGCAATATCGATAACAACAAGGCGTTCATTTATCTCGGCATTGAGTACGCCAAGTATCTCAATCTCGGCGGTCGCCCGCTGACGGACGTCATCGTCAAGTATACCCCAGACAACAACGCCGACGGCATTCCCCAGCGGTTGCAGAACATGCATGACAACCTGCTGGGCAACCTGAGCG
>JBOFGV010000126.1:0-35000 GCA_051649305.1 Beijerinckiaceae bacterium
CAACATGATCGCTGGAAGGAGCGCAAGTGGCATTTTTGCCCGTCAGCAGTTATTGACCCGCAGCCTGCTTTCGTGTCCTAGCTGAAATCACGCTTTCCGTTACAGATTTAGACAAGATCATGCGCAACGACAGATACAATGCCCGCGAAGCTGAGCCGAAGTGGCGCAAAACCTGGGAAGACAAAGAGCTTTTCCGCACGCGCAACGATGATGCGCGTCCAAAATACTACGTGCTCGAGATGTTCCCCTATCCATCAGGCCGCATCCACATGGGCCATGTGCGCAACTACGCCATGGGCGATGTGGTTGCCCGCTACAAGCGTGCGCGTGGTTTCAACGTGCTTCATCCCATGGGTTGGGACGCCTTTGGCATGCCGGCAGAGAACGCCGCGATGCAGAACAACACGCATCCCGCCAAATGGACCTATGCCAACATCGATGCGATGCGCACCCAGTTGAAGTCCATGGGACTGTCGCTCGACTGGCACCGCGAGATCGCGACCTGCGATCCCAGCTACTACAAGCACCAGCAGGCCATGTTCATCGATTTCATGAAAGCCGGCCTTGTCGAGCGCAAAGTTTCCAAGGTGAACTGGGACCCAGTGGACATGACCGTGCTCGCCAACGAGCAGGTGATTGACGGGCGCGGCTGGCGATCCGGCGCACTGGTTGAGCAGAAAGAGCTCACCCAGTGGTTTATGAAAATCACGGACTACGCTGAGGAGTTGCATGCGGCGCTCGACACATTGGAGCGCTGGCCCGAGAAAGTGCGCACAATGCAGCGCAACTGGATCGGCCGCTCTGAGGGATTGATGCTGCGCTGGGCACTCGACAAAACCACGTCGCCAAAGGGTTTTGACGAACTCGAAATCTACACCACGCGGCCAGATACGCTGTTTGGTGCGTCGTTCATGGCAATTGCGCCGGATCATCCTCTGGCTAAAGCCGCTTCCGAGAAAAACGCTGAACTTGCAGCCTTTTGTGATGAATGCCGCCGCATGGGCACATCTGTTGCTGCACTCGAGACAGCCGAGAAGAAGGGGTTTGATACCGGCATCAAGGCCGTGCATCCCTTCGATCCAAACTGGACAGTGCCGGTTTATGTCGCAAACTTCGTATTGATGGACTACGGCACTGGCGCGATCTTTGGTTGCCCCGGTGGTGACCAGCGCGACATCGAGTTTGCAACGAAGTACAAACTGCCGATCATTCCGGTCGTTGCGCCAAAAGACGAGCCAGCCCGCGCCGCTGCCCTGAAGGCAGTCAGCGAAGGCATTCCCTATGTTGACGACGGCGTGATGATCAACTCGCGCTTCCTCGATGGCATGAGCACCGAGGCAGCTTTTGAGCATGTTGCCAATCGTCTCGCATCCGAATCGATGGCCGGGAAACCTATCGGTAAGCGCAAGGTGAACTTCCGCCTGCGTGATTGGGGCATTTCGCGCCAGCGCTACTGGGGCTGCCCCATTCCTGTCATTCACTGTGAGGTTTGCGGCGTTGTGCCGGTGCCGAAGAAGGACCTGCCGGTCAAACTGCCAGACGATGTCACCTTCGACAGACCGGGCAATCCACTGGATCACCACGCTACATGGAAGTTCTGTGGTTGCCCGCAGTGCGGCAAGTCGGCACGGCGCGAAACGGATACCATGGACACCTTCGGGGATTCATCCTGGTATTTTGCCCGTTTCACGGATCCCTGGAACGAGGATGCGCCAACAACGCCGTCCGCAGTCAACTCCTGGCTGCCGGTCAACCAGTATATCGGTGGCATCGAGCATGCGATCCTGCATCTGCTTTATGCCCGCTTCTGGATGCGTGCCATGACCAAGACTGGCCATTCAAACTTGAAAGAGCCATTTGAGGGGCTGTTTACTCAAGGTATGGTCATTCACGAAACCTACAAAGGGCCAGAAGGTAGTTGGCATCCCCCTTCTGAATTGCGCTTCGAGCACAGCTCCACTGGTCGCAGAGCCTTCAGACTGTCTGACGGAATTGAAGTTGTGATCGGCGACATTGAAAAAATGTCCAAGGCAAAGAAGAACGTCGTCGATCCCGATGATATCATCGAGACGTATGGTGCAGATACCGCCCGCTGGTTCATGCTGTCAGATTCCCCACCTGAGCGTGATGTCAACTGGACAGAGGACGGCGTGCAGGGGGCAGGCCGTTTTGTGCAGCGCATCTGGCGCATTACAGGAGAGGTCGCTGATCTCGTTCAGTCATTGGAAGCCGTTCATTTCGGAGACGATTCAATTGCTGTGCGCCGTGCGGCCCATAAGGCTTTGGCCAACGTCACTGAAGATGTGGAGAAGCTGCGCTTCAACCGATGCGTCGCACATATCTATGAACTCTCCAATGTCATCTCCGGTGTGCTGGCCAAAGGCACGCCAAGTGCAGACATGGCAGCAGCCCTTCGTGAAGCAGCCACAATTCTCATCCAGTTGCTGGCTCCGATGATGCCGCATCTCGCTGAGGAATGCTGGGAAGTGCTTGGCCAAAAGGGATTGGCCGCGGAAGCCCTGTGGCCAGCTGTTGAGCAGGCTTTGCTTGTCGAAGATACAATTACCTATCCGGTCCAGGTCAACGGCAAGAAGCGCGCCGATATCACTTTGTCCAGAAGCGCCACACAAGGTGAAGTCGAAACAGCTGTTCGTGAAAATGAAGCGGTCGTTCGTGCGCTGGAAGGCCGCGATATCAAAAAGATCATTGTTGTACCACTTCGCATTGTGAATGTTGTGGGATAGAAAGCCATGATGAAACACGCTCTGAGATCCGCTTTTGTTGTCAGTATTCTGGCCATAGGCCTGAGTGGCTGCATTCGGCCGCTTTACGGCACGGCAGAGAACAACGGACTGGACATTCAGCAGTCTCTCAGCAATGTCAGCATTACAGTCGACGGCGACCGGATGCAGCATTATCTGCGAAACGAACTGGAGTTTGGCCTGCGTGGCGGAAATGCCCCGTCATCAACTGGCACTCAGTATCGATTGACTGTTAATGCAAGACAGCGCGTGGCAGCAACAGTGATTGACCGTATTTCCGGTGCAGCTGAAACCGCAACCATGATTCTGGAAGCAACCTATACACTCACGGAAACGGGCAAACCGGCAGTGCTGGAAACAGGCACTTCAACAGTCGTCGTATCATACGACAGAAGCCAGCAGCGCTTTGCCTCTGTTCGCGCCGCGAGGGACGCCGAAATTCAGGGCGCCAGACAAATGGCAGACCAGATCAAGACACGTGTGGCAGCCTATCTTGCCAGCAAACGCTGAAGTGTCATGGTCGCAGTTGCGTCCAAAGATATCGAAGCCTTTGTAAAAACAGGGTTTTCTCGCTTTTCGCTTGTTCTTTTCTACGGGCCTGACGAGGGCCTTGTATCAGAACGAGCGGCCATGATTGCCCGCGCCACTGTTGACCGCGATGCTGATAACATCATGCGTCTGGATGGTGACGAGATTGCCAATGATCCTCTGAAGCTTGTGGATGAAGCCAATGCCATTTCCATGTTTGGAGGTGTGCGTGCCTTGCGTATCCGCACAGGCAGCAAAAGCATAGCGCAGGCACTGGAGACGCTGCTTGCAACACCTCCGATAGACGCGCGGATCATCATAGAAGCTGGCGATATCAAGCCCACACACTACCTGCGCAAGCTGTTTGATAAAACGTCAGTTGGGGCTGCGGTTGCCTGCTATGCTGAAGAGGTTCGCGATACGGGCCGGTTGCTTGATACGCTTTTGCAAGAGGCTGGGTTCTCGATCAGCAGTGATGCGAAACAGACGCTTCTCCAGTCCGTGGGTGCGGACAGAAAGCGTTCGCGCAGCGAGATAGAGAAATTATTCCTATACTGTCATGGACAAAAACAGATCACGCTAGAAGACGTTGAGGCCGTCATCACAGATGCCGCATCACTTTCAACAGATGCCGTGATTGATGCTGCCTTCTCAGGACAGTTGGAAACGATTGAAACCGAGGCCCGACGCCTGTTTGCAGACGGAGTTGATCCTGGTGTTCTCATGGGATTTGCCTTGCGGCACAGTTTCCTGCTTCAGAACATTCGTGCAATGCAAGGCGATGATCGTAACGCCAGCGAATCGATGAAGCGCAACGGCGTTAACTGGAAGCGTGAACGGGCTGTATCAGATCATATATCACGCTGGACGGATGCACGTTTGACGCGCGCGGTACAAATCATTGGAGATGCTGTCTTCAACATCCGCAAGCACGCTGCACTCGGAGAAGCGACGGCTATTCGCGCCCTTTGGAGCCTTGGCCTGTCAGTTCGACGCTAAAACGTGCAAATCAGGTTCAGTTTCGCAAGCGATGACAGAGGGCGTCCAGTTGCTCAAGAGTCTTGTAACGGATGCTGACAATACCGCCACCGGCTTTGTGCTCAATGGTGACAACAAGGCCTGTTACGTCACTCAAAGCCTTTTCAAGCGCCTTGGTATCAGTATCCTTTTCGGGCTTGGCTCGCAGCTGACTGGCTACGGTCGTGGTTGGATCCGATTCTGCCTGCGCGATGCGTTCCACATCACGCACAGTCAGGCCTTGAGCGACAATGCGCTTTGCCAGACCGTCTGGATCATTCACAGTGAGCAAAGCACGGGCGTGACCTGCTGAAATTTGCCCCTCAGTCACCAACATTTTCACAGCAGGCGGCAACTTTGAAAGCCGCATCGTGTTGGCGACATGGCTGCGGCTTTTGCCGACAACTTTTGCCAAATCAGCTTGAATATAACCAAATTGCTCGATCAATTGCTCATAACCATAAGCCTCTTCGAGCGGGTTAAGATCAGCACGCTGGACGTTCTCAATGATAGCGAGCTCCAGCGCTTCCTTGTCATTGGCTTCAACAATGACAACCGGAACCTCATGCAAACCTGCGCGTTGGCCTGCTCTCCAGCGTCTTTCACCAGCGATAATTTCATAGACATCGGGCATACCGGGTTTTGGCCGCACGACGATTGGTTGAATGATTCCCTTCTCGCGAATGGATTCTGTCAGTTCTCCCAACTCTTCATCAGCAAAATGCTTGCGGGGATTGAGCGGGTTCGCCCTGACAAACTCGATCGGCACCGAGCGCTGCCCACGAGCGCGCTGCAAAGCGGCATTCTCATCAGAAGTATCTCCGATCAAAGCCGCCAGGCCGCGACCAAGCCGGGATGGGCGCTGTGGAATTTGCTCATCAGACATTACTTAACTCCAAAACTTTATGCGGCGGCGCGCAACATGCGCTCTCTTTGAATGACTTCAGAGGCAAGTTGCAAATAGGCTTGTGACCCGGCACACTTCAAATCATACAGCAAGACTGGCTTTCCGTGAGAGGGCGCCTCGGAGACCCTGACGTTGCGCGGAATAACGGTATTGTAAACCTTGTCGCCCAGAAACTGGCGCACATCTGCAATTACCTGCCCTGCCAGATTGTTTCTCGGATCAAACATCGTGAGAACCACACCATGAATGGACAATTGGGGATTGAGACTGTTGCGCACCTGCTCAACCGTTCGCAGCAATTGGCTCAAACCTTCCAGCGCAAAGAACTCGCACTGCAGTGGAACCAGAACCGCATCAGCAGCCGCCATGGCATTGATCGTCAGCAAATTGAGCGAAGGCGGGCAATCAATCAGAATGTAATCATAGCGAGGCTGCATTCCATCCTGATCCATCGCATGGAGAGCATCCCGCAATTTGTAGCCACGGTCCTTCTCCTGCGCGAGTTCCAGTTCAGCACCAAGAAGATCCATGGTGGATGGAGAAAGATGCAAGCGCGGAACAGAGGTCTCAACCACGGTTTCACGCATGGAGGCTTCGCCAATCAGGACATCATAAGTGGAAAGCGAACGGTCCCGTGCTGCAACACCCAAACCCGTTGAGGCATTGCCTTGTGGATCAAGATCAACAACCAAAACCTGCTGACCAATGGCCGCCAGCGCTGTTCCAAGATTGATTGCGGTGGTTGTTTTGCCAACGCCGCCTTTTTGATTGGCGACGACGAGGATACGCGGCTTGTTCGACAAGGCTAACATAGCGGGCCCTCCTGTTTGCTGTTTCGGTATCACGAGCGCTTTGACAGTGACCGAAGGACAACAATCCGCGCTTGTGCATCTGTATGACTATCAACCAGATCATAGCCCAAATTCCAAGATGTAGATGCACATTCTATCTCGTCATCAACATCTTGTCCCTTGGGAAACACACCAATGGTTCCTTTTTCCAGCAATGGCAGCGCCATTGTTGCCAAATCCGTGAGAGAAGCCAAGGCACGCGCTGTCACAACATCAAAAACCTCTGTCGTCTGTGGCACCGTATCCTCTATACGCTTGTTGATGACGCGTACTGGCAGTTTGGCAATTCTGGCCGTCTCACGCAGAAAAGCACACTTCTTTGCATTGCTTTCGACCAATGTAATGTTTGCGCCGGCGACATCAGCAAGAAACGCTCCCAGAACAAGTCCCGGAAACCCACCACCAGAGCCAAGATCAATCCACTTCAAGGCCTTTGGAAACAGAAAATAGATTTGGCTTGAGTCAAGAATATGTCTTTGCCAAATCTGAGACATGGTGTTGGGTGAAACCAGATTGATGCGTGGTTGCCACTTTTCAAGCTGCTGGACGATAGTCTCGAGACGGGTGAATGTTTCACGTGAAACACTGGCCCGCAAAGCTTCGTTGTCTTTCATCAAGACACCCGTTCTTCATTCTGAGCCATGGCAGCCAGTTTGATATCTTGACGCTTCCTTCGGGCATGAGCAGCAACAAGACCCAGAGCCGCAGGTGTCATGCCTTCTATTCCGCGTGCCTGAGAAATAGAACGGGGCCGAATCGAATTCAATTTCAAACGCAATTCATTGGAAAGACCAGAAATATGGTCATACCCGTTCAAGTCAAACACGGAGAGATCAAGCGTTTCATCTTTCTTGATACGATCAATATCCACTTGCTGACGATCGAGATACACCGCGTACTTCGCCTCGGTGCTCAAATGCTCCACCATCTCAGGTGTTTCAGACCGCAGCTCGGGCCAGACACGGATCAAATCCTGCCAGTCAATATGGGGATATGACAAGAGTTCAAATGCTGACCGTCTGATACCATCTTGATTCAACGGCAGTTCATACTTTCTGGCTTCACTTGGTGACAGTGTGAGCTGACGAAGCACAGCTTCTGCCCGCTGAATTTCAGCAGTCTTTTGCATGAACACACGTGCTCTAGGATTGTTCACAAGACCAAGATCCTGTCCAAAGGGTGTCATTCGCAAATCAGCATTGTCAGCCCGCAACGCAAGGCGAAACTCGGATCGTGACGTGAACATGCGATAAGGCTCTGTTACGCCGCGCGTCACCAGATCATCAACCAGCACACCAATGTATGATTCCGAGCGGTTGAAAACAACCGCGTCCTGCTTTGCAGCTTTACGGGCCGCGTTAAGTCCCGCGACCAAGCCTTGTGCTGCCGCCTCCTCGTAACCTGTCGTGCCGTTGATCTGTCCGGCCAAAAACAATCCCGGCAATCGCTTGGTCTCGAGGCTGGGGAAGAGTTCACGTGGATCGATAAAATCGTACTCGATTGCATAGCCATGCTGCTTGATTACTGCCTTTTCCAATCCAGGTATCGAGGCAATGATCTCGTTTTGAACATCAACCGGCATCGAAGTTGATATCCCGTTGGGATAAACCGTGTTGTCATCCAGACCTTCTGGCTCAAGAAAAATTTGATGGCTTTCACGATCAGAGAAGCGAACCACCTTATCTTCTATGGAAGGACAATAGCGCGGGCCGCGACCATCTATCTGACCCGAGTAAACAGGCGCGCGATCCAGATTGCGCTGAATAATGGCGTGTGTCTCTGCCGTAGTCCGGGTGATATAGCATGGAACCTGCCGATTGGAGATCGACTTGGTAAGGTATGAAAAAGGCTCGGGCTTTTCATCTCCTTGCTGAACATCGAGACTGGACCAGTCAATTGTACTGCCATCGAGACGAGCCGGTGTGCCTGTCTTCAATCGCCCCATAGAAAAGCCAGCAGCTTGCAAACGTTCTGCCAGTTTAACCGCTGGCTTTTCTCCCACGCGACCGGCAGACACACGATCCAGGCCAATGTGAATCAAGCCGCGCAGAAAGGTACCGGTTGTAATCACCAGAGAGGAGCACTTGAATGCTCGACCATCACGTGTTGTCACGCCAGCAACTGCGTTTTGGTCAACGATCAAGTCATCAACTTCGGCCTCAATCACTGTTAGTCCCGGCGTAGCTTCCAGCAATTCAGCGGACATCGCTGCCATATACAGCTTACGGTCCGCCTGAGCGCGAGGGCCACGCACAGCTGGTCCTTTGCGACGATTGAGCATGCGGAACTGAATTCCTGCGGCATCGGCCACCCGTCCCATAACGCCATCAAGAGCATCGATCTCGCGGACAAGATGCCCCTTACCAAGACCACCAATGGCGGGGTTGCAGGACAGAACTCCAAGATTGTCTTGTCTCAATGTAATGAGGGCGGTTCTAGCGCCAAGGCGCGCAGACGTAGCGGCTGCCTCGCAACCCGCGTGGCCGCCACCAACAACGATGACATCATAGGATATTGAACCTGACATTTTACTATCCGTCTTGGCGTTCAGACGCTCTTCCTGTTCAATGTTTCACGTGAAACATTTTCACTTTCCAACACAGAAGCGCGTGAAAATCGCACCCAAAACTTCCTCTACACCAACTGTGCCCAGCAAGCCACCCAAAGCCAAATCCATATTTTCAACATGGTAGGAAACAATCTCTATTCCCTTCGCTGTGCTTTGCCTTGCAAGACGGCACGCGTCCAACGCACGCGTTAGGGCCGCTTCCTGACGTGCATGCGTGACGAGGGCTGGCTCGTGTCGACCCGCAATATCCTGAATCTCTGAGGTAAGTTGGCATCTCAGTTCATTCAGTCCTGAACCTGTCTTTGCGGAGAGAGCAAGATCAAAAGCGGTGCTTTTATCGTTCACGATGTCACTTTTGGTTCGGATACGAATCGATCTTTTTGAAACTTCGAGACGAACAGAACGCTCGTCCTGCGTTCCGTCATCAAGGAGCAAAACGATATCGGCATCAGAAAGCGTCCTGAAGGTTCTTTCAATACCAAGCTTCTCTATAGGATCGTGGGTCTCTCTTATCCCGGCAGTATCAAAGAGCCGAACAAGATAGCCATCGAGATCAAGCCGCACCTCAAGCACATCGCGCGTTGTGCCAGCATATTCGGTTACAATCGCGACATCACTTCCCGCGAGTGCATTCAGAAGCGTTGATTTTCCGACATTGGGTCGTCCAACCAGTGCAACCTTCACCCCGTCGTTGATCAAACGACCTTGTGCAGCCAGCGCAGCAACTGACCGCATGCTTTGTTCCAATTGTTCCAGATGCGAATCGATTCCTTCCGCGACGCTTTCTCCGACATCACCTTCGTCGCTAAAATCGATGTCAGCAGCAATGATCGCCTTGATCTCAAGAATATCCTCACGCCAGCGCTGGACGGTCATACCCAAAGCGCCATCCAATCCACGCAACGCCTGCTCACGTTGCGTGGCGGTATCAGCATCAATCAGATCACCGAGCGCTTCAACCTGCGTCAAATCCAGTTTGCCGTTCTCGAGGGCGCGCCGCGTAAACTCTCCGGCCTCTGCAATCCTCAAGCCCTTGATCTCTCCAAGAGCGTGCAAAACACCCGATACAACCGCCCTGCCGCCATGGAGGTGCAACTCTACAGATGGCTCGCCGGTGAAACTTGCGGCCCCCGGAAACCAGAGAACCAATGCCTGATCAAGCATCGCGCCGGAAACAGGATCGTGCAGTTTACGCAGCTTTGCATGACGTGGCGCTGGCAGTTCGCCCGGCGACAGCATCAAGAAAGCAGATGCCGCCTGTGCTCCGCTGATACGGATCACTGCAACACCAGCTCTTCCGGAGCCAGACGACAAGGCAAAAATAGTATCACTCACGCCTGTTCAACTCCTTGCAAGCTCCAGCAACAGCCTGCCTGCGGATACAATTCATTGTTTCGAAAGCGAATCGACTGCAAGCAAGAGCCCATTTTGGCACGTCTGAACGCTGGAATATCATCCCTCACCTGCAAAGCGCAAAAACAGACGTGAGACTTCGTTAACGCTATGATGTGATTCAAGGAATCGCTTTCGCTGGACAATCTCAAAAAAGATTGTCAAAGGGACCGCGTGCATAAGGTAAGTGACGTCGAGTCGCATTGCCAATATGTCAGAAATAGCGTTTGGCAGTTAAATTGGGCTTTCATGGCATTGCCTGAAAAAGCCGGTAGAACAATACGCTCCAGCAAGGGATTGCCTCAGTGAGGCAAAAGCGATGATGGCCAGTACACATGCCGAGGGAACCCGGCGCGATTTTCTCTATTTGGCAACAGGCGCTGTTGGTGCCGTTGGTGTAGCTTCGGCCATCTGGCCATTTGTTTCGCAGCTCGGCCCTGATGCCAGCACACGCGCTGCCGGTGCGCCGGTTGATGTTGATTTGAGCCAGGTTCCTGAAGGTCAGTCGATTACACTGAAATGGCGCGGCCTGCCGATCTTCGTGCGTCACAGGACAGCGAAAGAGATCGAGTCCGCAAAAGCGGATGATGTGCAGTCCCTGCCTGATCCTGAAAAGGATGGAGACCGCATTGGAAAATTCAACAATGCGCCGCAGTCGAAGTGGATTGTTGTGCAAGGTTCCTGCACGCACCTCGGATGCGTACCTGTCAAGAATTCCGGCGACTACAACGGCTGGTACTGCCCTTGCCATGGTTCGCACTACGACAACTCCGGCCGCATCCGGAAGGGTCCTGCCCCCAAGAATCTCGTTGTTCCAGAATTCGCATTTCTGACCGAAACCAGCATCCGCATCTCCGGCACGCGTTCAGCGGCCTGACACTGACGGGAAGACAAGATCATGCAAGGCCATTCCACCTACGTCCCCAAGTCATCCGCTGCAAAGTGGCTTGAATCGCGCTTGCCCATCATCGGGTTGGTGCATTCTTCCTTCGTGGCTTATCCGACACCAAAGAACCTCAACTACTTCTGGACCTTTGGCGGCATCCTGATGGTTATGCTTGTTGTACAAATCATCAGCGGAATTGTGCTGGCGATGCACTACACGCCGCATGTGGATATGGCCTTCCAGTCAGTCGAGCACATCATGCGTGATGTGAACCATGGCTGGTTGATCCGCTACATGCACATGAACGGAGCGTCGATGTTCTTCCTCGCCGTTTACATCCATATTTTCCGTGGCCTGTATTACGGCTCCTACAAAGCTCCACGCGAAATTTTGTGGATCCTCGGCGTGGTGATCCTGCTTCTGATGATGGCAACAGCCTTCATGGGCTACGTTCTGCCTTGGGGTCAGATGTCACTCTGGGGTGCTGTGGTTATTACAAACCTGTTCTCGGCCATTCCCGGCATTGGCGAAACCATCGTTACCTGGCTCTGGGGCGGCTATGCCGTTGATAACCCGACGCTCAACCGCTTCTTCTCGTTGCATTATCTGCTGCCCTTCATGATCTTTGGCGTGGTTATCCTTCACGTCTGGGCACTGCATGTGGTTGGCCAAAACAACCCGACCGGCGTTGAGGTGAAGAACCTGCAGAAGGACACCGTGCCTTTCACGCCTTATGCGACAGTCAAAGACGCTTTCGCCATGGTCTGCTTCTTCGTGGTCTTTGCCTACTTTATCTTCTTCCATCCGAACTATCTTGGCCATGCTGACAACTACATCATGGCCGATGCCTTGAAGACACCGGCGCATATCGTGCCTGAATGGTACTTCCTGCCCTTCTATGCCATCCTGCGCTCCATCCCGGACAAACTAGGCGGCGTGTTGATGATGGGTGCGGCGATTGTCATCCTGGCATTCCTGCCATGGCTTGATACATCGCGTATCCGTTCTGGCTCATACCGCCCGACTTTCCGCATCTTCTTCTGGGTTTTTGTTGTGGTCTGCGTTCTTCTGGGCTGGGTTGGCTCGCAGGACACCAGCAGAGCCGTGATGGTGATTGGTGACAAAACCGTGCTGACCATGGTTGGTCTAGGTCAAATCCTGACGATCTACTATTTTGCGCACTTCCTGATCATTCTGCCGCTCCTTGGTCTTTTTGAAAAACCAGATGCATTGCCAGCATCAATTGCGGACTCTGTTCTGGGTGGAGGGTACGGCACACCTGCCGGCGCTGCTGCCTCACCAGAGCTCAAAGGCTGAGACCGGACTGAAGGATAATGATCATGAAAACACTCTTCAAAGCCGCCGCAGCCGTCACACTTCTTTTGGGTGTTGTCTCTACCTCTGCTTTTGCAGCAGGAGATCAGGTCAATCCGCCGCGCCAGAAATGGACCTTCTCAGGCCCGCTTGGCCACTTTGACAACAACCAGTTGCAGCGTGGTTTTCAGGTTTACCAGAACGTTTGCGCGGCCTGCCATGGCATGACCAAGCTCTCGTTCCGCAACCTTTCTGAAAAGGGCGGCCCGGAGTTCAAGATTGAGCAGATCAAGGAACTGGCGGCCAAATGGCCTATTCAGGTCAAGGATGGTCCGAACGACAAGGGCGAAATGTTCGAGCGTCCAGCCCGCCCGGCTGATCGTTTCCCGTCACCACATGCCAACGTCGAAGCAGCCAAAGCGGCCAACGGCGGTGCAGCGCCTCCTGATTTCTCGGTTCTGGCCAAAGCCCGCACCTACACACGCGGCTTTCCGTTCTTCGTCTTTGATATTTTCACACAGTATCAGGAACAGGGACCGGATTACATCTATGCGCTTCTCGCCGAAGGTTACCTGAAAGAAGGCGAAAAACCGCCGATCCAGGTTGAAACCGGCCTCAGCTACAACAAGTACATGCCAGGTCAGAAGATCGCGATGTCTTCGCCCTTGTCAGACGGACAGGTGGAATACACCGATGGTTCACCTGCCACCAAGGAACAATATGCCAAGGACGTCACGGCCTTCATGATGTGGGCGGCTGAACCGAAGCTTGAAGAGCGCAAGCAAATGGGCTTCCGCGTTCTGATCTTCCTCATCGTCTTTGCCGGTCTTCTTTACTACACGAAGAAGAAAGTCTGGGCCGACGTCAAAGGACCCAAGGTATCGCACGGTCACGGGCACTGAAGCGCTGCCAAAAAAACATCAAAGGCCCCTTCTCGGGGCCTTTTTTATTTGACGCACATCATAACAACCGCTTTTCTCATTGTTGACAGGCAAGAGACCGGGAAAGACTATGTCAAAAGCAAAGCTGGGAATCATCGGCGGATCAGGTCTTTATGACTTGCCCGGTTTATCCAATGTCCGTGAAGTCGCAATGGAAAGCCCCTGGGGCGAACCATCGGACAGTCTGCGCATCGGCACTTTGGGATCAACCGAAGTGGTCTTTCTGCCTCGCCACGGACGCGGGCATCGATTATCACCGTCTGGCATCAACTATCGCGCCAATATCGATGTATTGAAACGGGCAGGCGTGACGGACCTTGTGTGTTTCTCAGCCGTTGGTTCGTACAAGGAAGCACTGCCACCAGGGCATTTCGTGCTTGTCGATCAAATCATTGACCGAACCCACAAGCGCGAGACCTCGTTTTTCGGCAATGGCTGCGTTGCCCATGTGCCTTTCTCTCATCCCGTTGGCTCCGCATTGGCAGAGCAGGTCCGCGCGGCGGTTGCGGCGGAAAACGTTCCCTATGCAATGGGTGGCACGGCGGTTTGCATGGAAGGACCACAGTTTTCAACACTGGCAGAAAGCCTCGCCTACAAGGCACAGGGGTTTGATGTCATCGGCATGACCTCGATGCCCGAAGCCAAGCTCGCGCGCGAGGCAGAATTGACCTACTGCATGGTCGCCATGGTCACAGATTTTGACGCCTGGCATCCCAGTCATGACACCGTGGATGTCGCCATGATCATCAAGCAAATGCACAGCAACACCGACGCTGCAAAACGGGTTGTTGCCCGTTTGGCTGCAGGTTTTGCAGCAGAACGAATCCCATGCCCCTACGGCTCCCACAGAGCGCTCGACGGCGCCATTATGACCGCACCCTCTGCGCGTGATCCCGCCTTGCTGAAAAAGCTGGACGCGGTTGCAGGCCGCGTGCTGAAGCAGAACTGACTGAAACAAAGCTGGCAACAAACCATCAGGGGCATGGAATGAACCTCAAAGACAGCGTCCGCACCATCAAGGACTATCCAAAGCCCGGAATCATGTTCCGCGACATCACCACCTTGCTCGCGGATGCACGCGCCTTTCGCCGTTCCATCGACGAGCTTGTCCAGCCCTATGCCGGATCAAAGATCGCCAAGGTGGCCGGCATTGAAGCCCGTGGCTTCATTCTGGGTGGTGCAGTGGCGCATCAAATGTCCGCCGGTTTTGTACCCATTCGCAAGAAGGGCAAGCTCCCGCATGAAACCGTCAGCATTGCCTACAGTCTGGAATACGGCATCGATGAAATGGAAATTCACAAGGATGCGGTCACGCGAGGGGAGAAGATCATTCTCGTGGATGACCTGATTGCCACGGGCGGCACCGCTGAAGCGGCGTGCCGCTTGCTGACATCGCTCGGTGCAGAAATCGTCGCGGCCTGCTTTATCATCGATCTGCCGGAACTCGGCGGCGCAAAGAAGATCGAGAAACTCGGCATTCCTGTGCGCACGCTCATGCAGTTCGACGGTCACTAAAGAATTCAGCCAACATAGCCAAAGGAGACAGGCGGCGAGGCCGCTGTCTCCACCCAAACACTTTTGCTGGTTGTGTAGCTGTGCAGAGCATCCAACCCCGATGAGCGTCCAAAACCCGAGGCGTTGAAGCCACCAAAAGGCGACATCACCGATATGCTCTTGTAGCTGTTGATCCAGAAGGTGCCCGCCCGCACGGCAGCCGCCACACGGTGTGCGCGCGCCACATCAGCGGTCCACACCGCGCCCGCAAGACCAAAGCTCGTATCATTGGCCAAACTGATGGCATCAGCTTCTGTATCAAAAGGAATGATGGACACCACTGGGCCAAAAATTTCCTCGCGCGCCACATCCATCGCGTTGTTCACGTTATCGAGCACGGTTGGCGCATAGTAGTAGCCCTGATCAAGACCCACAGGCCGCCCGCCACCGGCACAGATGCGCGCGCCTTGCCGCTCGCCGTCCTTCACCATGCGGTCAATCATCGCCCATTGCTGGGGCACAATAATCGGTCCAACCTGCGTAGCCTCGTCCATGGGGTCGCCCATGATGATCTTGCCCGCAGCGGTTGAAAGCAGATCAACCATCTGCTGATACGCTGGTTTTTGGACCAGCAACCGCGAACCCGCGACGCAGGATTGTCCGGCACCTGAAAAGATTGCCGCCTGCGCACCCAGACTGGCCCGTGAAAGATCCGCATCGGCAAACACGGTGTTGGCCGATTTGCCGCCAAGCTCCAGAATAACCGGCTTGAGGTTCTCGCCCGCTGTGCGCGCAATGATGCGCCCTGTTCCAACAGACCCCACAAAGACCACAAGACGTGTCTGGGCGTGGGAGACGGCAGCTGCACCTGTGGTAGCACCCAATCCGGCCAGAACGTTCACCAATCCCTTTGGAGCGGCTGTCTCGGCAATCAGCGCTGCCAGTACAAGGCTGGACAATGGCGTCCATTCCGAGGGCTTGAGCACGACAGCATTGCCAGCAGCGAGTGCTGGCGCAATTTGCCAGCCTGCGGTGAAGATGGGGGCATTCCAGGGTGTTATCTGGGTGACGACACCCAGAGGCTCCCGCCTGACATAGTTGAGATGGGATGTCGGAACCGGAATGACATCGCCCTGAATCTTGTCCGCCCATCCGGCGTAATACTCAAACATCTCCGCAACGCGGATCACCTCGGCGCGCGCATCGCGGATTGGCTTGCCGGTCGAGCGCGTCTCTATTTCAGCAAGCATTGCCGCTTGCTGGCGCACTTTCGCGCCAATGGACCAGATGATGCGTCCGCGTTCCGAAGCTGTCAGCGCTGACCATTGGGCAAAAGCCTTGTTCGCTGCCAGCACAGCCGCATCAGCGACGCCACCACCGGCATCCGCATATGTGGCCAATGGCTTACCTGTAACGGGATCAGTGATGGATATCGTCTCTCCCGCACCAGCAACAACCGCGCCATCAACAAAGCTGCCAATGGCTGCATCAGGCAGAAAGGGGGATAAAAGCTCGACGAGACGTGGATTCATGAAGGCATGAAACCACGTTACGGAGCCGAATCAAAGCCTGTTTCGTTCCGCATCCGACTCTTTCAGATGCGGAAACGACTCTGACGCTTACGTATTCATCGACTCGAAGAACTCGCCGTTCACCTTGGTGGACTTGAGCTTGTCGAGCAGGAACTCGATGGCATCCACCGTGCCCATCGGGTTGAGGATGCGGCGGAGCACATACATCTTCTTGAGCGTGTCGTTCGCCACAAGCAGTTCTTCCTTGCGGGTGCCCGAACGCGTGATGTCAATTGCCGGGAAGACGCGCTTGTCAGCCACCTTGCGATCCAGAATGATTTCTGAGTTGCCGGTTCCCTTGAACTCTTCGAAGATCACTTCATCCATGCGGCTTCCGGTGTCGATCAGGGCCGTGGCAATGATGGTGAGTGAACCACCTTCCTCGATGTTGCGGGCCGCACCAAAGAAACGCTTGGGCCTTTGCAGGGCGTTGGCGTCCACACCACCGGTCAAAACCTTGCCGGAGGAAGGCACAACCGTGTTGTACGCACGGCCAAGACGCGTGATCGAATCGAGCAGGATCACGACATCGCGGCCATGTTCCACAAGGCGCTTCGCCTTCTCGATGACCATTTCAGCCACCTGAACGTGGCGTGTTGCCGGTTCGTCGAAGGTTGACGAGACAACCTCACCCTTCACCGAGCGCTGCATATCCGTTACTTCCTCGGGCCGTTCGTCAATCAGGAGAACGATCAGATAGGCTTCGGGATGGTTGGCAGTGATGGATTTCGCGATGTTCTGCAAAAGCACGGTTTTACCCGTGCGCGGCGGAGCAACGATCAGGGCGCGCTGGCCTTTGCCGATCGGTGTCACCACGTCCATAACGCGCGAGGACATATCCTTGCGGGTAGGGTCCTCAATTTCCATCTTGAGGCGCTCATTGGGATAAAGCGGCGTCAGGTTATCGAAGTTGACCTTGTGGCGCGCTTTCTCCGGATCTTCAAAATTGATCTTGTTGACCTTGAGGAGAGCAAAATACCGCTCACCATCCTTCGGGCTGCGGATCATGCCTTCAACGGTATCACCGGTGCGTAGGGCAAACCGGCGGATCTGCGCTGGCGAAACATAGATATCATCCGGGCCTGGCAAATAGTTCGCATCGGGCGCACGCAGGAAGCCGAAGCCATCGAGCAGAACCTCGAGAACGCCTTCACCGATGATTTCTGTTTCGCGCGCGGCGAGCTGCTTCAGGATGGCATACATCAGTTCCTGCTTGCGCAGGGTGCTGGCACCTTCCACTTCAACCTCTTCGGCGAAGCTCAAAAGCTCTGTGGGGGATTTTGCTTTAAGGTCTTGAAGTTTGATTTCCCGCATGGGGGTCGGCCTGTTTCAAAGAAGAGTGGAAAAGAAAGGGGTCATATGGGGAAGGCGCGGGCAAACGCTTGATGGTCGAAAAGCACGAAAGGCAAATCGGTCAGAGAACCTTGTTTTGGTCCAGCCCTTGAGGAGAGAAGCGTTGGATAGCGCGATTCCGCAGAATTCGCAAGCGCTGCGCTAAAATTCAGAACGGCTTCACAACCGCTAGGATGACAATGCCAATCATCAGCAGAGTCGGCACCTCATTGGCGATGCGATAGAACTTTTGCGGCCTTGTGTTGGCATCCATGCGAAATTCCCTCACCCAGCGGGCCATAAACCCGTGGGAAGCAGAAAGCGCTGTGACAAAAACAAACTTGAGGTGCAGCCACCAGCCACCTGAAAAACCGACATAGCCAAAGGCAAGCACAAGACCCAACGCCCATGTAACCAGCATCGCCGGCGTCATGATGTAGCGGAGCAGACGATATTCCATGGTTTTCAGGGTTTCCGAAAGTTCGGAGCCTTTGGCCGCTTCGCAGTGATACACCATGAGACGCGGCAAATAGAGCAATCCCGCCATCCAAGAGATGACGGCAATGAGGTGCAGGCTCTTGAGCCAGAGATACATGGTTTAGCCTCTGATCCGGCGCAGCATTTGCTCCACATGGGCAATCGGCGTTTCCGGCAAAATGCCATGACCCAGATTGAACACGAAAGGATGCCCTTGGGTTGAAAGCAGAATGTGATCAACCGCGCGGTCGAGTTGCTCGCCACCGGCAATCAACACCAGGGGATCAAGATTACCCTGCAGACAGGGAAAGTTCTTTTCCTTGATGATTTGCGCGAGATCAGCCGTTGTATCGAGCGAAAGACCATCGGTTTTCACGGCGGATGTATAGGCCTGCAACCCGTGGAAGGTGGCACAGCGTGGAAAGCCGATGATCCGGGCGTTAGGCCTCAAAGCATGAACGCCGTCGACAAGCTTCTGCACGGGCTTGATGCACCAGGTGGCGAACTCGGCTGCCGGCAGAACACCAGACCAGCTGTCAAAGATCTGCACCGTATCAGCGCCCGCATCAATCTGCGCCACGAGATGGGTTATGCTGACGTCAGCAATCAGATCGAGCAGCTTGCTGAAGGCCTGCGGATATCGATAGGCAAACAAGCGCGCCGGGGCTTGATCCTTGGTGCCCTTGCCAGCGATCATATAAGTGGCGACAGTCCATGGCGCACCACAAAAACCGATAAGCGCTGTTTCAGCTGGCAAATTGGCCCGCACACCCTTCACGGCCTCATAAACCGGCAAAAGCACTGTGGGATCATAGACCGCCTGAAGCTGATCAATCACGATTGGATCTGTGATCGGGTCCATCTCTGGACCTTCGCCCTCGACAAACCGCACATTCCTCTGGAAAGCATCGGGAATGGTCAGGATGTCTGAAAAAATGATCGATGCATCAAAGCCAAAGCGCCTGATCGGCTGCATCGTGGCTTCGATCGCCATTTCAGGCGTGTAGCAAAAATCCAGAAACGATTTCGCCTGTTTGCGCATGGCCTTGTATTCAGGGAGATACCGGCCTGCCTGTCGCATGAGCCAGACAGGAGGGATCGCTTGCGTCTTGCCTGACAGAGCGATTTCAAATTTGCGTGGTTGAGCGCTGATCATCTTATAAATCTATAAAGAGAGAGAATCTTTTTCTGTGACTTTGTTTAGTCATAGAAATTGCGGAACAGACATTCGCCCCCAGTTTGTCCCCAGACTATGCACAACCGTTGGCTTCCCGACACATCATGGGTTTGAGGTTTTGAGTCCAGCTGTTTTCGGTAAATTGTCAGAGCTAACCGACAATTTTTCAAAATTTCCAGCCCGAATGCCAACCCGGCAAACAGACTGTGGAAACCGCAAAGGCAATTAACACTTTGTTAATCCTTCTGGGGACAGCGCCCTTTTGAGTGAGGACAAGTTATTTGGCTCCTTTCCCGCAGGGTAAGTTTTGCACAGCCATCCACAGCATGTTACCAGCCCTTCTGGATGTCTGCATCAATCCGGAATGGTTATGCAGCGCCTTTCACGGCAGGGTCTTCATGGGTCGCAATTATTTCCACCTCCATCTCGTGTCAGACGCCACAGGTGAAACCCTGATTGCTGTCAGCCGTGCTGCAACGACACAGTATCAGGGTGTCGCATCCATCGAGCACGTTTATCCATTGGTGCGCACGCAAGAGCAACTCGAGCGCGTGATGAGTGAGATTGAAAGTGCGCCGGGCCTTGTGCTTTTTACGCTCGTAGATCAGGAATTATCCAAGCGCCTTGAAGATTTCTGCAAGGAAAACGGCTGCCCCTGCCTTTCCGTGCTCACACCGGTGCACGCCATGATCCAGTCCTATCTCGGCGCTGTTTCAACACCCCGTCCCGGTGCCCAACACATGCTGAATGCTGATTATTTCCGCCGGATTGACGCGCTCAATTTCACCATGTTGCATGATGATGGGCAGCTGGCGGAAGACCTTGAAGAAGCCGATGTGGTGCTGGTGGGCATCAGCCGCACCTCAAAAACCCCAACAAGCATCTATCTCGCCAACCGTGGCATCAAGACGGCCAACATTCCGCTTGTGCCCGGCGTGCCGCACCCCGCCAATCTCGAGCATCTCGTAAAACCTCTGGTTGTCGGTCTCGTCGCAAGCTCGGAGCGCATCGTCCAGATCAGGCAAAACCGTCTGCTCTCCCTCAATGCTTCAGGCGATTCCGATTATGTCGACAAGACATCCATCGCGGAAGAACTGGCGAATGCTAGGCGTCTGTTTTCAAAGCACGATTGGCCGGTGATTGATGTGACGCGCCGCTCGATCGAGGAGGCTTCGGCCACCATCATAGAATGGTTTAACGCCAGAAAAGCCACTCTGGTTGCACAATGAGTGATCCGGCTGACACGCATCCGCTTTGGCTTGGCTTGCAGCCTTTGGTCCTGGCATCGGGTAGCCGCACGCGCCTTGATCTTCTGGCATCAGCGGGCATTCCGACAGAGGTTATCCCGGCTTCGATTGACGAGCGCGCCTTTGCTGCACCTCTTGAGGCACGCGGGATTTCCCCCAAAGCGATGGCTGTCAGTCTCGCAGTGGAAAAAGCCCTGTCAGTGGCAAGGCAATGCCCAGACAGGTTTGTGCTGGGCGCGGACCAGACGCTCGCCTGCGATACCACCACACTGCACAAGCCGGTTGATCGCGAGTCAGCGAAAGAGCAATTGCTGTTTCTCTCTGGCAAGACGCACCATCTCCATTCGGCCGTCGCCATTGTCCGCAACAACAAGACACTGGCTCGCTTTGTTGGTTCAGCCAAACTGACGATGCGCAGTTTGAGTGATGATATGATCGAGCGCTACCTCGATGCGGCAGGAAACAGCATTTATCAAAGCGTCGGTGGCTATCAGTTGGAACGCACCGGTGTTCATCTCTTCAACCGCATCTCGGGCGATCACAGCACGATCCTCGGTCTACCAATGGTGCAGACACTGAGTACACTCAGAAAACTCAAACTGGTCGTGGAATGACATGCGCAAGGCTTGCATCATTGGATATCCCGTCAAGCACTCGCGTTCGCCCATGGTGCACGGGTTCTGGCTGAAACAGCACGGCATTGCCGGAGATTATACGATGGCGGAAGTCGCACCCGATGATCTCGCGCGGTTTGTTGCCGCTATGCAGGATCAGGGCTTTGTCGGCGGAAATTTCACCATTCCTCACAAGACGCGCATGCTTGAACTTGCATCTTTTCGCACACCGCAGGCGATCGCTGTTGGTGCAGCCAACACGCTCTGGTTTGAAAACGGCAAGCCCTGCGTCGACAACACCGATGTATCAGGCTTTCTGCTCAGTCTGGATCACGGCGCTCCGGGGTGGGATCACCATGCGGAAACAGCGCTGGTTCTGGGGGCAGGCGGTGCTTCCCGCGCCATTGTCTACGGCTTGATCCAGCGCGGTGTCGAACGTGTCTTGCTTGCCAACCGCACGGTTGCCACAGCGGAAGCATTGGCGCGGGACTTTGGCCCAGCGGTCAAGCCCATCCACTGGAATGATATCCAGAAGCACGCGCCGGATGTGGATCTGCTCGTCAACACGACATCTCTTGGCATGCAGGGGCAGGAGCCTTTGGTGATGGATCTGCAGCATTTGCCATCCCACACCGTGGTGAGCGATACGATCTACATTCCGCTTGAAACGGATTTGCTGGTTCGCGCCCGCCTGCGCGGTTTGAAAACCGTGGGTGGCCTCGGCATGTTGCTGCATCAGGCAACTTTTGGTTTCGAGCGCTGGTTTGGTGTAAAGCCAGAGGTGAGCACCGAACTCTATGATCTCGTGGCTGCGGATGTGCTGTCCTCACAAAAGCAGGCAGGTGGTTGAGCCATGTTTGTGCTCGGTCTCACCGGTTCCATTGGCATGGGAAAATCCACGACGGCAGCGATGTTTCGCCGCAACGGTATTCCGGTGCATGATTCCGATGCAACCGTGCACAGGCTCTATGCGGGCAGGGCAGCACCCTTGATCGAAGCAGAATTTCCCGGCGTGGTGAAAGACGGTGTTGTGGACAGGACGCGTCTTTCTCCGCTTGTCATCGGCAAGCCTGACGCCATGAAACGGCTCGAAGCCATCGTGCATCCGCTTGTGCGCGAGGAAGAGCAAAATTTCCTGAAGACGGCTGCTGCCGGCAGAAACAGGCTTGTGGTGCTCGATATTCCGTTGCTCTTCGAAACAGGCGGTGATGCCCGCGTTGATGCAACCGTCGTTGTCAGCGCGCATGCCGACATCCAGCGCCAGCGGGTGTTGGCGCGTCCTGGCATGACCGCTGAACGCTTTGAAGCCATTCTGGCGAAGCAAATGCCCGATGCAGAAAAGCGCCGGCGCGCGCATTTCATCGTGGATACTGGTCTGGGTTTGGCCCATGCTGAAACAGCGGTGCGCGATATTTTGCGGGCATTGGCTGGTGCCACCCACGCCGCATGAATTGATTGGACCAGAGTGATGCGCGAAATCATTTTCGATACGGAAACCACCGGCCTCAGCCCGCGCGAAGGGCATCGTCTGGTGGAAATCGGCTGCATTGAAATGGTCAATCGCTTCGCCACGGGCCGGGTGTTTCACAAATATCTGAACCCCGAACGCGATATGCCAATCGAGGCTTTCGATATTCACGGGCTTTCGAGCGATTTCCTGCGCGACAAGGAGTTGTTTGCAGGCATTGCCGATGAATTCGAGGAATTTCTCGGCGACGCCCAACTGGTGGCGCACAACGCCGGGTTCGATATCGGCTTTATCAACGCGGAGTTTGCCAAGGTCGGCAAGGCCGCCATCAATATGGACCGCGTGGTCGATACGGTGCAACTGGCGCGCCGCAAATTCCCCGGCGGGAAGAACTCGCTGGACGCATTGTGCGACCGCTTTGGCATCGATCGCTCACAGCGCATCAAGCACGGGGCTTTGCTCGATGCTGAAATTCTG
Organism: Beijerinckiaceae bacterium; assembly: GCA_051649305.1. Lineage (GTDB taxonomy): Bacteria > Pseudomonadota > Alphaproteobacteria > Rhizobiales > Beijerinckiaceae > JADCCX01. The sequence goes on from JBOFGV010000126.1 coordinate 23,025, forward strand.
GCGGAGGTCTACGCTGAGCTGCTGGGCGGCAAGCAGACCGCGCTGGTGCTTGATCCTGCCAGAGCGCGTGAAGCAGGCACCGGCGCAGCATCAGCCAAAGTGACGTTGGTGCGCCCGCAAGCACTGGAGCCATTGCTGCAAAAGCAGGATGTGGAGGCACATGCTGCTTTCGTTTCTGAAATGGGCGATAAAGCGATCTGGAACCGCTATATCAAGCGCGCGGAATAATCAGTTGCTGCCGCCGCGTGCCGCATTGAACTGGTAGTTGATCACGAAAAGGCTGCGCTCCAATCGCTGCTGCGTGCTGAGATTGGCGAGTACAACCGTTGTCGGAATGCCCTGCGGGTCAGTTACGGTCCAGCGCTTCAGGGCGAAACTGTCACCGTGAAAATGGATTTTCAGCAGAGATGTGCCTGCCACGGTGTTCTTGTCTTCAATTTCGAGAATGACTTCGTCTTTCTCGCGCTTGACGCCGAGAACCTTGGTATCCTTGGCGATATCGATCTTTTCACTGACGAGGAACTTCAGCGGTGTATGCTTGATGCCGTAGATATCCTGCTGCGGCACTTTCTTGTCGAGCACGGCGACATTGGCTCCATCCGCCACAACTTCAAGCTGGGTCGGAGGATTGTAGTCAAAGCGCAGTTTGCCGGGGCGCTGGACATAAAGCTTGCCGGAACGACGACGACCATCCGCGTTGATCTGCGAGAAATCAGCCACCAGTGTGTTGATGCCGTTCAGTGACTGGTTCACGCGCTGGATCAATTGCTGGCGTGTTTCTGGCACAGGTGCTGCTACAGGTTGTGCAGATAAAGCAGCTGGCGGAGCCGGTGTTGCCTGTGGGGCGGGTTGCGCGGGGCGGGGTGTTGTCGGCGTCAGTTGCATGGGCGCGCCTTGAGCCAAGGCTTGTGTCGCAACAAATACGGGCTGAGCCAGCACGGTCAAAAGGAGAGAGGCCAATAGCCTGCGAGAAACCACTGTTGAACCCCATATCCTCTGCGAATGCGCAAATCACTTGATAATATAGCATCTATGTCGGATTCACGGCAATGATGGAACTCTCGTAGAAGAAAAGCTCTTTTGGTGTTTCGTGCTGGCGATATGGCAGGGGCAACCTTAAATAGGCATTGTTCTGCATCCGAATCGTTTTGCTGAATTGTCTGCTTCGAGGTCTGTCATGTCTGCAAACAACCATGAATCCGCTTATCCCGGCTGGCATGCCACCACGATCGTAATGGTGCGCAAGGGCAATCAGGTCGTGATTGGCGGAGACGGGCAGGTGAGCCTGGGGCCAACCATCATCAAGGCCAATGCGCGCAAGGTGCGCCGTCTGGGCAAAGGCAATGTCATTGCCGGTTTTGCCGGTGCGACGGCTGATGCCTTCACGCTGTTCGAGCGTCTGGAAGCGAAGCTTGAGCAATACCCCAACCAGCTCACCCGCGCCTGCGTGGAAATGGCGAAGGACTGGCGGACAGACCGCTATCTGCGCCGTCTGGAAGCCATGATGCTGGTATCAGACAAGGAAGCGAGCCTTGTGCTTTCAGGCACGGGCGATGTGCTGGAGCCGGAAGGCGGCGTCATGGGTATTGGCTCAGGCGGCATGTATGCGCTGGCGGCGGCCCGCGCACTGGTCGACCAACCGTTGAGTGCGGAAGAGATTGTCCGCAAATCCATGAAGATTGCAGGCGATATCTGCGTCTACACCAATGGCAACATCGTGATCGAAAGCATCGATCTCTGATTCAGTAGCGCAGGACAGGGGCCAATCCTGCCGCTGAATCATGAAACACAGCGGCAAGCTTTTCAGGCGCATCGGCAAAAGCGATGTCCTCACCCATCAGGATATCCATCCGGGGATCACCGAGCAGTTGCATCGCCTTTTGCATGCGACGGGCATAATCCCAGCGGCTGCGGCGTGCGGTGGCCACCTGTCCCACCTGCGATGAAATGAGCTTCAGGCGTCCGCTGTGGAACGCGCGACCGAGAGGCACCGAAACATCCTTGTCACCAAACCACGAGACCTCGACAATCGTTCCTTCAAAGCCTGCGCAATCGAGCGCCGTTGCCAATCCTCTGGGGTTGGCGCTGGCATGGAACACCACATCGCAGTTTTCAGGCGCCTTGGACGGATCAGCAAACATCAGTCCGAAGGCAGCGGCAATATCCGCGCGTTCAGATTGCGGATCAACCAGTGTCACATCAGCCCCCGGCAACTGACCGGCAAGATACGCAATCAACGAGCCGACAACACCGCCGCCAATCACCGCTATGCGATCGCCGGGGCCAGCACCTGAATCCCACAGCGCATTGAGTGCTGTTTCCATATTGGCCGCCAGCACTGCACGGCGCGCCGGCACAGCATCGGGCACAAGCGCAACGGAAGCAGCACGTGTCACGATCATGTCTTGATGTGGATTGAGCACAAACACGGTTTTGCCCATAATGTCCGCCGGGCCATCTTCCACAGTGCCGACAGCGCAATAGCCGTATTTCACCGGGTGTGGAAAAGCCCCGTCCATGTTGGGGCCGCGCATCCGCTCATATTCCGAGGACGGCACAAGCGCCTGAAACACCAGGCGCTCCGTGCCCCGGCTGATGCCGGACCATGTGGTGCGCACGAGGCAATCACCCGCTTTTAAGGGAGGCAGCACCTCCTCGCGGATTTCGGCCTTGCCATCGCCAATGTACCAAAGAGCACGGGCGCGCCCGGTGAGGTTGTTTCTGAACATGGCTGTAACATTGTTTCATTGAGAAGCTGTGTCAACCGGCTTGACCGAAAGAGATCAGGTGGTCTTCGCCCGGTCCTTCAGGGCCAGCACCAGTTTCTCAACCTTGCTAACATTGTGAATGACGCCAATTTCGGTGAACCGTGCCGTCCTGTCGCCGTCGGAATCCCGGGTAAAGCCCATATGCACCGTCAGTGTCCCGCGACCATCTGGCCCTTCCTTGCGTGAGGTTGATACGATCTCCTCCGGTTGGATGCTGGTGATGCTGATGTATTTTCCTGATTCAAGCTGTGAGAGACGCTTGTTTGTCAGCACATAGAAAGTGCGTCCAGCCTTGCGCATGGCCCAAAACGGCGTCAGCAACATGCCGAAACCTACGAGAATGAACGGTATGCCGAACAAGCCCATGGCAATCATGCCGTATGTCATGGGACCTTCAGGCGTTTTGCCAGCGACCTCATAGCCTAGCCAATGCATGATCAGTGGTCCCGCCACCATGCTTTCCCAAAAGAGGGCAAAGGCAGTCCAGGGAATGGCAAAAAGCCAGATTCCGAAGGAGAGCATGGCCTTGATCTTCTGATCAGGCTTTTCAGCCCAGATCATTTGTTCGCCAACAAACTCACGCTCGGCAAAAGCCTTGAGTTCAGGGGATATATCTTGCGAAAGCATACCTGCCATTTAGCAGACCAATCTTTCAGAATGGGAAATACGATCAGTGAAACTGTTGCACTTCGGGCCTGATCGGTTATCAAGGCGAAACATTGAAGATCAGCTCATATCCCGAGGGGAAAACTGATGCAGCCTTTTAACAAGCTCACCTCTGTTGCCGCACCCATGAAGGTGATGAATGTCGATACCGACATGATCATCCCCAAGCAGTACCTGAAGACCATCAAGCGCACAGGACTGGGCACAGCGCTGTTTTCGGAAATGCGCTATGATGACAAGGGCAACGAGAACCCTGATTTCGTGTTGAACAAACCAGCCTATCGCAAGGCCAATATCCTTGTGGCCGGCGATAACTTCGGCTGCGGCTCCTCGCGTGAGCATGCGCCATGGGCGCTTCTGGATTTCGGCATCCGCTGCGTCATCTCCACCAGCTTTGCTGATATTTTCTATAACAACAGCTTCAAGAACGGCATTCTGCCAATCAAGGTCAGCCCTGCGGATCTTGAGAAGTTGTTCGAGGATGCGGATCGCGGTGCCAACGCGACACTGACGGTTGATCTCGAAGCGCAGACCATTACCGGTCCCGATGGCGGAACCATCACTTTTGATATCGATCCCTTCCGCAAGCACTGCCTGCTCAACGGCCTCGATGATATCGGCCTGACCATGCAGAAGAAGACCAAGCTCGACAGCTATGAGAAGAAATTGGAATCCCGCGCCTGGGCGTAAGTTTCTTGGGCCTAATGCTCGGCTGCGGCCAGTACAGCCTCCGAGCGGATTTCCTCTGTCAACCGCGCCTTGAGCTGTGAAAACTCAGGGCTCGTCTTGATGGTGTAATGGCGCGGATGGGGTAAATCCACCGTGATATCGGTTTTGATCCGACCAGGCCTTGCTGTCATCACAACCACCCGCGAGGCCATGAAAATCGCCTCCTCAATATCGTGGGTGACGAAAAGCACGGTCTTTTTCTCGCGCTCCCAAATGCCAAGCAGAAGCTCCTGCATCAGCCCGCGCGTCTGGTTGTCGAGCGCACCGAAAGGCTCGTCGAGCAGCAGGATTTCTGGATCATTGGCGAGCGCCCGCGCAATCGCCGTGCGCTGCTGCATGCCGCCAGACAGCTGCTTGGGCCAGTGGTTGGCAAAATCGCGCAGGCCCACCTTGTCAATGTAGCTGGCAACGATGTCCTTGCGTTCGGCTTCCGCCATGCCTTTTTCCTTGAGGCCAAAGGCGATGTTTTCTGCAACTGTCAGCCAGGGAAACAGCGTGTAGCTCTGAAACACCATGCCCCGGTCTGATCCCGGCCGCGTGACCGGTTTGCCACCGAGCGAGACGGCTCCGGTAGTGGGTGTATCCAATCCTGCCACAATGCGCAGGAGTGTGGATTTTCCGCAGCCTGATGGCCCCAGAATGGTGATGAAATCATTCGGGGCAACGACAAGTGTCGTTGGTTCAAGCGCGCGCACCACAGGGCCGCCGTTGTTGCCGGGAAAAACCCGCGACACATTGGTGATGTCGAGTTGGCGAGCACTCATGCGAGACGCCAAGGAAAAAGAAATCGGTTCAGTGCCTTGAAGGCGAAGTCAGAGATCAGGCCGATGAGGCCAATCACGATGATGCCGAAGATGATCTGGCCCGTTGCCATCAGGGCCTGACTGTCGATGATCATATGGCCGATGCCGTTCGACGAGCCGATGAGTTCAGCCACGATGACATAGGTCCAGGCCCAGCCGAGCACGAGCCGCAGGATTTCAGCAATCTCCGGTGCGTTCATCGGGATCATCACCCGGCGCACCACGCCGCCATCGCCCGAGCCAAGCGTGTAGGCCGCCTCAACCAGATCGCGCCGGGTCTGCCCCACCGTGCCAGCCACCATCAGCACGATCTGGAAGAAGGAGCCAATGAAGATGACGAGCAGTTTCTGCGCTTCGCCAAGACCAGCCCAGAGGATGAGCAGCGGAATGAAAGCCGAGGCAGGCAAGTAGCGCGCGAAGGAAATGAACGGTTCGAAGAAGGCTTCGATCGGCTTGTAGGCTCCCATCAAAATGCCGAGCGGCACAGCAAAGACAGCGGCCAGTATGAAGCCGCCAACCACGCGCCAGATGGTCATGCCAATGTCCTTGGCGAAGCCGAACTTGGTCAGCAGTATCCAGCCGTCCTGCACCATGGTGATGGGATCAGCGAGAAAGATCTTCGGCACAAACCCGCCAAGGGTGGCAACAGCCCATGCTGCAAAGAACAGCACGAAGAAGCTGATGCCGAGCCCGATGCGGGTGGCTGGGGATACGGGTTGAAGCGGGCGCATTAGTCGATTTTACGCTGTGGAAATTTTGTCTTCCAGATCAAGCCTACCAAAGCACCGACGGAAAAGACCGTAGTTACTGCGATAGTTTCCGACACCATTGTACCCCATTCATAACTGCCATTGTTAACACTGGCCAACAGCCTACCGAAAGACGTTAATGGACCAGCAGCCAAGGCCATCCCGAATGTCGTATGATTGGCTCTTACCATCCACGCAATGAGTCCAACGAATAACACCCAAAGAACCCAGGACCCAGTGGTCATCGAACCCTCCATAACGCAGTCGTTCCTTCTCCCCGCGAGCGGGGAGAAGGAAGGGTTACTGAATGAACCTTGTATCAGCCAGCGCGCTCAGGTCAGGCTTCTGCTTGATGATGCCAAGCTCCAGCAACAGGTCTGCCGCTTCGGCCGAAAAGGCGGCATGCGGGCCAGCGAAGAAGGCCTTGTTGGCCGCGCGGTCCTGCCAGCGCAGATATGACGCTGACTTGGCAAAAGCCTCGCCTGTTTGCTTGACGTCAGCACCCATGATCTCGTTGGATTTTGCTGGTTCCTTGGCGATCATTTCGAGCGCTTCGAAGTAGCTGTCAGCCAAAGCCTTCACGGCTTTTTCGTTTGCTGCGATGAAAGTGGGCGTGCAGCCGAAGGTGTCCATCACCATGGGATAATCCAGTGTGGTGGCCAAAATCTTGCCCGATGCAGGATTGGCCCGCACATTCGACAGGAACGGCTCATAGGTCATGGCCGCGTCGTTCTGGCCAGCGATGAAAGCCTGTGCCGCAGGGCCGGGTTCCATGTTGACGATGGTCACGTCCTTGACGCTCATGCCGTTCTTTTTCAGGAACCATGCAAGGGTGAAATAGGGCGCCGTGCCGGGTGTCGACGCCGCAATCGTTTTGCCCTTGAGGTCGCTGATTTTCGTGATATTGCCACGCACGGCCATGCCATCGGCACCGTAGCTCTTGTCGAGCTGAAAGAGCTGCTTGGTGGCCACGCCGTTGGCGTTCCAGGCAATCCAGGTTTCAACCGTTGTTGCCGCGCACTGGATGTCACCGGATTGTATGGCGAGATGGCGCGAGGCCTGCGGGATTTTCTTGATCGTGACATCAAGGCCGTTCTTCTTGAAGATACCCGCCTCTTTGGCGAGGGTCAGCGGCGCGAAGCCTGTCCAGCCCGAGATGCCAATGGCGACTTTGGTTTCCTGGGCCTGCGCCGGTGTGAGGGCTGTGGCGGCAAGCACGGCAAGCGCAAGCAGAGACTTTTTCATGGTGTTTCCCGAAAGCTGGATGGACAGTAAAGGTAGGCTGCGATCAGCGATATTGTATCGGCTTTGTTGTTTCCACCAGTTTTTTCGAATCCGCCCTAAACCAGTCTTTTTACGGAGGCGGCAAACCGCTGGACGATAGCCTCCCGCCGGATGTGACGCCCGTTTTCAACCACGGTTTCTCCACCAGAGATGACTATGTTGATGGCATGCTTGCCGCCATTGAAGATGAAGCTGTCGAGTGCCAATTCTGGGCCGCCAGCTGCAAGTGCCGCGTGGTTCTGATCAAGAACAACGAAGTCAGCGCGGCATCCCACCGCAATACGCCCCACCGGCTGCTGAAGCGCCTGCGCTCCACCTTTCAGCGCCGCAAGATAAAGCGCCTCACCGGTTGATTGACCCTCGGTCGTTGCCATCAGGTTGCGGCCACGGTGCGACAACCGCTGGCCATATTCCAGCAGACGCAGTTCGGCTGGTGCCGAAATCTCGACATTGGAATCCGAACCCACACCGTAAGTGCCGCCATGAGCAATAAAATCGACGCCCGGAAAAATGCCGTCTCCCAAATTGGCCTCGGTGATGGGGCAGAGACCTGCCACCGATCCGGAACGCGCGAGACGTTGGGTTTCGTCCCCGGTCATGTGGGTGGCGTGGATGAGGCACCAGTGCTGGTCAACCGGCACATGGTCCAGCAGCCATTCCACCGGGCGTTGGCTACTCCATGCCAGACAATCCTCAACCTCGCGGGTTTGCTCGGCGATGTGAATGTGGATCGGTCCGTTCGGCAGGGTTTCGTGCAAGGCCTTGAGCTGATCCGGTGTCACGGCCCGGAGGCTGTGTGGCGCTGATCCCAGAACCATACCTTTTTGTGCTGAAACGATCTTAGCCGTCCGCTCATGCAATCGAAGATAGGCATCGGCATCACGGCTGAGAAAACGCCGTTGCCCCACTTGCGCTTCCTGTCCGCCAAAACCGCCATGGGCGTAAAACACCGGCAGCAACGTCAGGCCAATGCCTGTTTCAACAGCCGCCTTGATGATGCGTTCTGCGAGTTCTGCAGGGTTGGCATAGGCGATGCCATCCGGCCTGTGGTGCAGATAGTGAAACTCCGCAAGGCTGGTAAACCCACCTTCCAGCATCTCGAGCATCGCCATGGCGGCAATCGCCTCCACATCATCGGGCGAGAGCTTTTCCAGAAAGCGATACATCACCTGCCGCCAGGTCCAGAAGCTGTCACCTGCAGGTCCGCGCCGCTCCCCAAGGCCAGCCATGCCGCGCTGGAACGTATGGCTGTGCAGGTTCGGCATGCCGGGCACGGAAATGCCTTTGATGGAGACAGAGTCACGGCGTGAAGCAGCGCTGATTGGTTCGATGGATGCAATCAACCCATCGCTGATGCTCACGCAAACATCGTGCTGCCAGCCCTCTGGCGTCAGGACGGTTTCAAAAAGGAAGGAATGCGTGGCCATGGCTTATCTTGCATGCGCCTCTGTTTGAGGCAATTGTGCTTAAATCATCAGGAGCTGTGCATGCCTTCATCCCGACCAGACTGGCTGGAAACCCAGCGCGGTAATGCGCCGTTGCTGATGAGCCTGCCGCATACGGGTCTGCAGATCCCGGTGGATTGTCAGGACAATCTCACCTCCCTCTGGCTAGCCTGCAAGGATTGCGACTGGTGGATTGAAAAGCTCTATGATTTTGCCCGCGATCTCGATGCAACGGTTGTCCGAACGCGCCTCTCACGCACCGTCATTGATGTGAACCGTGATCCCGCAGGCATAACGCTTTACCCCGGCCAGTTCACCACAGGGCTTTGTCCTGTCACCACCTTTGACAACGAACCGCTCTACCGCGATGACAAAGGGCCTGATGCTGAGGAAATCGCACGGCGCAAGATGCAGTATTTTGCGCCCTACCATGATGCACTCCAGACTGAGCTTGATCGCCTGCGCGCGACGCACAGGACCGTGGTGCTTTATGATTGCCATTCCATCCGCTCGGTCATTCCAGCACTGTTTGAAGGCACGCTGCCGCATTTCAATATTGGCACCCATGAGGGCCGGGCTTGCCATGCTGACCTCACGCAGGAGATCGCAGCGCAATGTGCCGCCAGCGGGTTGCAGCATGTGGTCAATGGCCGCTTCAAGGGCGGGTACATCACCCGCCACTACGGCGCGCCGGAAAAAGGCGTGCATGTGGTGCAGATGGAATTGGCCTGCCGCACCTATATGCCTGAGCCTCTGGGTACAGTGAATGAAGCGCAGTGGCCTACGGCCTATGATACCGCCTACGCGGAACCTGCGCGTGCGACATTGGTGAAGGTGCTGGAGTCCTGCCGCAGCTTCGCATTGAAACACGGTTGAGCCCCCTTGCGCATACCGCACAGGCGTGGTGTTTGAATCTCAGATTCTGAAGAGAGACGAAACCATGATCCGCGCCATGAAAGCCGGGCATTTCCATGCCCCTGTTGCTGATACCGTTGTGCTGGACCACGAGGCGCGCTGCCGCCGCCGTGGTGTCGTGAAAACCGTGGCTGGCCTTGAGTTTCTGGTCGACCTTGCCGAGACACCTGCCCTGGGACGTGGCGACAGCTATGTGCTGGAAGATGGCCGCATGATCGAGATTGTTGCTGCCCCCGAAGAACTGCTGGAGGTGCGCGGGCGCGATCCGCTGCACACCACGCGCGTTGCCTATCATCTGGGCAACCGGCATCTCGAATGCGAGATTTCGCCAAAGTTCATCCGCATCCGGCGTGATCATGTGATTGCCGACATGCTCAAGGGTCTGGGAGCCAAGGTCGTTGAGGTGGAAGCACCGTTCCATCCCGAAGGGGGTGCCTATGATCACAGCGGCCATGGACATGGTCATCATGACCATGGTCACGATCATGGTCACTCCCACGCCCATCACGATCACAAGCACGGCGATGATTGCGGCTGCGGGCACGACCATGCCCATGATCATCACCATGGTCACGGTCACAAGCACGGGCATTGAAGCCATTCTTCGATGACCCTCAACCGTGCTCTTGTCTGGTTCTCGCCAGCCTTTCCCATTGGCGCTTTCAGCTTTTCCCATGGGCTGGAATGGGCGGTGGAAAGCGGAGACATTGCCGACAGGCAATCACTGGAAGACTGGATACGCCTGCTGCTGGTTTCGGGCAGCGGCTGGTCAGATGTGGTGTTGTTTGCTTTGGCCCACAAGGCAACCGCCGCGCGCAACATGAGAAAACTTCACGAAGTGGCTGAACTCGCGGTTGCCCTGCAGCCCTCAAAGGAACGGCGGCTGGAAGCGACGATGCAGGGCGATGCTTTCGTCAAGGCGGTTGAAACTGGCTGGCCCAATGCCGGTCTGGCTTTCCTGCGCGAAGCCATTGAACCGCCTCATGCGCTGTGTGTTGCAGGCGGTGCTGCAACCGCCGGGGTGGGTCTAACTGTCGAAGCTGCGACCGGTGCCTATCTCACAGGCTTTTGCCAGAACCTGATTTCCGCAGCCATTCGGTTGGCGCCCATTGGCCAGAGCGATGGGCTACGCGTTATGGCAGCGCTTGAAGATGCCATTGCTGATACAGCGCGCCGCGCTTGCCGTGCGACACTGAAGGATGTTGGCGGCATGGCGCTCAGGTCCGATATTGCCTCCATGCGCCACGAAACCCAAATGACAAGGTTGTTCCGATCATGACAAAATCTCCCAATGGCCCCTTGCGGGTTGGCGTCGGTGGCCCGGTTGGTTCCGGCAAGACAGCCCTGATGGATGTGCTCTGCAAGAGTCTCAGCCGGAAGTTCGATGTCGCGGCCATAACCAACGATATCTATACCAAGGAAGATGCTGAGTTTCTGACAAAGTCCGGTGCCTTGCCGCCCGAACGCATCATGGGTGTGGAAACAGGAGGCTGCCCGCACACCGCCATCCGCGAGGACGCGTCAATCAACCTTGCGGCTGTGGCCGATATGCGCAAACGCTTCCCTGATCTCGATGTGATCCTGATCGAAAGCGGCGGCGACAATCTTGCAGCCTCCTTCAGCCCGGAACTGGCTGATTTGACGATTTACGTCATTGACGTTTCGGCAGGTGACAAGATCCCGCGCAAGGGCGGCCCCGGCATTACACGGTCGGATCTTCTCGTGATCAACAAGATCGACATCGCGCCCTATGTCGGCGCTGATCTTTCGGTCATGGACCGCGATTCAAAAATGATGCGCAAGGAGCGTCCTTATCTCTTCACCAATGTGCGCGGCGGTGTCGGCATCGAGGCGGTCGAGGAGTTCATCGTCAAGCGCGGTGGGCTTGGCGTGTGATCCAACAAAAAAGGCGCTGTTTCCAGCGCCTTTTTCAATTCTCAACTCTCAAAGTCAGCTCAGGCTGCTTTGGCCTTTTCCACGAAGGCCGCAAAAGCTGCAGGCTCTGCCATGGCGATGGCAGCGAGCATCTTGCGATCCACTTCAACACCAGCCTTGATCAGGCCGCCGATGAAGGTGGAGTAGGTCATGCCATGTTCGCGCACGGCACCGTTGATGCGCTGGATCCAGAGAGCGCGGAAATTGCGCTTCTTGACGCGGCGATCCTTGGTAGCCCACTGCATCGAGCGATCGACTGCAGCCTTGGCGGCGCGGATAGTATTCTTGCGACGACCGTAAAAGCCTTTGGCGGCCTTCAGGGTCTTTTTGTGCTTGGCGTGGGACGTAACGCCCCGTTTGACGCGAGCCATGTGTGTACTCCTCGGGACCTGTTAGCGTGAATTCGGAAGGCGGAAACGAATGACGTTGTCACCGTCCGTCTTGAACATGACGCTGGTGCCGCGGTGATCACGGATCTGCTTCTTTGTCCGCTTGATCATGCCGTGACGCTTGCCGGACTGCTGGTACTTGACCTTGCCGTTAGCCGTCACTTTGAAGCGCTTTTTGGCGCCCGAGTGGGTCTTCAGTTTGGGCATTTTGCTCTCTTACAGTTGTGGCCAGAAGGCCGAAGTTCCCGAAAGAACGACAAAGACCGCCACGGCAGCCCTTTACTGGCCGGGCG
>JBOFGV010000127.1:0-24634 GCA_051649305.1 Beijerinckiaceae bacterium
AGCGGCCTACTGGTTCACGGCCTCAACGTCATTCGCCAATCCTGCAGTGACGATTGCCCGCAGTCTGTCAGACACCTTTGCGGGCATCGCGCCGGTCAGTGTGCTGGCGTTTGTTGCGGCGCAGATGGTGGGAGCGTTGGTGGGTCTGGCGCTTTGGGGTTGGCTGTTTGAATAGAACAGCAAAGAGCACTGATGTCATTCCCGACGCCGCAGGCGGGCGGGAATCCAGAATCTGTTATGCGGCCAAAGATTGTAAAGAACTGGATTCCCGCCCGCCTGCGGCGTCGGGACTGACAGGTTTAGGCATAACTGTCAGATTGAAGCACTCCTCAACATAATCCTGAAGAAAGATTGTGTTGGCTAAAGGCTGTCCTTTACAAAGCCCGTTCCGCCCTCCATAAGCGCCACCGACGGAGAGATGGCCGAGTGGTTTAAGGCGCACGCCTGGAACGCGTGTGTAGGGGACTCTCTACCGTGGGTTCGAATCCCACTCTCTCCGCCACTAAATCTTTTAAATTATTGAAAATAAACGATATTTTTATCATCTTATAAACATAACCAGCAAATTGACTCACAAATGATCGAATGCTGTAAAAATCTACGCTCAATGCGATGTGAGTGTAGAAGCTAGAGCGGCTGGAACAGCACCAGCTCACCAAGTGGTGACCGAATGAAACCATGCGCCTCATAGAACGCAGCAGCTTTGTTATCGATGGCATGTACAACGACCCCCCTTGCACCAACAATGCTGGCAGCCGCCTGGCACTTGCGAAGGCTTTCAGCAAGCAGCGCTGATCCAAGGCCTTTTCCCTGCCAAGTGCGGTCAATGGCAAGGCGTCCAATGAGCAGCAGCGGGATCTGATCAGGCATCCCCTGCCGAAGCTTGGCGGATGGCAGCTCAGCCCTTTGAGCCATCGCGGTAGCAATGCTGAAATACCCGACTACGCGCTTTGGTGCATCGTCGGGACAGACGACATAGGTGCGGGCAGAAAGACCCTTGCTTGCAAGCGCCCGACGCTTCAGCCACTCATCAAGGCTTGCATGCTGACCGTTCTCGAACGGCGTGAGATCATGCTCCCCGTTCAGGGGTTCAGGTAGTCGAAGGGCAGGCATCAAACGCTATTGCCAAGGCGCACGGCGGGCCAGCCGCGCTTTGGCCTCTGACGACATCTCAGGCGGATTATCGAGGTGCGCCACAAATGCGTCGTAGCGCGTATCATTAAGCAAAAAGAGGCGCTGGTCGAGTAAGGTCTCTTCGGCCTGTTTCCGGGCGCTATCGAGCATGAACTCGGAAAGCTTCTGCCCCCGCATATCAGCAGCACGCGCGATCATCGCCTTCGTGTCGGCGGAAGCCCTGATCTGAATGACGTCATCTTTCTTGCGCAGGACGGCGGGCATGGGCATTCTCCCTTTCGATAAGCGATCATCTTGAATTGTCATTACGTTGTCAATACAAATTGAGTTGAGTAGCTGAACTGGAGACCTCATGCCTGAACGTGATTGAATCTTGCTCATCTGCATCGCCAGCGTGAGGCCAAGATTCTCGGCAACACGCTTGTAGTTGACCATCCCATCAACATTCGTAGGCTTGCCGCCTTTCATAAGGCGGTCGCTGAGACCAACCATACCGAGATTACAAGGTCGTGGAACTCGTCAAAGGACAGGTCTAACTCGCGAAAATCTTTTTGAGGCAAATTCACCATTCTCTTCGCTTTTCTCACAGGGCAAGTGTTGGAGTATTCAGGATAGTTTCAATCTTGACCATGCCTCTAGCCTTCATATTGCAACAGTTACCTTGGCTGTCGTCCAATTCCATCATGAAGAACATCGCTCAAAAACCAACTTCCAACTACGCTTGCACATGCCTCTTATCTACTTGTAGTCCTTTTTCCGACAGACTTTCACTCTGAACCCCATTCAAACGCTTCTAAAGTTCAATTCCTGCCTGTAAAAAATTACGACAATTCAAATTTTATCACACGAAAGCACTGTGTATTCAACGAGCTCACTTCAAACATAAGCAATAGAATTTTCACAGTTTTGGTGATCACCCACATATCAAAAACCAGAAAATAGACGCCGTTAGTTGAAATAAATTCATCGACAACCATAACCTTATACCTTATGGTTTATCGATGAATCTGAATAAGCTCACAGTTAAAAAACGGCAGCTCGATAGCTTTAGGCCCCTACCCTTCGAACTCGTCAAAAACCTAGATGAGTGGTTCAAGGTTGAGCTGACGTACACAAGCAACGCGCTTGAAGGCAATACGCTCACGCGCCGTGAGACGGCTGTTGTGATTGAAAAAGGCATTACGATTGGCGGCAAGAGCCTGATTGAGCATATCGAGGCAACGAACCACGCAAAAGCGTTTGATTTCATTCAGTCCCTTGTCAGCAAACAGCCGAGTGAATTTACCCAGGCTGATCTGCTCACATTGCACGAGACAATCCTCAAAGGGATTGATGATAAAAATGCTGGGCAATACCGCGCTGTTTCAGTGCGCATCTCTGGTTCAACTGTGATTTTGCCTAATCCAGCTAAAGTGCCTGATCTCATGGATGCGTTTTGTGCGTGGCTACAAAGTGCACAAGATTTGCACGCGGTTGAGCTGGCGAGTGAAGCGCATTATCGCCTTGTCACTATTCACCCCTTTATCGATGGCAATGGCCGAACTGCAAGGCTGCTCATGAATATGCTTCTGATGATGCAGGGCTACCCTCCGGCAATCATCAGGAAACGCGATAGGCTGGCTTACATCACTGCTCTTGAACAAGCGCAGATGGGTGGCTCTAAAACAGACTATGAGCGCATCATTGAACGTGCTGTTGATCGTTCTCTCGATCTCATGCTGAACGCGATCAAAGGCGAGGTTGTAATAGGTGATCTTGATGATGAGGGCAAGCTGCTCAAGATCGGGGAACTTGCGAAAGCTGCACAAGAGAGCGTGCCAACGATTCGGCACTGGGTGCAGGCAGGGTTGATTGAGGTCGCTGAAACAACTGCCTCAAACTATCAGCTCTTTGCCCCTGACATGATCAAGCGTTGCGAAGAGATCAAACGTCTCAAGCAGCAGCGCTTGACGCTCCCTGAGATCAAAACCGCGTTTGAGCAACGATAGTGTAGATGCAGATTTTCACACTATAGTCTATTCTGAGACAGTGGCACTTGGGCAAAACTTCGCACAGCTTATTCCCGGAATTGGCCAAAAGCGGCAATATCTGCAAAGCTCGGTACTCGTTCTAGCCTTCGCAAAGCAGATGCTTCCGGACCGATCTCTCAGACCGCAAAGGGCGCGGAATGTGCGGCGATCGCCCCTGCAGTTGCCAACCAGATATCGCCGCGTTTTGCCGTGATATGCCTAAGTGCACGACGGAGTTCGCGCAGCCTGTAGGGCTGGCCGACAATGTAAGGGTGCAGTGCGATTCCCATGACCAGCGGCTGGCGTTTCGATTGCTCCAGCATCTCATCAACATTGCCGATGATCATATCAGCGAACTGGCTGGCGGAGTCCTTGCGGGCGACAATGGACGGAATGTCATTAAGCTCCTGCGGATAGGGCATCGCCAGGATGCGGTCGCCATTCCGCGTCTTCATCCAGATCGGCTGATCGTCCATGCACCAATCGAGGCAGTAGGTGTAACCTTCTTCCTGCAAGAGGTCAGGCGTCACCCGGCTTTGCGATATCCATGGGCCAAGCCAGCCAGCGGGCCCTGCACCCTCATGTGCGGCGATCACCGCGCTTGTTTCGGAGATGAGTCTGCGTTCCTCTGTCTCCGACAGAACGCCCTGACGCTCGCTGTTCGTGCGGCCGTGGCCGACAATCTCGTCACCACGCTTACGCACCGCCTCCATCACCTCGGGGCAATAGCCATAGATGCTGCTGTTCACGAGCACGGAGGCTGGCAGCGACAGCTCGTCGAAGAGCTGCAAAAGACGCCAAACGCCGACGCGGTTGCCATAGTCACGCCAGGCGAAGTTGAGCACATCCGGCTGCGGACCGCCGGGCGCGAGTTCGGCACCGAGGCCTTCGCCGAAAGCGAAATGCTCAAGATTGAGACCAATGTAGACAGCAAGCCGCTTGCCGTCCGGCCACTCATAGTCGGGGCGGTGTGTGATTGCGCTGTAAGTATAGCGGCCATGGGTGGTAAGTTGCGGAGGCTTGATCATGGATGTGGCGATGTTCTTTGGTCAGCCCAGTTCAAAGCTGGTGATGCCAAAGATACGGGACAGAGGCAACTGCGGATCAGCTCCCCGGTACATGCGCGCCGTCTCGAATACAGGTGCGAGGCCAAAGCGCTGGGCCATGGCCACGGCCCCCAGGTTCGGCTCCGGCACATCCAGAATAACGAGACTGTCAGCCGGCAAAGCACCTGTCAGGGCCACGAACAGCCGTTCTGCTACGGAAGACGCTGCAGCAAAGAGAGGGCCAATCTTGTGTCCGTCCCGGCAGCGGCGGATGACGCCGTAGCCAACGATTTGCCCATCCTCGACGCAGGCAAGGGCCATGCCCTCACGCGGCTGCAGCCAGAGCCTAAGGAAGGCGCTGCGCTGCGCGGGATAGAATGAACGGTCATAGGCCGTGACAGCGTCGATCATATCAGGCGCGATGCGTCGAATGGACAGATCGGGTCCTGATTGGCTGCTTGGTCGGCCCTGGTAGCGCACATTGCGATGAGCAAATTCGAAGCCGGATTTCCTGTAGTTGTCCTGCTGTGCCACCACGCCGTCCAACCCGATTGTACGCCCCGCCAGATAAGCCATGCCTGCTTGCCAGACAGCCCAACCGATGCCGCTACCACGCATATCCGGGCGGCAGATGTAGAAACCGACGAAGCCAAAGTCATCGCCGCTGCGCACGGCCGAAATGCAGGCCACAGGCTCGCCACCGATGAATGCTGCGAGGTGTCCGAAGGGATCTGCCGCATGGAAAGGCTCTGCGTCGTGCAGACCGGGGTTCCAGCCTTCCCTTGCCGCCCACTCAATCGGGACGCGCATCTCGTTCAGCGTCAGAGCGCGTATCGTGATCCCGCTCGCCATTCCATGGTCTCCCTGATCATCCACCGTTGTTTCAATAAGTCGGGTGAAGCGTCGATGTGTCAACAACCCTCGCAAACGCTTCATCCTGCCTGATTTATAGTCACCGCGCTCATTTCTGCGGCGGGACGGCTGCAGGAGGGGTTCCACCTGCGCTCAACGCCCCATGGCATGCGACTTGCTAGCTCTAACTGGTTTTTAGCTCTCAGCATGTGTGGAGGCATCAATGGGCATTCGGACAAATGTAACAGGCATTCTTGCGGCATGTGCTCTCGCCGCATCAGCCATGACGGCGCAAGCCCAGCGAGCCCAGCCTTGCATTGGCGCATCGCTCCCCATGACAGGGCCAACAGCCTGGGCTGCGGAATCGATCAAGATGGGTGTGGAAACGGCGATCACCGAGATCAATGCCAAGGGCGGCGTGCTTGGCCAGCAACTGCGCTTCATCCAGTATGACGACGCAGGCCAGCCGCCTCGTGGCGTCGACAATGCGCGACGCATCGCAGAAAGCGACGGCTGCATCGCGATCTTCGGCGGCTGGCATTCAGGTGTCGCGCTGGCCATGGTGGAACCCATTCATGAGGCTGAGATTCCCTATATCGCTGTCATTTCGGCAGGCACCAAGATCACCGAGAACGACCGCAAGCCGAACTATATGTTCCGCGTCTCGATGTTTGACCGCTGGCAGGCGCTGGCGCTCGCCAGGATGTCACAGCGCGTGTCGGCATCCAAGAAGATCGGTGTGCTCTATGAGGACACAGGCTGGGGTCAGGGCGCTGTGCCTGATCTCAAGGCCAGTGCTGAATCCGAAAAGGTCAGCGTGGTCGGCTACGAGGTCTTCAAATGGGACGACCGTGACATGACAGCCCAACTTATCCGGCTGCGTGACGCGGGCGTCGATACGATCATCCTCTATTCGCGTGATCTGGAGGCGAACCAGATCCTGCGCTCCATGGAGCGCATCGGCTACAAGGCCAAGATTGTTTCCGCCTGGGGCAACACCGGCACGCTTGGCGAACTCGCGGGACCGCTCGCCAACGGCATGATCGTGTTGCAAACCTTCTCATGGATGGGCGAGCTGAAACCCCGCCAGAAGACGTTGCTCGACAGCATGATGGCGCGCTACAATCTGAAGACGCCAGAGGATATCCGCCATGGCTCGGGCGCTGCGAACAGCTATGACGCGACCTACATTCTGGCTGAAGCGATCAAGGGCGCTGGCGGCTACGATCGCAAGAAGGTGCGGGAGGCTCTCTACAACGTCCGTTACGAGGGCGTTCTGCAGAACTACGCGCCCGCCTTCGCGCCGGACCGGCACAACGCTATCATGCCTGAGAACTACCAGTGGACAGCCTGGCATAACGGCAAAATCCTGCCGATTGCTCAGACACCCTATGCACCGTCGAACTGATTGAACGCCTTGAGGCCTGCGCCTGTCTGGTGCGGGCCCTTGAGCAAGTTGTCTTTGGCAAGTTATCTTTGGCTTGCCTGAAGACCAACGTGGGCCAACGATGACCGCTTATCTCCAGTACCTGCTGACGGGCCTCACCATCGGCGGCATCTATGCGCTGGTGGCGCTCGGCTTCTATATCATGTGGTCGGCTGTCCGGGCCGTGAATTTTGCCCATGGCGATACACTGATGCTTGGCGCAGTGTTGGCGGTAGCGTTGATGTGGACAGGCATTCCCCTGCCGCTGGGTATTCCGCTTGCCATCGCGGCCTCTGCGCTGTTTGGCGTGCTGCTCGAGCGCTTCGCCGTGCGCCCGTTGAACCACGGGCCATCCTCCATTGGCTGGATGCTGTCGACCATCGCGATCGGCCTCATGCTGGAGGCTTTCGTTACTGTCACGTTCGGCTCGGATCCCCGTGCCCTGCCCTCACCACTGATGCAGAAACCGATCCAGATTGCAGGCGCGGGCATCTATCTGCAAGAGCTGCTGATCCCGGTTGTGGCCGTAGCACTTATCTTCGTGCTGGATGTCTTCTACAGGCGCACAGTGCTGGGCCGCGCCATGCGCGCTGTCGCACTCAATCCGATGGCTGCCGGACTTATGGGCATAGACGTCAAGCGGATCGGCGCAATCTCCTTCGGCGCGGCGGCAGCGCTCGGCGCGTCTGCTGGTATTTTGATTGCACCGGTAATCCAGGTGTCCGCGTCTATGGGCGTGCTTCTGGGCCTGAAAGGCTTCCTTGTAGCCATCGTGGCGGGCATCTCAAGTGCGCGGGGCATCGTCATCGTCGGCCTCGCCTACGGTGTGCTGGAGCGGTTTGTGGAAGGCTTCGGCTCCACCGCAGCGCGTGAGGTGGTGGGCTTTACTGCGATGATCCTGTTGCTGCTGGCCTTCCCCAATGGCCTTTTCGGCAAGCGAGAGGTGCAGAAGGTATGATGCGCCTGAAGCCCTATGCCTTTCCGCTGCTGGCGGTCGCGGTCGCGATCGCGCTGGTGCTCGTCCCATCGCTGGTCGCAAACACGTTCCAGCTCCGCGTGATCATGCTGTTCCTGATCTATGCCATTGTGGCACTTGGGCTCAACATCCTCGTTGGCCTCGCCGGTCTGGTTTCGCTGGGGCAAGCGGGCATCTATGCGCTTGGTGCTTATGTGGCTGCCGTGATGTCTGTAAAGTTCGGCTACGGCTTCTGGCCGGTTGCGGGCGTGACGATTTTCCTCACAGCGATTTGTGGGGTTATGCTCGCCTATCCAACGGTGCGCGTGCGCGGCGTCTATCTGGCGGTCATCACCATCGCCTTCGGCCTCATCGTGCAGAACGTCGCCATCGAGTGGCGGGCAGTGACAGGCGGTACGCTCGGCATTTCGAACGTTCCACGCGTGAACCTGGGGCAAGGTCCGCTGACGACGCAGGGACTTTATCAGCTCTTCGCTGCCATCGCCTTCGTGACCTTCCTGCTGCATCACACGGTGATGAACTCGCGCCATGGCCGCGCCATGCGGGCGGTTGCGCAATCCGAGACGGCAGCCAAGGCGCTCGGTATCAATCCCACGGCTGTCCGTGTCATGGCTTTTGTCATCGCGGCAGTAACGGCGGGCCTCGCCGGTGCGCTCTATGCTTATCTCAACCGTTACGTGAACCCCGACACCTTCACCTTCGGCGACTCTGTCCGTTTCCTGCTCATGGTGATCCTGGGTGGGGCTGGCACCACGCTCGGGCCAGTCGTTGGCGCAGGCATCCTCACCTGGATCCCGAACGTGCTGCAGGCTTTCGGCAAGTGGCAGCTCTTTGCCTATGGTGCACTGCTCGCCATCGTCATCTTCATTCTGCCCAAGGGCATCGTCGGCACAATCAAGGATTGGGTCGCGCGGGGCAAACCACGACTGCGGCAGTCGGGCGTGTGGCCTGCGCGCTCGGATACCGTTGATGCATTGCTCAAGGTGTCAGATGGTGCAGGCGAGCATGCCGTTACTCTCGACAGGCTGACGATACGCTTCGGCGGGCTTACCGCTGTCAACGCCGTCAGTGAGCGCATCCGGCGCGGCACAGTGCACGCGATCATTGGCCCCAACGGTGCCGGCAAGACAACTGTCCTGAATGCGCTCTCGGGCTTCTACAAGCCAACCGAAGGTGGCATCACCCTCAACGGAGAGGCCATTGGCGGACGTGAAAGCTTCGTTGTCGCGCGCTCGCGCCTGACGCGCACCTTTCAGAATACCGAGCTTTTTGGCGAAATGACTGTGCGCGAGAACGTGCTGGTTGCGCTTCATACCCAGCACAAGGCGGGCTTCCTCGTGGCCACCCTGCGCTTGCCGGGCCATTTCCGCGATGACCGGGAAATGCATGCCCGCGCAGATTTGCTGCTCGCCTACGTGGGTCTCGCAGACTACGCCGATGAGCTGGCGAAGAACCTGCCATTCGGCCATCAGCGCCGTCTGGAAATCGCCCGCGCACTCGCGCTCAAACCGGAGGTATTGTTGCTCGACGAGCCGGCGGCAGGCCTCACAACGAGTGAGATCGACAATCTCATCGCGCTCATCGCTGATCTCAAACGCCTCGGCCTGACCGTGATCCTCGTTGAACACCATGTCGAGATGATCCTTGCCGTCTCGGACCATGTGACGGTGCTCGACTATGGTGAGGTGATCGCCTCGGGTGCACCCGACACGGTACGGCGTGATCCGCGCGTGATCGAGGCCTATTTCGGCGCGGCGGGCGCGTTGGGAGAAGTTGCATGAGTGCGCCGCTGCTGGAGGTGTCAGATCTTGCCGTATCTTACGGTCGTGTGGAGGCGGTGCGCGGCGTGTCGCTCAAGGTCATGCCGGGCGAATTCGTGACTGTCATCGGCGCTAACGGGGCAGGCAAGAGCTCGACAATGAAGGCCATCGCTGGTGTCATTGCGCCTGTTGGCGGTCGTGCAACGTTCGAGACGCAGGACTGCACAGGATGGCCAAGCCACCGCATGGCAGCGGCCGGTATTGCCATGGTGCCTGAAGGA
This sequence comes from Beijerinckiaceae bacterium, assembly GCA_051649305.1. Taxonomy (GTDB): domain Bacteria; phylum Pseudomonadota; class Alphaproteobacteria; order Rhizobiales; family Beijerinckiaceae; genus JADCCX01. Next base: position 9,485 of record JBOFGV010000127.1, read on the forward strand.
CGGCAGGTCTTTGGCGACCAAAGTGTGCATGACAACCTGCTGCTCGGCGCACATCTCCACAGCGCTGACAAGTCAGGTGTCGCATCGCGTATTGAGGAGGCCTTCGCGCTCTTTCCACGGCTCAAGGAGCGGCGGGATCAACTGGCCGGTTCGCTGTCGGGCGGCGAGCAGCAGATGCTCGCCATCGCCCGCGGTTTGCAGACCCGGCCAAAATTGCTGATCATCGACGAGCTGTCACTGGGCCTCGCGCCCAAGATCCTCGATGCACTCTTTCCAGTTCTGATGGACCTGAACGCCAAGGGACTTTCCATTCTGCTTGTCGAGCAAATGGCGAACATGGCGCTGGCGGTCGCACACCGTGCCTACGTCATGGAGAACGGGCGCGTCATTGCAGATGGCGAAGCGAAGGCGCTGGCCAAGGACCCGCGCGTCATGGCCGCTTATCTCGGAAAGCACTAGGCGCTAGCGGGCAAACATCCGCTTGGGGAGTTCCGTTGCAATCCAGGGGAAGTGGATCAGCAGCGCTGTCATCAGTACCATGGCTGCGACGAAGGGAAGCGTGCCCATGAACACTTCCTTGATACTGCCTTCCTTGCGCACCGCCTGGATGACATACAGCGTCATGCCAACAGGCGGACTGAGCAGTGACAGTTCACACATCAGGACCATAAACACGCCGAACCATACCGGATCGATGCCGATGGCGACAATGATCGGGAATACGATCGGTACTGTTCCAACCATCATTGGCAGGGTCTCGAAAAAGATGCCGAGGATCACGTAAAAGCCGGCCAGTATCCACATCAACTCAGTCGGGCTGCGCCCGAGACCTGCGATGAAGGCACTCAGCGTCTGGGTGACGTTCAGGTTGCCCAGCGCGAAGTTGAGAAAGAACGCTACAGCAAGAATGAGCATGGTGATTGCGGTCAGATTGGCCGTCGCGACAAAGCTGTCGTGCAACATGCGGATCGTCAGGGTTCGGTTGGCCGCCGCGATGATCAGCGCCACAATAACGGACAGTGCGGCTGACTCAGTCACCGTCGCCCAACCTGTGTAGATCGAGCCCATGATCACGGCGAAGACAATCAGCGGCCCTGAGAGGTCAGCCAGCCTCCTGATGCGGACTGCGAGTTCGACATGCGGTTCTCGCGGCCCCATGAGTCCGGGCTTCAGCAAGGCAACCATAACGATGGTTCCCATGAACAGCACCACCATGATGATGCTGGGGATGATCGCCCCGGCATAGAGCTGGCCAACAGATGCGTTGGTCAAGGCTGCATAGACGATGAAGGCAATGCCGGGCGGAATGAGATTGCCCAGCGAAGCACCAGCGGCGATGGAGCCAAGCACCATGCGGTCATCGAATCCGCGCTTGCGGAAGGATGGCAGCGCCACAGTTGCGATTGTTGCCGCGGTTGAAACAGACGACCCTGAAACCGCCGAGAAGAGCGCCGAAGCGCCTATATTGGTGTGCAGCAATCCGCCAGGCAAGCGCCCCAGCCACAAGGCAATGGCACTGTACATCTTGTCTGTTGCACCGGAACGAACGAGAATTTCTCCAAGCAGAATATAGAGCGGAATCGAGAGAAGGATGTAGTCCTCCATCGCGCTCCAGAGCTGTGTGCCGTAGACATTCATCATCTGCGGACCAAAGTAGGTCAGGATGGCCGCGAATGCCGTCAGGAACAATGTCGTTGCCACATGCAGTCCAAGAAACAGCAGCAGCAGCATCCCGGCGAAACCGATGCCAACAGCGGCGAGGCTTATCGTCATGGCTGTTTGTCCCGCGCGTCCGTTGGCAACACACCCTGTGTTTCCACATCAATCTGCCCTTCGATACTCAGTGGGCCGTACAGCGCATCAAGCTCATCGCGGTTGCTAAAAAATAGGAAGAGCGCATGGCAGGCGCAGGCCAGCGACACACCGGCGAAGACGCCAAGGCCTGCGATCCAGAGTCCTTGCGGAATCCACATCGGCGTCTGCAGGGGCGTCGCAGGGCGGATGCCATTTTTGATATCCCGGTTTTCGTGCTGCCGTCCCCTCTGGAGATTGTGAAGTCATTCTGGAAATGGCGCGTGCCCATCGTCGACAATGCAGCGCATACACTGCTGGCCACTGTTTTTGGGTTTTCCATCGCCATCGTGGTGGGGCTGCTGATGGGCATTGTGATTGGCTCTTCGGCCTTCATCTACAGGGCTGTTTACCCCGTCCTGATAGCGTTCAATTCGATCCCCAAGATCGTCGTTGCTCCCATCCTGATCATCTGGTTCGGCATAGGCCTTGTGCCTGCTGTCATCACGGCGTTTCTGATTTCATTCTTCCCTATCGTGGTCAATGTGGCCGCCGGAATCGCCACTGTTGAGCCGGAGCTGACAGATGTCATGCGGGCCCTTGGGGCCAAGAAGCGGGACATCATCCTCAATGTCGGCCTGCCCAGATCGATGCCCTATTTCTTTGCCTCGCTGAAGGTTGGCATCACCACAGCGTTCGTAGGATCGATCGTGTCGGAGTTTGTCGGATCAAACAAGGGCATTGGCCATCTGATGACAGTGGCATCATCGCGGTTTGATACACCGCTGGTTTTCGCAGGCGCCATCTCAACCGCGATCATGGGTGTGCTGATGTACACTGTTGCAGCAAGCATTGAGAAGCGCACAACAGGCTGGGCAACACGCGGCGCATCAACAGCCAATCAGACCGTTTGACGCCAGCGCATCATTAAAGCAGAAACAACGACACTTTTTTCCATAGAACAAGGATAGCCCATGACGCACCATCATCTTGCAGCCAGTGCAGCCCATTGCCACTGGGGCTTCTTTGACGCCGCGCGTCCTTCGTTCCTGACGGTGAAAAGCGGTGACACTGTCACCATCGATACGCTGACAGGGCCACCGGAAATGGTGCCGCCTGCGCCATTCCACACCCCACCAGAACTGTTTGATGTTCACAAGCACTGCGAACGTTTTGCAGGCGCACCGCATATCCTGACAGGCCCTGTCGCCATTGAGGGCGCGATGCCCGGTGATGTGCTGGAAGTGAGGATCAAGGATGTGCAGCTGCGTCAGGATTGGGGCTTCAATTTCATCCGCCCACTGGGCGGCACATTGCCGGATGAATTTCCCGATGGGCGCATCCTCAACATCCCTCTCGATAAACAGGCGATGATTGGAAAGTTGCCCTTCGGCGTCGATATTCCGTTGAAACCATTTTTCGGCATCATGGGCGTGGCGCCGCCCAAGAGCTGGGGCAAGTGCACCTCGGTTATTCCGCGTTCCTTCGGTGGCAACATCGACAATAAACAACTTGTGGCCGGCACAACACTCTACCTGCCTGTGCATGTGCCCGGTGCCAACTTCTCCTGCGGCGACGGACACGGTGCGCAAGGTGATGGCGAGGTTTGCCTGACGGCTATCGAAACAGCTCTGCAGGGAATATTCGAGTTCATTGTCCGCAAGGATATGAAGCTCAGCAATCCACGCGCAGAGACGTCAACGCATGTCATCACTATGGGGTTTGATACCAGCCTTGACCGCTGCATGGAGATCGCGCTCAAGGACATGATCGACTATCTTGTGACCACAAAAAACCTGTCGCGGATGGACGCCTATACTCTTTGCAGCGTGGGTGTAGACTTTCACGTGACGCAGACAGTCAACACATCAAAAGGTATTCACGGCATGCTGCCCAAGTCATTGTTCAGCTAAAATATTGGCTGGCAGAAGGATAGCCTGAGAGAGATAGCCTCTTTCAGGCATCCCGAAAATCCGGTGATGCGCGCAATCGGAGGCTGCCAATTATGCAGCGCCGCTCATTTTTAAAGCTATCAGGATTCACAGCAGCAGGAGCCATAGCTGCTCCTGTTTTAGCAACAGCCCAAAGCCGTTTTACCTGGAAGATGACCTCCGCGTATGGGCCGCGAGCCGCGTTCTATTCCGTCGGTCCAGGCAGCGCAACAGATCTGGTCAAGCGCATTGATGATATGTCCGGTGGCCGGCTGAAGATACAGTTTTTTGGCGTAGGCGAACTGGTTCCGGCTCTCGAGCGCGGCGTCATCGATACAGCGGAGTTTGTTGGACCGTTCCTCGACCGCCAGCTTGGCCTGCATAAGATAGCCAAAAACTACTACACAACCGGATGGCCTGAGACAGCCACAGTCTCCGAGCTTGTCATCAACAAGCGCGCCTGGGACAGCCTTCCAGCTGATCTCAAAGCGATCGTTGAGAACGCCTGCGCCGCCTGCAATCTTGTGAGCGAAGACTGGGCGCAAAAGAACAATGCCGATGCTTTCGAAGATCTGGTGAAGAACCAGGGTGTCATCGCGAAGCCCCTGCAGGATGACATCGTGGAGGCGCTGCGCAAGATCAACGACCGGATTCTGGATGAGGCCATCGCGAGAGGTGCTGTCACCGAGAAGGTTCATGACAGCTACTTCGCCTACAAATCGAAATACGAGAAGTAGCCTGCTGCCGGTTTCGTGGACACCCAGTTTAGATGTTTCATGAAACTGGCAGCAGGCCTGTGCGCCATACGCTAGACTAGAGGATCGAGGAGCCGCCCGTCCCCTTCTATTTGCCCCAAAGCAGCAGAGTGCAATTCACGTCTGGTGCTAACCTCAAGCTCTAAAGCGATTTCGCTAACGGACACTCTCTCCGCCACCTTCTTTTTTTGATGGTCTTAGTTTAACTGCGGCGTTTGGTGATGCGGACATTTTTGGCATCATATGTCAAGTAAAGCAGATGGTAGCCTATATTGTTCATTTGATCGGCCCTGCAGGCGTTGGCAAGCTGGCTACAGCACGGGCTCTTGCCCCAATCATCGATGCAGTCGTGGTGGATAACCAGTGGATCAACAATCCAATCTTCGGGTTGCTGCCTAACGACAGGGTGACGCCGTTCCCGGAGGCGGTTTGGAACGAGATTGCGAAGGTGCGGTCTGCTGTTCTGGAGACAATCGCGGCGATAGCGCCAGTCACGCGTAGCTTCATTCTTACGAACGAGCTCTATGACGAGGAAATTGAAGGCAGGGCCATCGTCGCTCAAGTGCGTGAGACAGCAGATCGGCGCGGTTCGACATATATTCCGGTGCGCCTGATTTGCACGGCAGAAGAACTTGCTCGACGCATCGTGTCGCCGGAACGTGCCGCGCGACTTAAAAGCATGGACGCACAAGCGGCGCGCGCGAACTCTTCGCGCCCTGTCCTGTCGACGGGTATGGCGGAGGAACTGACGCTCGACAAGTCTTTGGTTAACGCAGAATCTGCAGCTGAGACTATTGCTACGCATCTTCGTAGCCTATGCACCTAGTGTTGAAACAGCCGATCCAACTCTTCAAATCAAAGCGGTTTTTCTGTGCAAAAATCTGGTGCAGGATGGCTGGACACCCAACCCCGGAGCACACCCATGTCCACCGTCCCCCTTTTGCAAGATCACGAACTTTCCTCCGAAGCCAAGGCCGTCTTCGATGATATCCGCGCACTGCGGAAATCGGATTTCGTCAACAATTTCTGGCGGGCGTTGGCGCATGATCCTGCGCTTCTCAAGCGCACATGGGAGAGCGTGAAGCAGGTGATGGGCAAGGGAGCGCTTGATCCGCTGACCAAGGAACTGATCTATGTTGCGGTGTCGACAGTGCAGGGTTGCGAATACTGCGTGCGTTCGCACACGGCAGCGGCCCGCTCCAAGGGTATGACGCCGGAGCAGCATATGGAACTCGCCAGTGTGATTGGCATGGCGGCTGAAACCAACCGTCTCGCTACCTTGTTTCAGGTGCCGGTGGATGATGTTTTCATGATGCCGAAATAACGGGCAATCAGCCCATGATGCGGGGAGAGCGCATCATGGGCAGAAGAGCATAGGGTCAGCGACCGCTGTTGATGCCGCGGGCGGGATCGTTGGCAGACTGCGCGTTGTTAACGGCAGGTGCGGGCACGGCCTTGCTACGACCAGCGTTCAACAACGCGCTGGCAAAGGTGGTTGTTTCAAGAGTCTGAAACTGGCTGACAGCTGAAACATTTTCGAGTGTGGAAGGTGCAGCCTGCTGGGCATTGGCTGAGGCAACGCCTGCAACGAGTGCAGCAGCGGCGACGAGTGTCTTGATGGAATGGCGCATGGTACTGATCCTTTTTGTCAGAATGGCAGTTCCCGGATAGGGTTTTGCCCGGTTCAATCGGCGAAAGCGTTGTGCCGCCGTCGATGGACAAAAGATGGTCTTCACGCTGATCAAGCTCAAATGACGTGCCGGTGTTGCACGCAGTCTCACAATTGCGTGAGTGGATTGCGGCCAAACTGTGGAGTGTTATCCCAATGAAATCAGAACCTTAGATTTTGGACACATCAAATTTGCATGGCTCATTAGTGGCAATAACTGTTTCTGCATGCCTCTTGTGATCCCGGTTTTCCAGATGCGTGATCAGGCTTCACTTTGATGTGAGCCGTTGCGTGCCAATGGCTGTCGAGATAAACGCCAGAGACACGCAATTGCTGTCAGCAATCTCACGGATGTATCTTGCCTAATCTCCTTTCCCGCTATCAATCCATGGTTGAATCCGGCCATCTTGCCCCGGATGCTGCGCAGGAAGCTGCTGCGCGGCAGCTGAGTGCGTTGGTTGAGCGTATCGGCGAAAAGCGCATGTCACGGAAATCCAGCGCGCTGGGCTGGTTGTTTGGCAAGTCTTCTGCGCCTGCCGCTCCACTCAAGGGTCTTTATATCTGGGGCGATGTCGGGCGTGGCAAAACCATGCTGATGGACATGTTCTTTGGCTACATTCCTGCGCAGCGCAAAAAGCGGGTGCATTTCCATGATTTCATGGCGGATGTGCATGACCGGGTGCATGTCTGGCGGCAGCAATCAAAGGCAGGCACGGTGAAGGGCAATGACCCGATCCAGCCGGTGGCCGAGTCTATTGCAGAAGAGGCCTGGGTGCTGTGCTTTGATGAGTTTGCCGTCAGCGATATCGCCGATGCCATGATCCTTGGGCGGCTGTTCACTGCACTCTGGGACAAGGGCGTTGTTGTGGTGGCTACATCCAATGTGGTGCCGGACAATCTCTACTCTGGCGGGTTGAACCGCTCTCTGTTTTTACCGTTCATTGCAGAGCTGAAAACGCATATGGATGTGCTGCGGCTTGATGCACGCACAGACTATCGTCTGGAAATGCTGGGCGGCTCTTCTGTCTTTCTGGTGCCTGCTGACAAAAAGGCTGATGCAGTGCTGGATGATATATGGCGCAAGCTCACGGGATCAGCCAAGCCTGTGCCGCGCGATCTGGTTGTGCGGACACGCAAGGTCACCGTGCCCGCCGCAGCGCCAGGTGTGGCACGGTTTAAATTTGAGGACCTCTGCGACAAGCCGCTTGGTGCGCTGGATTACATCATGCTGGCGCGTGAGTTCCACACTGTCATCCTCGATCATATCCCGGTGATGGAATACAACCGTCGCAATCAGGCGAAGCGCTTCATTACCTTGATCGATGTGCTTTACGAGCATCATGTGAAACTGATTGCTTCGGCAGAAGCGGAGGCCAGTGCACTGTACATGGCAGCCGAAGGACGCGAGGCTTTTGAGTTTGATCGCACCATTTCGCGCCTCATGGAAATGCGGTCCGACGCTTATCTCGCCGCACCCCATGGCCGTGTTGGCAAGCTTGATACCTCCGGTATCGTGGAAACCTGAGGTATGGCAGCGGAGGAAAGCCCCAGAGCCCGGATTGTTGCTGCTGCGAGCGAGCATCTCAACCGCTTTGGCCTTTCCCGCTTTCGTGTGGTGGATGTGGCGGATGCTGCTGGCATGACCCACCCCAACGTCTATCGCTATTTCACCTCGCGGACAGCGCTGGTGGATGCGCTGATCACCAACTGGCTGAAGCCGCTGGAAGAGATGATCGAAACGGTGGTGGGTGCGCCTGATCCGGTGCCAGACAAGCTGGAACGCATGGTTTCCGCCATTAGCCGCGCTTACCGCGAGGCGAAGGAAAGTGAACCGGCTCTTTTCGGTGCCTTTGTCGAGGCGACATCGGGCAACCGGGCAGTTTCCAAAAAGCACCGCGCACGCCTGCGCAAGGCTTTTGACCGCGTGATGGATGAGGGCATTCTGTCCGGTGTTATTTTCCTGTCTGATCGCACGAAGGCGCAGGCCTTGCTGCTTGATTCATGCTGGCGTTTTACGGATCCTGTGTCGATTCTGGCGGATCAAGACCCACCGGCATTGCTTTCCAACAGGCTGGAACGCGTGCTGGAAGCCTCTATTGGCAGCCTTACAAGGCGACGTTGAAGCTGGAAAATACATGACAAATGACATAAAAATTTATTTGTAATGTTATCAAAAGCACGTAGAAGCACATTTAATTTCAATTTCTTAACTATGTAAAATATTGTTAAATATCATAAATTTGGATTTCTTAATTTAAATTGCCGCAAAAATAACCAGTGAGCGATTCAATTCAAGACATATCATTGCCTTGATTCCTGTCGCCCGCTGCGGCATGCGCGCTTCAGATGGATTGCAGGCAGCAAAATGTCTGCCTTGGTCCTGTCCTTTGTAAAAACAGTTGAGGTTCTCATGTCACGCAAGAAGATCGCTCTCATTGGTGCAGGCCAGATTGGTGGCACACTCGCCCACCTCGCGGGCATGAAGGAACTGGGTGATATCGTTCTGTTCGATATCGCAGAAGGCATTCCGCAGGGCAAAAGCCTTGATCTGGTCGAAGCCTCTGCTGTTGATGGCTACGATGCGCTCTACAAGGGCACCAACGATTACAAGGACATTGAAGGCGCAGACGTTGTCATCGTCACCGCTGGTGTGCCGCGCAAGCCTGGCATGAGCCGCGATGACCTCATCGGTATCAACCTGAAAGTCATGGAAGCTGTGGGTGCCGGCATCAAGCAGTATGCACCAAAGGCTTTCGTCATCTGCATCACCAATCCGCTGGATGCGATGGTCTGGGCGCTGCAGAAGTTCTCTGGCGTGAAGCACAACAAGATCGTCGGCATGGCTGGCGTTCTCGATTCCGCCCGCATGGCCTACTTTCTTGAGGAAGCGACCGGCGTGTCCATCCGCGATATCAACACCTTCGTTCTGGGTGGCCACGGCGACGACATGGTGCCACTGGTGCGTTACTCCACTGTTGGCGGCGTGCCGCTGCCGGATCTCGTCAAGATGAAGTGGATCACACAGGAGAAAGTGGACCAGATCGTTGAGCGTACCCGCAAAGGCGGCGGCGAAATTGTCAATCTCTTGAAGACTGGTTCGGCCTTCTATGCACCAGCTGCTTCCGCCATTGCCATGGCTGAAAGCTACCTGAAGGATCAGAAGCGCGTGCTGCCATGCGCTGCCTATCTCAAGGGCGAGTTTGGCGTGCGCGACATGTTCATCGGCGTGCCAGTTGTCATCGGCGACAAGGGTGTCGAGCGCATCGTCAAGGTTCGCCTGAACAAGGACGAGCAGGGGATGATGGACAAGTCTGTCGCGTCGGTTACCGGCCTCATTGATGCCTGCAAGAGCATCAATCCTGCGTTGAAGAATTAATGTGTCATCCCGGGCGCATTGCAGCGCGAAGCGTTGCCATGCAGATCCGGGATCGTTTTGGAATCATGCGCCATACCGGCGAGGTTCCCGTGTCTGCGCAGCAGCATTGCATGCTGCGACGCGCACGGGATGACAGGAGGATTTTATGAACATCCATGAATATCAGGGCAAGGCCGTCATCAAGGGCTTTGGTGCCAATGTCTCTGCGGGTTTTCCTGCAACCACCGTTGCCGAAGCTGTTGAAGCCGCGAAGAAACTGCCCGGACCACTCTATGTGGTCAAGAGCCAGATCCACGCCGGTGGCCGCGGCAAGGGCAAGTTCAAGGAACTGCCAGCCGATGCCAAGGGCGGTGTTCGCCTTGCTTTCTCGGTGGCAGATGTCGAAAAGCACGCCAAGGAGATGCTGGGCAACACGCTGGTGACAATCCAGACCGGCCCTGCAGGCAAGCAGGTCAACCGCCTCTACATCGAGGATGGTTCCGACATCGAAAAAGAGTTCTACCTTTCGCTCCTCGTTGACCGCGTGACCTCGCGCGTGTCCTTCGTTGTTTCGACCGAAGGCGGCATGGACATCGAAGCCGTGGCGCATGACACACCTGAGAAGATTATCAGCTTCTCGGTTGACCCTGCCACTGGCGTGATGCCGCATCATGGCCGCACGGTTGCCAAGGCGTTGGGCCTCACCGGTGATCTCGCCAAGCAGGCCGAAAAGGTCGTCAGCCAGCTTTATTCCGCCTTCATCGCCAAGGACATGGAGATGATGGAAGTGAACCCGCTGATCATCACCAAGGAAGGCAACCTCAAGTGCCTTGACGCCAAGGTGTCGTTTGATGGCAACGCCATGTACCGCCATCCTGATATGGCCGAGCTGCGCGACCTGACAGAAGAAGACGCCAAGGAAATCGAAGCCTCGAAGTATGACCTCAGCTACATCGCGCTGGATGGCACGATCGGCTGCATGGTCAACGGCGCTGGTCTTGCCATGGCAACCATGGACATCATCAAGCTCTACGGCATGGAGCCTGCCAACTTCCTCGATGTGGGCGGCGGCGCCAGCAAAGAGAAGGTGACGGCAGCCTTCAAGATCATCACAGCAGACCCGAACGTGAAGGGCATTCTCGTCAACATCTTCGGCGGCATCATGAAATGCGATGTCATTGCGGATGGCGTGATTGCGGCTGTCAAGGAAGTGGGCCTCAAGGTTCCTCTGGTTGTGCGCCTTGAAGGCACCAACGTTGAGCAGGGCAAGAAGATCATCAACGAGAGCGGCCTGAACGTGATTTCAGCTGACGACCTCGATGACGCTGCTCAGAAGATTGTCGCTGCTGTGAAGAAGGTTGGGTGATTGGAGTGGCCCCTGATCGTTTCGGTTCTCGGTATGGTCGTATTGATGTTGGGACCAGGTGCAACCGTGCTTGCAGTCTCACGCCGGTTCGGTCGCAGCCGCGGAATGATCACGGCAATTGGGGCCGCACTTTTTGTCACGATAGGCTATCGGTGGCTATGGAGTGCACTAGGAATTCACCCATGTGTGGAGTTAGAGGGCGGAGAGTGCACGCTTCGAGGACTCCGCTTTCTGACTTGGTTAGTGCCGACTTTCGGCGCTCTTACAGGATTACTTTTCGCAGTCGGCGAGACGCTTCGACGACAGAACCCAAATTAGCTCTAATTAGCAGGAATTGATGAATGTCCATTCTCATCACCAAGAAGACCAAACTCATCACGCAGGGCTTCACCGGCAAGAATGGCACGTTCCATTCCGAGCAGGCGATTGCCTACGGCACACAGGTTGTCGGCGGTACATCGCCGGGCAAGGGTGGCACAACCCATCTCGGCCTGCCGGTGTTTGACACCGTGAAGGAAGCGCGCGAGCGCACCGGCGCTGATGCTTCCGTCATCTACGTGCCACCACCGGGTGCGGCTGATGCCATCTGCGAAGCGATCGATGCGGAAATCCCGCTCATCGTCTGCATCACAGAAGGCATTCCGGTGCTCGATATGGTGCGCGTCAAGCGTTCGCTTGAAGGCTCGAAGTCGCGTCTCATCGGGCCAAACTGCCCCGGCGTTGTGACCGCTGGCGAAAGCAAGATCGGCATCATGCCTGCCAACATCTTCAAACCAGGTAACGTCGGCATCGTTTCGCGCTCCGGCACACTGACCTATGAAGCCGTGTTCCAGACCACCCGCGAAGGCCTTGGCCAGACAACGGCTGTCGGCATCGGCGGTGACCCTGTGAAGGGAACAGAATTCATCGACATGCTGGAAATGTTCCTTGCCGACGAGCACACCAAGTCGATCATCATGATCGGCGAAATCGGTGGTTCGGCTGAAGAGGATGCAGCGCAGTTCATCAAGGATGAAGCCAAGCGCGGCCGCAAGAAGCCAATGGTTGGCTTCATCGCTGGCCGCACTGCCCCTCCCGGTCGTCGCATGGGCCATGCCGGTGCGATCATCTCTGGCGGCAAGGGCGGCGCTGAAGACAAGATTGCAGCCATGGAAGCCGCTGGCATCCGTGTCTCGCCATCGCCAGCGCGTCTGGGCAAGACGCTCGTGGATGTGTTGAAGGGTTGAGCAGGCCCTTCTCCCCGCAAGCGGGGAGAAGGTGGTCGTGCTTCCAGCACGACCGGATGAGGGGCCTGGGTGGTTGGGTGCGGTGTTCGGTCACCAAGCCCCTCACCCTACCCCTCTCCCCGTGAACGGGGAGAGGGAATCGCAGGGAGAAAAAAATGGACCGCGACGTCAACGATATTCTCGCAACAACCGGTGGCTCTGCTGCCTACCTCGAATCGCTCATGGGCGAGGAAACACCGGGTCCTTCCTGGCAGCGCAAGAACTGGCCCATCCACGCCAATGGCGAGTTGGTGTCGGCACTTGATGGCAACTGGGGTGCAATCGAGAAGCTCGTTGGCGACAAGCTGGCCAAAAAGGCATCTGACAAGCCTGCAACGGCTGCCCCTGCATCGCAGCAGGATATCCAGCAGGCGACACGGGATTCCGTCCGCGCGCTGATGATGATCCGGGCCTACCGGATGCGCGGGCATCTCTTTGCCAACCTTGATCCACTGGGCATTGAGCCACGCAAGGACCATGAGGAACTGCATCCCTCCACCTACGGCTTCACGGATGCTGACTGGGACCGCAAGATCTTCATCGATAAGGTTCTGGGCATGGAGTTCGCCACCATCCGCGAGATGATGGACATTCTTCAGCGCACTTATTGTTCCACCATCGGCTATGAGTTCATGCACATCACAGACCCTGCTGAAAAGGGCTGGCTGCAGGAGCGTATCGAGGGGCAGGACAAGGAAATTTCCTTCACCAAGGAAGGCAAGCGTGCCATCCTGCAGAAGCTGGTAGAGGGCGAAGGTTTCGAGAAGTTCCTCGATGTCAAATACACCGGCACCAAGCGCTTTGGTCTTGATGGCGGCGAAGCGCTGATCCCGGCGCTGGAGCAGATCATCAAGCGCGGCGGCAACCTCGGCGTCAAGGATATCGTGCTTGGCATGGCGCACCGTGGCCGCCTCAATGTGCTGACACAGGTGATGGGCAAGTCCCACCGTGCGCTGTTCCACGAGTTCAAGGGCGGCTCGTTTGCGCCGGATGATGTGGAAGGCTCAGGCGATGTGAAGTATCACCTTGGTGTCTCGTCAGACCGCGAGTTTGATGGCAACAAGGTGCATCTGTCGCTCACGCCAAACCCATCGCATCTTGAAATCGTTGACCCCGTTGTTCTGGGCAAGGTGCGCGCAAAGCAGGACCAGCATGGCTGCACAGCCGAAGACCGCCGCGCGGTGATGCCGCTTTTGCTCCACGGCGACGCCGCCTTTGCAGGGCAGGGCGTTGTGGCGGAATGCCTTGGGCTCTCGGGCCTCAAGGGCCACCGGACCGGTGGTTCGGTGCACTTCATCATCAACAACCAGATTGGTTTCACCACCTATCCGCGTTACTCGCGTTCTTCGCCCTATCCATCGGATGTGGCGAAGATGGTGGAAGCGCCGATCTTCCACGTGAATGGCGATGACCCTGAAGCCGTGGTTTTCGTGGCCAAGGTCGCGACCGAATTCCGCATGCGTTTCCAGAAGCCTGTCGTCATCGACATGTGGTGCTATCGCCGCTTCGGCCACAACGAGGGCGATGAGCCTGCGTTCACCCAGCCGTTGATGTATCGCAAGATCAAGAACCAGAAGTCGACGCTGGAAATCTACTCGACCAAGCTGATCGCAGAGAGTGTTGTCACCGAGGGTGAAGTCGACAAGATGAAGGCTGACTGGCGTGCGCGGCTTGAGGCCGAGCATGAGGCAGGTCAAGCCTACAAGCCGAACAAGGCTGACTGGCTGGATGGTGCATGGTCTGGCCTAAAAGCAGTGGCTTCCGCCAGCAACGACGAAGATCCACGCCGTGGCCAGACAGGCCTGCCGCTCGACAAGCTGAAGCAGATCGGCGAGGCACTGGCTGCTGTGCCAGCCGGACACAATGTCCACAAGACCATCCAGCGCTTTATGGACGGTCGCAAGAAGATGATCGAAACCGGCGAAGGCATCGACTGGGCGATGGGCGAGGCTCTGGCCTTCGGTTCGCTGGTGGATGAAGGCCATCGCGTGCGTCTTTCCGGCCAGGATTGCGAGCGCGGCACCTTCAGCTCACGCCACTCCGTGCTGATCGATCAGGAGACGGAAGCGCGCTACAAGCCGCTGAACCATATCCGCGAGGGACAGGGCAAGTACGAGGTCATCAACTCGATGCTTTCGGAAGAGGCTGTGCTTGGTTTTGAGTATGGCTACAGCCTGTCCGAGCCAAACGCGCTGACCCTCTGGGAAGCGCAGTTTGGTGACTTTGCCAACGGTGCGCAGGTGTTGTTTGACCAGTTCATCTCATCGGGTGAGCGCAAGTGGCTGCGCATGTCCGGCCTCGTCTGCCTTCTGCCGCACGGCTACGAAGGGCAGGGGCCGGAGCACTCCTCGGCGCGCCTTGAGCGTTTCCTGCAGATGTGCGCGGAGGACAACATGCAGGTGGCAAATTGCACCACGCCTGCCAACTACTTCCACATTCTGCGCCGCCAGCTGAAGCGCGAGTTCCGCAAGCCGCTGATCCTGATGACGCCGAAGTCATTGCTGCGTCACCCCAAGTGCAAGTCCACGCTCGCCGAGCTTGGTCCCGACAGCTCGTTCCAGCGCTGGTATCACGATGATGCCGAGCGTCTGCCCGGCGGTCCTGTGAAGCTGGCGAAGGACGCCAAGATCCGCCGTGTGGTGCTGTGCTCTGGCAAGGTCTACTACGATCTTCTGGAAGACCGCGAGAAGCGCGGCATTGACGATGTCTATCTGCTGCGCATTGAGCAGCTCTATCCCTTCCCGCTGAAATCGGTGGCGCAGGAGCTTTCGCGCTTCAAGAATGCCGATGTTGTGTGGTGTCAGGAAGAGCCACAGAACATGGGTTCATGGACATACATCGCGCCTTATCTGGAGTGGGTTCTGGGGCAGGCTGGCATCAAGGCCAAGCGCCCGCGCTATGTTGGCCGTGTGGCTGCTGCAGCGACCGCCACAGGTTTGATGTCGCGCCATCAGGCGCAACTGAAGGCGTTTCTGGACGAAGCGTTTGCGGGTTAAGTGTCATCCCGTGTCTGCGAAG
>JBOFGV010000128.1:0-2386 GCA_051649305.1 Beijerinckiaceae bacterium
CGGGCTCTCGATGGCGATGATGGTGCGCGTGCCCGTTCACTGGCCGCACTGAAGCGTGCGCGTGAGAAGGAAAAACGTCTTCACTTTGGTGGAAGCCAGCGGGATGCGCAGCCAAAACAGGCGCGTGATGTCATCGTGCCAGAAGCGATCACCGTTCAGGAACTTGCCATTCGTATGGCGGAAAAGGGCAGTGACCTGGTGAAGGCACTGTTCAAAATGGGCATGCCGGTTACGCTGACGCAAAGCATCGACCAGGATACGGCAGAACTGCTGGTCACCGAATTTGGTCACAATATCAATCGTGTATCCGACGCGGACATTGACATTGCGCATGACGAAGATGTCGATGCGCCCGAAACACAAAAGGCGCGTCCGCCGGTTGTGACAGTGATGGGCCATGTCGATCACGGCAAAACCAGCCTGCTGGATGCTCTTCGCGGTGCCAATGTGGTGTCGGGTGAAGCGGGCGGGATTACGCAGCATATCGGTGCCTATCAGGTGAAGACAAAGGACGGATCACTGATCACCTTCCTGGATACACCGGGCCACGAAGCTTTCACACAAATGCGTCAACGCGGTGCCTCAGTGACCGACATTGTCATATTGGTGGTCGCAGCCGATGATGGCCTGATGCCGCAAACCATTGAAGCGATTAAGCATTCAAAGGCTGCTGGCGTTCCCATGATCATCGCGATCAACAAAATGGACAAGGATGGCGCGAACCCACAAAAAGTGCGTGAACGCTTGCTTGAACATGAAGTGATCGTTGAGAAAATGGGCGGTGATGTGCAGGATGTTGAAGTGTCCGCCCTGAAAAAGACCGGCCTTGACGATCTGCTTGATAAGCTCGCCCTTCAGGCAGAGCTGATGGAATTGCGGGCTAACCCCGACCGGGCAGCCGAAGCCATTGTTGTAGAGGCTCAGCTGGATAAGGGTCGCGGTGCTGTTGCCACAGTGCTTGTAAAGCGCGGAACATTGAAGCGCGGCGATATCTTTGTTGTGGGTGCAGAATCGGGCAAAGTCCGTGCGATCATCGATGATAAGGGCAAACAGGTCAGCGAAGCTGGCCCTGCAACCCCGGTTGAAGTGCTTGGCCTTAGCGGTGTTCCATCGGCAGGCGATGTTCTGACTGTGGTTGAAAATGAGGCGCGTGCCCGCGAAGTCGCGATGTACCGTAAAGAATTGTCGACCAAGAAACGCACCACACAGGCACCTCCGTCCATCGAAAATATGTTCTCGCATCTGGCGGCTGACCGGGCAAAGGAATATCCGGTTGTTATCAAGGGCGATGTGCAGGGTTCGGTTGAAGCCATTGCCACCGCACTTAACAATCTGTCGACTGACGAAATCAAGGTACGCATCTTGCTTGCAGGCGTTGGTGGGATCACTGAATCAGACATGCTGCTGGCCGCTGGTTCAAACGCCCCGCTGATCGGCTTTAATGTGCGTCCGAATACCAAAGCTGCGGCTTTGGCCAAGCGTGATAAGGTGCGCCTGAAATATTTCGATGTCATCTATCACCTGACCGCCGACATCGCCAAGGAAATGGCGGGCGAGCTGGGGCCAGAGATCATCGAAACCATCGTTGGTCGTGCCGAAGTCAAAGACGTGTTCAAATCCGGCAAGCGCGACAAGGCCGCTGGTTTGCTCGTCACCGAAGGCGTTATCAAAAAAGGTCTGCATGCGCGCCTTACCCGCGACGATGTTATCGTTTCCAAAACCACCATCGCCTCGCTGCGCCGGTTCAAGGACGATGTCGACGAAGTCCGTGCGGGCCTGGAATGCGGAACCGTGTTGCAGGATACCAACGACATCAAGACCGGCGATACGCTTGAGATCTTCGAAGTTGAGGAGCGTGAGCGGACGTTGTGAGGTAAATGATGGCAAGTCGGTTACTGTCTCTCCCTCGGCCACCCTGTGCTGAAACATTGGGTTTTGAGTTGCTGGCGGAATATCCCGAAGAGAGCAGGATAGAGATTGCCTTTCACCCTAATGCGTCGATGCTGAATCCAAGAGGCACTGTCCAGGGCGGTTTTGTCGCCGCTATGTTGGACGATGCAATGGGACCAGCGCTTGTCAGTTCAAGCGGAGACAAAGAGGCTCCCGCGACGATTGACATGAATGTGACCTTCATCGCGCCGGTTTATCCAGGCCGTGTGATTGGGAAAGGCAGAGTGGTCAGCAAAACCCGCTCCACCGCATTTCTGGAGGCGGAGCTATTTGACACAGATGGAAATCTGCTGGCGAGAGCAACGTCAACCGCACGCATAATGGCAATTGGTAATGGCAAGACATAACGAAACCCCTGAAGGTCGCTCCGTCCGCCTGCTTCGCGTGGGTGAGCAGGTGCGGCATATCTTGTCGGAGTTGCTGGCGCGCGGAGAGG
>JBOFGV010000129.1:0-35808 GCA_051649305.1 Beijerinckiaceae bacterium
AAAGCGCATGTGCATTGTGTCATCATCGGCCTGACTTTGCGCGAGGATGAGCCAAAGGAGAAGCGGTTGTTTTCCTATGAGAAGATAGATAGCGAGCCGAAAGAAAGTGGGCATGCTGCGCTCTCACCCTATCTCTTTGACGCAGGCAGCGTGCAGAACAGGCATCTTGTGGTTGAAGAGGCCAATCAGCCATTGCTTGACGTCAAGCGCGTCATCATTGGGTCAAAGCCGATTGACGGAGGGCACTTCATATTTTCGGAAAGTGAAGCTGCTGAGTTTTTGATTGCAGAGCCTGATGCTGCGCCTTTCATGCGGCCATACATTGGATCGCAGGAATATCTGAACGGAAACCCGCGTCAGATTCTCGCGCTTCAATCTGCAAGCCCTGCCCAATTGAAATCCATGCCAAAAGTCATGGAGTGTATTGCTGCTGTCCGTGACTACAGGTTGGGAAAACGGCTTGCCAAACGCAAAGAAGGCAAGGAGCTTAAGTCACCCGGAATGTCATCCTTGGCGCTCGCTGCAACGCCAACGCTATTCCACGTTAATGTCATTCCTGAACTGCCGTTTCTTGTTATTCCTGAAGTCAGTTCAGAACGCCGTGCTTACGTACCTATTGGTTGGTTGGAGCCACCTACTATTCCAAGCAATCTTGTAAGAATTATTGAAAACGCCACCCTCTTCGACTTCGCTCTCATAACCTCCCGCATGCACATGGCATGGCTGCGCAATGTCGGCGGACGTCTGGAAAGCCGTTACCGCTACTCCATCGGCATCGTCTACAACACCTTCCCCTGGCCCGAAGCGAACGACAAAGCCAAGGACAAGCTCCGCAGCCTTGCGCAAGCCGTGCTTGACGCCCGTGCGGCGCATCCCGATTCAACACTGGCTGATCTCTACGATCCTGATGTCATGCCGCCAGATCTGCGCCGCGCCCACAAGGCGCTGGATGAGGCGGTCGACAGGCTCTACCGCGCAGCAGCCTTCGCCTCAGACCGCGAGCGGGTGGAGCATCTGTTCATGCTCTATGAAAAACTGACGGCTGATCTGTTGACCGGCACGAAGGTTACCAAAAAACCGCGCCGCACAAAGAAGACCCTTGGCTGATGACCCTCACCTCTGACGTCATCATCATCGGTGGCGGAGTGGTGGGCGCGGCCCTCGCGGTTGGCTGTCTGCGCACCGGAGCCAGTGTGCATGTGCTTGATGGTGATGACGCAGACCTGCGGGCCGCGCGCGCCAATTTTGGCCTTATCTGGGTGCAATCCAAGGGGCATGAGATGCCAGCCTATGCGCGCTGGACGCGGCAAAGCGCTGATCTCTGGCCTGCCTTTGCCGATGAGTTGAACGCTGGAACGGGACAGAACCTTGCGCTGCGGCAGACGGGTGGCTTGTCCTTTTGTGTGGGTGAGGAGGCATTGGAAGCCAAGCGCCTGTCCATCGCACGGCTGCATAACCAGCGTGAACCCTGGTCTGCCGATGTGCGGATTGTCGAGCGGCGGGAGCTTGAGGCGATGCTGCCCGGCGTGCAGTTGGGGAGGGACGTGGCGGGAGCGAGCTTTTGCCCACAGGACGGGGAATGTGATCCGCTCGCGATGCTGGTGGCGTTGCATTCGCAGATACAATCAGCCGGTGGTGGCTTCCATTCTGGGGCGAAAGCCAGCGCCATCACGCGGGTGGGCGATGTCTTCCGCGTTACCACCGCAAAGGGAGTGTTTGAAGCGCCGCGCCTGCTGCTGGCAGCTGGGCATGGCGCAAGGGAGCTCGCGGCATCGGTCGGCCTGCATGCGCCCATCCAGCCGCAACGCGGGCAGATCATCGTCACCGAGCGCATCGCTCCGTTCCTGCCCTTTGCGGGTGATGCGATCCGCCAGACGGCTGATGGCACGGTGATGCTGGGTGCTACCCATGAGGATGTCGGGTTTAATCTCAATACAACCGTATCAGGCGGGGCGGCGGTGGCGGCGGATGCGCTGAAGGTATTTCCTGATCTCGCTTCTGCGGGCATCGTGCGCACATGGAGCGGGTTGCGCGTGCTGACGCCTGATGGCTGTCCGCTTTATGCGGAAAGCGAAACGCATCCGGGGGCTGCGCTCATCACCTGCCATTCCGGCGTCACGCTGGCGGCGGCTCATGCGCGTGTGCTGGCCCCTGCCTTGATGCAGGGGAGGCTTGGAGCGGAGTTTGCGGCTTTTGGGGTCGGAAGGTTTGTAAATGCTGTCATTCCCGGCGAGCGCAGCGAGGGAAGGGAATCCACACTTTGATGTGACCGGCAAGATGGGAAAGATGGATTCCCTTCCCTCGCCCTATGGGCTCGCCGGGAATGACGACCCCTACAACCCCTCGCCCCGCATCAATCTTGGCATTTCTGCACCCACACCGGCAGCGCGGTTAATGAACCCGGATTTCAACCCCGGCAAACGGTTCACCAAGCCCAATCCCACATCCCGGATCATGCGCAGCGGCGCGATGTCGTTGGAGAACAACCGGTTCAGCACATCGGTTGTCACCGCCATCTGCGCCGTATCAAACCGCCGCGCCTGCTGATAGGCTTCCAGCACTTCGGGCGCTCCCGGATCAAGCCCAAGACGGAGCTGATCGACAATCGCTTCGGCAAGGGCTGCCGCATCTTTCAGGCCAAGGTTCAGGCCTTGCCCGGCAATGGGGTGGATGACATGGGCGGCATCACCCAAGAGCGCCAGACGATCCCCGATGAATGTGCGCGCCAGACCAAGTGACAGCGGCAGCGCATGCAGTGGACCAGCCAAGGTGATTTGCCCCAGCTCCAGCCCAAACCGCTTTTCAATCATGGCAGCCAGTGTGTCAGCATCCCGCCGGATCATGCGCTGGGCATCTGCTGTGCGCTCGGTCCAGACGATGGAGGAACGGTTGCCGGTTAACGGCAGCAGCGCAAACGGACCTGAAGGCAGGAAGTGCTCCACCGCCCGGCCACCATGTTCGCGCTCGTGCAGGATGGTGCCGACAATGGCGCTTTGATCATAGGTCCAGCCATAAAACGCTATGCCCGCCTTTTCACGCAGACGCGACTTGCCGCCATCCGCCGCCACCAGCAGTTGAGCCTGCAGCATCTCGCCGTTCGCCAGCGTAATGTTGGTGAAATCAACCTCTGCCTTGAAGTCAGTCACCGGCACGGCAGTGAGCACAACACCAGCGGATTCTGCGGCCACACGCAGCGCGTTGAGCAAAGGGCCGCTCTCCACCATATGGGCAAAAGGCTCGGTGCCGTTCTTGTCCGCATCCTCAACCTGCCCCTCAAAGCTGAGGAACAACGGGCGGATCGGCTCGTCCAGCGATGAGTCCGTGATGTCCATCGCCAGCAGCGGCTGGGCCGTGTGCTTGATCTCCTGCCATATCCCCAGTGTCTCCAGCATGCGCCTTGCACCTGCAGCAATCGCATAGGCGCGGGTGTCATTGCCGCCGGTTTTGGCAAAGGCAGGATCATGCAGGGCGATGCGCAGTCGCTCGCCACCAGCGCGCTTCAGGGCCAGCGCAAGCGCCAGACCTGCGATGCCACCACCGGCGATTACCGTATCAAACCGCGTCGTTTTTGCGTGTTGTGTCGCCACCTGTTCGGCTTCCTAATTGCGCGTTGCAGTGATAGGTCACTGCCATGACCGCACTCACTGATCTTCTGTCCATTCTTGATCTGGAAAAGATTGAAAGCAACCTGTTCCAGGGTCGCAGCCCCGATGTGGGCTGGCAGCGCATTTTTGGCGGTCTTGTCATCAGCCAGGCGCTGGTGGCGGCGTCACGCACAGCAAGCGCTTTGGCTCCCCATTCCCTGCACGCCTATTTCATTCTGCCCGGCAATCCGCAACTGCCGATCCACTACGAGGTGGACAACCTGAGGGACGGGCGCAGCTTTGCCACAAGGCGCGTTGTGGCGCGGCAGGATGGGGCGGCGATCTTTGCCCTTTCCTGCTCCTTCCACCGGGAAGAGCCGGGCTACGATCACCAGCAGCCCATGCCCAAGGTTGCTGATCCTGATACGCTGATGTCCGAAAAGGACCTTGTCACCACCTTTGGCGCGGCCTTGCCTGAAAACATCCAGCGCTATTTCCTGCGGGAACGCCCGATTGAGCTTCGCCCCACCAATCTCAAGCGTTATCTCGGCACAAAGCTCTCTGATGCCGAAAGGGCAAACCCTGTGCAGCATGTCTGGTTTCGCGCTACCGGGGAGCTTCCGGATGATCCGGCCGTGCACCGCGCTGTGCTCGCCTATGCGTCTGACATGACATTGCTCGACACAGCACTGGTCGCCCATTCGAAATCCGTGTTCAACGCAGACATTCAGGCCGCTTCGATGGACCACGCCATGTGGTTTCATCGGGATTTTCGCATGAATGACTGGATGCTCTATACGCAAGACAGTCCTTCCAGTTCCGGCGCACTGGGGCTGGCCCGTGGCTTGATCTACACGCGGGAGGGCACATTGGTGGCGTCCGTGATGCAGGAAGGCCTGATCAGGCCGCGCACAGAAAAACCGCCTAAATAATAGGCATTTGCCTTTTTATTGAACTGTTTTCGTTTTCTGTCGGGTTTTTGTTGCGCTTACGCCTCTGCTTCAAAGCTAAAACCGCACAAATTTTGCGCGTCTTTTCCCGCAAAGAGTCTGTAGCCAGCCACAGCATGGCAAATTTCAGATGAAAAAATCATCCCGCATTTGATTCTGGCACGCCGCTTGTTTGTAGCAGTTATGACAACGGTCAGTTTTTCGTTTTCTAGGACCGAAAAGAGAGGCGAGCAGCATGAAAAATGTGATGGCTATAATCAAGCCGTTCAAGCTGGAAGAAGTCCGCGATGCCCTGACGGCATTGGGCGTCCACGGCATGACGGTGACAGAAGTGAAAGGCTATGGTCGCCAGAAGGGCCATACGGAAATCTACCGCGGTGCAGAATATGCCGTGAGCTTCCTGCCCAAGATCAAGCTGGAAGTGGCGGTTGATTCACCCCTCGTCGACAAGGTGGTGGAAGCCATCAGCGCCGCTGCCCGCACAGGCCAGATTGGCGACGGCAAGATTTTCGTCAGCAGCATCGACAAGGCGGTTCGCATCCGCACTGGCGAGCGCGACCGCGACGCCCTCTGACATTTTTCTCTCAGGAGTTCCCAACCCATGATTTCCAGACTGTCCCTCCAGCGTATCGGCCTTGCGGCTGGCGCATTGGCCCTGACAGCGCTTCCCGCGCTTGCAGCCGCCCCCACACCGCCCGTCCCCAACAAGGGTGACGTGGCCTGGATGCTCATTTCCACAGCGCTCGTGCTGCTGATGACCATCCCTGGCCTTGCCCTGTTCTACGGTGGCCTCGTGCGCACTAAGAACATGCTCTCGATGCTGACGCAGGTTTTCGCCATCGTCTGCCTCGTTTCCATCATCTGGGTCACCTTCGGTTACTCGCTCACCTTCACCAATGGCGGCTCGCTGAATGACTTCGTTGGCGGCTTCTCGAAAGCCTTCCTGCGCGGCATTGATCCGAATTCCGTGGCGGCTACCTTCTCGAACGGCGTCTACATTCCCGAATATGCCTATGTCGCCTTCCAGATGACCTTCGCCTGCATCACACCAGCCCTCATCGTTGGTGCCTTTGCCGAGCGTATGAAGTTCTCGGCGCTCATGCTCTTCTGCACACTCTGGGTCATCTTCGTCTACATCCCGATTGCCCACATGGTGTGGTACTGGGGCGGACCAGACGTGATGGGTGATGCTGCCAAGGCGGTGGTTGCTGCCGGTGCCGATGCTGCCAAGAAAGCCGTTGCCGAAGCCAAGATGGCTGAAGTCACTGCTGATGCCGGTCTGATCTTCAAGTGGGGTGCTCTCGACTTCGCCGGTGGTACAGTGGTTCACATCAACGCCGGTATTGCTGGTCTGGTCGGCTGCTTCCTTCTTGGCAAGCGTGTTGGTTACGGCAAGGAACTGATGGCTCCACACTCGCTGACACTGACCATGGTAGGTGCCGCGATGCTTTGGGTTGGCTGGTTCGGCTTCAACGCTGGTTCCAACCTTGAGGCCAACGGTGTGGCCGCTCTCGCTCTCATCAACACCTTTGTGGCTGCGGCTGCTGCGGGTCTTGCCTGGCTCTTTGTTGAGTGGGCTGCCAAGGGCAAGCCATCGCTCCTCGGCATGGTGTCGGGTGCGGTTGCCGGTCTGGTTGCTGTCACACCGGCCTCCGGCTTTGGTGGCCCCATGGGCTGCCTTGTGCTCGGTCTCGTGTCCGGCACAGTCTGCTTCATCTTCTGCACATCCGTGAAGAACGCCCTGAAGTATGACGACTCGCTCGATGTCTTCGGCATCCACTGCGTCGGCGGCATCATCGGTGCCATCGCAACAGGCATCCTCGTCAACGTTGATCTCGGTGGAGTTGGTATCCCTGACTATACCAGCAAGCCCGGCGAACTCGCTGTCGGTGCCTATGCTCTGGGCGCTGCTGTCATGGCACAGCTCAAGGGCGTTGCCTTCACCATTCTCTGGTCTGGCATTGGTTCGCTGATCCTGTTCAAGATCGTGGACGTGATCGTCGGTCTGCGCGTGACAACAGATCAGGAGCGTGAAGGTCTCGATATCGCCGAGCATGGCGAGCGGTCTTACAACTACTGATCAAGCGTTCCGGATACGCTGGCTGGTCCCACAGCGTATCCGTTCCTCCCGGGGACCAATTTTCTCCTGAACTTGTGGATTTTCCGCTGGCGGATCGAGGTTTCAAACCCTTGATCCGCCCTTTTTTTATGGCCTACGCGCCCACGCCTTCGCGCTCCTTGGCAACCTTGTAATAGGCCCAGAGCACGCGCGCCGCCACCGCGCGCCATGGTCTCCAGCGCTCGGCAATCAGCATGCTCTCGCGCTCCGTGGGGCGTTCATCCAGACGAAAGCAAAGCCGGATCGCTTCCTGCAGAGCCAGATCACCCGGCGCAAAGGCATCGGCATGGCCAAGGCAGAACATGAGATAAACATCCGCCGTCCAGGGGCCAATGCCCTTCACTTTCACCATGGAGGCCTTGGCAACATCGGCTGGCATGCTCGCCAGCGCATCAAGATCAAGATCACCATCCTGAATGGCCTGCGACATCGCGCGGATGGTGCGCATCTTGGGGGCTGACAGGCCTGACGCCTTGAGAAGGCTATCGTCGGCAATCAGAAAATCCAGCGGTGTGCGCTCGGGAAAGTTGCCCTCAAGCTTGGCCCAGATCGCATTGGCCGCCGCCACAGAAACCTGTTGTCCAACCACAATCCAGCACAGGCCATCAAAGCCATAACGCTGGCGTCGAAGGGGGGGATGACCTGTGAGTGGAATGATGCGCCGCATGACCTCGCATTCGCTCTCAAGCCCTTTCACGCCAGCCGCAATATCCTGTTCAGTCTCGATCAAACGATGCATATCGCGTCTCGCTTTGGAAGCATGCCAAAGGATTGACTGGAGTACGAAAGGTGCTGCCAAAGCAACCTGATTCTTACGGCATGCCCGTCACGATCCAGACCCAGAACGTGGTGGTGAAAACCCCCAGCAATGTCGTGAGTGCAATCACGCTGGAGGAAAGCGCCAGCGCTGTCTGATAGCGTTGCGCCAGCAGATAGGCATTCACGCCGCTGGGGCAGGCCGCGAAAACAACAGCCACCGCCGCCCAGACAGGCGGCATGGGCAACACATGGAACGCCATAACATACACAAGGGCTGGAAACAGCATCAGTTTCAACCCTGCAATTGCGCTGACAAGCGCCAGCGGCGCATTCAGCCCATAGCGAAAGAGCGTCATGCCAAGCGCAAACAGCGCTGTGGGGGCAGCCGCATCGGCAACAAGTTTGCTGGCTGTCGCGAAAGGTCCTGTCAGCGGCAGGCCGGTGAGCCGGTAGAGCAACCCCAGAAAGATGCCGAGCAGAATGGGGTGCGCGGCCAATTTCTTCAGCATGCCGCCCCAGTCATTTCCGCGCGTATCAGATTTTTCAACCAGCAAGGTGGCGACAGTCATGGTGATGGGCAAATGGATGGCAATCAGCAGGAAAAGCGGAACAGCCGCAGCATCACCAAAGGCCCGGAGGATCAGCGGAATGCCCACAAAAACCGTATTGGACTGCGCCGCCGTGAACCCGGCGATGGGCAGTTCCTGACCTGATACGCCGAAGAACCGTCGTGCCACCAGTGTTGTCACCAGCCACACAATGCCAAGGGACGAGAAATACGCAATCCAGTAAAACCAGGGTTGAACCTCAGGCAAAGCCGCTGTCGCCATGGTGCGAAACAGCAGCACGGGAATGGCGATAACAAAGACAAAATCGGAAAGGCCATCGGCCACACGGTCACGCAGCAAGCCTGTTGCCGAAGCGGCATAACCCGCAGCGATAATGATGAA
Organism: Beijerinckiaceae bacterium; assembly: GCA_051649305.1. GTDB lineage: Bacteria > Pseudomonadota > Alphaproteobacteria > Rhizobiales > Beijerinckiaceae > JADCCX01. The sequence continues at coordinate 8,363 of JBOFGV010000129.1, forward strand.
GACCGGCAGGACGATCAGGAATGTGGCGACCATGTCTCGCTTCTATGCATGTCTGCAATTCTGGAAAGGAAAAATTTGCATTAATTGCAATTAGTGCGCTTCAGGCCACAACCTTAGGTAACTCGTAACAGGATAACGGTATGGTTTGAGTGACTGAGTGCGGGGGCACGCCAGTCTGGATTGGATTATGTCAAAGATATCTGACGTTCATAGTGCTGGCAGTTCGGGTGACGCGATCATGGAAGTCGCGCACGAACTGCGTGCGCCACTTGGTGGCATTGAATCCATGGCAGAACTCCTGCGCCAGACAGACTTGACAGCTGATCAGCTGAAGCTGGTGCAGGGCCTGCAAGCCGCTGCAGCCCACATGCGTGCTGTTGCAAACGATGTACTCAGTGAAACCGCTGCCACCAGGCAGATCGCGGTCATTTCGGAAAAGAGCTTTCACCTCAGGGATCTCGTCCAGTCGGTCGGAGTTTCTGCCGAGGCGCGTGCCAAGGTCAAAAATCTCGCCTTTGTTTGTGTGTTTGATGCAGCTTTGCCAGAACAGCTTGTGGGCGATGCCCGCCGCATTCGCCAGATGCTGGAAAACCTGCTCGACAACGCCATCAAGGTGACCGCGACAGGGTCAGTCACATTGCAGGTAGAGCATGTTGATCGGCGTGGCGCCTTTGAAGGTTTGAAGTTTACGGTGCTGGATACAGGGCCTGGCTTTGGTCCCGATGAGCAGAAAAAGCTCTTCAGGTCCTTTGGCCGGCTTGAGAATGGTGTGCCCGGAACAGGCCTTGGTCTTTCTCTCGTGCGCCGCTTTGCCCGCGCGATGGGTGGCGAGGCGGGCTGCGAAGCTGTTATAGGTGAAGGTGCCCGGTTCTGGTTCTCATTGCGCCTGAAAGTGTACGGCGATCAGCAAGCAACACCGCAGTATGAGTGCGCAGGAGTCAACGAACCCGTCGCGCAAAGCTTGCAGGGCAAGATTCTGATCGTTGATGACAACGCTGCCAACCGCATGATCATGACGGCTATTCTGGAGCATTTTGGCTATACCTGCGCAGAGGTTGATAGCGGCGAGAAAGCCCTTGAAATGGTGCAGAGCGAGGCTTTTGCAGCTGTGATGCTGGACCAGACATTGCCTGGCATGTCGGGTGTCGAGACACTGAGCGCCATTCGCGCCATGCCAGCGCCTTTGAATACGATGATGGTCATCCCTGTTACAGGCCGCGTGTCAGCAGCAGACCGCAAGGCCTTTGCTGAAGCAGGAGCCAACGGCTTTGTTGAAAAGCCGGTGACAGCGCGCGCCGTGCGCGATGCCATCCTCGGAGCAGTCACTCATCATCCCGAAACCAAAAAGGCAGCAGCCTGAATTCTGATCAACAAGAGTTGGATAATCCCATGTTCAAAAAATGCTTTGATGATACAAGCGGAAACATAGGTTTGGTCTTTGCTTTGGCGCTGGTCCCCATGATGGGCGCTGCAGGTGTTGCAGTGGACTATTCCTCGGCTTCATCCGAGAGAAGCAGCATTCAGTCGGCGCTTGATGCTGCTGTTCTGGGCGCTGTGCACAAGCCAAACGCTGAGCGATTTGCTGCGGCAAAGGCAATTTTTGAAAGCAACATGCCTTCCGGCAAGACTGTCGACAGTCTTGTCTTTACCAATGAAGCCGATGGTATTTTGCGTGGTACTGTCACACAGGCCTATCAAACAAGAATGGCAAAAATCATTGGTGCAAAGACACTGAATATTGGTGCTACAGCCGCTGCTCAAAAGGGGGTTGCTGCGCCTTCGCCTCCGCCGCCAGCACCTCCGGGTGATATATCAGGCGTGTGTGTGCTTGTGCTTGATCCCTTTGGAAGTCAGGCCTTGCTTGTCAACAGCGGCGCAAGAGTGGGCGCTCCGAAGTGCGAGGTGCATGTGAAGTCGAAAGCTTCGCCTGCAGCGATTTTCAACTCAGGCGCTTCTCTCAAGACAAAAAAATTCTGCATCGAAGGTGCCAATGTTATCCAGAACAGCATTGTCGTCGAGAATCTGGCCCTGAACTGCAAGACGGCGTCTGATCCTTTTGCAGGCAACCTGCCAGCTCCGGCTTCTACAAGTTGCACCGTGACTGGCACCAACTACAGTGGCAAGACAACGCTAAACCCTGGTGTTTATTGCGGCTGGTTCAACTTTAACGGGGTGACTGACGTCACCTTCAACCCTGGCGTTTACGTGATCAAGGATGGTGGCTGGAACGTCTCCGGCGGCAGCTTCATCGGCAAAGATGTGACCTTCTATTTTGCTGATACATCCAAGATTCAGTTCAACTCCGGCATGGATACAGATCTTGAGCCACCCAAGTCCGGCACCTACAAGGGCATTCTGTTTTACGAAGCCATGGGATTGCCGAAGTCTGATTTCATTTTCAACAATGCGATCAAGAACAGGATGGAAGGTCTGATCTATCTGCCCAGCCGCAATGTGACTTTCAACGCTGATTCAAAGATGGGCAACGACAAGGCAACCATCGTTGTTCATCGGATGATCTGGAACAACGTCAGCATGAATGTTCAGCCATTTCCTGACCGGGGCATTATCACTGAGGGGACACCAGGCGCCGAACCTGTTGCAGCAACACCAGTGGCCAGTGCAACGCCACCAAAGCTGGTCCACTGACCATCTTTCCTCGGAGCTTGCGGCTCATCAGTTCTGTAAGCTGATGAGCTGCCCGAGCGGGCGTCGCCCAACGATTTCACCTGTGTTGCCATCAAGCACAAGGCGCCATGTTGTGCCCGCGCGTGTTGCCTCAAGAATGACGAACTGACCCTTGCGGCGCGTATCTCCGGTTGTGACAAAGCCTTCCTGTGCCAGTCTGGCAGCCAGTCTTTGACGGACCTGTGCATCAAGCGCACCCTGGGCTGGCAAGCCAAGCCCGGCGGTTGCCGCTTCAGCACTTTTTGCAGCGCGCACATGGGGCGTCAGCATCAGGGCTGACAGAAGGATGGACAGGAAAGAGCGGCGGTGCATGGCAAGGCAATCTGATAGAGCTGTGTCGATGTTGCCTTTCTTGCCATGCCGCATCTGAACCAGCGCGCGCTTTGGCGTTCATCCCGCATTCAAATCTCAAAACTTTTGCATCACCCCTTGCAGCCCGTTGCAAGCGTTCCCACGTTACTTTCATCGCAGGCCAACAAGGCTGCGACCATCGTCCGGGCAACAGTCGGTCTGCGCATTCTGCGGGATTGGCGTGATGTTCGGGTATTCTGAAATGCCAGATTTCTGGCCCTGTCGCTTCAAGGAAGGACATCCCATGCGTCATTTTGATCTCGCCCCTTTTCACCGTTCAACCGTAGGCTTCGACCGGCTTTTTTCGATGCTGGATCAGGCTGCCGGTTTTGAAAACACAGCGCAAAGCTATCCGCCCTACAACATCGAGCGCACGGCAGAGAATGCCTTCCGCATCACGATTGCAGTGGCCGGTTTTGCTGATGCCGATCTCACCATCGAAGCCGCCGAGAATGTGCTGACAGTCAAGGGCGAGAAGGCTGCGGTTGATAACTCTGCTTCCGAAGTTCTGTTTCAGGGCATCGCCGGCCGCGCTTTCCAGCGCCGCTTCCATCTTGCTGATCACGTGACGGTTGCAGGTGCAGCCCTTGAGAACGGCCTGCTGCACATCGAGCTTATGCGCGAGTTGCCGGAAGCGATGAAGCCGCGCTTGATCCCGATTGCCTCAGCTGTCGAGACGGCCCGCAAGCCAAAGGCTCTCAGCGCAATCGCTGCCTGATCAACCGTCAAGCAAACAAAGAAGGGGTGCCAAAAGCACCCCTTTTTCTTGATCACTGCTGATCCTATTCCAGTGCTGCAGGTGGAATGATGGGGGCCGGTGCCGGGAGCGGTTTTGGCGCAGCCGGTGCACTGTCGAGGCCAGCAGGTGGCACCATATCAATGCGGCGTGGCTCGGTTCTGGTGCCTGAACCAACAGTTGCTTGCGGAGGCGCTTTCGCCGGGGTCTGTGCTTCCGGCGTCACCTTTTGCTGCGGTGCAGGCAGCATCGGTTCGCGACGGATAATGGTCGGACGCTCCGGTGTCACGCGCGCACGCTGCTCGCTGTCAGGCACAGAACGCCGGATGGCCGCCCCCTGATCAGGCACGCGCTGCACCACCTGCTCACGCGGACGCGGCGCTTCGCGGCGCTCCTGTACCGAACGGTGGGCCAGCGGGCGAATATCCACAATGCGACCGGAATAGACATCGAGCAGAAGTCGCACGCGACGGCCCGATGGCTCTGTCGCCGAGACCACCACGAGGTCATCGCGGTATTGTGGATGGGAAGGATTGCGGAAGCCCTGGCTTCTGATGCTGTGCACAATCTCGCGCGGTGTCATCTCGTCCATGATCACTGGCGGACGATAGGTGAACCATTGCGCTTGCGATGATGTTGCTGATCCTGTGATCACAACGCTGGCCAGTGCTGCCAGTAACAACCCTTTGGCTGTGGTGCGCATCTATCGTGTTGCCTTCCTCTGAAGTTCCCGAAGTTTCAGGCAACAGCGCTGAACCGCGACTGAACAGGTTAATGCAAGGCTAACAATCCCTGAATTGCGGCGGCGTGATGGCGGAGAAAACGATCTGGCCTAGATCAGCTGTTCCGCCTGCACTTCACCCACAGAACCATCCATGCGCAGCCCGCGGATGCTCATGCTGATGCTGACGCGCTCACCCACGCGCTCGATCCTGTAAAGCTGGTAGGCAGCGCGGTGGTTGGGGCTGCCGGGAACGGCTGAGGCCGAGGCCACACCCACCACCGGCACAGGCCCTGTCGGCCCCGCTAGGGGCACAACCGAGTGCTTGTGGTTATGCCCGTGCAGAACCAGATCTGCGCCTTCGCTGCGGATGACCCTTTCAAAGCCGCGCGCATCCCTCAGGCCCCGGCCATAGGAAGCGCCCTTGCGCGTAGGGGGATGATGGATCATCACGACACGCATCAGGCCAGCCTCGCGCGCCTCCCGCAAGGCGGTGGCGAAGGCCTCCATCTGGCTTCGGCCAATCTCGCCCGACGCCAGCAGCGGCGCTGTCGGCACACCCGACGACAGGCCAATGAAAGCGATGCCGTCGCGTATCCGCACATAGGGAAAGGTTGGCCGCGCAGCCCCGTCGCCGGTCATCCACGGTGCTGTCGCACCAGCCATGTATTTGAACGACGAGCGCACATAGGTATCGTGGTTGCCAGGAATGAGACTGACAAAATCCGGCGCGCCAAGGCGCTGCACATAATGCTGGGCGGTCACAAACTCGCTCTCAAGCCCGATGTTCACGAGATCACCCGTCAGCGCCACATGGTCCGGCTTTTGCGCCAGCAGATCCGCCGTAATGCGCTCCAGCATCGCCATATCATGGATGAGATGGCGGCCGCGTTTCCAGTTGATATAGCCGCTCAGGCGCTTGCCTGCGAGCTCCCGCAGGCGGGGGCGCTTGATGGGGCCGACATGGGGATCAGAGAGGTGGGCAAGCAGAAAGGACAAGGGGAGGGATCCATGAAATCAGGCGCAACGCTCACCACGCCGGGGCATCATCCGTCAAGCGGGGATTGCGCTGATGAGAGCCATTCCCGTGTGAGCTGTCTTTTATCAAAACAACTTGTTTCCAACAGCAAGCCGCGTGGGTTATTTGGCCATCAGTAAATCTGAAGAGGTTACCATGGCCGTCATCCACTCTCTCTTCCGCTATCCCGTGAAGGGTTTTTCACCCGAGAAACTGGATCAGGCGCAGCTTGAAACCAACGGCCATTTTCCGGGTGATCGCCTTTTCGCTGTCGAGAATGGCCCATCGGGTTTCAATCCTGCCGCCGCCGAACACCTGCCCAAGGTCAAGTATCTTATGCTGATGAAGCAGGAACGGTTGGCGCGCCTGCGCACCACCTACACCGATGAAACACACACATTATCGATCCGGCAGGGCGGCGCTGTTGTCGCTGCGGGAGACCTGCGCACACCAGCGGGCAGGATGGCCATCGAGAGCTTTCTCACGAGCTATTGCGGTGATGAGTTGCGCGGCCCTGCAAAAGTGCTGACTGCACCGCCGACCTATCGCTTCATGGACAGCCGCTCCGGCTATCTCTCGATCATCGATCTTGCCAGCGTTGACGCCATTGCTAAGGCGGCTAACCGGACGTCGATTGACCCCCTGCGCTTCCGCGCCAATGTCTATGTCGAGGGCCTCGGAGCATGGGGTGAGTTTGATCTCACCGGCAAGCAGGTGAAGCTGGGCGGCGCAACGCTCGAAATCATCAAGCCCATTGACCGCTGTGCCGCCACGGATGTTGATCCGACTGCGGGTATCCGTGATCTGCGCATGGTCTCGCTGCTGGAAAGCAGCTTCGGCCACCACGATTGTGGGGTTTATGCGAAGATCATTGAGGGTGGTGAAATCAGGCCGGGAGACGTCTTGCAAGTTTTAGCTTGAACTTTTAACTTGACTTTATGGAATAAATTCCTATTTTTAAATCAACTCTGATTTGGGTGGTGACGGCCGCACCACTCTTTCAAGGGCACTGATACTGGCTTTTGCGGAACTCCACCGGAAGGCCAGCATTCAGGGACGAAGCGCCGGGTGATCCTCACCCCAGCGAGCTTGTTACACCACCACCACTACCTCCCGCTCAAGGCGGAGAGGTTGATCCCGGCGCTTCGATTTGAGGCAATTGTGACCATCCTTCCCCCTTGCGGGGAAGGTGGCCCTTTGCGTTAGCAAAGGGTCGGATGGGGGTCGTTCGGGATTGAGCACTTTATTCTGCCGCACCCCCATCCGTCACGGCTGTGCCGCGACACCTTCCCCGCAAGGGGGAAGGATGGCCCTTCCAGTTCCCTCGGTATCGCAATAGTGTGAGACATGAAAAAGATCACTGTAACTGTGGACGAGGACACCTACCGCCGCGCCCGCATCCGGGCGACGCAAGCGGTGAAGCGTGCGTTGAGGGTGGGATGATTTTCGAGGAACTGATAAAAGCAATCTGTTTCATCCGCTGATAACCAGAATAAGCAGAATTGATTAGACGTTATTCAATCCAGAAATAACACTCGGACTGCAAAAAGAGAGTGTATCTGCCATGCAGCATGGATACTTCATAAGATCAATCAGAGAGGAGGACTACGAATCACTACGCGCGCTTCACACGGCGGCGATTTTGGCTGTCGATCCGGCCATCTATCCAGAACACATCAAACAAGGCTGGGCTTACGGACTGACAGCAGAAGGCTATGGGCGCGCTGTTGCTGATGGTGAGCTGTTCGACATTGCGTGCGATGCCTCGGGCCAGCCTGTTGGGTTTTGTGGCTGCAAAGGCGATGAGATTTACGGTCTTTTTGTCCATCCAGATGCTCAGGGGCATGGTGTTGGTGCAGAATTGCTGCGGCAAGCGGAATCGCGGCTGAAGAGCTTAGGCACAAAGGTTTCACCGCTCCAGGCAACACTTTGTGGCGTGCCATTTTACCGCGCCAAAGGTTGGCGGTTTCTGCGTGTGGAGCACGTCAGATCGCGGGGCGGGCCGAGGATGGAGATTGCGATGATGGAGAAGCAGTTGGGCTAGCCCTTTGCTCCCTTCACCATCGCTTCAACCGCCGCCTTCAATGCAGGCAGATCATCAGTCGCCACGGACCAAATCACATCGGGATCAACGCGGTGATACTCATGGCGAATGATGTTGCCAATGGTGCGGATATCAGACCATGGAATCTGTGGCTGCGAAGCCAGCAGTTCATCGGGAATATGGCGCGCTGCTTCCGAGATAATTTCAAGACCGCGCTCGGTTCCGCGTTGCAGAAACCAGCTCTTCAGGAAAGAGCTTCTTGTCTCGTCAGCCAGTGCATTCTCAATGCCTTTGATAGCAACAAGCATTTCGCTCAGCACCACATCAACACGCCGCGCCATCAGTAGGCTTGCACGGCTTCACGTTCGATATCGGATTTCAGCATGGGGTGCAGGCTGCTGCGGGTCGTCACATCCACCGGCATTTTCAGTTCGCGCTGAAGAAAGTTCTGGATGCCCGCGAGATCAATCAAAGAGAATTTCCGGTTGGGAACAAGATCAATGAAGATATCAAGGTCACTGGTATCCGTGGCTTCGCCGCGCACAACAGAGCCGAAGATATAGGCCGAGGCTGCACCGCGCGCCTTGAGGGCGGTTGCACGGCTTGCAATTTCTGAGAGGGCTTCATCCCGTTTCATGGGTGGATGATAGCAGAGAAAGGGGAGTATTCCAACTCGGGTATGGTGGGGCCACCCAGCCCCTCACCCCGACCCTCTCCCCGCACGCGGGGAGAGGGGGATAATCACTCCTCACCCTCAACCAATATCTCGCGCTTGCCGGCATGGTTGGCCGCACCCACCACGCCTTCCTTCTCCATGCGCTCCATCAACGACGCCGCACGGTTGTAGCCGATCTGCAGACGCCTCTGAATATACGAAGTCGAGGCCTTCTTGTCGCGGAGCACAACGCGCACGGCCTGCTCATAGAGGTCGCCGCCCTCTTCGCCAAACTCGCCCTTGTCGAACACGGCGGAATCGTCGCCTTCAGCGGCCTCTTCCTCGTCGTCGCGGGTGATGGCATCGAGATACTGTGGCTTGCCCTGACGCTTGAGGTGGTTGACCACGCGTTCCACTTCCTCGTCTGATACAAACGGTCCGTGCACGCGGCTGATACGTCCGCCGCCCGCCATGTGCAGCATGTCGCCCTGACCCAGCAATTGCTCGGCACCCATTTCACCCAGGATGGTGCGGCTGTCGATCTTTGACGTCACCTGGAAGGAAATGCGGGTAGGGAAGTTCGCCTTGATCGTGCCGGTAATGACATCGACCGACGGACGCTGTGTCGCCATGATGACGTGGATGCCTGCGGCACGTGCCATCTGCGCCAGACGCTGGACGGCACCTTCAATGTCCTTGCCGGCCACCATCATCAGGTCTGCCATCTCGTCAATCAGCACGACGATATAGGGCAATACATCCAGCGGCATTTCCTCCGTCTCGTAGAGGATCTCGCCGGTTTCCTTGTCAAAGCCTGTTTGCACTGTGCGGGTGATGACCTCGCCGTTCGCCTTCGCTTCGGCCACGCGGGCGTTGAAGCCATCGATGTTGCGCACGCCAACCTTCGACATCTTCTTGTAGCGGTCTTCCATCTCGCGCACGGCCCATTTCAAGGCAACAACGGCCTTCTTCGGGTCGGTGACGACAGGGGTCAGCAGGTGCGGAATACCTTCGTAGATCGAGAGTTCCAGCATCTTCGGGTCGATCATGATCAGGCGGCACTGGTCCGGGCGCAGCTTGTAGAGCAGGCTCAGGATCATGGTGTTGATGGCAACGGATTTGCCCGAGCCGGTGGTTCCGGCCACCAGCAGATGCGGCATCTTCGCGAGTTCGGCGATAATCGCCTCGCCACCGATATTCTTGCCGAGAGCCAGCGCCAGTTTGTGCGGTGACTTTTCAAAATCATTGCTGCCGATCAACTCGCGGAAATAGACGGTTTCACGCCGCTGGTTGGGCAGTTCAATGCCGATGGCGTTGCGACCGGGCACAACCGCGACGCGGGCGGAAATCGCCGACATCGAGCGGGCGATATCATCCGCAAGGCCAATGACGCGGGAGGATTTGGTGCCCGGTGCTGGCTCCAGCTCATAGAGCGTGACCACGGGGCCGGGGCGCACGTTGATGATCTCGCCCTTGACGCCGAAATCATCGAGAACACCTTCCAGCAGGCGGGCGTTCTGCTCCAGCGCATCTTCAGAAATGGTGATTACATTGGTGCGCTTTGGCTCGCTCAACAGAGACAGCGGCGGCAGTTCATAGGCGTCATGCCCCAGAAGATCAGGTTGCGCCTCACGCACCTCACGCTTGCTTGTCTTGATCGGCTGCGGTGCCGCGGCAACGCGGCTGACAACGCGCGTGGCAGGAGCCGCAGGGCGGGCGGGTTCAGCAAAATCATGAGCTTCGGTCTGCGGTGCATAAAGCGGCTCATCCTGTGCATCGTCAAATGCAGGCTCAACCTGTTGGGCAGCCATGCGGCGTTTGGCGGCCATTTGCAGCGCTTCAATGGCGGCGCGCTCACCGGGGCGGTGGTTGATATCGGCGGCAAGAGGAGCCGGCGCAACCGGAGCCGCCAAGGGCTCAGGTTTCATCAGGCCAAGGCGGCGCTTGGCAGCCATTTGCAGCGCAGCAACAGCCGCACCATAACCAGCGGTTTTTGTAGGCGAGGGGGCTTCAGCAGCAGCGACTGGCTGCACAACAGCGGCGGCTTGCGGGGCAAACTCAGTCTGCTCGCGCATGGCGGGCGTGCGGTGATAAACCGGTGCGCTGACCTCGGACATCGCTTCGCGCGCCACAACGGGATCACGGCGCATAACGGGCTCGATGCGCTGTGCGGGTTGGGGTGCAGCACCCGCCATTGCAAAGCCATTCTGGTCTTCGCGCGTCACTTTCTCGACGATATTGCGGGTTCCGGAAGCAATGCGGTGGCCTGCGCCGTTTTTGAAGTTGCGGACGGATCGCGCAATGCCTCTGGCCATCACGCCGATGCCATAGATCGCTCCACCAACAAGAAGAATGCCACGGCTTGGCTCCTCATCGCGAAACTCTTCCTCATCCTGATCAGAATGACGGCGCACCGGCGCCTTGTTGTCTTCAGCTGCATCAGCATCATCAAACTGCGGCTTTGCCGTGGCGTAATGCAGCGCAACGATAGCAACCACACCAAGAACGATAGCCGCCAGAATCTTGGCCCAGGCCGCGGTGCCCAGCAGAATAAGCGGCAGGCGCTCGATGCCGTCGCCGATCGCACCGCCCAGACCTGTGGGCAGCGGCCAGCTGTCCGCCCTTGGCAGAAGCGAGGCAAAGCCTCCTGCTGCCAGAGCACCTGCGGCCCAGGCCGTGATGCGGGCAAAAATGCGGTCCAATCCACGGTTGCGGATGAGCGCAAGGCCCCAGACCATCACCGGAACCAGCACAGCCACAACGGCAATGCCGAAAAGCTGGATCAGCACATCGGCAACAACAGCACCGGGCGTACCAAGCCAGTTTTTCACCGGCCCATCAACAGCATGGTTGAAGCTTGGGTCGCGCACCGACCAGGACATAAGCGCCACAGCGATGGTGGCCAGCACAGCCAGCAGGCCAATGCCGGTGATCTCGGCAAGGCGGCGTCGCAAGATGTCTTTCAGGATATCCTGAACAGTGTCACGGGCACTGGATTGCCGTGCGGCAGGCCGTCTGATCGTCGACATGGCTTTACTCATACTGATACGCAAAACAAATGAGCGGAACCTGGTCAGATTGCCACCCTGACGCCACATTAGAGCACGGGAGTTAAAGCGAGGTTTACCTTCACAGATTCTTACCGGCACTGTTCAAAATGGATGGAAGCAGGTGCTGACGGTTGTATCTCCCATCCAACAACGGCATAACTCTGCTGCTTCACGATGAAAGATTTCCATGCGCCGCCGGTTTCACACGCTTGATGTTTTCACCGATACAAAAATGGCGGGCAATCCGCTGGCGGTGGTGCATGACAGCGAGGGGCTTGATACCGCTGCCATGCAGGCGATCACGCGGGAGTTTAATCTCTCGGAGACGGTTTTCATTTTGCCGCCGAATGATCCTGTTAACACAGCACGCATCCGCATTTTCACGCCGGGGGCGGAGCTTCCCTTTGCGGGACATCCCACGGTTGGAACTGCTGTTCTGTTGGGCCTTTTGCGCGCACCCGAGCATGTGAAGGGCGCAGGCATCGTCATCGCGCTGGAAGAGACGATCGGTCTCGTGAAGGTGGATGTGCAGCAGCGTCCGGGCCGTGCCGCGCGGGGCGTGTTTGCCTTGCCTCGCTTGCCAGTGGCACTGGAATACAGCCGTGACCCACAGCTTATTGCAACAGCTCTCGGTCTGTCCGTTGAAGATATCGAGCAGGACACATTCCCGCCTTCGGATTTTTCCGGCGGCGTGGCCTACACCATTGTCTGCCTGACATCGCTGGATGCTCTGACGCGGGCGCAATCGATTGACGGCCCCGCCTTTGATGCGGCTTTTGGCGGCAGCACGCATCCGGCGGTTTATCTCTGCGTCAAGGAAGCGCCCTTACGCTGGCGCACCCGCATGTTTGCGCCCACCATGGGCATGAAAGAGGATCCCGCAACAGGTTCAGCGGCTGCCGCTTTCGCCGGTGCCATCATGGCGCATGAAAAGCCTACCAACGGTCAGCACCAGCATATCATCATGCAGGGTGTGGAAATGGGTCGGCCTTCCGAAATCGTGCTGACGCTCACGGTTGAACAAGGCAATCTTGTCGAGGCCACGATTGGTGGCGGCGCTGTCATCATCAGCGAAGGCACGATTGATGTCTGAGCGCATAGCCCAATGACTGTCGAGATAACACCGCTGCAGCGTATTGATGCTGTGCTGGAGCCAGCGCCGTGGGAATTCGCGATAACCCAGGCGGAGGCCATCAAGGCGCATTGGGAAAAGCTGCTGATTGAAAAACCGCGTATGTTCAACGGTACGGTGCTGATGCAACACCGCTGGTCCATAGAAAATGGTGTTTACACCACGGCCTATACTCCGGTCGATTTTGCCAGTTTTATCTCATGGCAGCATTTTGGTTATCCCGGCTCTCCCTGCCGCAACGGCTTTGCCATGGCCGCCCTGCGCGCGGCTGATGGCGCGTTTCTGCTCGGTGTCATGGGCCAACACACGGCCAATGCGGGCAAGATTTACTTTGCCGGCGGCACACCGGATATGAACGATGTGACAAGCACGGGACAGATTGATCTTGCAGGCAGTATGACGCGGGAATTGTTTGAGGAAACGGGTCTGCGGCCCGATGAGGTAACTGTTGATGACGCATGGGTTGTGGTAACCGACGCGCATCGCGCCGCGTTTCTCAAGCCTGCTCGAACGATTTATAAAGCCGATGAAGCCAGAGAGATCATGCTATCACGCATCGCTGTTATGGAAGATCAGGAATTGGCTGATATCGCCATCGTCAGATCGCCCGCTGATATCAACGAGGCGATGACACCGCCTTTTGCAAGGCACTATATGCAAAGTGTTTTTGCTGCTGAAACGGGCTGATTGTTCAAGCCGGCAATGCGGTCGTTTTGCCGTTTTCCAGAATACGTGACACTGCCGCGCGGATTTCGGCCAGTGAGAACGGCTTGGTCACGACGTCTTCAATGATGGCTGAGAGATCATGCGCCCGCTCGCGCTGGTCGGCAAAGCCAGTCATCAGCAAGATCGGCAGGTTGGGGAAATCCCGGCCTGCACTCAGCGCCAGCGCAATGCCGTCCATCAGGGGCATGCGGATGTCGGACAGCATCATGTCGAAGGCGCCGTTCTCTTCAATCAGACGGTCGAGCGCAGCTGCGCCATCGCATTCAGCCACAACCTGATGGCCATCCATCTCAAGTGCGCGCTTCACAAAGCCCCGAACCGGTTCATCATCTTCAGCGATCAGAATGCGTGCCATCGTCGTTCATCCAGAGTGTCAGATCAAATCCATTTGCCGGGTATCGGCCTTGTGTTCCACAACGCCCACATAGGGCAGCTGGCGATAGGCATGGGCCACATCCATACCATAGCCGACTACAAAAAGGTCCGGGCAAACAAAACCTACATGGTTGGGCTCGATATGTACTGAGCGTTTGCCGGGCTTTTCAAGCAGCACGCAGATATCAGTGCTTTTCGCACCGCGCGCCATCATCAGGTCCTTGGCGAAAGCGAGCGTGCGACCAGATTCGAGGATATCATCCACCAGCAGCACATCGCGGCCTTCAACAGGGCTGTCGATATCGCGCAGGATATCCACCTTGCCGGTGGAGACAGTGCCGGTTTTGTAGCTTGAGAGATGGATGAACTCCACCTGCGGCGACATGCCAGCCCGGTGCAGCGCGCGGATCAGATCTGCTGCAAACATGAAGCTGCCCTTGAGCACGGCGATGACCAGCAGATCATGCGGCAATTTTTCCTTGATTGCCGCAGCCAATTCATCATTGCGTCTGGCAATGCGTTCCTCGTCATAAAGAACACGGATCACATTCTTGTCGGTACGGTCGGTCATTGTGTCTCTCACTTGATCCCGGCCGTTATATCCGACTTTGTCACAAAACGTACACTCACATCCTTGCCATCGGTTGGTGGTGCGGCAAGGCGGCGGCGGAAGTTGAGCGTCTCGCCCGGTTGCAGGCTCGTGCGGTCTGCCTGCGCCGACCAGACGTAAACCTCCTGCCCCTTGGGGCCGAGAACCGCAAAGCGCAGCCGGGGTATATCAACCTTGGCATTTGTGGTGTTTTGAAGGTCGCCGTCAACCACCAGCACAGAAACGCCGTTGTCATCCAGCATGCGGCTGGCAACGCTCTTGATCTCGATGCCGCGCAAATTCACCGGCAGGCCAATGGCTGCATAAAGCCGCGCTGTTTGGGGCAGGAACTGCACGATGCGGGTGCGCTGGTGAATGCCAACGCCGACAATCACCAATGTGGCCGCAATCGCGGCAAGGGCAGCACGGGAGGATTTTGGCTTGGCGGTGGCGGCACCACGCGCCGGTTTGTCCTTGGTCCATTTTGTCCGGCGAGGGGCGGGAACACTTTCCAGAGGCATCTCTGGATTTTCAGGCTGAATATCAGCAACAGCCTGATCCGGCTTGGCATCATCGGACTGGAACACGCTCTGGTCATTGGCTGCATCGTTGAACAGCGCATCCATGCCATCCTGCGACAAGCGCTCTTCGGAAGTGTTGGTTGTCACAACCGCTTGCTCAGCGGCAGCGATCGCCTCTGCTATTTGCGGCCGAAACACACGCCAGACCGTGCTGCAGGCAGCACAACGCACCTTGCGGCCGTCATCACTGACAGTCGCTTCGTCAATCTCATAAACTGCCTCACAGGTGGGGCAGGAGATGTCCATGGTGGCTCCCCAGACGCTTGTTCCGCCCAAATCAGAATTCAGATAAGAGCACAGAGTGTTTCGTCTCTCGATTGTGGTTAATCCCGCGTTAAAAGGAGACAGAATAGGTCCAATACGATTCGTTTTTCTTCTGTCCGGGAGCAAACTTGCTGGTTCGTTTTGAAAATGTCGGGTTGCGCTACGGTCTGGGCACCGAGATTCTGCGCGATCTCAGCTTCGGGATCGAGGAGCGTTCCTTCCAGTTTTTGTCTGGCCCTTCGGGTTCGGGCAAGACGACCTTGCTCAAGATGATGCTGGCGAGCCTGAAGCCAACACGCGGCTTGATCCATCTCTTCGGGGAGGATGTGGCGCGTATGGACAAGGATCAGGTCACGGTTCTGCGCCGCAAGATCGGCATTGTTCTGCAGGATTTCCGTCTGCTGGATCATCTGACAACCTACGAGAATGTGGCGCTGCCGCTGCGGGTGCAGGGCAAGGATGAAAGCAGCTATCGCCCTGAGGTGATTGAGCTTTTGCGCTGGGTTGGTCTGGGTGACAGGATGTATGTACCCCCCACGGTGCTGTCTGGTGGCGAAAAGCAGCGCGCGGCGATTGCGCGTGCACTCATCGTGCGACCCAGCCTGCTGCTGGCTGACGAGCCCACCGGAAACGTTGATCCTGTGCTTGCCAAAAGGCTGGTGCGCCTGTTCATCGAACTCAACAAGCTTGGCACAGCCATTGTCATGGCCACCCACGACTGGGCCTTGATGGACGAGATCCCGGCACGGCGGCTGACACTGACCGACGGCCGGATGAAGATCGAGGAATGAGCATGTCGGATCAAGGCTCATCCCCGCCGCCACCGCAACGCCCGCTGGTTGCCCCGGCTCCGAAACACGATACGCCGCTTCTGTCGGCAAGCTCGATTGCCGGTCGTGCACTGGTGATTGTTGTGGCGATCATGACCTTTCTGGCCTCCATGACAGCGGGCACAGTGGAGCTTGTGGCCTCCGCCTCCTCAAGCTGGCGGACAGATATCTCACGTGAGGCCACCATTCAGGTCCGGCCGCGTTCGGGCCGGGATATCGAGCAGGATGTCCAACGTGTGGGTGCCTTGGCGCGCGCCACGGCAGGCATCGCCGACATCAAGATCTATTCGAAGAAAGAATCGGAAAAGCTGCTGGAGCCCTGGCTTGGGACCTCGCTTGATATCGCCGAACTGCCGGTGCCCCGGTTGATCGAGCTGAAGATAAGCGGCAGGCCGGATTTTGCCGGTTTGCGGCAGGCGCTGGCGCGTGATGCGCCTTCTGCCACACTGGATGATCACAGGATGTGGCTGGAGCGTCTGGGGGCCATGGCCAGCGCCATGGTCATCGTCGGCGTCATCATCATGATGCTGGTGCTGATTGCCACGGCGTTGGCTATCGCCTTTGCCACGCGCGGGGCCATGGCGGGCAACCGCGATATCATCGAGGTGCTCAACCTTGTTGGCGCATCAGACAGCTTTATCGCCAAGGAATTTCAGAAACACTTCCTGCGCCTTGGCCTGAAAGGCGGCGCCATTGGTGGCATTGGAGCCATGCTGGCCTTCTGGATGGCGGGCTTCTTTGCGGGCCGCATCAACGCAACGCCGGGCGGTGATCAGCTGGAAGCGCTGTTTGGAACTTTTGCTTTAGGATTTAGGGGTTATCTTGCTGTGGTGATGATTGCTTTCGTGGTGGCTGTAACCACGGCGGTGGTCTCACGGGTGACGGTTTACCGGAATTTGCGCGGCCTTGACTAGCGCTAGACCGGCAAAATGCCACTCAATTGTCTTATTCAGCGAGGTATAGTGCTGCCGTGACCATGGATCGCGCTGCCAATCTCAGGGATGTACCAGATGCAACAGTTTCGTCTTCGGGCAGGCTGAAAGCAGTCCTGCGTCTGGGCTTTGTGACATCTGTCGCCCTTGCTGGCTGTGTCACAGGCGGTTTTTTCCTCTTCCTCTCATCGCTGGAGCGCAAGGAGCCAGCCCGTCTGGAGCGCGCTGACGGCATCGTTGCGCTGACAGGCGGAGCCAGCCGCATTCCCGATGCTGTGGAGTGGCTCTCCAACGCCCGCGGCAAGCGGCTGTTGATCAGCGGTGTCGGCGCTTACACCTCCCTCGATAAGCTGGTGGAACAGACGCCACCGTTGAAGAAGTGGCTGGGCTGCTGCGTTGATCTTGATCATCTCGCCCGCAACACCGTGGGCAATGCGCTGGAAACCCGCCGCTGGGCCTATGGCAAGGGCTACAAGTCTCTCATCGTTGTCACATCCAGCTATCACATGCCGCGCGCCATGCTGGAATTGCAACGACATATGCCTGATATGCAGCTGATTGCAGCCCCGGTGGTGACAGAGCGCCTGCAGGGCATGGATTTCTGGCAGGACCCGCAGCTTTTGCGGACCGTCGGGCAGGAATATGCAAAGTTTCTGGTGGCCTACGCCCGCGCCCGCTTGACGTCACCCACTGCTTCGGACGACATCACAGCCTCTGCTCCTCGTCGGCGCGTCTGAACCCACGGACGGCCACAGCCACGGCCGGTCCATGCTTTTCATTCGCTCGCTTCTGTTCAACATTGCTTTCGTCATCAGCTGCATTGTCTGGTTCATCATCGCGCTGCCGACGCTGCTCCTGCCGCGACCTCTGTTCCTCAAAATCGCCCTGCACGGCTGGTGCTGGACCAACCTGACGCTGTTTAACGTGATTTGCGGCGTGAAATCCGAAATTCGCGGACGTGAGCACATTCCGACCGGCGGCTGCATCGTCGCCTGCAAGCATCAGTCAGCCTGGGAAACCATGGCGCTGGCCTGGAACGTGGAGTTTCCCCGCTACATCCTGAAGCGGGAATTGATGTGGGTTCCCCTGTTCGGGTTTTACCTGATGAAGGCGAAGCAGATTCCCATCAATCGGGGCAAGAAATCGGAAGCCGTGGCCGCGCTTAACACCTCGGCGGCGGCAGCCGTGGCCGAGGGCGGGCAACTGCTGATTTTCCCGGAAGGCACGCGCCGCCCGGTGGATGCCGAGCCAGCCTACAAGATGGGCGTAGCGCATCTCTATGAGGCGTTGGGTGTGCCGGTTGTACCGGTGGCCACCAATGCGGGTGTCACATGGCCGCGCCGTGAGTTCATCAAGCGCCCGGGGCTGGTGGTGCTGGAATTCCTGCCAGCCATTCCGCCCGGCCTGCCGAAAGCAGAGTTTCACGCCCGCCTGCAGGAAACAATCGAGACGCACTCAAACCGGCTTATTGCTGAGGCGCGGGCCTACAAGGGTTAAGGTTCTTGCTCGATCCCACTTCGTAGCGCCTTCCTCTCCCCGTTCACGGGGAGAGGTCAGGTGAGGGGCGAGGTTTGCCGCGCCTCGGAACCTTCACAAACACGCACTGTTTTCAATGATCCGACATCTCGCGTGCGGAGGGTTTTGCCCCTCACCCAGCCTCTCCCCGTAAAACGGGGAGAGGAGAAGATCAGCGGGTGAACTTTTCAGGCTGCAAGCCTCTCCTGCAGGCTGAAGGGCCTCACTTCAACCGGCTTGCCCTTGCGGGCCACCAGCACATGGCCTTGCGGCACGGGTGTCCAGTGCGAGCGTGTGTCATCGAGCGGTTCCGAGACCACCAGAAGATCCTTGCCGGTTTCCTTCCAGTAGAGCGTCGGTGCCTTGTCATCGCAGGCCCAGCGGAAGGCATAGATATCGTTGCCGTTGGTGATAGCGGCTGTGAAGCGCAGGGGCTCGCAGACCGAGCAATCACTCATCAGGGATTTCACATCTGTCAGGGTTGAGGCCATCGCACCGACAGGATCAGTCGCGCCGCCGCGCGCCATCGCGATCAGGAAAATGGCTTCCGAATCTGTTGTGCCATTGCGCAGGGCATAGGCTGCATCGGGGATCATGTTTTCAATTCTGCGCCGCAGCGAGCCGTAGCAACCGACCTGTCCGTTGTGCATGAACATGTGGTTGCCATCGATGAAGGGATGGCAGTTGGCGCGGCTTGTGGCTGTTCCGGTGGAAGCGCGCACATGGGCGAAGAAGAGGCCGGAGCGGACCTGCTCGCACAGCGCCTTCAGGTTTTCATCCGACCACGCGGGCCGCAATTCGCGGTAGGCACCCGGTGCCGGTTTGTCGCCATACCAGCCGATGCCAAAACCATCGCCGTTTGTGCCGGTTTTGGCCTCTGTGGCCTGAAGCGACTGTTGAACAAGCGAGTGACATGGCTTTGTCACTACATCTTCCATGTAGATGGCTTCACCCCTGTAAGCGACCCAGCGGCACATACACAAACTCCCGGAGCGGGAGTCGTTTTGCCCCGCTAAAGGGCATAATGTCGCTGGCTACGCATGAACGCAAGGTTAAGCGTTCAGCTTTTCGGGCTTATTGCTTGGCTTTTGGTGTGGTTTTATCGCTGGCATCAGCCGTTTTCGGGTCTGTGCAGGAAAAATCGAGGCTGGCGCGCTTCGATGCGCCGCGGGCCTTCACCTCAATCTCCACCTTGGAGCAGGTGATGTTGTCGAGCACGATCGGGCGGTTGACCTTGCCATCCTCGCCAAACACGAAGCCCATCAGAGGACGTGTCTCGGTCTTCTTCTGGCCGGTGCGGTTGGTTGTGGTGATGTTGACCAGAGCCGAGGCAAACTTTGGTTGCGAGTTCTTGGCACCCAGCAAGCCAACATTGAAGATAACGGTATTGGCTGGCTCGCCAAATGCACCTTCTCCGCGCGGCAGGTTGTTCAGGCTGGCGTTCTTGATGGTGAGCAGATCATCCGACAGCTTGCCCGACGCTTCGAGATAAACGTGGGCGCGGATGTCACCCAGACGAATTTCCTGCGAGAGCGCAGGTGTGGCCAGAAGGGCGAAGGAAATGGCTGCCAGGCCGGTACGCGCACGCATTTGTTGTCTCACTTGATCTCGCAGGTTGCATTCGTCTCAAACAGCTTCGCGCGCAAATTTGCAAGCCTGCAGACCGCTCCAGCCGTCACAAATCTTTACATAAAGTTAATGACGGGAATAAAACAACTGGTTGAAGGGGGCCTATGCAGCAGGATTGTGCCGCCAGAGCTCCTGAATCGGTTGTTGCTGCTACAAACGCCTAGAGCTGCGCGAGGCTTGTCAGAAGCTCGCCTGCAGCTGCACGGTATTCCTGCCTTGCTTCATCCATGCGCTGACGCAAACCAGCGGCGCGGATCATCGCCTCTGCTGTGGATAGGGTTGTGTCCGACAAATCAGACGGCACGCTCACATCATGGCTGGGATCATAGGTTTCAAACCAGCGGCAAAGATCATGCATCGTGGCAAAGCTGTCAGCCCTGAAAATGTCTTTCTCGGATTCTGCTTTCTTGAACACCTTGATGGCAGCGATATAGCCTGACCCGCTGATGTAGGCCGCGAGCTCATACCAGATGCGCGTGCCCGAACCGTAGCTCGTCACTTCGGCCAGTTGACGCCCCTCAAAGGCGAGTGGTCCAAGCCCATCGCGCCGCAGCTGGAACAGCCGGTTGCCGAAAGCGTTCTGCACAGCATCCTGCAACTGCCTTGCTGTATCAGTCGCGGGCATGTCGGGAAGCACTGCCGTGGTCTGTTTCTTTTTCGACATCAAATGAGCTTTCCAAATGCGCTTTCCGATGTAACCGGACGATACACTTTAACCCGTCAGATCAGAAAACCGCGTTAGGATGATTTCTAAACTTCAAAACGAACCTTGCTGCTTCGCGTTAACGAATTCCTAACGATCCGGTTGCCTCAGCAGCGCTTTGGCGTCCATCACAGGGAATGAGCGAAAAATACGTCACAGAACCTGACGCTGTCCTGCGGGCTGAAGAAGCCGGGCGCATGGCGGCGTTTTATACAGCCCCTGATCCTGCAAACTGGATTGCACGCTCTGCTGAGGCCGGTGTTGTGTTTGGTCTGGTCCGGGAAGGCGGCTTCTACAGTTCGTTCCTTGAAGCCGACATGGAGGAGGCCAGCTTCCTTGATGCCTGGCTGCATGCCACGCCGGGGGCAGCCGAGGCGGTTGAGAAGCTGCTGCGTCAACGAAGTATTGACGAAATTTGAACGTGAAAAAATAAATACGTGTTTTTTCGGATCGGCAGCTAAAATTTTCAGAGTGTTTTAACGAGCCTCGTGGAAACTACCTAGTGACGCGGAAAGGATGTGGGAAACACACCTTCTGCGACAAGGAAGCCATGAAGTGATGTCGTGGCGCACATAAAAGGAATGGGGCCATGGCCATTGAAAGAAGTGTTGCTTCGTCGTCGCTCGCCGAAGTTGTAGATCGTATCCTCGACAAGGGTGTTGTGATTGATGCATTCGTGCGCGTTGCGCTCGTTGGTATCGAGCTGCTGGCTGTTGAAGCCCGCATCGTGATCGCATCTGTTGAAACATGGTTGAAGTATGCTGATGCAGTCGGCCTCGTCGCTGCACCTGCTGAAGCCTGATCAACTCTGCCAAGCTAAACGAAAGCGCGGCCTCTGCCTGATGGCGGACAGGCCGCGTTTTTGTATCGATTTCCTGTTGTGACAAGCGTTCAAGGGCATTGCCAATGTCATCTCCTGCTTTCCGTATCCGTTCCTACGAAGTCAGGGCGGAATCCCGTGCCTTGATGCTGAAGTTGCGGACAGAACGTCTGGCGACATCGCGGTTGGGAAAGGCGAAAGAAGCAAGTCTGCCAGTTCAGGCTGTCGAGATTGTTGCAGAACCAGCGCCACAAACCGTGGTTGCTCCTGTGGTTGCAAAAGCCCCTGCAAAACCAGCGGAAGCCCGCATCATTGTTAGCCGCAGCATTCAGGCGGCAGCGGCCCCGGTGGAGCCAGTGGCTGTTGCGGAAGCTGCGCCAGCAGTGGCTGCCGAGACCGCGCCAGTTGAAGAGATTGTCGCAGTGAAGCCCGTCAGAAAACCGGCAAAGCCAAGAGCGAGAAAAGCGCCGGTTGTTGCCGTTGTTGAAGCTTTACCGGAAGTATCGGTTGAAATTCCTGCTGCTGAAGTGATCGCGCCAGAAGTGATAGCAGAAGTCCCTTCCGTGGCAGCAGAAGTTGCGCCTGAAATCATTGAAATACCGGAAGAAATTGCTGCTGCTGCACCTGTTGTCAGCAAGCTAAAGCGCACGAAGAAGCCTGTTGCTATTGAAGCGCCTGTTGAGCCGGAAGCACAGCCTGATCATGGTCCTGCCGTCGCCCTGCAGAACGCTGTTGCAGAGGCTGTTATTTCCGCTGAAGTTAGACTGCCGCCTCGTGAGCCAAAGCCGTCAAAGCGGGCGATGACATCGGTTGCTGCTGTGCCTTCGCTCGGTCCCGGCATGGTCTGGCGTCTGAACCAGATCGGCATCAAGACCCTGCAGGATATGGCAGACATCGAGGCGGATGACCTGCGCCTGAAGCTGGGTTCTGTCGCAAAGCTCGTGCGTGTCGAAAACTGGATCGCCTTCGCCCGCGCGGCGTGAGGTGAGCTTTCAACTGCTAGATTCCCCACTTTAGCGCTTTTCAGTTGAGTCAAAACCACGCCGGGTCCAAAGAGAGGCATGCGTTTTCCGCCTTCCCTGCTGGATGAAATCCGTGCGCGCCTGCCGGTTTCTGTCGTCGTTGGACGGCGGGTGAAGCTCGCCAAATCGGGCCGCGAATGGAAAGGCCTGTCGCCGTTTCAGGCGGAAAAGACGGCTTCCTTTTACGTCAACGATCAGAAGGGCTTCTACCACTGCTTCTCCTCGGGCAAGCACGGCGATATCTTCCGGTTTGTGACTGAAACCGAAGGCCTGCCGTTCCCGGAAGTGGTGGAACGTCTTGCGGCTGAAGCCGGTGTGGTGCTGCCCAAGGCCACACCGGAAGCGGTGGAGCAGGAGAAAAAACGGCGCGACCTTTATGACGTTGTGGAGCTTGCCGCCAAGTTTTTCGAGGCACAATTGCAGCGCCCCGCCGGTGCAGCTGCGCGGGAATACCTGAAAAAGCGCCAGTTCACAGACCGCACACAGGCGGAATTCCGAATGGGCTTTGCACCCGAAGGCCGCGAGTCGCTGCTGTCCCATCTCAAGGGACTGGGCGTAACCGAGCGCCAGATGATCGATTCAGGTCTGGTCATCGAGCCGGATGACAGCTGCGGGGTTTATGATCGCTTCCGCAACCGCGTCATCATCCCCATTCAGGATACACAAGGCCGCGTGGTGGCCTTTGGCGGGCGTGTGCTTGATCCCGAAGGCAAGCCGAAATATCTGAACAGCCCGGAGACGCCTCTGTTCAAAAAGGGCTTCCTTGTCTTCAACGGCCACCGCGCCCGTGAGGCGGCTTTCAAGGCAGGAACCGTGATTGCGGTGGAAGGCTACCTTGATGCCATTGCCGTGCATCAGGCCGGCATTCGCCACGTGGTCGCGACATTGGGTACAGCTTTCACCGAGGAGCAGATTGCCACGCTCTGGCGCTATGCGCCGGAACCTGTCATTTGCTTTGACGGCGACAAGGCTGGCGTTGCTGCCGCCAACCGCGCGATTGACCGTATTTTGCCTGCACTCAAAACCGGGTTTTCCTTCCGCTTTGCCTTTTTGCCCGGTGGGCAGGACCCGGATGATCTGATCAAGGCCAAAGGCGCTGACGCCTTCTCCGAAGTCGCCAAAAACGCCTCAGGCCTGTGGGATGCGCTGTGGCAGCGCGAGACGGCCAATGTTGAAGTGCGCACGCCGGACCGGCAGGCGATGCTGGAAAAGAGCTTCAAGGACCTGATCGACCAGATCGGCGATCCGCTGGTGCGCCGCCGTTATGAACTGACGATCCGCTTCCGCCTCAACCAGTTTTTCTGGGAGCAGGGCGGTGGCAAGCGCACCAAGAAGGGTGCGAAGGAGAATGTGAAGCTCTCGGCGCAAGGCGGCGCTGCGGCTCTCGTCATCTCGCCCAAATACATCGCGGTGGAGCGGATTTTTCTGGGCCTTTGCATTCATTTCCCGGATCTGACAGAGCGCCACCGCGAGCGCATCGCCTCGCTCCAGCTGCGCGGCGAGTTCAAATCCGAGGTGCATGGCACGACAACCTACGACACGTTCCTGTCTGATGTGCTGCGGGTGATTGGCGATTATGAAAGCCCTGAACTCAGCGAGTTCTACAATCTGCTGGACCCATACTTCATGGAATGCCTCGATTTCATGCATGGCCGTGCCGATTCTCGCCGTAACCTTGTATGGGGCTATCGTCTGCTGGAGGCGTTTCCGGTGCTCAAATCTGCACCCGATGACGGCTTCATCGAGCGCTGCTTTGATCATTTCATCCGCATGCTGGAGTTTCGCGAGGCGGAAACCGAATTGGCTGGCCTCACCTCCACACCGGCTGATCAATTGACCGATGCCTGGGCCGAGCGGCTTGTGCAGCTGAAGCGCGACATCGAGACGGACCGGGCCGCCATCGACACGGCCGAACAAGAACTGGCTGAAATCGCCGCCCAGATTGGCAAGGCAGCGCCCGTGATGAAACCGGGTTTTGACCACGATACGGTTGATTTCCCGGCGAAACAGATTGCCCAGCGCTTTGGCGATCCGCAGGATGACTTCTGAATCACGCGGCTCTTACCCTCGAATCCCTCGATTTTGATTCATTTTCAGCCCCTTAGGCCTGTTGACAGACCTTGAAGATCAAGGCGTCACGCCACATATGACCCTTGACTCCCGGTGCTCGGATAGCGATTGGGGTGCATCTAAACAAAATGCGTCTTTTTAAACGCATGGTTAGGGAAGGCTTAACGCTCCGGCGGCTAGGCCTTCTGCACAGGTGTTTTGACAGGGCGTCAGGCGTGTTGGCCAGGCGTCCTTATTGTGTCTGGCACGATACCCAGATGCAGGGGCAGACCGATTGCCTCTGACGGTGGAGAGAAATAAATGGCCAAGGACGTCGTAAAAAAGGACGAACCGGAAAAAGAAGAGGGCGCAGGCCCTGATGGTTCGCCGCTCGACCTTTCGGATGCCGCCGTCAAGCGGATGATCAAGGCTGCGAAAAAGCGCGGCTATGTCACCATGGAAGAACTGAACGAGGTTCTGCCCAGCCAGGAATTCTCCCCTGACCAGATCGAAGACATCATGGCCATGCTCAATGATATGGGCATCAATGTGGTGGAGAACGACGAGGTTGAGGAAGGCGAGAAAAAGCCAGCCGCCGAGGATGATGACGACGAGGCCGAAGGAACGGATGTCACCTCGCCGCAGCGTCAGGAAATTGTTGCCGCCACCAAGACCCGCGAGCCGGTAGACCGCACGGATGATCCCGTGCGCATGTACCTGCGCGAAATGGGTGCTGTTGAGCTTCTGTCCCGCGAAGGCGAAATCGCCATCGCCAAGCGCATCGAGGCTGGCCGCGAGGCGATGATCGCCGGTCTTTGCGAAAACCCGCTGACCTTCCAGGCCATCATCATCTGGCGCGACGAGTTGAACGAAGGCAAGGTTCTGCTGCGCGAGATCATCGATCTGGAAGCGACATACGCTGGCCCCGATGGCAAGCAGGTGCCCAAGGTTGAAGGCGCGCCGGACCCATTGGCCGAGCCGGAAGTCAAAGCCGTCATCAATGAAGACGGCGAAACTGTCATGCAGGAAAACATCCCTGATGACATGGACGATGAGTTTGAAGGCGGCATTTCGCTGTCTGCCATGGAAGCGGAACTGAAGCCCAAGGTTCTCGAAACCTTTGACCGCATCGCCGACAACTACAAGAAGCTGCGCCGTCTCCAGGTGGAGAACGTTGAGCAGCGTATGCAGAACAAGACGCTCTCGCCCGCACAGGACCGCAAGGCGAAGAAGCTGAAGGAAGACATCGTCTCGGATGTGAAGAGCCTGGCGCTCAACAACAACCGCATCGAGGCGCTGGTTGAACAGCTCTATGACATCAACAAGAAACTGATCAGCCTGGAAGGCCGCCTGATGCGCATGGCGGAAGGCCACGGCGTCGATCGCTCGGAATTCCTCAAGCACTATCAGGGTGCCGAGCTCGACCCCAAGTGGATCCTCCGCGTTTCGAAATTCGGTGCCAAAGGCTGGAAAGAATTTGTCGCCCGCGACCTTGAGAACATCAAGGAACTGCGCACGCAGATTCACGCGCTGGCGTCTGAAACCGGGTTGGAGATCAGCGAGTTCCGCAAGATCGTCAATCAGGTGCAAAAGGGCGAGCGCGAAGCCCGCATCGCCAAGGATGAGATGACCCGCGCCAACCTGCGCCTCGTCATTTCCATCGCCAAGAAATACACCAACCGCGGCCTGCAGTTCCTCGATCTCATTCAGGAAGGCAACATTGGCCTGATGAAGGCTGTCGACAAGTTCGAATATCGCCGCGGCTACAAGTTCTCGACCTATGCCACATGGTGGATTCGTCAGGCCATCACGCGCTCCATCGCGGATCAGGCCCGCACCATCCGCATTCCGGTGCACATGATCGAGACAATCAACAAGATTGTGCGCACAAGCCGCCAGATGCTGCACGAGATTGGCCGCGAGCCAACGCCGGAAGAACTGGCCGAGAAGCTCTCCATGCCGCTCGAAAAAGTGCGCAAGGTTCTGAAGATCGCCAAGGAGCCGATCTCACTCGAAACGCCGATTGGCGACGAGGAAGATTCGCATCTGGGAGATTTCATCGAGGACAAGAACGCGATCCTGCCCATCGATGCCGCAATCCAGAGCAACCTTCGCGAAACCACCACGCGCGTGCTCGCCTCGCTCACCCCGCGCGAAGAGCGCGTGCTGCGCATGCGCTTCGGCATCGGCATGAACACCGACCACACGCTGGAAGAAGTGGGCCAGCAGTTCAGCGTGACCCGCGAGCGTATCCGCCAGATCGAGGCGAAGGCGCTCAGGAAGCTGAAGCATCCGTCAAGGTCGAGGAAGCTCAGGAGCTTCTTGGATAGTTGAGGCTCGTACTCCCTTCTCCCCTTGCGGGAGAAGGTGGCCTTCGCATCAGCGAAGGTCGGATGAGGGGTATGGCGCAAGCCATCCCCGACATCCATAGTATCTTGCATCTGATAATCGCTTCGCGAGGCCCCTCATCCGTCATGCGTTCCGCATGACACCTTCTCCCGCAAGGGGAGAAGGAGGGCGCGACTTAACACTCTCTGACCCTGTTCAAACTGCGCGTCCTGCCTTAGGCTCACTCCCAAACACACCCATTCGCCTGCGAGCCTCCCTATGTCATTCTTCAAGAAACTCTTTGGTGGTGGTTCAACGCCCAAGGTTGAACCCGGCCCTGCTGCCACCGCCGAGCATAACGGCTTCACCATTCAGGCCACGCCCTATCAGGAGGATGGCCAGTGGCAGATGTGCGGCGTGATCCAGAAAGAGATCGGCGGCGAGGCGAAGTCGCATCGCTTTATCCGTGCTGACAAGTTTCCCTCGCAGGAGCAGGCGGCAGAGTTCACGCTGAACAAGGCGCGACAGATTATTGATCAGATGGGCGACAAGGTGTTTGGGTAGGGGGAATTTCTACCTGTCATCGCGTGGTCAACCCCCACCCTGACCCTCCCCCTTTCTGGGGGAGGGAACTCTCATCACAGTGCTTCGTACTGCTCCAAACTCTGCAGCTCTAGCGCTTCCCTCC
>JBOFGV010000130.1:0-4026 GCA_051649305.1 Beijerinckiaceae bacterium
CACGCGCGAAAGCCCCCTCCCGGACTTCAAGCACGCCACGTGTCAGCCGTGAGCGCAGGTCACGGAACTCGGCCTCTTCGCGCTCCAGCAAGCGCAAACCGGCCCGCAGCGCCTCGGAGGCGTTCTGGTAGCGGCCCGATGCAACCAGATCGTCGATCAGCTTTGACTGGGGTTCGGTCAGAACAACGTTGCGGGTGGCCATGCCGTGATCTCCATTTGATTGGCAATATATGCCAATGGCGCCTATCTGTCGATAGAGGCTCGGCCAAACGGCAAGATGGCAATGGCCGAGCCAGAGATTTAGCTCCCCTCAGGCGGCGATACCCGCCTCCCCTGCCCCGTCACCGCAATCGTCGCCAACGATCTCGAGCCGCGCGTTACGATAGCCCTCCTTGGCTATCCAAAGCTCCGCCGCTGTGACGGATGACGCCAGGTGCAAAAGCTCTGTGCTGCCCCCAAAATTCAAGAGCACGCGGACCTGTCCCACCGTTGGCTCTTCAATGACTTCGAACATCAGCGAACTGTCGGCCGAATGGCTGCGCATGATGGTGACAAGGATGACCCCCTCTGAGGAGAAGTTGCCTTCATGCAGCGTGAAGGACGCCGGGGCCGTCCAGGTCGAAAAGGGCCGCGGCGGTTCCTTCTTCACGAGACGACCAACACCGTTGGACCTTTCCCACGCCGCCAGCTTTTTGGTGAAGCGTGCAGGCGGCTTTGGACTGCCGTCGGTGTAACGAATGAGCGCGCCTAAGCGCGCTTGGTCAATTATTGTGTTTACGGACATGATTCCTCATCTTGAATGCGAGCATTCGCACTCATCATATTGATATTGTTGTGTTTTGTAGTGATAGAGGGCGGGTTTCCCCGCCTTCGGGGGCTCAGATCACTCCGCAGCCATCATTGCCGTACTTTCCACGGGCAAATCGGCCATCAGGAAGGCGGGCAAGTCGATTTCCTCGACGTTGTCCTGATCGCTCAAGACTTCTTCGCTCAAAGCCCCCTGCCCTTCTGCAACGACATCGCCCTCCAGAGCGGCAAGATCACTGCGCCGCAGCACCTCCGGCAACCAACCGCTGCCCTTGAGCAAGCGCTCGGCTTCCGTCGCCATCGCACCCTTCTTCAGATGGTCGAGCAGCTGTGCGGCGCCCTCCCCCTTCGCCTCACGCACGGCCTCAAGGATGCGCGCCTTGGGAACTCGGTTCAGATAGTTGTCCGCGGTCGGCTCCCAGCCAGCAGCGACCATGTCGAGGTCGACGGCTTGGGCCACGATCTCGGACTGCGCCATGCGGCGGGTCAACCCGCTGGCCGAGACGCCCGCGCCGTAAGGGTTCACCTTCTCATGCAGCGCGTTGATCCCGAAGCTCAGGCAATGCGCCAGCAGAGCCAGACGGCTGGCCTGATCGAGGGCCGAGAGATAATCCCAGAGCACGGCATCGTCGCCAAGCGGCAGATCGGCCTCCCAGGCAGCATGACGATCGTCCACGGCCTTGGCCACCGGACTGTCCTTCAGATCAGGCGCTTGAGCCGACATGTAGACGGTGCGCACAGAAGCCTCCAAGCAACTGCCCGAAGCCCCGGAACTGCGGAAGGTGTCATTGACGAGCTTCATGAGCAGCAGCGTCAAGGCCACGTCGGGCGAACGCCCAATCGCCTCACGCAATGCAAGGGTGCGATGCGCAGTCAGCTCCATGACCAGACGCTCCGGCAAAGGCTTCAATGCGCCATCATCCTCGTCGTCGGGAAGACCGGCGCTGAACGGCTGGCTGCCGGAAGTGATGACGGTGGCCGCAGATGCGCCAACTGGAAGCTGATAGGCGGAGACACTGCCATCGGCCCCCTGCCCTTCCGCACTCAGCTCATCGCCGAAGTTGGCCACGGTTTCTTCGCGAGGCTCATCCTCCGGCCGGACATATCCGCGATAGACAGCCAGGTTGCCATCTCGATCCAGCGTTACGAAGACCCCGGCGCGGACAACCTCTGCCGCATCAAAGATCAGCGGACGCTGCTCGAAGGCTTCCATGGTAGCTTCCAACTCACCAAGCCGGGCGTCGATCTCTTCGGGGTATTCGTCCTGACCAGAATATTCCTCTTCCAGTGCGCGATACTCCGCAAGCAGCCTGGCGTGGTCTGCAGCTTCATCCGCGCTGAGTGGCGAAGGATCGCCAACAAGACGCCGCAGACCGTGGCTGTAGCCGTAGGGCAGGTCGGTTGACACCTCGATCCACTTCCAACCTTCAGCGGCAATTGCGTGCGCCCCGGCTTGCAGCTTGTCCGTGACCAAACGGTCGAGCAGGGCAGGGTCCTCCAACCAGCCACCATCATCGCCTTGGAAGAGATCGCGCAGGACAACGCCACCCGCCGCCTCATAGACATCAACACCGACAAACACCGCACGCCGATCCGAGGCCCGCACAGAGGTCTCAGTCAACATGCGCCGGATCGAATAGGGCTCCTTGTTCCACGAGTTCTTCACCGCATCCCAGACCTGAACTTGACGCCCGGGATCCGGGTTCACAGTGAAGGCCATCAGCTGTTCCAGCGTCATGCCATCCTCGGCATAGACGTCCAGAAGGGCAGGGGCCACGGACGCAAGTCTCAGCCGCTGCTTCACGATCTGTGGGGTCACGAAGAAGGCCGCCGCGATTGCCTCTTCGCCCTGACCCTTGTCGCGCAAAGCAACAAAGGCGCGGAACTGATCGAGCGGGTGCAAGGCAACCCGCTGCATGTTCTCAGCCAAGGAGTCGTCCTCGGCCAGAATATCTGATGTCACATCACGCAACACACAAGGCACAGGTGCGGTCTTCGCCAAACGCTTCTGCTTCACCAGCAACGACAGCGCTTGAAAGCGTCGACCGCCAGCAGGGATCTCAAACTTTCCGGTCTCGATGCCATCGGCATCCAACACAGGCCGCACGCTCAGGCCTTGCAACAAGCCACGGCGGGCGATGTCCTCGGCCAACTCCTGCACCGACACACCGGCCTTGATGCGCCGGACGTTGGACTGGCTTAGCACCAGCTTATCAAAGGGGATGTCCCGCGAGGACGACAGGGTGATCTTCTGGGCAGCTTGGGCCATCAGGTCTTCTCCACGACGGGCGCCGGGAGCCACTCTCCCGATCTCACTTCCCGCCACCCTCAAACCAACCATTCTCTCACTTTCCTACTGGACATAGGTGGCAACGGCAGCGCGCCAGACCGGCAGGGCGGCGCGTTTTAGGTTGGCAATCTATGTACCAACGCGAAGTTGGCCATGGCCAACTCTTGTCTTGGTGCAACCGGCTAGGATCCTCGAAAGGTAGCTATCAGGGTTTTTGACTTGGTCGATCTTGCAGGCCATTTGATCTGCCACCTGAATCGCCTCTGCCAGGCCAAGCAAAGACACCGCCCTACCCAGCAGAGCGCTGTCTATTCTCAGCATCTTACCAAATTCAAATAGCAGCTGTAGGAGGCCGTGTTCTGTGGTGGGGTGGTCTGGATAAAAGGCCGGGATTTCGGTCAAGCAAGCCCAAAGCTCTGTCATCGAGCGCGGTAAGGCTTTTTTTGTATATGATTTTTGAGTCTCTTTGTGCCGGACATTTTGTCCGTCTGAGGCGGTCGTTTTGTTCGAGTTAGAAGACGGTGCTTGTTCTTGGCGTTGTTCGTGTTCCGGATCGTTGGCCGTGGCCCACTCTTCAAAATGCGGTACGCTTGGAGCGACTACCTTACTCTGCAGGATGCATTTAAGTCTGCTGATGACGCTGCTTGCTTGAAGTACAGTTACTCCGGTTCGACGCATAAAGTTGCGGGCAGCTTCGACGAACTCTAAGGCCTCGCCTTGCAGGCAAAGGGAGAGGCATTCACCACGCAGTTTTTGGATGTAGGCTTTCATGCCTCGAAGTTCGTCGGCTTCCTGACGATGTTTCTGAGACAGTGCAAGGATTTCGCCAGACCGTACGAGCAGGGGCGACAGGTCGATGCCAAACGCGCCGATGACTTTACCGTTGCGCATAATTGGGAATCGTTTGCCGTTGGAGCTGTCACGCCGTT
>JBOFGV010000131.1:0-8040 GCA_051649305.1 Beijerinckiaceae bacterium
ACATGGAAGCAGCCCCGTTTACGGACACCAGAGAGGCTGCAACGCCGCCTGCTATCAACCCACCGAAAGCAGATGCATCAATCGTAAATGATGCTCCCGAGGTGGCTGGCAGGCCAGCGCCGCCTTCCGCCACGGCATCAACAGCGAACCCACTGCGAGACGCCAGTCTACCGGCCTTCACGGGCGGGAGATATGCCCGCCCTGCATAAGTGCCGGAAGGCTGCGCGTCGTATTGCCAGATTGCCGCGCTGCCGCGGTTGCGCATCATTCCAGGCTTGTTGAAGTTCGATCGATCACCAAATCCTACGGTGCCAGTCAGGTACTTCGCCGGGCTCTTGTGAAGCACGGAGTAGTTGCCCAGAAGCGTCACGGCTTATTTCCAGACAGTTTGGATGGTCATGTTGTAGGGCGTATTCACCGGCGTTGCTGCACCCGCAAGCATCAGCCAGCTCAAGCATGCGCCATCAGGGATGATCGGCATTGATGGCTGCTGATTGAAGTAGTCGCGCTCGGCAGGGACACCTTGCGTTGTCAAGGGCAGCGGCAAGCCGATTTCCTTGTAAAGCACGATGACAAAAACCCCGGAAGTCATCGAGCCGCTTAGCTGGATTGTCTGGAGTGAAAGAATGCCATTGTCACCGCCTTGAAGCGGCATTGATGGGCCATACTTGCCCACGCCTGTGCCACTGTAGAGAATTTGCCCCGCTGGCGCGGCGTTGTTGGCAATCGGAAGAGATGGGGACGGTGGTGTAAGACGACCAGAAACGCCTGCCGGGTTTGTGTAGCCAAGCTGGATCGATGGCGTCCCTGCGCCCATGGCAACAATTGGTGTGATGAATGCTTTGACGCCCTTGCCGTTGGCGTACCTTGGGTAAACCATAGGCCCAATCACGGCCTGCGCATTGTTGATCGTGACGGTCGAAACCGTGATGAAGCCAATTATGTCGATCAATTGGAAGAACGCAGGCGCACTTGTTGCCGCCGCGCTGACCACACTGGCATTCAACAGCTGCTTCACGGCCGGCGCAACGTTCCCGCCATGCTGGAAGAACGCCGAGACTGCTGTTCCAGTAATAGTCTGCGCTGTGACCGTCTGGCCCAGGTTTACCGTGTACGTGCCGCCGTTGTTCGCGCCCGATCCTGTGCCGAGGGCCGTGATGTAAGTGCCAGGCAGGACACCTGCGCCTGAAAGAAGCATACCGACAGTGAAGCGCCCGGTGGCGTGCGTCGTGTCAGTGAATGTCGTGCCAGCGATAGAGCCGCCGAGCGCCGCAGTTGCCGCTGTGGTTGTTGTGTTGTCGCTAACTGGCTGAAAAGTCAGATTGCTTGCAGACCCAATAACCGCATCGATCGGAATGATGCCGGCGCCCTTGCTAAGATCATACCAAACGCCTGCAGCTTGGGCCGCGACAGAGTGAATGTTCTTCGACTTGGACTCGACCCATGTCTGCTCAGCAGAGAGAGCGGCGCTAAGATCGTCCTGCGAGTTAATCGGCATGTTTCAAGCCCAAATCGTTCTGATGTAGCCAAGGATAGGAGCGCCAGATAGCGAGCCGCTCGGCAGGCAGATGAGGTTCAAATACGCATCATCCTTGATGATCGGCAGCATGCCATCATCGTTGAAGAGATTACGTTCACAGGGCGCGTCAATCCCTCTGATGTAATGCTCAGCAATGACCTTGACCAAAACAAGAGCCATCAGACCAATATCGCCAACGCCATCGACCATGAACCCGTCGATCTTGCGAACTCCAGTATCGCCATACTGAAGACGCATGAATGGGGCGCTTGTCTGCGGGTTCGCGCCAGCGCTGCTGACGATCGTTCCATTGATTGCTTGCGTCGTGATCGCATGCCGTGTCGTAAGACGATTCGGCACGCCCTTGCTGTTTGTGTAGCGAACCCTGAAGCCTGCAGTGCCGCCAACTTGAGGTGCGGTCACGATAGGCATGATCATCACACCCTCGCCATCGGCATAGCGCGTCAGACTGTTTGTGTTGTCAAGAACCTGCTCATCTGTGTCGGATTGGTCGATGAATGGGTAAAACCCAAGGTAGTCCAGGATCATCATTGGGAGCGGTGTAGCCGCTGCAACCGATGTCTGCGCCTCAATGATTTGCAGGTACTTCGTTTTCGGTGCGACCGGCTGCCCGTGTGGAACACCACCATCTTTCGATTGAGAAAGTGCCGTGAAAGCAGCTGCTGGTCCTACATAATTGTTCGGACGCGGGTTGCCTGGAGACATGCTCAGATCAAACCAGATGCCGCCGCCTGTTACTTGCGTTGGCTGTTTGCGCCATCCGCTGAAGAACGTAAACCCGTCCTGTTCAGCGTCGGCAAGCTCGCGGGTGTTCACTATTGGGCTTCGATTGTGATGTCGCCGGGGGAGAAAATCGGCTGGATGTTCAGCGCAATATCCAGGGTATCACTCAGTGGAGCGATGATACCCATCGTGATCGCGCCAGAAGCAGTGTCGCAAATCACAGCGTTCCTGGCCTGCTGAGTGGCGCCAGCATCGGTGCGCTTACCGAACAGAACCTGCACTGCATTGGTGAAGCTTGAGCCGCCATCAGTCCATGCCGTGGCCTTGGGAAGCGCGACCCGCGCGTAGCCTGTATAAGTCAATTCCGTGGTCATCGGAGATGCTTCATCCGGGGAAGCCGCCGAGACAAGCGCAACATACTGTGTTGTGCCTGCCCGGTATGACGGGTCAGTGCCCTGCAAGAGCATCTTCAGCACTTGGTTCTCAGTGGCGTTCGACAACGACATCTATCAAATCTCCCGAAATACGAGTTGGCCGGCAGACAGGCGGGGCGCCATCCCAGCAGTGACGGTCGGCGGCGGCTGCAGTGGCCCATCCCAGACCTTCTGGCCGGTGGCCACGCTCTTCAAAGAGACATGTGTGAGCGTCTGAACAGTCGAACTGGTAGCTTCCCCGAAGATCAACGCTGAAGCGTTCTTCATCGCTGTACCTTCTGCGTTGTCAGCGTAGGGTGATGCCGGATCACACAGCGTCCAGCCAGCAGGTCCAACCGGGACAGTAACCGGCGCGTAGCCTGGGTATGTCGCGATGTTTGCCAGGCTTTCGCCGGGGTCCGCAGTGTGAAGGTTGACTTCGTAGTCAGCCCCCAAAGAGACTGGAGAGGTGCCGTGCGCCATGTACTTGATGAACGCTGCGGCAAGTGACTTCGAACGTGGCATCAGTGCTTCTCTGTAACCTCAAAGCCCATGCTGCCGTCTTCCTGGCGCTTGGGCAGGATGAGCTTGTTGCCGGGCTTTGGTAATGTGATGTGGATCGGCGCTGGAGCGGCTGCTTCCGGCGTTTTGACCGTGACGTTAATCGGGCTTGCTGCCTTTTCAGCTGCTGCTGGCGCAGCCTCTTGTGGGCCACCGCTGGTGACAGCCTCGATCTCACCAGTGCCGTGCAAGATCGCGCTGTTCACCGGGACGCGGTAGGTGTCCAAATGGGGATCGACAGGTGGATAACCAAGCTTCGAAACAGCCTGGCCGCGCGTGATGATACCCTCAGCATACTGCTTCACGATGCGATCTGACGCCATTTGGCGGTCTCGATCGTAAAGGTCGTCGCGCGAGAAATCGAAACGAAGGCCTGAAAGGCGCTCAGCATCAGTCAGGAAGAATTTGGTGAGGATTGCCTCAGTCCGCAGAGCAACGTGCAGCAGGCATTCGTCAACATAGGTCGCTTCCGCCTGCTCCCGGTTGCTGTACTTGCTGTCTTGGTCCCCTGCGCCGATCTTGTAGCCAGGAATACGGAAAATCGAGGCAATTTCTTGCCGGATCAACCCTTTCGCGCGCACAAGGTCAGACTTGATCGCGTCCATCGCGATCGTTTCGTATTTCAGGCCGTTGTCGAGGACCGCAGGCTTGCCTTTGGAGATCGCTCCATCGATCATTTCCTGAATTTGCGTCTTCAAGCGAGCAAATTGACTGTCGGTCAGCGCGTGATCAGTGGTGATCACCGCATTTGGCCGGAGCCCGTTGGCTGCCATACCGCGCTGGAAGTCAGAGAGAGCAGCCGAAAGGCCGAAGAGATCAGCCCCCAAAGTGAGCGTTGAAAGGCCAATATCGCCAGTCACTGTCCGGCCAATGAGGTGGATCACCTCGTCAGAGGTCAAGCGCCTTGTCCCAACCCACCCCAAGAGGACAGATTCGGCGTTGCTGGCCGGCGTCACGTCATAAAGGAATGACGATCGCCCCTGATCTGTCTGTCGGTTCACGCGATTGACGTTCACCGGCACCCAAGGCGGGTTCAGATCAGTCAGTGTGCGGCGACGGGTGACGACGAAAGCATTCTGGTGCAGCGCCAAGGAGCGCACCAGCATTTCAACGACTTCGTGCCAGGTCTGGTGCTCGTTCGGGTCGAGGGCCAGGCGCTTGGCGATGTCATGCTCGGTGGGCTCGACAACCTTGATGCTGCCCCTGATATCGCGCACCAGACGAAGGCGTGCTTTGGCAATATCCTGAGAGATGACGTCGGTTGCTGCTGCAACCGCAGACTGGCAGAGCGCATCAATCTCGTTGATCCGCCGAATAATGCCAGAACCGATGCCAAGAAGGCTGGAAAGACTGTCCCAGCCAGCGTTCATGGCAACTTGGTCAGGGGCGGATTTCACCCTCAGAGCACGCGCCTGCGGCTCTCCTGACATCTTCTTTGCCATTGCTACAGAATCCTGATTTGCGGCTCTACAGGAGCCTCATCTTCGTCAGTCTTTGCCTTTACGCGGCCCAGACGGGCCACATTGGCGTGCACAAGGGCCGAAAACCCATCGATTTTGAGATGGGGCACTGTCTTGTCTTTGATCGGCCGCCAGAGGTCGCCCGGTGTCAGGCAGACATTGGCGCCATTCCAGTTCAGAACAGGGTTCCCATCGTGCTTCAGGAGCTTGTTACGCGCGCGGATCACTATGTCCTTGGTTGGCTCGCTCATCTCGACCGATGTGGCCTGGATGATGCCGGCAGGGATTCCCTTTTTCGCTAGAGCGCCTGCGATTTGGATTGAATGTGCGCGGTCGAAAACGACTGCTTGCACATCCAAAAACTCGCAAAGTTCCTCAATGTAGGCCTGAACAGCGTCGAAATCAGTAATTGGGCCCTCATTCACGACGATCCATTGCTGTTCAACCCACTCGAAAAGACTGTCAGCGACAGCCTCGTTCTGGAATGACGGCGATTCCCTTGGCAGGAAGTGCCGGCAGAAGACCACAAGGCAGTCACCAACTTCGAAAAGCACAGTGACCGCAGTTTGGTCATCATGGGATGAAAGATCGACGCCGATCCAGCACGGCTTTCCTGCTAAATCAGCGATCTTGAGGCTCGCGTCTCCGCAGGCCTCCATTTCCTCCAAAGACAGAGCGCCAGAAGCACCGCGGGCATAAACGTTCAGCCTTTTGGGCATAAACTCGCCAAAAGCGCGCGGCGAGAACCGTGCGCGCTCCATCTCATTCCTGAGGGCGTCTTCCTTGATCGTAATCCCGATCATTGGGTGCGCCTTGACAAGACATTCCCAGCGCAGGGGGTCTTTCAGGTCGTCCTTGTCTATGGTCCAGATGATGCCGAAGAACCGCGGCGCCTTTTCCTTGCCGAGAAGCACACGCTCCAGTCGCTTCCTCTGATCATAGCCTGGCCCGCTTGCCCTGACGCCAGCTGTGGTGCTCTGCAAGAACAGTTCGTTCGCACGAGCGCCCATTGCTGAGGCAAAGACTTCGTAAAGGTCGCTCGAAACCGCGTGCAGCTCATCGATGTGGATGACGTGCGGGATCGCACCGTCTTCCTTTTTCCCCAAGGAAGACACCATGGCGATGAACCCGCCATCCGGCCGCCGCGTCTCCTTGGACGTGACGCGAAGCCCATGCATCTCCACAAGCTCGGGCTCAGCGTTCAGGATTTTTCTGATGGGGCCGTACACCTTGGCCGCTTGAGCCCGTGACGAGGCTCCCAAGAGGATTTGAGAGCCCTTCTCGTCCTCGTGCAGAAAGATGTAGAGATCAACAGCGGAAAGGAGCGAAGTTTTTCCAAATTTCCTGGGGCCGTCGAGCAGCGCTTCAGTGAACCACCGAACACTTTTGGAGCCAGACCATGTCCGAAACCCAAAAATGTTTGCCAAGATGAATATCTGGCATGGGTCAAGAACAATCGTCGCGTCATCATCACCACCTTCAACCTGTGGGCAGCTCTCGACGAAAGAGCAAACTTCCAGGACATAGACTGGTGACCAGTAATACTCACCACGCGTCTTGTCAGCCTTTGCCCGCATGCGCTTGTAGCGCTCGCAAGCCTTGAGAACGAAGAAGTTTTCAGCAATGCGGCCGTCCAAAACAGCATCAGCGTAGCCCTCGGCCATCGCCACGTAGTCTGGGACAAGCTCTCCATCAAAGTCAGCTCTGGGCAAGTGGGAAAAGGCGGCGCGCCTCACCGCATCGCGGTTAGGCTCACCCTTTTTTGCCCTGATCTTACCTGCGGCCAGCGATGCGCTGCGCGGCACCGAATTTCTTCCACTTGCTGCCGACATCGCTGCCGATTTGCGGCTGATCGACGTTCAGAGCGCCAAGCTCCTTCAAAAAGACATCGCACCGGCGCAACGCGCCATCTGGCGGCATCTTGCCTTCTGCAAGCTTTGAGACAATGCTGTGCCTGCTGATCGCGTAAGTCTGAATTTTGGCAAGCCAAAGCTCGGAAAGGCGGCCTGCGGTATGAAGCATCCGCGTCCACTTCCAGTATTCATCTTGGGCGATCTTGGACAAACCATCAGGCGGCGCCGGGATTTCAGACAAAACCTCGCCACCGAAGAGGCTGACAACCTTCTGCTGGGCACGCTCGACGCTGGCTGCTTCGCTGTAGCGCTCGTCAAACGTCCCCCGCCGCTTCTTCTCTTCGTCAGAGAGGCGGATGCGGCCAGTTTTCATACTTCAGGTTCTCAAAAGTCTCTTTGGTCGAAAGGCGTAGGCCTTCGGTCGGTTTTCAGGGTCGAGGTGCCAAGCGCGGAGAACTTCGATGTCTCCACTCTCTCTTGCAGCTCTCTCCAACTCCCTGATTACGGTGTCGTGGTGCGCCTTGCATGTCGATGAAAGATTGGACGGGTCCAGCCGAAGGTCAGGGCGGTCCCGAACGGGCAGGATGTGGTTCACCAGGTCAGCGATAACTGTCCTGCCCCTGAAGTAGCACTCGCGGCATAGAGGCTCACGCGCCCGGTGCTCGGCAGCCAGCTTGCGCCATTCCGTGTCGTAGCCCCGTGATGCCGGCGTTCCTCGGCGCTCACGTGCTCCGTACTTCCCCGCGGGGACACAGGTGAACACCTGGACGTCGGGCTGAGAGAAATTCAGTATCGAACGGCGCTTCAAGTGAGAAAAATCACGTCTGACAGACCAAAAAAGCGGCTATGGGTACTGGGAGGGTACTGTGGGGGTACAGGGCGGGGACAATCCAAAATGGCCACCGACTCGCCCCGACCCGAGGGACACAGGGGGTACTGGGAGGGTACATTGTATTTTTCAATCGGCGATGAGTGGGTTGGACTCGTGCAGACTCTGTATGAAACAGTGAAGCTGCCTCTATATTCTCTTTATACAGAAACACTGTTTCTAATTGACAGTGATCCAGAGCGCCGGGGCTTCCGCCCGGCTTGTCACTTAGTCTCTGACCGGCTGTTACTGTAACAACCTTTTCTGGTTTTCCTCACCCCCTGCCCCCACCCGTTTCATCAAAAAACGGGTGGGTCAAGGGGCATCGCGGCGGCAAAAAATCGATGTCCGTGCACCTCTATAGAGGTGTTTTTTCGCTCGATAAAATCGTCCTGTTATCCACAGGAACAACGCCGCAAAAGAGAGGTCAAAGTCTTGACAGGTTTTCCCGCCGACACCTCATGCGATGCTGAACCCGACGTGCACTACTCGCCGAGGTTATGCAATCACCCCAGACTATGCACAAAACGCATATCCTTCAGGCTGTATATAACATGCCGCATTTTATATAAAATCGGCCTGCTGGAGCGCCTGCCCATATCCTCGGTGCGTAAAATTTAGC
>JBOFGV010000132.1:0-1806 GCA_051649305.1 Beijerinckiaceae bacterium
AGGCCAATCCCGAGCGAATAACGCTGCTCTGCAGGTGCCGGATGCACATCACACACAGTCTGAAATGCTGCGCGCACATCAAGACGCATGTCGTAACCAATGGTCGCGCCCGCAAGCACGCCGGATGTCAGCATCGCTCCATCATAGGGGCGTTTTCCGCCAGCATCAGGCGCATTGAATTTCTCGATCAGAATAGCAGCGATATTGCCGCCCCAGGACTGGCCGTGCGCAATGGTATATTTGGGCTGTCCGAAGGCCGAGACATAGATCTTGCGGGCGATATCCGCATCTTCCGCTCCCTGCGTCACCCCAAATCCGCCCCGGCGACGGCTGGTTGCAACCCAGCTGTAGCCCTCGCGCACAGTCTCGACAAAGCGTTCGAGATCCTCGTCAACCATCGCAGCATCAGGCTTGCGCATGCGTGGGCCGCCATAGGTATGCACAATCAATGAACCATTGGCATTGTCCGGCCGTGCAATGAGCACATGGGCGCCGTTCTGGTCCTGCGCCGTGAAGCAGGAAATGCCGCTGCCGACACTGGCCGGACAGGCGCGCGGCTTCGGGCTTTCGGCTGCTGCCGAAAAACTGATCAGGTAGGCCAGAATGGCTGGAACAATATGTTTGATCGACATCACGTGAAGCCCTTCAACAAGATCAACATCCCTTGTTTCTCACGAAGACTTGACAGGCACAATGGCGCGCATGCGCTGCAAGGCCGCAGCGAAACTGTGCCGAAATGACTTTATCATCATGCAATGTCAGCATTTTCAAGTGAAGGCTTTTCCTGATGGTAACAGTCTCATTCATTAGCGCCACCATCCTGACATTTGTCGTCGCTGCGGCCCATTCCTGGCTGGGGGAACGCATGTTAATTGGTCCCATTCTGGCCATACCAGCGCAGTCCGGCCCTCTTGCCAGTCCGTTCAAGCGTTGCCTGTTGCGCGTTGCATGGCATGTCACATCATTGGCATGGATCGGCCTTGGACTGACACTTGCCACATTAACACTTGCTCCGCTCAACGCGACAATCCGATGGGTGGCGGCAGTGATCGGCCTCACATTCCTGGTCAGCGGTCTGGTTAGTCTGGTGGCAGCGCGCGGTAGGCATCCTTCGTGGATTGCGTTTCTGGCGATAGCCTTCTTGTGCTTCTGGCCTCTCTTCTGAGCAACCATTTGCCCTCCCCCGCAATCCCTGCCACACTTGGCTCAGGAACTCCGCAAGAGGGTTTGGGGGAGACATCTTGGGCAGCACAATTGAACTGCCGCTCTGGCTGGTTGTGGTCGCATCGACGCTGGCCATCATCGGCCTGATCGACCGCTTGCTGGTGCCCGGTGTGCGCTGGATGCTGCGCGGGCGGGTCAACCTCATTATTGACGAGCTTAACCAGCACCTCAAGCTGCGCATCCAGCCCTTCAAGCTGACCCAGCGCCAGAGCCTTGTCGATCGGTTGATCTATGATCAGGAGCTCATCAAGGCCGCCAACGCCCATGCCGCTGCTGTGGGCGAGCCGCAATCCGTCACGATGGCGCGGGTGCAGGGCTATGCCCGCGAGATCGTGCCGACGTTCAATGCCTATGCCTATTTCAAGGTTGGCGCGAAGGCCGCGCGTTGGCTGTCCACCCTGCTCTACCGCGTGCGCCTCGGCTATGCGGACGATGTGGCGCTCAGCAAGATCAACCCGGATTCCACCGTGGTTTTCGTCATGAACCACCGCTCCAACATGGATTATGTGCTCGTCACCTACATGGCGTCTGCGTCCTCCGCCCTTTCCTATGCTGTTGGGGAATGGGCGCGGGTGTGGCTGC
>JBOFGV010000133.1:0-42349 GCA_051649305.1 Beijerinckiaceae bacterium
AAGGTCATGATTCTGGATGAGCCTTTTGCAGCGCTCGATATCGCCAATCAGCAAGCCGTACTGACCATTTTGGCCACCATCGTCCGTGAGGATCGTGTTGGCGCATTGATTACCACACACCAACCACAGCATGCGCTGGCGCTGGATGGGAACGCCCTCGTGCTTGATGGTTCATTTGGTCATGTCCAGGGCAAGGCATCCGACATTCTCAACGAAGACCTACTCGCCCGCGTCTTCCGCATGCCTGTGGCACGCGTCGACGTAGTGCGCGATGGGCAACATGTGCAGGGCGTGGTTCCAATGTTTGCGGCTTGAAACCTGGCGCAATACTGCATCCGTTGCATTGAGTCGGAGTTTATAGAGCTTAACCACAGTATCATTACCGGCGGTATTTGATTTTGAATGAGCATGACCTTTGGCGTGCGCACGTTGTTATGCTCACTCCGAAGGGTTTTCAGAGCGCAGAATCGAAAGCACAGCCTCACGCAGCCTGGCTTCCAACTTGCTCAAGAAAAGCATCAACCGCTTGACGCAGGTGGGTAGCATTGAGCGCAAGCTCGTCGGACGTTGAGAGTGCTTTGTTGGCAGAGTAGCTGGTTTTCTGGATGATCGAAGAAACCCCATCAATATTCTTCGCCAATTCGGATGAACCATGCGAGGTTTCTGAGACGGTGCGTGCGATCTCTGAGGTGACAGCCTGTTGCTCCTGAATGGCGGCAGAGATCGTGGACGCAGCCGATTGCGCATCGGCAGCGAGACGAGCCATGATCTCAATCGAAGCGACTGCTGCATTGGTCTGCTGCTGCATGGCCTCAACCAGCGTGCTGATCTCGTTCGCTGAGCCGGTGGTCTGATTGGCGAGGGTTTTCACCTCTGAAGCAACCACCGCAAAGCCCTTGCCTGCCTCACCGGCTCTGGCGGCCTCAATGGTGGCGTTGAGGGAAAGGAGGTTAGTCTGATCAGCAATGGCTTTGATCAGACCAGTGACAGCGCCAATCTTCTCTGCCGCTGCGGCAAGATTGCGGATCGTTTGCTCTGTTTCCTGTGCTGCTGTCGCCATTGCCTCGACCTTGGCAAAAGAAGCGCCTGTTTGTTGGGCTATTTCTGTGACCCCTGTTGCCATCTGCTCGATTGCCGATGCAACCTGGGTTGCCCCCGTTGATATCTGGTGCGAAGCGACGGCGGCTTGAACTGCCTGTTCATCAGCTGTTGCGGTCGCCTGCGATAACTCCCGGGCCGACACTCGCGTTTGGTCGGCGTGGGCGCTCACTGCCGTCAAAACTTCGCCGACAGACAAGCGAAACGACGCGATCTGCGCCTCGACTTCTGCTTGGCGCGCCAGCTTGGCTTCCGCTTCCGCCTCGGTCGCCTCACGCAACCGGCGGCGCTCCAACAAACTGTCGCGAAAGAAAACGAGAGCATCGGTGATCGCTGCAATTTCGTTGCGATTTCTGGCTGTTGGTATTTCAGTTCCGAGATCACCTTTCGCCAAACGTTGGACGGCGGAGGTCACTCGCTGCAACGGACGGATCGCGTGCCTCAAAAGGACGACCAAGGAGAGTGCAATGAGCATAACTAAAGCAGAACCGATTGCGAGGGTCATCAAAAACTCTTGCCAGGCAGCTTCACTGGCGCGCGCCGAGGTAAATTGTGCAGCAACATACCCAATGTGCTTGTTATTGAGAACCAGCCGCACGGGTACAATGATAAGGGTCTGATCACCAGAGACCACAGTCTGACTTATGCCGACGGCAGAACGAACGAAAGCATCCTCACCAAGAGTTTTTGCAATCTGAGTTGGTCGAAATGCTGCGATCAACCCCTCGTCACGTCCAGAACTTGCCAACGTCGACACTTCATCGGCCGCAATTCCGACAACAAAGTCCGCGCTGCTCGCCAGATTATTGACGAGTTCGCGCAGAGTGGTCGTATCTCGATTGAGCATCGCGGTCTTGCTGGCATTGGCAACAATCTCGACCAATGATCGATTGCGCTCGTTAAAATCCGACTTGACCCGTATAGAGTTCTGCCAGGCCAGAAACCCGCAAGCAGCCAACAACAATACTGCCATAAGCCCCGCTGCTTTCACTGCGACCTGCCTGGAAAGCGATCCGTAACCCTCCGAAATGATGGTGCCATCTTCGCCCTTGCTGGCTTTGGTATTGGCGGATGACAGCAGTTGCAAGACTACCTCCCTTACTATCTTCAATGCAGGATCTGTCTAAGGAATAGTTGGGTGCGTTCGTTTTGAGGATTGCTGAAGAACGCTATCGGCTCGTTCATCTCAACGATTTGGCCGGCGTCCATAAAGATCACGCGGTTGGCGACCTGACGGGCAAAACCCATTTCATGCGTAACGCAGAGCATAGTCATACCTTCTTCAGCGAGGCTGACCATGGTATCGAGCACCTCCTTGACCATCTCAGGATCAAGCGCCGAGGTCGGCTCATCGAACAACATGATCTTCGGACTCATACACAGCGAACGAGCGATGGCCACGCGCTGCTGTTGGCCGCCCGAGAGCTGACCGGGATACTTTAGCGCCTGCTCCGGGATTTTCACCCGTGTCAGGTAGTGCATGGCGATTTCCTCTGCGTCCTTCTTGGGTAACCTTTTCACCCAGATTGGAGCGAGCGTAAGGTTTTCGAGGATCGTCAAGTGAGGGAACAAGTTGAAGTGCTGGAACACCATGCCAACGTCGCGGCGGATCTCGTCGATCTTTTTCAGATCGTGCGTTAGCTCGGTGCCTTCGACGACGACCTGGCCCGTTTGATGCGCTTCCAGCCGGTTTATACAGCGGATCATGGTCGATTTGCCAGAACCAGACGGCCCGCAGATAACCAGGCGCTCGCCACGCTGTACTGTCAGATTGATGTTGCTCAGCACGTGGAAGTCGCCATACCATTTATTGACGCCGATCATTTCGACAGCAGCGGGACTTTGTGAATGTGTTGACATGCAGGTCTTTTCTCCAGTCATCTCTGCC
This sequence comes from Beijerinckiaceae bacterium, assembly GCA_051649305.1. Taxonomy (GTDB): domain Bacteria; phylum Pseudomonadota; class Alphaproteobacteria; order Rhizobiales; family Beijerinckiaceae; genus JADCCX01. Next base: position 2,987 of record JBOFGV010000133.1, read on the forward strand.
TCACTCATAGTCTTTAACCGCGCGCTCATTGTCGGGCCTCACGTGCAAGCCTGCTTTCGAGCCAAAGCGAGTAACGCGAGATTGAGAAGCAGATCACGAAGTACAAGCTCGCCACAAACAAGTAGGTCTCGACGTAGGGTGCGGGCCATGCTGGGTCTGTCGCTGCCGCCCGGCCTGAGCTGAGCAGGTCGAACAGGCCGACAATCAGAACGAGGCTCGTATTCTTGACCATGACGATCAGCGTGTTCGTCAGTGGCGGAATGACCTTGCGCAAGGCCTGTGGCAACACGATCAGACGTGTCATCTGCAGCCAAGATAAACCAAGCGCCCGTGCGGCCTCACGTTGTCCTGTGTGAAGGCCTTGCAGGCCGCCGCGGACGATCTCTGCAAGATATGCCGCAGAGAAGATCGTCAACGCTGCCCAGGCCCTGAACAGCTTGTCGATTGAGACCCCTTCGGGGAGCATCAGTGGCAGCAGAATCGAGGCAATGAACAAGAGACTGATCAGCGGAAGGCCACGCACAATCTCGATCATGCCAACGCAGAACCATGAGACGATCTTCAGTTCAGACTGGCGACCCAATGCCAGGACGATTGCGAGCGGAAATGCGACGCCAAGCGAAGTAACTGTCAATAAGAGTGTCACAGGCAACCCGCCCCAAGAGGCTGTCGGTACGGGTGTCAATCCGAAGAAACCGCCACCCATGAGCGCCAGTACCGCGGCAATCGTAGCAACCCACACTGCAGCCGTTGCTGCACGCCAGTTCGTGGGTGCCAAAGACCAGCCGACGAGACCAACAATCACAATGACCACCAGCGCTGGTCGCCAATGTTCTCCAGGTGGGTAGATACCAAAAAGGATCTGGCGGAATTTCTCGCGCAGGAAAGCCCAGCAAGCGCCACCAGCGCGGCATGCTTCGCCGTCTCCACTCCAGACGCCTGAGAGAATTGCCCATTCAATCATTCTTGGGACGACTGTTGCAAGCAGGCCGATGGTCAACAGTGTCAAAGTTGCGCTGAGCATATCGCCGAAAAGAACATGCCTGACAGAAGCGCGCTTTTGCGGTGGTGGCATTGCGGCAGGTGCCAGATTACTAACGATCGTAGGGCTACTCACTACGGACGTATTCATCGCTGCACCAACGCCACGCGGCGATTATACCAGTTCATGAACAGCGAGACCGCCATCGAGATGGTCAGGAAGACCGATATAAGGATGACAATTCCTTCGATGACCTGACCGGTCTGATTGATTGTGGTGGCGACGACAAACGAAATATCCGGATAGCCAACGACCAGCGCGAGTGTCGTGTTCTTGACGATGTTGAAGTACTGGCTCGTCATCGGTGGAATGATGATCCTGAGCGCCTGCGGTACCACAATGAAGCGTAAGATTTGCGGATCGCGCAGGCCCACGGAGCGCCCGGCTTCCCATTGTCCCTTGCCGACAGCGTCAATGCCGCCACGGATGATTTCGCCGACAAAGGCGGAGGAATAGAGAATAAGTCCGACGATCAAGGATGCGAACTCAGGCGTCAGCCGTGTGCCGCCGACAAAGTTGAAGCCACGAAGCTCGGGCGTGTCCAAGCGTAGCATGGCACCAGACGAAAGAATGGCTATGGACGCGACTGTCAGTACAGTTGCAAGTGCGGGCCACAGCCAACGCTGTGACTGGCCTAACCGAAGGCGACGCCTGCGGGCTAGAATTAACAAGGCAAGCATAGTGAGAATGGCCCCGGCAATTACTATGGTTGCGATTGTCCAGTTGCCTTCCGGGTGCAATGAAGGGAAAAACAGACCTCGGACTGACAGGAAGATTCCTGGAAGGGGATTGAGTGCCTGACGCGCACTTGGGAGTGAGGATGTCAGCAATGCATACCAGAACAGCAGTTGTACAACGAGCGGTGTATTCCGCATAAATTCTACAAAAACGCTGGCTATGCTATTGGTCAGCGGGTGGCGTGAGCGTCGTCCTAGGGCCACCGCAAACCCAAGCACGGTCGCGCCCATGACGACGATGGTCGAGACGAATAACGTGTTGAGCAAACCAACAAGATAGGCCTGTCCGAAACTATCCGTCGGCTCGTAAGCAATGAGTGTTTCGGAAATCGGGAAGCGGGCAGCGCTTGCGATATAGCCAAAACCAACTGCAATGCCGCGAGCGGCAAGATTTGCTGCTGTATTGCTTGCCAACCACCAGACCGTAACGACGACAGCAGCGACAAGGATAACTTGCGCCGCAATCGCCCTAGCGCGGGTATCATGGAATATTGCTAGCATGGCCCGCGATCCGTTGACTGCCGCTCGCTCAGTTGAACACGAGCGGGAACATCAGGCCGCCATCACGGTAGAGACGGTTGGGACCGCGCTCCAGCTTCAGCGGGCTACCCATGCCGACATTGCGCTCGAAGATCTCTGCATAGTTTCCAAGCTGCTTGATGATGTTGTAGGCCCAGCGTTCGTCGAGCCCCAGCGCCGCGCCATTGCCTGGTTCAACGCCAAGCAGGCGACGGACATCAGGATTGGTTGACTTGAGCATCTCATCGACGTTCTGCTGTGTGACCCCGAGAAATTCGGCCATGATCAGCGCCTGGAACGACCACTTCACGATATCGAACCAGCGGTCATCGCCATGGCGGACAGATGGCGTCAAAGCTTCCATCTTGTCGTTAGCCGGAATGATGATGAAATCAGCTGGGTTCGAAGCCTGTGTAGCGCGCACTGATGCCAAGGCGCTTGCATCAGTTATCAGCGCATCGCAACGTCCGGCGAAGAAGGCCTGACGTGTAGCAGCAACATTGTCGAAGAGGACTGCGTCGATCTTGATATTGTTCAAGCGTGCCATGTCGGCCACAGTGACTTCAGTCGTCGATCCGGTCTGTACGCAGACTGTTGCCCCGTTCAGATCCTTCGGCACCTTCACATTCATGGCGCGACGAACCATTACGCCAGTGTATTCGTAGTAGTTGGGAATGGTGAAGTTCACACCGTTTGCGTCACGACGGAGGGTCCATGTCGTTGTGCGTGGCAGCACGTCAATTTCGCCTGTCTGCAAGGCGATCAGACGCTGCTGGCCGGTGAGCGGTACAAACCGCACTTTTTCCTTATCCCCGAGGACAGCAACAGCAAAAGCCCGGCAGGTATCCACGTCAAGGCCGCGCCAAACAGAGTTGTTGTCCGGCGCTCCAAACCCGACCGTATTGCCGCTGGCTCCGCATTGCACGAACCCACGCTGCTTGATCGTCTCGACGGTCTGCTGTGCATAGGCCTGCGGGAGAGCCACAATCGCAAAGGTGGCAATTGTGGCTGCAGCCAGAAACGAACGTTTCAGTATGGTCATAATTTGTCCTCCTTCTTTAGGCTGCACTGGCGCGCAGCGATGCATCCAGAACGGCGAAAAAGCGGCTAAGGTCTGCCCACAGATCCTCAGGATCTTCCACGCCGATCGAAATCCGCACGATAGGCCCAGCATTACGCCAGTCTGCGATGCTCCGATCTCCGGCAATGGCCATCGTTGCCATGAGGCTGCGTGTGCCACCCCACGACGCTCCAATGGCGAAAATTTTAAGTGCACTCAGTGCATCCTCCAAGGCGGCTTCTGCCTGAGGCTTGAGAACAACACTGAACACGCTGCTTGAACCTTTGAAATCACGCTTGAAGAATCCGTGGCCTGGGCAGTCCGGCAGTGCCGGATGCAGCACGCTGTCAATGGATGGAAGCCCTTGAAGGCGCGTTGCGAAATCCACTGAGATACGGCCCATGTGGGCCAGTCGCACACCCATTGTCTCGATGCCGCGCAAAGCAAGTGCCACCTCGTCTGGCGACACGCCGATGCCAACCATGCGCAGCACATCTTTCATGCGCGCGCGCAGAGCCAGATCCTTGACTGTGATCGAGCCAAGCAAAAGGTCAGAATGGCCACCGACATACTTTGTCAGGGCCTCGGCTGCAAAATCAGCACCATGGTCAAGCGGCTTGAACAAAAGTGGTGACGCCCAGGTGTTGTCGCAGCCGGTCAGGACGCCTTTTGCCTTGGCAGCCCTGATGATTGCAGGCGTATCCTGTACCTCCATCGTGCCGGAACCCGGAGACTCAATCCAGACGAGCTTGGTACGCTCGTCGATCATCGCTGCAATCCCATCTCCGATCATCGGATCGTACACAGCGTAATCAATGCCGCGCGGCTTGAGGTAGTTGGCGCAAAACCCGCGGACCGGAGGATATACAGTATCTGGTATCAGAACCTTGTCGCCTGGCATCAGCACGGCCATCATTGGGATCGTCACAGCAGCTTGACCTGATGGTACCAGAACGGTGCGCGTCCCGTTGTGCAGTGCCGTCAGCTGGGCTTCGAGCGTGCGTGTGGTCGGCGTTCCGTGCAAACCATATGAATAGCCGTCAGGGCCGCGCCCTTTGCGCTCCGCAAAACTTTTTCCGTCGGGATAAACGATCGTGGAGGCACGATAGGTTGGTACGGCAAGACTGGCAAAGCCCTCATGCGAAACGTCCGGATGATGCACGCAGCGGGTCAGGTCACGCATCGGTCTTTCCTTCAAATGCTTGGTAGACAGTTTGTATAAGTTCCAAACTTGCTCGATTTTGACTATAAACAAAAGAGCACTTAAAGGCATGCAATCATGCGTATCAGTTATGGTAATATCTAATGAATTTCCGGCAACTTGAGATCTTCCGCGCTGTGATGGTGAGCGGCTCTGCCACCTCTGCAGCAAAACTGCTTGGCATCACACAGCCAGCGGTAAGCCGGTCGATAGCTGATCTGGAGCAGGAAGCGGGCTTCAAACTCTTCGAACGTCGCCGCAACCGTCTGGCTGCGACCCATGAAGCAAGTTTGTTGCTGGCTGAAGTAGAACGCAGTTTCGTCGGACTTGATCAGTTGCGGGCGGAGATGGCACGTATCCGCGATTTCGGCACCGGCACGATCCGAATTGCCAGCCTTGCCGCCTTGGGCTCTACCTTGGTGCCGCGAGCGATAGCGGCGTTTCAGAGAAAGCGGGCAGATGTCGCCATCACACTGCAAGTCCATTCTACTGCACGTATCCGTGAACTTGTAACAAATGGTAGCTTCGACCTCGGACTTGTCGCTGACGAAGCGGATCTGACTGGATTGGACTATCGTTCATTCTGGACGCTTGGGGCGGTGTGCGCCATACCCGCCGGGCATAGGCTGGCCGAAAAAGTTACAATCGGCCCTGCCGATCTGGCAAACGAACGGTTCATAGCTCTGGCACCCGAAGATCGCGCACGCCAGCGGATGGAAACTATCTTCGCTGAGACCGGTATCGAGCCGAATGTTATCGTCGAGACTCCGAACTCCGCAACGATCTGCGCTTTGGCACTCGAAGGGGTTGGAGTTGGTCTTGTGAATCCGGCCGCGACCGATGGTTTCGCGCAAAGAGGCCTTCTGCTGAAACCCTTTGAGCCAACTGTAACCTTCAAGAGCATTCTTATCTTCCGGCCCGATCGAAAAGACTCGCTGATTGTACGGCAATTCATTGGTGAACTTATTCGGGCCAGAGGTGCGTCTACTAATTGGTACCGCACCTGATGGTCCGCTCTTGGGGCTTTGGTCAGTCGTACTGTGTCTTCGTTGAGTTTCCGCTTTGGGCACATTGCTTCCGGAATTCTCTGGGCAAAACTTGAAGTAAAAGTGTTGTCCATCCTGTGCTCTTTATATGCCTACCGAAAATCCCGTGTCTTCGGCATGATGGTATCGATATGCCGATCCGGAATGAAAATATCACGCGGTGGATGTTTGGGTGCAGTTCCCTGAGGGGTTGAGCTGGGCAGTGTACCCAGTTTCGGGCGCCAGATTTTTGGCGGCAATGTGCGCGGATCAATTCCCGGACCGCCACCATGGAACTCATCGCCACGACCATGTGGCAACGGAAACGCTGTGCCCCGCTGACCGACGCTGGCAAGCTCGGGTGAAAGGTCTGTCAGGCGTTGCGCGATGAAATGCACCACTTCGCCCTCGCGCTGGATTTTGCCGTTGATGCCCAGCATGGTGGCAGTGAGGATGATGCGGCGCTGCTTTTCGTAGAGGGAGGGCCAGATCACGACATTGGCCACGCCTGTTTCATCTTCAATTGTGATGAACATGACGCCTTTGGCTGAGCCCGGCTTCTGGCGTACCAGCACGAGGCCTGCCAGTTGCATCCAGCGGCCATCGCGGGCTTGCATTCCTTCAGAACAAGTCGTGTAGCGGCGCCTGACCAGATCCTGCCGCAGGAATGACAGAGGATGTTCGCGTAGGGTCAAACCGACATGGCCATAGTCCTCGACCACCTCGCCACCTGCCGTCATAGGCCGCAGGTTGACGGCGGGTTCATCGATTTCCGGAATGATAGCAGCCTCGCGGCTGGCAGCAGCGGCAAACAGCGGCAGCGGTTCGTCTCTGAGGGCTTTCAATGCCCAGAGTGCTTCCCGGCGCGCTAGCTTCAGGGATGGCTGGAAGGCATCGGCTTCGGCGAGTTCCACCAGAGATGCCGATGGCACGCGGGCGCGACGCCAGAGGTCATCAACGGATGCGAATGGCTGACCGGCGCGCGCCGTGACGATTGTGGCGGCATCCCGGTTGGCCAATCCCTTGACCATACGCATGCCGAGGCGAACGGCAAAGCGGGTGGCCAAACCCGTTGATTGCTGATCATCAGTGTCTATGGCCTCCAATGTGCAATCCCAGCGGGAGGCGTTGATGCACACAGGCCTGATCTCAACACCGTGTTCCCGCGCATCCCTCACGATCTGGGCCGGAGCGTAAAACCCCATGGGCTGGGCATTGAGGAGCGCTGCACAGAAGACATCGGGGTGATGGCATTTGAGCCAGCAGCTGGCATAGGCGATGAGGGCAAAGGATGCGGCGTGGCTTTCGGGAAAGCCGTAGCTGCCAAAGCCTTCGAGCTGGCGGAAGGTGCGTTCCGCGAAAGCCTGCTCATAGCCATTGGCCACCATGCCCATCACCAGCTTGTCGCGGAAGTGAGAGACACCGCCGGTGAACTTGAAGGTCGCCATGGAGCGGCGGAGCTGATCCGCCTCGCTTGGTGTGAAGCCCGCACATTCTATGGCGACACGCATGGCCTGTTCCTGAAACAGCGGCACACCCAAAGTCTTGCCCAGCACACGCTCCAGCTCTGGCTTGGGATAGACAACCTGTTCCTTGCCCTCCCGCCGTCTGAGATAGGGATGCACCATATCGCCCTGAATGGGGCCGGGGCGGACAATGGCAACCTCGATCACGAGATCATAGAAGGTGCGCGGCTTCATGCGCGGCAGCATCGCCATCTGCGCCCGGCTTTCGATCTGGAAGGTGCCGAGTGTATCGGCCTTGCGGATCATGGCGTAGGTGCGCGGGTCTTCTGCCGGGATGGTGGCGAGATCAAGGGTCAGGCCCTTGTGTTCCTGCAGCATATCAAGCCCGCGCTTCATGCAGGACAGCATGCCGAGTGCGAGACAATCCACCTTCATGAACTTCAGGATATCGATATCATCCTTGTCCCATTCAATGATCTGTCGGTCCGGCATGGCGGCGGGCTCTATGGGAACCAGTTCATCCAATCTATCGCGTGTCAGGACAAAGCCACCAGGGTGCTGCGAGAGATGGCGCGGCGTACCGACGAGCTGGCGGGCAAGGCTCATTGCAAGGGTGAGGCGGCGATCCTTCAGATTAAGGTTGAGTTCTGCCGCATGCCTGGGTTCAACGCTCTCCTTGGACCAACTGCTGACCTGCGTTGTCAACATCTTGATGAGGTCTTCGGGCAGTCCCAGCGCCTTGCCGACATCGCGCAAGGCTCCCCTTGATCGATAGCGGATCACGGTGGAGCAGAGGGCAGCATGATCACGGCCATAGGTCTCGAACACCCATTGCATCACCGTCTCACGGCGCTCGTGCTCGAAATCCACATCGATATCGGGCGGTTCACGGCGTTCCTCCGAGACGAAGCGCTCGAACAGGAGATCATTGCGTTCAGGATCAATCGCCGTGATGCCAAGCACATAGCAGACAGCACTGTTGGCAGCGGAACCACGACCCTGACACAGGATATCCCGGCTGCGAGCGAAGCGCACGATTGCATTCACAGTGAGAAAATACGGTGCGTATTCCAGCTTCTCGATCAGGCGAAGCTCGTGGTTGAGGCTGGCGATGACCTTGTCTGGCAGACCTTCGGGATAACGCTGTGCTGCCCCTTCCCATGTCAATCGTGTCAGCAGTTGCTGGGGCGTTTCGTTGGCGGAGGCTTCCTGCGGGTATTGATAGGCGAGTTCATCCATGGAGAAACGGCAACGCTCTGCGATCTCGATGCTGCGTGCCACAGCTTCTGGATAGCGGGAGAACAACCGTGCCATCTCGTCGGGCGGCTTCAGATAGCGGTCGGCATGGCGCTCGCGGCGAAAGCCTGCATCATCAATGGTACAGTTGTGGCGGATGCAGGTTACGATATCCTGCAGGATGCGTTTGTCCGGCGCATCAAACAGCACATCATTGGTGACCACGGTTGGCACGCCCATCTGTGCCGCCAGATTGGACAACTCGTGCAGGCGCATCTGGTCATTGGGGCGGCGATGTAGCGTGAGGGCCATATAGGTATTGCCAGCAAAACTCTCGCGCAGACGCCGCAGTCTCATGGCGCAGGTGGCATCCGCTTCATCCGGCACCAGCACAACGATCAGGCCTTCGCCATAAGCCACGAGATCGGACCAGTTGAGCAGGCACTTCGCCTTGCCACCACGCTTCTTGCCAAGCGACAGCAACCGGCACAGCCGGGCATAGGCTGGACGATCTGTTGGATAGACCAGCACAGAAGTGCCATCTGTCAGATCAAGCCTGCACCCGACAATCAAGCGAACGCCTGTGTCTTTGGCTGCCTGATGTGCGCGGACGATGCCTGCCAGAGAGTTGCGATCAACAATGCCCAGCGCTTCGATGCCAAGCTGCTTGGCCCGTGCAAACAGGTCTTCGCAGGAACTTGCACCCCGCAGGAACGAGAAATGCGAAGTCACCTGCAGCTCGGCGTAGCGCGGTTTCATTATGCAAAGATTCCGTGCAGGAACCAGCGCTGGGACCCAGTATCGGCGTGTTCACCATCGCCTGCGCGGTAGATCCAGAAACGCTCTCCCGCTTCGTCCTCCACCTGAAAGTAATCCCTGACGGCGATCAATTCGGCATCGCGCTTCCACCATTCACCAAAGATGCGTTCCGGTCCGTCCGCCCGCCTGACCCGGCGGCGGTTGCCGCGCCATGTGAATGTGGCCGGGAGATGGTCCGGCAGGAGCGCCATGGTCTCGATGGGTTCAGGGGACGTCAGCAACCGTGTCGGGCGTGGCCAGTGCTGCGGCCATGTGATGCCGGTCGCTGGAGCCATGGCCGCAATGCGAGCAGTTGAGCGTTCGGGCACATCACTGGCGACAGGGGTCATTCGGTAGAGCCGTTCTGTCCCAACGCGGTTGGAGAGGATGTCGATCAGGCCCGATACATCCGCCTCAGGCGCTTCTGCCAGCGAGGAAATCATCTGCGTCTGGCCAAAGGGCTCAGCCATGGTCGCCGTCAGGCTCATGATCTCGATACCAAAGCCCGGATCTATGGTCTCGATCTTGTCGCAGAGCAGACGCGTCAGGCGCTTCACATCCCGCACGGGCAGGGCTGTGCCAATGCGGATTGCTTCAATGTGGGCATCAACACAGTGCAGCAGCAGATCAAGGCGCTTGGCTCCAAGGCCGCGCGTCTCCAATGCAACGCATAGATCAACGACGAGCTTGCCAATGTAGCGGGCGATGGTCTCTGCCGCCCCGATGGGCTCTGCAAAGCTCCGGCGTACTGACACCAGTTCATCCGGCCTGATCGGGTCAATCGGTTCGGCCAGTCGTCCCATCATCTGATCAATGCGACGGCCGGGTTCCGGACCAAAGCGTAAGGTGAGCGGCGCACGCGGTGTCGTGGCCAGTTCACCTATGCGTTCGAAGCCAAGGGTGCGCAAGGATTCAACCAAGCCAGCATCCAGTCGCAACGCAGCAATCGTGAGATCAGGGATGGCATCTGCACTGGTTCCAGCCGGGATGACACAGGCTGGCTGTGCCGCAAACCGCGCCAACCCGTGTGCCGCTCCCCATGTATCAGCCATGGCAGCACGGGCCGTGATGCCAACAGCCTGCAGGCGCTCGATCATGTCGGTGAGCACAGCAGCTTCACCACCATGAAGATGCGTGGCTCCGGTGATATTGATCACCAACCCATCAGGCGGATCAGCCGCCACTATGGGCGCATAGCGACGCAGCGCCCAGAGAGCCAATCGGTCCAGTGCTGCAAGATCAGCTTCAGGTTCAGCATCCTTGATGACCAGACCAGGCACCAGTGCTTGCGCCTTGGTGGCTGGCATGCCCACACACAATCCTGCCTTTTGGGCCGCATTGTCAGCCGCCAGCAGAACGCGCCGGTTGCCCTGCCGTCCAATCAGAACCAGCGGTGTCTCAGGCCGCAATGAAGCGGCGGGCAATGCCGCGTCCAACGCGCTCATCTGGACCTTGTCTCGCCTGAACCGGTCGGTAGGCCATGTCGGCAGAAACAGGGAGATGATCCGGGATTGCAAAGCTGTCCGGCATCGCGAGAGACCCTTTTGCATCACACGCCTCCACAACAAAATCAGCACATTCCCCGGCACGACATCGAATAAGTTCCAGTTGCCATCGTGCACGGCCTACGCCCGGAACCGGCAATGCCAAAGAGGGCAGGGCCGTGACCCGCCACCGCGTCACAGAGGCTGTCGGCTGGCCAAAATCAGCGGCTTCCCTTTGCCGTCGCCAGCGTCTGATCGCGAGGCCAATGGAACCGGAACTTTCTGCCGCGAGTTGCAAGCGGCGGGAAGCCGTCATCGACAAATGTGCGACCTCAGCCACAACAGCGCCAAGCCCGCCGTGGCGCAGGCCTTCCTCGAAACAGGCAAGCACCGTCTTCTCGTCACCGGCTTCGACATAGATCACACGGTTAGGGCCAAGGCCGACTTGTGCCAGAGCGGGCGCAAAGAGATCAGCCTTGGTGACACACCAAAGCACCTTGCCCGTGGTGCGCGCCGCAATGCCTGCCATGAACAAAGCGGCGGCAGCACCATGCAATGCGCCTTCGCCACCACCGGCTGCCTCATGCAGACTGCCAAGCGCCAGACCACCGTTGGGCAAGCGCTGGTCAATATCAGAGACACCAAAGGGCAGGACACTGCGATCACGCACAGCACCCGTCTCAAGCCGCTGAATGCGCAGCCGGAGGTCGTCGATAATGGGTGATGAGGCTGTGTGCATGCCTTGGGAACGTCAACAGGAGGAGATTTAGTTCCTGTTTTGTTCTAAAGCACTCTCCAGAGTCAATGGATAAGATTCCTATGATGGAGATTGTTTGAGGGTGAGGGTGCAGACCGCTCGAAAGGACTGTAGGAAGCAGCATGTCGTATGGACTGCAGACAATGCAGAGAAAAGTCCGCAATTAAAAGTAATGCTGACATCGAACGTCGACTTTTTGCAATTTTTGGTGATGCTGCAATCACTTGATCCGAGGCTTATTCCAGTACTGCTGCGCCAAAACGGACACTTACCAGTGTAACTTTAAGGCCGCCAACATCGCGTAGATGACAGCGGCCTCGGTCATCAGATCTCAGTCTGTTCAGATAATGCCAATGCATCATCAGCTTCGATGCCGAGGTAGCGAACCGTGCTTTCCAATTTCGTGTGTCCAAGAAGGAGTTGGCAAGCGCGCAGATTCCCGGTGCGCTTGTAAATCATAGCGACCTTGGTGCGGCGCAGACTGTGAGTGCCAAAGGCCGTTGAATCCAGGCCTGCCATCTCGACCCATTCATCAACCAGGCGGGCATATTGCCGGGTGGTCAGATGTTCACCGGCGTGAAGGCGACTTGGAAACACCCAATCCACACCAACGGCGCGCCTCACCCTTATCCAATCGGCGAGCGCTTCGCGGGTGGGATCGGTCAATTCGAATGGCACCGGTCGCCCGGTCTTTTGTTGCATCACTGTTGAACGTTGCCGAATAGCACCACCTGCCATCACATCTGATATGCGTAGCTTGACCACGTCGCAACCACGAAGCTTGCTGTCGATGGCGAGATTGAACAGCGCAAGGTCTCGCAGTTTTGCCGCCATCTTCAGGCGCGTTCGGATTTCCCAGATGTGTTTAGGCTTCAGCGGCGCTTTCGGGCCAACAATCATGCCTGCGTTCCAGGCCAATCGATGTGTTGAAGTTACATTATCAATAGTCATGGCGGTCTCCCGTCGAGAACGCCGCATCTGGCATCAGAACCAGCGCTTGAATTGTGTTCAACTTGTGCCTGCCTGACGCGGGCCTGTTTCCTGAGAACAGATGTACGTCAGCTGGCAGCATAGTGGGCGTACTGCCGTTTTGGGAATTACGGCGTAATCACGTTTACCGTCCGGTGATTGTGACGATTTGATTTCTTTTCTTTTGTGAGGATGTAAGGCCACCCCATTGAGAGGGAGCTGCTCCGCACGACAGGAACGGAGTGCGTTATGACTGAGAGAAAGTTGAATTTTGCTGCTGAGGTACCAGCCATTACGCCTGGCGAATTGGCATATTCTGTTCTGGGGAGCCTCGATCCACCCGCAGATTTGGCAGTTCAGAGCGCCCACCAAAACAGCATTTCAGGCGATAGCTTGAGCAGGTCGCAGCTATCCGTGGGCAGTGCCAGCCCATTGCGCGTGAAGGTCTTTGACCCTGCCGAGATCACAGCGCGGATAGCAGAAATCTTTGGCGACATGCCAGATCTCGACAGTGAGGACGACAACACATTTGGCGAAGGTGAATATGACCTGCTGGCAGATGGTGCTGGCCGGGAACTATCCAGCATCAAATCAGCCCGTAACACTACATCGCTGTCTTATGAAGAGACACACCGGTATCGAAAGCTCCTGCGGCTTGAACGTGATCCGTTGCGGGGAAAGCGTGATGCTCTGATTGGGAATACTGCACGCTTGGAGGCGGTCAATGCGCTGCGCACCGTTGCGCCACATTTTGAACCTGTGATCGCAATCATCGCCGATGCCATTGCTGTTTCAGCACGTGCTGGGACACCGTTGGCTGTGCCGCCAATCTGCCTGCTCGGGCCACCCGGAATTGGCAAAACGTTCTTTGCCCGACGATTAGCTCAAGCTTTGGGGACGCAGTACCATTTGTTTCCGATGAACCTGTCCGCCTCCTTCAGCCTGATTGCGGGATTGTCGACAGCCTGGAAGGGCGCAAAACCCGGCAAGCTTGCTGCGACACTTGTTGAGGGTGGCACAGCAGCACCCGTGGTTGTTTTTGATGAGTTGGAAAAGGTTATCATTGCTGGACCGTTCGACCGGCCGCTCGATGTGCTTCACAGCCTGTGGGAGCGCGAGAATGCCAGCTCCTTTGTCGATGAGTATTATGATACAAGCTTTGACACCTCGCATGTGATCTCGCTCGCGACTGCCAATGCAGTTCACAATCTTGCACCATCCCTGCTGGATCGATTGCTGGTGATTGATGTGCCATCCCCTGATCAGGACCAGCGTCGCCGGATAGCGGCACAAATCTTCTCACGGCTGCTTGGCCGCCTTGGTACTACAATGGTGTCTGACCTTCGGGATGAGGCTCTGAACGACCTGATGACAATGACGCCACGGCGCATCGCGCGTGTGCTGGAACTGGCTTTGCCCAAGACTCTTGCCGCTGGCCGCGAGACTGTCTCTCGTGATGACATTAGGGCAGCAACACAGTTGCTGGATGCCTGGCGCAGCGAGGGAAGGACCCCTATGGGCTTCATCCACTTTTGACCCTCTAAGCAGTCAAACGCATGCAATCAGCAGTCTGAGATCAGCTGATCAGGACTCCGCGCCATCTTGTATCAATCTTCTGTTCTTCAGTTTGTACCGGGGGCAGCTTTCTCTCGAGATCAAGGCTTCCTGCCCGGCACGTCTTCTCCCCATCTGAGATGCAAGGACCGTCGCTGCTTGCGAGGTTGTTTTTAAGGACACCCCACCAAAGCCCCCGGTTGAATGCCCCAGAAGGAAGACATCGGGACAATCATCTTCGATCCATCAGAAAGACCAGTACCATGCGTAACAATGACACAAACAGCAGCGGCACGTCGGTTGACACCCAATCCAGCTCCGCGCTGCTCAACCTCTCCAATCTGCCTCAGGCACTCGGAATTCCTTGCGGCGTTGATCCTGACACTCTGCCCGAGAGCTTCATCTTCTACGATGTCGAAACCACCGGTCTCAATCCGCAGTTCGATCAGATCCTGCAGTTTGCAGCGATCCGCACCGACAAGAACTTCAACATCATCGACAAGTTGGAAGACATCATCGATATCCGCTGCAACATCCTGCCATGGGTGGTGCCATCACCCGGCGCTTTGGTGAAAATCCGCGTGATGCCGGATGATCTGACAGAACAATCACTGTCCTTCTACCAGATGATGGACCGTATCCAGACTGTTCTGGAGCGTTGGCAGCGGCCTCGTCCACCACTGGATGCCGAGGGAAATCCTGTTGATGTGCCTCATATCTTCTCTGGCGGCGGGCCGATCTTCCTTGGTTACAACAGTCTGAAGTTCGATGAGGAGTTCCTGCGCAATGCCTTGTTCCAGAGCCTGCATGCGCCGTATCTGACGCAGTCGCGTTTGTCATCGCGCGCCGATGTCCTGAAGATGCTGCAGGCCGTGCATGGGCTGGCTCCCGGGGTAGTCACGATCCCGGAGGTCTTTGATGAACGGACCGGCACCAACCGCATCAGCTTCAAACTCGGTGATGTCTGCATGGCGAACGGGATCGATCTCAATGAGCTGCAAGCTCACGACGCCCTCGCAGATGTGAAAGCAACGATCGCTCTGGCCAAGCTCATCCGTGAGCGTGCACCTGAGGTGTTCCAGCTGATGATCGATAACTGCAACAAGCGCAACGTCTTGAACAGCGCCATGGGGAACTGGTGTGGCATTCCCGGCATAGACCGGAGCGCCAAGCTCGACGACGCGGGATCAAATGCAACGGAAATGGAAAACCGTCTCATGATCCCGATTGCCGTTTGCAATGTCTATGGCGGCAAGCCGGTTGTGCAGGCCGTATTGCCTATCGGTACACTGGATGGAAACGGCAGTGCATTGATTGCGCTCGATCTGTCGTTTGATCCCTCAGACTACATGACCCTGAGCAATGAGGACTTTGCGCGGCTCGCGCATCTGAAGCCATCGCCGTTCATCCAGATCCCCGTCAATCGCCAGCCCATTCTGTTGCCGCTGGATCTGAGGCAAGATCACCTGCCTCCAGTATTCGACGCTCTTGCTGCGCCGCTCGCACCAGATGCCACAGACAGCCGTTTGCAAGCGCAGATCATTCTGAACAGCCGGATGCAGCGCATCTTCCGGCAGGAGATGCAAAAGCCTGGCATCCTCCGGCGCATTCTGAACGCAATGGAAGACAAAGCAAAGGCATGGCCTGTTGGCGAGCACGAAGAACTGCAGCTTTACAGCGGCGGTTTTCCGAGCAGGGGCGATGACACATTGCGACACAGGATGCTGGCCATGGAACCCAGCGACTTTGTCCGCCACATTCCGGCAATCATGGACCGGCGGCTCAAGACATTCGCTGTGCGCCGTGCATACCACGAATGCCCCGAGGCATTGCCCGAAAGTGAACGTCAGAAACTCGCAGGCTGGGTCAGCGAACGACTGCTGTCAGAAGGCGAACAACCATGGCGAACGCTCGATGGTGCGTTCGACGAGATCACGCAGATGCGCGAGGCCCTGCAGCCTGAAGACCAGTTCACTGCTGGCAATCCTGGATCGCATGACGACGAGCATCACCATCTCGACCAGATCGAGCACTGGCTCCGGCAAGTCGTCCGACGTGCGGCAAGTGCCATAAACTAAGCACTTCACTCTCAAAAGACAGCTGAACCGCTGCACTGAATCACAGGGATGGGCGGCACGCAGAGTGCTGCCCACCTTGTCACCTCACAATCCATCCAATCCACTGCAACGCGCCCCGAGACAATCGCGTCGATCCCCCCAACCCAACGAAGTGAAATCACCATGAACGTCACAATTGAAACTGCATCAAACAGCCCACTGGCAAACGTCAGTTACAATCCCGCACAAAGCGGTAGCCCCAAAGGCCTGCGATGGCTGAAGGACCCTCTGTCACCCTCCGCCTCCCGTGCCTATGTGCCCGGCGCATGGCCTCAGGTCGGAGGCTCAGCTCACTACGAGCCCTCAAACCGCTGGGATAACCCTGCATTCCGCCAGCAGTTCAAACCCCATATCCGTGTGACTCTCGCCGTCCTTGGTTGTCCCGGTCTTTATGGTCTCGCCCGCGAGCTTCACATGCCGCTGTGGAAGATCAGCACCACGCTGGATGACACTACAAACCTTCACAAGCGCCTGCGTTATCTTAATGATGACGCTTATGGTTCAAGCTGGAAGTTAGGCGACACCTTGCAAAGAGACGATGGCTTTGACGACTGGGTTATCGCGCCAACTCCGGAGATCACTGGCCTCTCTCCCCACAGCCCGGTTCAGCCGACAAAGCGCACTTTGCATGTTCTGCTGCCAGCAACCCTCTCGCCTCGGGCCTTCGACAATGCTCTCAAGGCAAAACTTGCTGAAACACGGTTGGACCGATGGATTCAGACAGAGCCGGCCCTCAGACATGCAGCCGCAATTGGCATACCCACTGAGCGATTGAAGCGCTTTACTGCCTATGATGTGGGCAGCGATACGCCACGCATGTCAGCAGCTGAAGAGATTATCATCTTCAAACCGGCCAAGCAGATGGCACGACTGGTGGGTGTGGTTGAGGGGATTATTGCGGCAAATCTGCCGTGATGCGGATATTTCGATTTAGTAAAACATTGCAGATAGCTGAAATTATTGAATATCCTTTGAGAAATCACATGTTGTGCGCATGTCGTTTTATCGCCATGCAAAAAATACTTTTTGACGCGCGGCTTATGTTTGTTGACTTTAAGAAAAATCTTCAAATATTTGCAACTATGAGATTTTTCTCAATTAAACAATAAGATTGCCATGCAGCACCTTCCAGCTGCAGTACATATTTTTTTCAAAATCACTTACTTATTGGACACCGACTTCCTTTGCCTGCATCAGAAATGCGTCAGAGCCCAGCTATCGCTGATCAGTCTTGCTGCGTTGACCGCCCGAAGCTGATAGTGAAAAGAGAGGCATCGCGTTTGAGTCGGATAATCCATGTTTGAGCAGGTCTTTCGCAATATCGATGACGCTTTGCGCAAGGAAGACGGTTGTTCAACAGAACTGGACTACGTCGAGCAAACCTCCTGGGTGCTGTTTCTGAAATATCTGGACGATCTGGAGAAGGAACGCGAGGCCATTGCTGGCCTTGAGGGCCGGACATACACGCCGATCATCGACGCCGCGCATCGGTGGGGTGTCTGGGCGGCACCGAAAAAGCCGGATGGCAGCATCGATCACACCCAAACCAAGGCCGGGCCGGACCTCATCGATTATGTCGATGACGAACTGTTCCCGTATCTCCAGCGCTTTAAGCAGCGGGCATCAGGCCCGAACACGATCGAATACAAGATAGGCGAGATTTTCGGTGAAATACGGAATCGCTTTCAGAGCGGCTATAACCTGCGTGAGGTGCTGCATGAGATCGATGCGCTGCGGTTTGGCAGCCAGGCCGAGAAGCATGAGCTTTCGGAGCTTTATGAAGCCAAGATCAAAAAGATGGGCAATGCCGGGCGCAACGGTGGGGAGTACTACACGCCCCGTCCGCTGATCCGCGCCATGATCCGTGTGATTGCGCCCAAGATCGGCGAGCGCATCTATGACGGGGCTGTCGGCTCAGCTGGCTTCCTGTGCGAGGCCTTCGCCCACATGCGCCCGCTGGCCAAGAGCACGACGGATATCGAGAAGCTTCAGACCAGCACCTTTTACGGCAAGGAGAAGAAGCCGCTCGCTTACGTCATCGCCATCATGAACCTCATCCTGCATGGCATCGATGCGCCCAACATCGCCCATGCCAACACGCTGGCGGAGAACATTAGCGATATCCAGCCGAAGGACCAATTCGACATCGTACTGGCCAATCCGCCCTTTGGCGGCAATGAGCGGCCAGAGGTTCAGCAGAACTTCGACATCAAGACTGGCGAGACAGCCTTTCTGTTCATGCAGCACTTCATGCGGATGATGAAGCCGGGCGGGCGTGCGGCCATCGTCATCAAAAACACGTTTCTGTCGAACTCGGACAATGCCAGCGTGGCGCTGCGGCGGGAGCTGCTGGCGAATTTCAACCTGTTCACGGTGCTGGATATGCCGAGTGGCACATTCCAGGGCGCTGGCGTGAAGACAGTTGTGCTGTTCTTTGAGAAGGGCGCGCCGACGCGGCATATCTGGTTCTACAAGCTGGATGCTGGCAGGAACATGGGCAAGACTAACCCGCTGAATGACGCTGATATGGCGGAGTTCATCCGCCTCCAGCCGAAGCGTGGCGACAGCGACAATTCCTGGACGATTGATGCGGCCACCATCGACACATCAAGCTATGATCTTTCGGTCAAGAATCCCAACAAGGCCGAGGAAGCCGCCATCCGGACACCGCAAGAGATCATGGACGTGATCGCCGCACTTGATGCTGAAAGCGCCGACATCCTCGCCAGCATGAGGAGCTTGGTGCCATGAGCGGCGATATCTCACAGCAGCATCACCAGACCTTCGAGAGCATCAAGCGGTTTGATGCGGAGGGCAACGAGTTCTGGCTGGCGCGTGAGTTGTCCCGCGTGCTGGATTATTCCGAATTCCGGCATTTTCAGCCTGCCGTTGATCGCGCACGCGAGGCTTGCCGCAACAGCGGGCAAGCGCCGGAAAACCATTTCGAGGATATCCTCGATATGGTCGAGATCGGTTCAGGCGCGCGTCGGCAGGTGCCGGATGTCAAGCTCTCGCGCTATGCCTGCTATCTCATCGTTCAGAACGGCGATCCATCAAAGCCTGTCATCGCTATCGGGCAGACCTATTTCGCCATCCAGACACGGCGGCAAGAAATACAGCAAGAATTGCAGGATGCTGGCGGTTTCCAGAATCTGCCAGAGGACGAGCGCCGCCTGATGCTGCGGGGCGAATTGTCCGAGCACAACAAGGCCTTGAGTGCAGCGGCCAAGCAGGCGGGCGTCGAGACAACGCTGGACTATGCGATCTTTCAGGACCACGGCTATCGCGGGCTTTACGGTGGTATGAGCGCCAGGGACATCCACAGCCGCAAAGACCTGAAGAAGAGCCAGAAAATCCTCGACCACATGGGATCAACCGAGCTGGCCGCCAATCTGTTTCGCGCCACGCAGACCGAGGACAAGCTGCGGCGCGATGGCGTGAAGGGCAAGACGCAGGCAAATGCCACGCATCTGGAGGTGGGTCGCGCCGTGCGCAAGACCATCCGCGATCTCGGCGGCACGATGCCGGAAAACCTGCCGACGCCTGAAAAGAGCATCCAGCAGATCGCACGGGATCAGAAAAAGCTGATCGGCAAGGCTGACGATGCTGAGTGATTTGGTCATGAAACAGTGGGTGGAAGCCAGCTTGCACACCAGCATCCGGGGGCTGGTATGAAAGGGTGGGAAGTTAAACGGCTTGGCGAGGTTTCAGACTTCCAAGGTGGCTCTCAACCGCCAAAATCGAAATTTATATCGGAACCGCGCCCCGGATATGTGAGATTTATACAAATTCGAGATTTCAAGTCTGACAAGCACGTTGTTTATATACCGAATTCAAAGAACAACAAAATTTGCTCCGAAGCCGATATCATGATCGGTCGCTACGGTGCGTCCGTTGGACAAATACATCGTGGAAAGGCTGGAGCCTACAACGTTGCCCTAATAAAAACAAAACCGAACGAACGGATAATCGACAAAGACTACTTCTTCAATTTTCTGAATTCTACCCTCTTTCAAGACCCGCTGATGACTGTTGCCGCGAGGTCAGCACAAGCAGGTTTTAGCAAAGAGGATATTGCGCCATTTGCGGTTCCACTTCCCCCGCTCCCAGAACAGCGGCGCATCGTGGCCATTCTGGATGAGGCTTTTGCGGGGCTGGCGACAATGCGCGCCCATGCCGAAGCCAACCTCAAGAACGCCCGCGCTCTTTTCGATAGCCATCTCAACGCCATCTTCTCGCAACGTGGCGAGGGGTGCGTGGAGACGACGTTGGCAGCAACATGCTCGATAAATTCGAGGCTGGTTGATCCGAGAGAAGATAAATATCTCGATCTACCGCATTTGGGCGCGGGTAATATGGTTTCGAAGACAGGCGAGATGATTGAAATCAAAACCGCACGTGAGGAAAAACTTATCTCCGGTAAGTTTCTTTTTGATCGAGACACGGTCCTATACAGCAAAATTCGACCTTATTTGATGAAGGCATGTAAACCGGATTTTGAAGGCCTTTGTAGCGCGGACGTTTACCCGCTAACGCCGCAACCTAAAAAACTGGACAGAAATTTTCTATTTCATTTGTTAATGAGCGAGGAATTTACTCTTTACTCAATTACTGGATCAGATCGAGCTGGTATGCCAAAAGTCAATCGTGATCATCTTTTTGCCTATCGGTTTTGTTTGCCCAGCATTGAGGATCAGCGTAACTTTGGTCACACACTTGATAGTCTCGCCTTTGAAGCAAAACGCCTCGAGTCCCTCTACCGCGCCAAACTCGCCGCCATCGACGAGCTCAAGCAATCGATCCTGAACCAGGCCTTCACAGGAGAGTTAACGAAGGAAATCGCTCCCGCAATCGTGACGCCCGCGATCAAGAGTCAAGCCGCCAACGACAATCGGCAAACCACTGCGATGGTGCTCGCCTTGGCGTTCGAGCGCCACAAGCGCGCGAACCGCGACAAGAGTCTCGGCCATGTGAAGGCGCAGAAGATCCTCCACATGGTGGAGGCCGAAGCCGGGTTCGATCTTGGCCGTACACCACGCCGCGATGCCGCCGGGCCGAATGACTTCCAGCACATGCTGGCAGCCGAGGAGTGGGCGGAAAGCGCCAAGCATTTCAGCTTCACTAAGATCGGCGAGGGCTACACCTTTAAGCCACTTAGCAACTTCGACGTTCTAACCGCTGCCGCCCGTAAGATTGCCCCCACCACGCTTGCCCAAATCAACCGCATCATTGATCTCTTCATCCCTATGGACATGCAGCAATCTGAGGTTTTCGCCACGGTCTATGCGGCGTGGAATAACCTTGTGATCGAGGGCAAGCCCGTCACCGACGACGCCATCATCCGCGCCGCACGCGAGGACTGGCACCCCAGCAAGATCGCTATCCCACGCACGAGGTTCACCGACGCCCTGCGCGATCTGCGCGCCAAAGGCTGCACGCCGACAGGGCAGGGCAGATTCGTTGCAGCTTCCGCACAAGCGACATTACTTTGATGAATGAAGCCGATACCCGCGCCGACCTCATAGACCCCGCCTTGAAGGCCGCTGGCTGGGGCGTTGTCGAGGGCAGCCGTGTGCGCCGCGAGGTGATTGCGCCTGGTCGGATCGAAGGTGGCGGCAAGCGTGCAAAGGCAGAGATCGCCGACTACGTGCTGATCCATCGCAACACCAAGCTTGCGGTAATCGAGGCGAAGAAGCGCTCGGCACCTGTGACCGAGGGATTGGCTCAGGCCAAGCAATATGCCGGCAAATTGCTGACACGGTTTGCTTTCGCCACCAACGGCAACGGCATCTACCAGGTTGATATGCAGACTGGTGCTGAGGGGCCGATCGACGCCTTCCCATCGCCGGAATCTCTGTGGGCCGCCACTTTTGCCGAGCCAAACAGCTGGCGTGATCGCTTCGCAGCCGTGCCGTTCGAGGACCGCAGCGGCTTCTGGCAGGCACGCTACTATCAGGACAACGCCGTGGCGCGTGTGCTTGACGCGATCGCCAAGGGCAAGACGCGGGCGCTCCTCACGCTGGCCACAGGCACCGGCAAGACTTCGATCGCCTTCCAGATCGCATGGAAGCTGTTCCATTCGAAATGGAACCTTTCAGGCGAACCGACGCGCCGCCCGCGCGTTCTGTTTCTGGCCGACCGCAACATCCTCGCGGACCAGGCTTACAACGCCTTTGCCGCTTTCCCAGAGGACGCCCTTGTGCGCATCCGGCCAGACGAGATTGCCAGGAAGGGCAGGGTGCCCACAAACGGCAGCGTGTTCTTCACGATTTTCCAGACGTTTATGAGCGGCAAAGATGCCGAAGGAAATGACGCGCCGAATTTTGGCGATTATCCGCCCGATTTCTTTGATTGCATCATCGTTGATGAGTGCCATCGTGGCGGCGCGAAAGATGAAAGCACATGGCGCGCCATCCTTGAGTATTTCGCGCCTGCATTCCAACTCGGCCTGACCGCCACACCCAAGCGCCAAACCAACGCTGACACCTATGCCTATTTCGGCGAGCCGGTTTACATCTATTCCCTGAAAGACGGGATCAACGACGGCTATCTGACACCATTCAAGGTCAAGCAGATCGCAACGACGCTGGACGACTACATCTACACCCCTGACGACGAGGTGCTGTCCGGCGAGATCGACCCGCGCAAGCGATACCGTGAAGGCGAGTTCAACAGGGTGATCGAGATCACCGAGCGTGAACGATACCGCGTGCAGACGTTCATGGGCATGATTGACCAGCGGGAGAAGACCATCGTCTTCTGCGCTTCGCAGGACCATGCGGCAGCCGTGCGTGATCTGATCAACCAGATGAAGACGAGCACCGATCCACTCTATTGCGCTCGCGTCACCGCAAACGATGGAGCGCTTGGCGAGCAGCATCTCAAGGCGTTTCAGAACAACGAGAAGACAATCCCGACGATCCTGACGACATCACAGAAGCTCTCGACAGGGGTTGATGCCCGAAACGTTCGAAACATCGTGCTGATGCGCCCGGTCAACTCCATGATCGAGTTCAAACAGATCATCGGGCGGGGAACACGCCTCTACGACGGCAAGGAATATTTTACGATCCTCGATTTTGTGAAGGCCTACGAGCACTTTAATGACCCGGAGTGGGACGGTGAGCCACTTCAACCAGAGCCGCCACGCCCGCCACGCGGCCAAGACGATGAGCCACCAACGGAACCGCCCCCAAACGATGCCGACACGGACACCGTGGAGCGGATCAAGATCAAGCTGGCTGACGGCAAGGAGCGCACCATTCAGCATATGTCAGCCACGACATTCTGGAGCCCCGACGGCAGGCCGATTTCGGCGGCCCAGTTCGTGGAGAAGCTGTTCGGCGACCTGCCGGCGTTCTTCAGGGACGAGGAAGAGTTGCGCCATATCTGGAGCCTGCCCGAAACCCGAAAAGCCCTTCTTCAGGGGCTTGCCGACAAAGGCTATGGGCGCGATCAGCTCATGGAAATCCGGCGCGCGGTGAATGCAGAGAAAAGCGATGTGTTTGACGTGCTCGCTTATGTTGCCTTCCTTGCGGTACCTATCACACGGCTGGAACGCGTCGAGACGCATCGCGATCGGGCTCTTCAGGCCTATGGCGCTGAACTGCAGGCTTTTCTCAGCTTCGTGCTTGCACAATACGTCACCGAAGGCGTCGACGAGCTTGATCAGGAAAAGCTGGGGACCCTGATCACCTTGCAGTATGGTTCGGTCAATGACGCGATCCGCAGGGTTGGCGATGTCAGCACCATCCGCAATGCGTTCGTGGGATTTCAGAAACACCTCTTCCAAAGCTGATCGACCGGCTGTTTGCAATTGGTTTGTGGTCTGCTTCCGCTGACAAACCAAGGGAAAACGGCGTGAGGGGCAGGCCTGGCCGGGTATGTGCTGACTGTTGCCGCCGCTGCGCCATCAGAAGATATCCTCGATGTCTGCTTGCGAGGATACGCTGCGCGGGCGGATGACCAGCTCCAGCTTCAGTGCGACCAGCGCCTCGATCAGCGTGCGCAACTGCATTGCGGGCACACCCGCCTCCAGTCGCGAGATTGTGCCCTGTCGGAAATGCATGCGTTCGGCAAGTTCGGCTTGCGACAGACCATCTTGCTTGCGGTGGCGGCGCAGGATGGCCCCGATCTGTTTCTCGGTGCGGGCGATGTGGGACACGGGGTTATCTCCAGCGCTCCTTATACGCGAAAGCGTATCAAGTCGCAATATGCGCGCTCGCGTATATTCTTATTGCATACGCATTCGCGTCTGAAAATGAAGGCAGCCGACCCGCAAGCGGCTCGATGAAGCGATCCATAGGCAGCAACGGATCAACCGGTACTAGACCTCCATACTGGGCATCGCGCGGGGCTGAACATCCCGCCGCCAGTGCATTGGTCAATGGCATTCTTCAACTTAACGAACGGGTCAAAATTCGCGCATAGGTTGTTAAAATCCGCTAAAGCGCCCAAAACACGCACCGCAGATTACGAACAAAAGCGGGGTGAAAACTGGCTTCGATCATGCAATATCTGATGCGATCGAAGCGCAAAATTTGCAGGGTTTTTCCACCGGGGTTTGGAACGGCACGATACAGCAAACTCTGAGCACGTGGGGTGCGCTCACAGTTTGCTCTCTGGCACCGCTGGCGCGGCGCGGAGGTTGCGCCCGCTGGTTGCAACCTCCGGATGCCCCGCGCGCCGGCGCCTGCGGCACCGTCGCGCCGATCCACAGGTGGACCGGCTGCGGGGCAGGGAGATGCTCTGCGAGCGAATTGGGGGAACGTTGGCGGACTGGTCGGATCGACCTTGCTAGGAGCTTGAGTTGCCGGAGGGGCCCGCCACGTCCATAAAGTCCAGCCGCATCGACGCGATCCGGAACACTGACGGCCAGCCGCCTTCAGAGTCGGCTGCCGTTATGTTCCTTGTTGCTTGGATAGGTGCACGCAGCCATGCCGCCCGTAAAGGTTCGATCCAGGAAGCGATCAGAATTTTCTTGACGCAAGGTCCGGGTTGAGGTCCTATGTAGTGCGCATTGAGCGTTGTCGCCGCGCGAAAAAGCCCCGGAAACGAGGTTTTTCCCACAGTTCGACGGATGGCTGAGAATCCTAGTCCCCCAGCCAAAACGCCGTTTTGGCACGAAATTTCCCACAACTACCTTGCATTGCCTGTGGTTTGCACCCCTGTACAGATTGTAAGCGGATAGGCTGACGCAACAAATCTGCTTACTTATGCTCAGCAGGCGGTGTGCCGTGGGTGTGAAAACTCTCGATTGTCTTCAGCCCCCAGGCTTGGCCCTTCTTCCGCTCTGTCTCTGTCCAGGTCACGGTCTTCCAGTCCGGATCAAGAATAAGTCTTGCTCCTGCATTGGCCACTTCCACGCGGTTGCCTGCTGGTTCCCAGACATACAGAAAGAACGTCTGCTGGATCGCATGCTTGTGTGGGCCTGTTTCGATGAAGACGCCGTTCTCCAGAAACACATCAGCCGCCTGTAGCACCTGCTCACGCTGATCCACTGCGTAGGTTATGTGGTGGAAACGTCCACGCGCGTTTGTATGATCCCGTGTGTAGGCGATGTCATAGCTCTTGTTGTTGATGGTGAACCAGCAGCCGCCAAGCGCGCCTGAATCGAGCTGTATCTGCTCTGTCACGCGGCTGCCCAGTGCCTTGGTCATGAAATCACGGATCACGCCTACATCCTGCGCCAGCAGGTTGAGATGGTCCAACCGTCGCACATTGCAGCCTCTGCCATGCTGGCGCTGTGCCTGATTTTTGAGGCTTGGACGCTCAGATGGCGGGGCTACATATTTGTTGGTGTCGAAATAGATCTCAAAGACGTGATTGTCCGGATCACGGAAGTGATAGCTGCGGCCGTGACCTAGATCACCATCGGTCCAGCCGATCCCGCAACCCATGGCCTCTATGGCTGCGACACGCCGCAGCAGAGCGGCTTCGGAAGAAGTCCGATAGCCGATATGCGCCACGCCTGTTGTGTTTGAGGCCGTCAGCTTCAGAGTGTGAAACTCATAGTCGTCCCAGGCGCGGAGATAGACTGAATCTCCCTCGCGTCCGCTCTCAGTCAAGCCGAGCACATTCACGAAGAAATCGAGACTGGCCTCCGGCTTGTTGGTCAGCATTTCGACATGGCCAAGATGCGCAATATCATAGCAAGGTTCGGTCATAGTGCTCACTGCTGTTGAATGCCGGATTTGCGAATGACTTCGCCCCAGCGGGCAATGTCTGCTTTCAGGCGATCCTGGATTGCGGAAGGTGCTCCGCCTTTTGGCTCGATGCCAAGATCAAGCAACCGTTGGCGGACGGTGGGCTCACTGACGGCAGCAACGATAGCCTCGTTCAGAATGCGCACGGCATCGGCGGGGGTGCCAGCGGGTGCGAAGACCGCATTCCATGAGGTCACATCAAAACCGGCAACGCCACTTTCTGCGACAGTGGGTATGTCTGGCAAGCCTGCAAAGCGCACAGGACCAGAGGTGGCCAGCGCCCGCAGTTTCCCTTCCTGCATCAGCGATTTCGCAGCCACATAGCCATCAATAACGAGATCAACATCCTTGCGCATCAAAGCGGTGATGGCATCGGGTGTCGTGCGAAACGGGACAATCGCCATGTCCACGCCAGCCATCGATTTGAACAGATTGGCCGAAAGGTTCTGGCTTGAACCAACGTTGATGGTTCCGATGTTGAGAGCGCCGGGACGTGCCTTTGCTGCGGTCAGCAGGTCACCCAATGTTTTGTAGGGATGCTCTGCTGAGGTGAGCAAAAGAAAATCGAAAAAGCCGAGCGAGGAGACTGGCACAAACTGTGTCAAAGGATCGTATCCAAGCTCCTTGATCAGCGAAACACTGATAGCTGTGCCGTTGGTGAAGAGAGCGAGGGTGTAGCCATCGGCAGGGCTTGAAAGGGCTGCACGCGCTGCTGCCACTCCACCAGCACCCGGCTGATTGACCACCACCACCTGCTGGCCAAGAATTTGCCCCATACGTTCCCCCACAACGCGAGCAGTAATGTCTGCCAGACCGCCGGGGCCAAAGGGGATGATCAACCGGACTGGTTTGTCGGGATACCTGCTTTGAGCCAATGCCGGGAGTGCAGCCGTTGCGGCAGCGGCAGTGAGAACCATGCGGCGTGTCAGCATTTTGTGATCTCCTGAAATTCATAAAGCCGGGCAGGGTTGTCAACGAGCAGCAGCTGTAACGCTGCTTCGTCGCCGTAGTCCCGAAGCATATCGACCAGATCTGCTTCATCGACCGCGTGCTTCAGGTTGGGATGTGGAAAGTCAGTGCCCCACAGCACGCGCTCAGGGGCTGCCCGCATAATCGCCTGCGCAAAAGGAATGGCAGCGGTGAAGGGGGGCTCGGCGATACGCTCGGCGCCGGAAACCTTCACCCAGATATGCTCATGCTTCAGGAGCCTCAGCAAGTGTTGGTGCGGGTTCTGTACGATGCCATCCTTGGCAGGTGTGCGCCCCATGTGATCAATGACTGCCGTGACGGGCAGCACCGCGATCATCGGTGCAAGCGCCTCGATATCAGGTGCATCAAGATGCAGTACGACATGCCATCCCATGGGGCGGATGCGATCAATGACGCGGTGAAATACGTCCATATCCGGCGCACCGCCGAGGTGCTTCACGAAGTTGAAACGCACACCACGAACACCACCGTCGTGCAGGGCGGCATAGTCACGCTCATTAAATGAATCATCAACAATCGCGACACCCCGATAACGGGCCTTGTCCCAGGCGATGCAATCCAGCATCGCCCGGTTGTCAGTTCCGTGACAGGAGGCCTGCACGATAACGGCGCGGGTTATACCCAATCGATCATGCAGGCGTTTCAGTGCTTCCTTTGGTGCGTCTTCCGGTGTGTAGCGCCGGTCTGATGCATAGGGAAACACAGCTGCCGGTCCAAAGACATGGCAGTGTGCATCACAGGCCAGTGACGGAAGATGGTAGCGAGGTGTGCGACCTTCGCTCACCCCCAGACCTCTTTCGCCACCTCAACAACGCGCTGCAATTTCTTCCACTGGGATTCCTCTGCCAGCATGTTACCTTCCTCTGTGGAAGCAAAGCCACACTGCGGGCTGAGGCAAAGCTGTGAAAGTGGTGCAAACTTTGCCGCCTTTTCAATGCGACGCTTCAGGCTGTCCTTGCGCTCCAGTTCGCCCACCTTGGTTGTCACCAGACCAAGAACGACATGCTTGCCGCGCTTGGGCAGCAGGCGCAGCGGCTCGAAACCACCAGAGCGCTCGTCGTCCCATTCCATGAAATAGCCATCAACGTCGATCTGGTTGAAGAGCATGTCAGCCACCGGCTCATAGCCACCCGACGCAATGAACGTTGATTTGAAGTTGCCGCGGCATGTGTGTGTGGTGATCACCATGTCGTCTGGCCTGTCCTTCGTCGCCATGTTGATGATGTCGCGATAGGCTGTCATCAGCTTGTCTGGGTCATCACCACGCTTGCGCAGCATTTCGCGCTGCTCTGGATCGCAGAAATAGGACAGCGATGTGTCATCAAGCTGAAGGTAGCGGCAGCCCGCCTTGTAGAAGGTCTTCACGGCCTTCGCGTAGGCCTTGCCCAGATCATGGAAATACTCGTCCATATCCCGGTAAACCGTGGCGTTGATCGATGCCTTGCCACCACGGTAATGCAGCATAGACGGGGAGGGGATTGTCATCTTCGGGGCTTTGCCGGTGACTTTCGCCAGATACTTGAAATGCGCCACATGCGGATGGTTTGTCGGGAAATCAATCTTGTTCACAACACGGATCGAATGGCCCTTTGTGGTCACGCCCTTGAACGCGATGCCTTCGCTTGCAATGCCTTCAACGCCGGTGAGGTTTTCAAGAAAATCGAAGTGCCAGAAAGAACGGCGGAACTCACCATCTGTGACAGCCTGGAGGCCAATCTCCTCTTGCTTTTTCACGAGCGTCTTGATTTCAGCATCCTCGACCTTTTTCAGTTGCTCCGGCGTAATCTCGCCTGCTTCGCGTTTGGCGCGGGCGTCCTTGAGTGCGGCGCTGCGCAACAGGCTACCAACCATGTCAGCTCTGAAGGGTGGTTTGCGTTTCATTGGTCTTCTCCTCCGTTTTGCCGGATTATCCGGTCTTCAGTTGTCTGCGGCCACAAGGCCGAGATAGCGTTCCAGGGGTGTTGAATCTGCAAGCAACTCACTGCTGGCGGCAGCATGAACGATGCGTCCGCGCTCAAGGATCACGGCCTTGTCTGTGAGCCCCAGAATTTTGCGCGCGTGCTGTTCCACGATGATCGCAGCAAGGCCTTCCTCGCGCAAAAGTCTGGCAAGTGCTGAAAGCAGTTCCTCGATAATGATTGGCGCCAAGCCTTCTGTCGGTTCATCCAGCAGCAAAAGTTTCGGATTGAGAACAAGCGCGCGCCCGATCGCCAGCATTTGCTGTTCACCACCGGAGAGTTGGCTGCCGAGATTGCCCTTGCGCTCTGCCAGTCTTGGAAACAACTGGAACACCCGCTCTGGCGTCCATATTCCGGGTCGTGCAACAGCTGTCATGTTTTCGGTCACAGTAAGCGAGCGAAAGATGTTGCGCTCCTGCGGAACCCAGCCAATGCCAAGCCCGGCACGGACCTCTGGTGGGCGCATAGACAAGTCCTGACCGCCAAGCTGGATGGTGCCGCCATACTGCCGCGTTACGCCCACGATGGTGTTTATCAGGGTCGTCTTGCCAACGCCATTACGGCCCAGCAGAGCGAGTGACTGGCCCTCGGCAAGCGAAAGCGCGATGTCGTGAAGCACGACTGAAGGACCGTATCCAGCCGAGAGATCTGTGATCGACAGGAGGTCAGCCATGCACGGCCTCCCCAAGGTAGGCGGCTTTGACAGCTGGGTCTGCTGCCACCTGTTGCGGTAGGCCTTGTGCAATCACTTTGCCGTTTACGAGCACAGTGATCTTTGTCGCGAAACGGAAGACCACATCCATGTCGTGTTCAATCAGCAGGACCGATACGTCCTTTGGCAATTCCGCAACCGTATCCAGCAACGCCTTGCGTTCGGCTTCCGGTACACCCGCTGCCGGTTCATCAAGCAGCAGAACCTTGGGTTGAACCGCAAAGGCAGAGGCAATTTCTATCTGGCGCTGCTTGCCATAGGGCAATGTTCCAACGCGCTCGTCCATCACGTCCACGAGGCGGAAACGTTCCAGAATTTCAGCTGCTTCCTTGACAGCCTCGTCATTGGAATCCAGCCTTCCAAACAGCCGTGCACCGTGCCCCAACCGCTCTGTGATCGCCATCATGATCATTTCAAGAACAGTCAGTCCAGCACAAAGCTGGTTGATCTGGAAAGTGCGGGCTAGGCCCAACTTCACCCGCGCTTCCCGTGACAACACAGTGATGTCCTGTCTATTCAGTTCGATGCGGCCTTCCGAAGGCTTCAGGACGCCAGTCAGGAGATTGACGAGCGTGGTCTTGCCTGCACCGTTGGGGCCGATCAGCGCATGGCGCTCACCTGCTTCAAGCGAAAACGAAACATCGTCTGTGGCGACGATGCCGCCAAAGCGTTTGGTCAGTCCTGATGTGCGCAACACGAGCGTCATGGCTTCTGCCTCGCGCTGAACATGAGGCTTGCCTTGCGTGCGATGGCCCCAACACCGCCATAAATCATCTCGCGACCACCGAGCACAAAAACCACCAGCAGCAGGCCTATCCAAAACTGCCAGTATTGCGGTGTGAGTGCCGCGATCCAGTCCTGCAGGAATTTGAAGGCAACAGCACCGATGATACCACCATAGAGCCAGCCTGTGCCTCCAATGATCAGCACGAGCATCAGGTCAGCCGAGCGGTGAAAGGCGAGTGCATCGAGTGAAACGAACTGCGTTGTCTGCGCCATCAGCGCGCCTGCAGCGCCCGCATAGGCAGCAGAAATGGTATAGACCGTTGCCAGTCGCCAGCCCGGTGGCACGCCTGAGGCAGCTGCCCGTAACGGGTTGTCGCGTATAGCCCTGAGCGAAAGGCCGAAGGGGGCATGCACCATACGCCGTGCAATGACGAAGAGCACGAAGAGAACGATCAGCGAGTAGAGATAGGCCGTTTTACCAAAGAGATCGAACTCAAAACGGCCAAGCACGGGCTGCATGGTGATGCCTTGCAGGCCGTCAGCTCCACCTGTCCATTTGCCGAGGGAATTGGCAAGCTCATGCAGCAGAGAGGCTATACCGAGCGTCACCATCAACCGCGTGAGATCATTGCCACGCAGGATAAGCGGTGATGTGACAAGGCCAAGGATTGCCGAAATAACCATGGCAAAGATGAGGCCGGTGATTGGGTCTGCAGTAAAATGGAGCGCCAGCAGGCCTGCACCGTAAGCCCCAAAGCCAAGGAAGGCCGCATGGCCGAGCGAGACAATGCCTGCGTATCCCAGAATGAGATCCAGCGAGATGGCGAACAACGCCAGGATCGCAATCTCGTTCAAGATCAGCAGTTGCCGTGGAAAGATGAAATAGGCCGCAAGTGCCATCATCCAGAACAGGATTTCCAGTGGATGCCAGCGGCGCGACCGCTGCAAGGATGACCGGATCATGGTCTCGAGCTGAGGCGCGCTCATGACCGTGATCTCGCAAACAGTCCCTCAGGTTTTGCGATCAGCACGCCCACCATGATGGCATAGATGATGAAAGCTCCGGCCCAGGGAATGTAGTACTTGCCCGCGACATCCGCGACGCCAAGAAGAATGGCTGCGAGAAACGGGCCGATCAAAGTTGAGGTTCCGCCAACGGTCACGACGATCAGAAAATAGATCATGAACTTGAGCGGGAAGGTGGGATCAAGCCCCATGAGTTCAACACCCAGCGCACCACCAAGACCTGCAAGTCCTGATCCAATAGCAAAGGTGACAGAGAAGAGTTGGTTCACCGGAATGCCAAGCCCACGTGCCACGCGGGCATCGTCAACCGAAGCCCTGAGGCGGGTGCCAAAACGCGTGCGTGTGAAGCCGAGGTGCAGCGCAACAACCAGTGCGCCACAGAGCAGAATAACAAACAACCGGTAGCGCCCGACAGCAACACCCGCGATATCAAAGCGCCCTTGCAGCCACTGCGGAAGGCGGATGATCTGCTGGGTTGAGCCCATCACATAGTCCGTCGCTGCCACGGCCATGAAGGTTAGTCCAATGGTGAAGAGCACCTGATCAAGATGGCTCTTGGCATACATTGGCCGATACAACAGCCGTTCCAGAACCGCGCCTGAAACCGCCGACACAAGGAAGGCCATCGGGAGCGTCCAAAGGAACGGAACACCATGCCGTTGCATCAGCACGACGGTCACATAACCGCCAGCCATGGCAAAAGCGCCATGCGCCAGATTGACAAAATTCATGAGGCCCATGGTCACCGAGAGACCACAGGCCAGCACGAAAAGCACCATGCCGTAGGCAATGCCGTCGAAAAGAAGGGTCAGCATGATATGCGCATTTCAGTTTGGCTTCTTAGCCTCACTTCTTTGCCTTTACCGGATCCTTGACGTTGGGAATGGTGTGAAACTCCACATTGAAGAGTTCGCCATTCACGCGCTCGACTTTCCGGATGTAAACATTCTGGATGATGTCACGCGTTTCAGGATCGATGGACATTGGGCCACGTGGGCTCTCCCAGCTGAGGCCCTTCATCGCCTCAACAAGCGCTTCACCGCCCTGACCATTGGTCTTCTTCAGGCCCTCAACCAGCACATGCATGCCATCGTAACCACCGACAGACATGAAGTTAGGCCGCATGCCAGGATTGGCCTTTTGGAAGGCTTCGACATAGGCTTTGTTGACAGCGCTGGGGTGGGCGGCTGAGTAGTGATGCGCCGTCGTGACGCCAAGGGCCGCATCACCCATGGCTGGCAGAATATCGTCGTCGGTCACGTCACCCGTCCCGATGAGGCGAATGCCGCTCTTGTCGAGGCCGCGCTCCGCAAACTGCTTCATGAAGGTTGAGCCCTGTCCCGAAGGCACAAAGATCAGGATGGCTTCAGGCTTTGAATCCGCCGCGCGTTGCAGGAAGGGAGAGAAGTCCGGGTTCTGCAGGGGAATACGCATGGCTTCTGTTGTGCCACCAGCTTCCTTGAAAGCCGCAGTGAAGGATGTCTCGACGTCATGGCCCGGTGCAAAATCTGAAACCATGGTGACGACCCGCTTGATGCCTTGCTGCGCAATCCATGTGCCGAACGGCCCTGATATCTGTGGCACAACCTGACTGGTGCGCACGATGAAGGGTGAGCGCTCGGTGATGATCGAGGTCGCTGCAGACATCACAACCATCGGCGTTTTGCCCTGTGTCGCAACTGGGGCAGTGGCCAGGGCAATCGGTGTCAATCCAAAGCCTGCGATGGCTGTCACCTTGTCGTTGACGATCAACTCTTGCGCGAGGCGACGACCGACATCGGGAACGCCGGTATCATCCTTGAGGATCAGTTCAATCTTGCGGCCAGCGACGGTCGCGCCTTTTTGCGCCAGATAAAGATTGGCGGCCGCCGCAATCTGCTTGCCGGTTGAGGTGAATGGCCCGGTCATGGGCAAAACCAGACCGATCTTGATCGGGTCGGCCTGCGCCATTGCACCTGAAGGCAACAAGCCAGCTGCGGCTGTTGCACCCATGCCTTTAAGAATTGTTCTGCGTTCCATGATGTCCTCCTCTGGCCGGATCTTTTGTCCGGCTCTGTTGATGTCGATTATTGGTTGTTCTGCTTTTCGTCCCAGGCACGATAAACAAGGCCCGCCTTGGTGAGGCCTTCACGCATCTTGTACATATCGAGGCCAAGTTCGCCACTGGCGAGACGCCGCCGCTTTTCACCTTCGTTGGCTTCCCGCGCTTTGCCTGCCTCGGCCACTTTTGCGGCATCGAGACGCGGCACAACAACAACGCCGTCATCATCGGCCACAATGACATCACCCGGATTGACGAGCGCACCAGCACAGACGATCGGTACGTTCACGGAACCCAACGTGGCCTTCACTGTTCCTTTGGCCGAGATGGCGCGGGACCAGACCGGGAAACCCATTTCAGTCAATGGCTTCACGTCCCGCACGCCTGCATCAATGATCAAGCCACGCGCGCCCCGTGCCATGGCCGAGCTTGCCAACAGATCACCGAACATTCCGTCCGTGTTGTCTGCTGTGCAGGCAACAACCAGAATGTCGCCTTGCTTCAGCTGCTCAATGGCGACATGGATCATCCAGTTGTCGCCGGGCTGCACCAAGGCTGTCACTGCTGCGCCCGCGATACTCGCGCCGGGATATATGGGCCGCATGTAGGGCTTCATCAGTCCCATGCGCCCCATGGCTTCATGGGTTGTGGACACCCCGAGGCGCATCAGTGCTTCTACCGCTGCGGTGTCAGGGCGAGGCACGCCTGTGATGACTGTCGGGGTCATGTGAGCATCTCCAGAGCTTCCGGGAACAAGCGTTGATAGGCCTCGCCGTAGGTCATGGCTTTGCCGGAATTTCGCCCGCCCTGCATGCCGCGGTTCAGCGCGACACGGGTGTAGTATTCCCAGAGATGTTTCTGCGCTGCCAGCACCTCGAAGGCCTTGCGCTTTTGTTCCCAGACCTCATCGATGTTGAGGATGACGTTCGGTTTGAAATTACACTGCTCCGGCTGGTGAGGCTCAAACAGAAACACTGGCGGTGCCGCATAGGCGCGATCTGGATTAGGCTTGTGCCCTGCTGCCTGAGCAATGATGCGGGCCTCCTGTGCAAAGCGCGTCGCCTCTGGGTGGTCGACATTGTAGGGGTCTTCAAGGCTGTGTGTCAGCACGAAGCTTGGGTTCATTTCGTGAAAAATATCGATGGCATGATCGAGCATCTTTTCAGTTGTCCTGAGAGGATAGTCCCCCGCATCCATGAACTCGATTTCAGCACCCAGCACGGCCGCAGCGCGCTCCGCCTCGTCCTTGCGGCCTGCCTTGACCTCGGCAAGTGTTGCCCCTGCTTTCTTCCACGCAAACTGGCTTTCGCCCCGTTCACCGTAGGCAAGGCACAAGATCTTGATCCGCATGCCCCGTTTGGCATGCAGTGCAATGGCACCACCTGCGCGCCAGACAAAGTCTCCCGGATGTGCTGTAATCACCAGTCCTGTCTTCGACATTACACCAAGTCCCGTTCTGCTGCGATCAACCGATTTTCCGGCGCATACGCAGTTCCATCAAAAAGCATGCGTGCTGTGCGCAAAAGCCCGGCCCGTTCGATCACGGGCTTTTGCTCTGTGCCGCCAACCGTAAGGTTCACTGTGAACTCGCCTGTGGGGTGCTCAACAATGACAGTCCGCTCTCGCCCGCTGGGCATCGAGACGACTTCATACGCAGGAGATCCGGGGAGGGCGGCTGCGGTGGCCACAGTCACAGCAGCGAAAACGCCGATGGAGGCGTGGCACTCATGCGGAATGAAACTGCGTGTTGCAATGTTTCCGCCGCTGCGCGGCTCTGCCACGAGGCAAATTTTTGGCACGGCCTTGCTGGTAACATCACCGAGGTTCATCAAAGGCCCAGCCTTCAACCGAATAGCCTCGATCCGGGATTTCAACTCCCTGTCCTTGTCAAGCTGCTCGCGGGACTCGTGCCCGGTGCGGTCGACATCTGCGGCCTTCATGATGATGACAGGCATGCCGTTATCGATCAGCGTACAGCGCACGCCATTGATGATATCCACTACATGACCGGTAGGGAGCAGCGATCCGCAAACCGAGCCTTCTGCATCAAGGAAGGAAATTGTGATGGGAGCAGACGTGCCCGGAGCGCCATCGATTCTGGCGACCCCTTCATAGTTCACCCGTCCTTGAGGCGTTTGCACAACAAGGTCCGCAACGGTTCCGGTGTTGACAGTACGCACCCGCACACTTGTCATTTCGTCAGCTGGCTTTACCAAGCCACGCTCGATTGCGAAGGGCGCAACGCCTGATAGGATGTTGCCACAATTCGGCGTGGTGTCGACCATCGGCTTGTCGACCCCAACCTGCGCAAAGAGAAAATCAATGTCGATGCCAGGTTCATTTGAGCGCGAGACAATCGCAACCTTTGACGTAAGCGGATGGGCTCCTCCAAGGCCATCCACCTGTCGGGGATCCGGCGATCCCATGAGTGCCAACAGAAGGGCATCCCGCTCCTTGGTATTGGTGGGCAAATCCTCTGCGAGAAAATACGCCCCTTTCGAGGTGCCGCCCCGCATCATCATGCATCTGACGCCGCGAAGAGACATCTTAGCCTCCAGCAGTTATGCCGGAACGGCGGATAACATCCCGCCATACCGTGATTTCAGACTGGATGAGTGCACCGAATTTTTCCGGCGTCGTTGGTGCTGCAATCGCTCCGTCGTTGCGCAGTGTTGTCGCCACTTCCGGCGAACCGAGCAAGCCGTTGATCTCGGTGTTCATGCGCCGGATAATCGCCTCAGGCGTTTTGGCCGGTGCAACCAGACCGTACCATTGCACAGCATCGAAATTGGCCACGCCACTGTCCGCGACTGTCGGAAGATCCGGCGCAAAAGCCACACGCTCCCGACTGGAAACCGCCAATGTTCGCAACCGCCCGGAAGCAGCCATGGGCAAAACAGCAGGACCTCCGGTCAAGGTGAACTGGATTGTCCCGGCCACGAGATCATTGATCATGGGAGCCGTGCCGCGATACGGCACATGGGTTGCCTCAAAGCCTGCAGCAGAGGCGAGATAGGCCCCAGCCACATGGGCAGCACTGCCGACGCCGCCAGAGCCATAGTTGAGTTTGCCGGGATTGGCCTTTGCATAGGCAACGAACTCAGCAAATGTTTTGACCGGCAAAGACGGATGCACGGCGAGGATGTTGGGCACAGTTGCCACCAGCGCAACGGGTGCAAAATCCTTCACCGGATCATACGGTAGGTTGGGATAGAGCGACGGTGTAAAAGCCAATGTTCCGATGTGTCCCATCATAAAGGTGTGGCCATCGGCATCTGCCTTTGCCACGGCATTCGCCGCCACCGAGCCGCCTGCACCGGGCCTGTTTTCAATGATGATAGTGGCCTTGAGGGGCGCTTCCAGTTTTTGGGCAATCACGCGTGCAAGGATATCCGTGCTGCCGCCGGGGGCGAAAGGCACAATGAACTTGATGACTTGCGAAGGCCATGTGGTTTGCGCTTTCACAGCGCTTGGCGAGAAAGCAAGAGCGGCTGTGCCGACAAGAAAAGCGCGCCGTTTCATGTCATGCTTCCTTTGGGCGCACATTGCGCTGCTGGGTATTCGCAACTGCCAGTGCGAGCTCTGGATTCATGCCAATGGCAGCCAGCATTTCACCCGCTTCACGCATTTCTGCTGCGCGGCGTAAGCCATGGGTTGCAACCCTTTCACGCATGTTTTCTGAAAGAGCGTACCAGTCGATGGACGGAAAGGTTTCAGCCAGACTGCCGAAGACATAGTCTTTAACGTCTTGTGCCTCACTGGCTGCTGCGCACTCCACGGTCAGCGCTTCCAGTCCCTTGATCATGATCGACCGGCAAAGCTTCATCGCAGAAGCGCGGCCATATTCTTTTGCTACCGCTGAAAGGTTCATTCCGAGATTGTTCATCAGCAAAGCTGCTTCCTCGGCATGAGGGCCACCAACAAGGATCGGTACACTGAGGCCCGGCTTCAGCACGGGAGCCATTACGGCACATTCAATGTAATGCGCTCCGGCAGCCTCAACGAATTTGGCCGCACGCTGTTTTGTTGTTGGGGCCGCTGAATTGACATCAAGGAAAATTTGCCCGGGCTTCAGAAAGGCGGCAGCGCTTTCCGCCACACGTTCCGCTTCAGATGCTGTCACCGCCGAAACAACAATGCGCGCATTCCCGATGGCTTCTGCTGCAGATACCTTCGCCTGAACACCAATCTCGGCAGCTTTTGCACCAAGCTTTTCGCCAGCTGCTGTTTCAAAAAGCATGTCGTAGGCAGCAACAGAAACATCATCGCGTTTCAGAAAATCACGCGCAAAAGTCTGGCCCACTTCACCAAAGCCAATGAAGCCGATTGCAACCCTGTTGTTTTTACAGTCGCTCACGCGCTGTCTCCTCCCGGAGTATTTCAACAAACGCTACCAGCTTTCATATTGATGAAGAAATGAAATAATTATATTTTTTCATGCAAGTTATTCATATATCAAACTTGAGCCAACCTCGTTTCTAAGGGCAGTGGCGATCAATTCCA
Source organism: Beijerinckiaceae bacterium (assembly GCA_051649305.1). Taxonomy (GTDB): domain Bacteria; phylum Pseudomonadota; class Alphaproteobacteria; order Rhizobiales; family Beijerinckiaceae; genus JADCCX01. The sequence continues at coordinate 41,113 of JBOFGV010000133.1, forward strand.
GCAGGTGTGTTGCAGCCGGGGTGAGCGCGTACCCTTTGCGGGTAACAGTGCCAAGTGTTCGCATCACTGTGGGGCTTTCGAGGGGCACAGCCGCCAAAGCTCCATCGTTGAGAGTGCGAACAGCCAATTGTGGCAAAACCGCATAGCCAACACCCTCGCTGACCATGGCAACTGCAGTGGTGATCCGCTGGACTTCGTAACGCCAGTTCAGCTGCTCTTTTCTGGCCCCCAAAGCATCGTCAATCAGGATACGGTTGCCTGTCTCGGCGCTGATGCGGATCAGTGGCAGGCGGGAGATATCGCCCCAGTTAAGAGTTGATTGTTTCGCCAGATCATCGGTTCTGCGGGAAAGCAGCACAAAGGGCTCTTTCACGAGAGGCTTTACATCGAGATCCCAACGGTTGACGGCAATCACGCTCACGCCAAACTCGGCATCACCAGCCTGCACCTTATCAGCGATATCGGAAGCAGAGCTGTCAAAGACACGGATCGCCATGTTTGGATAACGCTGGCGAAATCGCGCCATGATCTCAGGCAAGAACACTGTTGCTATGGTTGGCAGGCAGCCGAATGCCAGCTTCGGTTCTGCCTGCTGCGACATGACGGAAAGCCGGTCCACCGCTGCTGCCATGTCATCAAGAATGCGGCGTGCACGCGGCAGCAGTTCTGCTCCGGGCGGCGTGAGCGAAACCTGCCGGGTTGTGCGAAACAAAAGCTGGACGCCGACGCCTTCCTCGAACTTGCGTATCCTGTGCGACAAGGCGGTTTGGCTGAGATTCAGATGGGCAGCAGCGGCATGAAAGCTACCCCGTTCGGCAATCGCTACGAAGGCCTGAAGCCCATGGAGATCAAGGTGCATGGTGCGTTAGTATCTGTCTGGAAAGCGCCCGACAAGCACCGGCGTTTCTAGCCCTTGTTCTCAATTGCTGTGTTGAGCAGCTTGATCCCCGCAGTTTCCACGGACCATGCAGAAACAGGTGGCAGCGCCAGAGAGCCAGTTTCGCCAGTGAGCTGCACTTCAGCGGTCTTGCTGTTCCAGCGCCAGCTGATATCCAGATTGAGACATTGGCCTTTCTGGAAACTCCAGCTGACGCCGTCATCCTCAAAGTGTTGGCCAGGGCCAACACCTTCCTTGGAACCCACAGCGAGATAAAGACGCCGGGCGGGCGCGTCGTGCGGTTTCACATCGGGCGTGGTGCTGGCCAGCACAACAGCCGCTCCGCCGCGAATAAAGACA